>NZ_FNXE01000004.1 GCF_900108395.1 Paenimyroides marinum | reverse complement strand
TATGCTTGTAGACAAGCATATCAAATTTATCTTTTGGAATAAAATTGATGATTTGTTTGAAAATCGGCTGACCGACTAATTTCTTTTCTGTATCTTTATTGCTCATATTTTTGATTTGTCGTAAAACCAAAATATGAAAAAAGGAGCTAACCACAATGGGAAGCTCCTTAATTTTGAAAAGTTAGTCGGTTAGTAGTGATAAACTTTAAAAAAGACTTCCTTGTATTTCTTTAGAATTGCCCAATAATGGAAAATCTCGATAAATTACAAATTGCCTGATTTTTTCATCGAATCTTCGCAAGGTTAGATATTGTATTTCAAAAGACAGATGTATTTCGGTAAATATTTTCTGAGCGGTTTGTAATTGGTCACTACTCAGTCGTCTGCCAATAGTTAAATGTGGTGTGGTATTAGTAATTGTTTTTTTGATATTGTTCGTTTCTGCCAAAATCACCTTCATTACAGAACGCATTTTTTCAGTTGAAGATTTATTAGGTTTTGTATAAAAAGCACCATTGTCAAAATAATCGTACGAATTACATAGAACATCAAACGTATTAATCCCGGAAGCGATTCGTTCCAATTGTTTTTCAATTCGTTCCATATTTATATCCTCTTCTAAAAATTCAAAAATCGTAAAATGAGCCAGCGAGTTTTTACTGTTAAACCAACCAATTTCATCGGCTAAAGTTAATTTCATCAGCTTTATAAGCTCAATTGTTTTTAAATCCGGCATAAACACGACTGAATACTTGTTCATTTGTTTTTTATTCAAATATCGTAAGAAGCATTTAATTAATATATTAAACAATGGTTTTAATAAAATAATTGCGATTTTTTAAATAACTTTACCCTTTCAAACAAATTTTAAGCAATGAACAACACACTTAAAGTTTCTGTAAACAAAGACCACAATTTTGAATTTACAGAAAAACAGATACTTAATGCAGATGCCGTGAGTCTGAATAAGCACAGTTTTCACGTATTGCATAACAACATTTCCTATCACGCCAAGGTAGTAAATACCGATTTTATCAACAAAACTTATACGATAGAGATCAATAACAACCGTTACGAAGTGGCGATTACCAATGCTTTAGACGAGTTGATTAAAGAAATGGGCTTTGAAGTTGGCAAAGGAAAAGTGGTCAATGAAATCAAAGCACCGATGCCCGGATTGATTCTGGAAATCAGCGTACAGGTTGGTCAGGAAGTTCAGGAAGGTGATAATCTGTTGATTTTAGAAGCAATGAAGATGGAAAATAGCTTTGACTCGCCACGTTCAGGTGTAATTAAATCCATTGCAGTTGAAAAAGGACAGGCAGTAGATAAAGGTCAATTGTTAATTGAGTTTGAATAAAATGTATGCTGCAAGGTTTTTAAAACCTTGTAGGTATCATAAATATAGAAATTATGACAGTTGATGAGATTTATTCAAAAATAGGACAGGAAATGTTTAATGTTATTGAAGGTGATGTGTGGACAAATGCACGATTAGAATTTAAAATAGTTGGAAACGGCGTTGTTGGATATACAGGGGAGTATATTGAAAATAATGAAGTGAAGAATATTTCGATAAGAAATATAACTCGAGAGTTAAGCGTTTGGATAAAAGAACTTCACGAAATCACGACAGGAGGCGGTAATAACAAATGGAACAGAGCTTTTTTTACGATAAATTCTGGCGGTAATTTTGGTATGGAGTTTATCTGGGATAAAGAACTAAATGATGAAATAGAACGATTAAATTAGAATACCTACAAGGTCTTGAAGACCTCGCAGGAAAATGTATGCTGCAAGGTTTTTAAAACCTTGTAGCTATATTAAAGTCAAATCAAAAACCATTTGAAAAAAAACCTTGAAACAAAAAATCAAATGAAAAAAATATTAGTTGCAAACCGCGGTGAAATTGCACTGCGCGTTATGAAAACAGCCAAAAAAATGGGAATTAAAACCGTTGCTGTTTATTCGGTTGCAGATCGTCAGTCGCCTCACGTAAAATTTGCCGATGAAGCCGTTTGTATTGGCGAAGCACCGTCGAACCAATCGTATTTATTAGGCGATAAAATCATCGAAGTATGTAAAGAATTAGGAGTTGATGGCATTCACCCAGGATACGGATTCTTATCAGAAAATTCAAAATTTGCGGAGTTAGCCGAGCAAAACGGCATTACATTCATCGGCCCAAAATCTCACGCGATTGAAGTAATGGGCGACAAATTAGCAGCAAAAGATACCGTAAAAGCTTATGATATTCCGATGGTTCCCGGTTTAGACCACGCCATTACGGATATTGACGAAGCGAAGAAAGTGGCGAAAGAAGTAGGTTTTCCGATTTTAATTAAAGCATCTGCCGGTGGCGGTGGAAAAGGAATGCGTGTGGTGGAAAAAGAAGAAGACTTTGAATCTCAGATGCAACGTGCTATTTCTGAGGCAACATCCGCTTTTGGAGACGGTTCGGTTTTCATTGAAAAATTTGTAGCCTCTCCACGTCACATCGAAATTCAGGTTTTGGCAGATACCCACGGAAACGTGGTGTATTTGTTTGAGCGTGAATGTTCCGTTCAGCGTCGTCATCAAAAAGTGGTGGAAGAAGCACCTTCTGCTGTTTTAACGCCTGAAATCCGTCAAGCAATGGGCGAAGCTGCGGTAAAAGTGGCGAAGTCTTGTGATTATGTGGGTGCCGGTACGGTAGAGTTCTTATTAGACGAAAATAAAAATTTCTACTTTTTGGAAATGAATACCCGTTTGCAGGTAGAGCACCCTGTTACGGAATTGATTACAGGCATTGATTTGGTAGAAATGCAAATTCGTGTAGCTCGTGGCGAGGTTCTTCCGATAAAACAAGAAGATTTAAAAATCACAGGACACGCATTGGAATTACGTGTGTATGCCGAAGACCCTTTGAACGATTTCTTGCCATCGGTTGGTAATTTAGAAACCTATATTTTGCCAACTGGCGAAGGTATTCGTGTAGATAATGGTTTTGAACAGGGAATGGATGTGCCGATTTATTACGATCCGATGCTTTCCAAACTGATTACGTATGGAAAAGACCGCAACGAAGCCATTGAGTTGATGTTAAAAGCCATTCAGGATTATAAAATTGACGGAGTAAGCACAACGTTACCTTTCGGAACGTTTGTTTTTGAACACGAAGCGTTTGTTTCGGGTGATTTCGATACCAATTTTGTGAAGAAGTATTACAGTGCCGATATCATTAAAGAAAACCAGGCAAAAGAAGCGGAAGTTGCTGCTTTAGTAGCATTGAGACAATATCTGGAAGACCAAAAAGTTTTGAGAGTACCAACAAAGTTGTAGTAATATACCACAGATGCATAGATTAAAGGGATGAGAAGCTGAATCAAGTTCAGCTTGACACCAGTTGTCATTCCGAACTTGTTTTCGGAATCTCACATATAACGTTCACTCAAAATTTTATTGAATTCTTCTTAAGAATGATATTTTAATTTAGGTCAGATTATCCGTGCATCTGTAGAAATAAAAACAAATATATTTACATTAGATTTCAGTTTAAATAGGATATAATCGTGCATCTGTGGCAGAAAAAAAAGCAAATATAAACACAAACTTCTTTTCTCAGATTGTTGATTTACTGCAATTCGCAAGGGGTAATGTTGTGCGTACCATTAATCAAACAATGGTAACGACCTACTTTGAAATCGGAAGAATGATTGTTGAGGAAGAGCAAGGAGGTAAAGAAAGAGCCGAATACGGGAAACAGCTTTTAAAAGAACTGTCAAAAGTGCTGACCAAAGAGTTTGGAAGAGGTTTTTCTGTAGAAAATCTTACTAAAATGCGATACTTTTATTTAACGTATTCAAATTCGTCAACACTGTTGACGATTTCTCCAAAAAGTCAGTCACTGACTGACGAATTACAAAACGAAAAATCGCAAACAGTGTCTGCGAAATTCAATTTAAGTTGGTCGCATTATTTAAAGCTGATGCGAATTGATGATGAAAATGAACGCAAATTTTACGAAATAGAAGCCGCAAAGAATAATTGGAGTGTTCGTGAACTGGAACGGCAGTATGATTCTGCATTGTACACTCGGTTAGTTTTGAGCAGAGATAAAGACAAAGTAAAGGAACTTTCCGAAAAAGGTTTAATAATTGAAAAACCAAAAGATGCCATAAAAGATCCTTATATCTTGGAATTTATCGGATTGCCTGAACAATCAGTTTATTCTGAAAATCAGTTGGAAGAAGAAATCATCAACAAGTTGGAACATTTTTTATTGGAATTAGGCAATGGATTTACATTTGTAGCCCGACAAAAACGGATTTCTTTTGATGACAAACATTTTTGGATTGATTTGGTTTTCTACAACCGCATATTGAAATCTTTTGTATTGATTGATTTGAAAATCGGCGAGCTGAAGCATCAGGACATCGGACAAATGCAAATGTATGTGAATTATTATGACCGGGAAGTCCGTCTGGAAGACGAAAACAAAACCATTGGTATTGTACTTTGTCAAAACAAAAGCGAAGCCGTTGTGGAATATACTTTGCCCGAAAATAACGAACACATCTTTGCAAGCAGATATAAAACTGTACTTCCAAGTAAGGAAGAGTTAAAATCATTAATAAAAGAACAATAAAACAATGAATACAAAATTTGACATTTTAAATAAAAAATTAGCCGAAGCCCAATTAGGTGGCGGACAAAAGCGTATCGACGCACAACACGCAAAAAAGAAATTAACGGCTCGTGAGCGTATTGAATACTTCTTTGACGAAGGCTCTTTTGAAGAAATCGGAGCCTTTGTAACGCATCGTACCAAAGATTTTGGTTTAGATAAAGAGCATTACTTAGGCGATGGTGTGATTACGGGTTACGGAACTGTTAACGGACGTTTGGTGTATGCTTTTGCACAGGATTTTACGGTTTTTGGCGGAGCTTTGTCTGAAACGCACGCCGAAAAAATCTGTAAAGTAATGGATATGGCATTGAAAGTGGGTGCACCAATGATCGGATTGAACGATTCAGGTGGGGCACGTATTCAGGAAGGTGTTCGTTCGTTAGGTGGTTATGCTGATATCTTTTTCCGGAATGTGCAAGCTTCTGGGGTGATTCCTCAAATTTCTGCAATTATGGGGCCTTGTGCTGGTGGAGCGGTTTATTCGCCTGCTATGACCGATTTTACGATGATGGTTGAAGGATCTTCGTATATGTTCGTTACAGGTCCGAACGTTGTTAAAACCGTTACAAACGAAACCGTTACTTCGGAAGAATTGGGCGGGGCATCAACGCACTCTACAAAATCGGGTGTTGCACATACCACTTCTGCGAACGATATCGAATGTTTAGAAGATGTAAAACGTTTGTTGAGTTATATTCCACAAAACAATCAAGAAGTTGTTGAAGATTTACCTTATGAATTAGGTGACGAGTTACGTGAGCAATTAAATACCATTGTTCCGGATAATGCGAACAAACCTTACGATATGCACGATGTAATCAACAACGTAATCGATGAGGATTCTTTTTACGAAATTCATAAAAATTATGCTGAAAACATCATTGTAGGTTTTGCACGTATCGGTGGAAAATCCGTGGGAATTGTTGCCAATAACCCAATGTTTTTAGCAGGATGTTTAGATGTGAATTCATCGATCAAATCTGCTCGTTTCGTACGTTTCTGTGATGCGTTCAACATTCCGTTATTGGTGTTGGTTGATGTACCCGGATTTTTACCTGGAACTGATCAGGAATGGAACGGAATCATTGTTCACGGTGCAAAATTATTATATGCTTTGTCTGAAGCTACCGTACCAAAAGTTACCGTAATTACCCGTAAAGCTTACGGAGGTGCTTACGACGTAATGAACTCAAAACACATTGGTGCCGATATGAACTTTGCGTGGCCAGGTGCAGAAATTGCCGTTATGGGAGCAAAAGGAGCATCAGAAATCATCTTTAAACGTGAGATTGCCGAAGCAGCTGATCCGGCAGCTAAATTAGCAGAAAAAGAAGCCGAATACGCGGAGAAATTTGCCAACCCATACCGTGCAGCACAACGTGGATTTATTGATGAAGTAATCTTTCCACAAGATACCCGCCGCAAATTAATAAAAGCATTTAAAATGCTCGAAAATAAAGAAGTAGCAACGCCAAACCGCAAACACGGAAATATTCCGTTGTAGTTTCTTTCAAATCTTTGTCATTCCGGACTTGTTCCGGAATCTCATAATATTCAACCTGCAAGAGTCTGCTTGACCTTGTAGGTTTTTTATTTTCCCACAGATTCACAGATATAAATTTAGATTCAGCGTGTCATTCTGAACTTGTTTCAGAATCTCATTATAGACAAAAAAATGCGAAGCTGAAACAAATTCGGCGGTATTTTTGTATTTTGCAATAAAAATGAAGGTTCAACTTACAATATTCTTTTTTCTTTTAATTATTTCAAATGCAAATTCGCAGGAAAGAGATTGCAGAGAAGATTATCTAATTATTGATTGCAATGAAGAATCCGTTTCTTGGAGTTATATAGTTTACAAAGGAGAGAAAATCAATTATAAAGTAGCTTATAGATCACCAGTTGTTTCAAGGGCTATAAACGGGAAATGTAAGTTTTATGGAAAAATTATTGTACCTATAAATCGGTCAGAATATAAGAAAAAGGATGTTAAAAACATCCTAAAGACTATCAATGAAGAACTAGATTTCGAATATTTTATTGCTTATTCTACATGTGAAGCTATTAGAGTTTCTATGACTGCATATCATCATAAATTGAAGACTAAGTTTTTAAAAGATAATCAAATAGGTTTTTATAAAAAAGAATAATGCATAAAGTAACAGAAAAACACCTTCTGGAAGTCTATAAAACTAGATTGGAAATGCAGGAGGCAGGTATTACCAATCCTCCTCAACATAAAAATTAAAATAAAGAACGCCACTCAATTTGGGTGGCGTTTATTGTTTTATGCATACCCCAGCTTCTCTCTAACTTTATTTAAAGTTCTGTTAGCGATGACAGCGGCTTTTAGAATATAAAACACTTGCTTTCTATACCAAAACATTTTTTAATAATCGCTTAACAATTTTTAGTATATTTAAATTTCGTAATCTAAAAAATCAATACTCTTTATAAGAGTTAAATGAATTGTTATATTTGCAAAAAAATAGCTAATGGGGTTAGTAACCGCTAAGGAAATTGCACAGGTAATAAAATTAGATAAGTACGGATTTATAGGTACTTTTTCTGGTTGGTTGTTAATGAAAGTGCTTAAAATTTCTGAACTTAATAAAATATACGACCGCAATAAACATTTAGAAGACACAGCGTTTTTAAACGGAATTTTAGAAGAATTTCAAATAGAATTTGAAATTGATCCTGAAGAATTAAAACGCTTGCCGAAACAAGGGTCGTATATAACCATTTCAAACCATCCGTTAGGGGGGATTGATGGGATTTTATTGCTGAAATTAATGCGTGAACATGACCCTGATTTTAAAATAATCGCCAATTTTTTATTGCACCGCATTGAACCTTTGAAACCGTTTATCATGCCGGTAAATCCGTTTGAGAACCATAAAGATTCCCAATCAAGTGTTTTGGGACTAAAGGAAACGTTACGGCATTTAAGCGATGGAAAACCATTGGGGATTTTTCCCGCCGGCGAAGTATCGAATTTTGAAGATGGCGATAAAATCGTTGATAAACCATGGGAAGAAAGTGCGTTGAAATTAATTAAGAAGGCACAGGTACCGGTTATTCCAATTTATTTTCATGCAAAAAACAGCAAATTGTTTTATTTGTTGTCTAAAATAAGTCCAACATTACAAACAGCAAAATTACCATCGGAGCTACTTACTCAAAAAGACCGCGTAATTCGTGTGCGTATTGGTAAGCCTATAACTGTTGCCGAACAAGATGAACATGGCGATTCTATTGAAAATTTTGGTAAATTCCTGCGCCAAAAAACGTATTTGCTGGCAAATACCACGAAAGATGATAAAAAACAATACATCAAAATACCGTCGTTTAAGTTGCCTGCTCCACCGCCAAAAGAAATCGAGCATCCGGTATTGCAAGATTTAATGGTCAAAGAAATCGAAGCGTTGCGTAAAGGAGATGACCGTTTGCTGCAAAGCAAAAATTACGAAGTGTTCTTAACCGATGCGGCTAATATTCCTAATATTTTGCGTGAAATTGGACGTTTGAGGGAAATTACGTTTCGGGCTGTTGGAGAAGGTACAAACGAGTCGATTGATTTAGACAGATACGATACGTTTTATAAGCACATGTTTTTGTGGGATGACGATGCGAAGTGTATTGCAGGTGCCTACCGAATGGGATTGGGAAAAGACATTTATACAAAACACGGAATCGATGGATTTTATCTGACAGAATTGTTTCGATTTGAACCGGAATTGTATTCCATGATGGAACAATCGATAGAAATGGGACGTGCTTTTATTGTAGGTAGTTACCAGCAAAAACCAATGCCGTTGTTTTTATTGTGGAAAGGAATTGTGCATACCACATTGAGATATCCCGAGCATAAATATTTGATTGGAGGCGTAAGCATCAGTAACCAGTTTTCTGATTTTAGTAAATCGCTGATGATTGAGTTTATGAAATCGCATTTTTACGATCCGTATGTAGCACAATATGTTCAGCCTAAAAAAGAATATAAAGTGCAGCTGAAAGATGCCGATAAAGATTTTGTCTTTAATGAAGCTGAAGCCGATTTAAATAAATTTGATAAACTGATTGAAGAGGTAGAGCCAGGCGGATTGCGTTTGCCGGTTTTAATTAAAAAATATATTAAGCAGAATGCAAGGGTAGTGGCTTTTAATGTGGATCCGTTGTTTAATAATTCGGTTGACGGATTGATGTATATCCGCATTGCCGATTTACCAGAAAGTACCGTTCGCCCGGTGATTGAAGAATTACAAAAAGAACTGGAACAGAAAATTAATGAGAAATTTGAGGAATAAAAAAAACGCGGAAGTTTTATAACTTCCGCGTTTTTTCCTTTAAGGAAACACACTATTTCTTAATAAACTTATGTGTTGAGGTGTATTTTCCGGTGTTTATCACTAAAATATACATTCCGTTTTTTAAAGTTTCCACATTTATTTGTTGCTGGATATCTGTTGCCGTTTCAGTAGTTACTGTTTGAATCAATCTGCCGTTTAAGTCAAAAATATCAAATGTTGTTTTGCCGGAAGTTTCTGTAGAAAATTCAATATTTAAAACAGAGGTAGCGGGATTCGGGTAAATGTTTAAATCTTTCAGTTCAACTTCTTCTACACTTACATTTGGGTCCCACAGGGTGAATTTTTTAGAAACCGTATAAAAAATATTGTTCACCGCTTCAATTTTAATCCGTGCATTATGTGAGATTGTTACATTTGAAGGAACAGTAATTGTTTCTGTACCATCGTTTGGTGTATTGGCAACTAAATTGGTATAAGTGATACCATCATCAGTTGAAACCAAAATATTCACATTTGCTGTATTAATATTGTTTGCAGTGGTTCCGGCTACATTCCATGTAATTGTTTTGGTATCGCCAAAAAACCAGGTTGCTTCTGTTGTATTTGGATTGTTATCAGGCGAAGTAATTACAAAAGGTCCTGTATTGGCTACTGTGATGCTGACAGGTGGCGTGTAAACTACTCGTGCACCAAGAGGATTGTTATCGCGAACGGTTGCTACAAAACTGTAACTCCGGGCAACGGTCGCTAAGCGTTCCCATTGATTACTTACAATGCCATTGCTGTTGGTTGTGCCTGCTAAAACAGTAGAAAGGTTAGGGAACGATCTGAAATTGTCTGTGCTTGGTGCTACGGATCTGAATGCAGGACCGGTTGTAGCAGTAGCTACCGGGGGTTGTGTTGCTATTTGTGTATTGATTTGCTCAAACGTATATGTTAGCTGATCATTATCTGCATCAGTTGCTGTTGTACTTAATATAAACGGTGTTCCGTAAGGTATTGTTTTGGCTGTTAAAGAAGTAACTGCCGGTGCAGAATTTGAAACAGTTGTTTGAGTGGCACAACTTGCAGATGATAAAAATGTCTGCATTTCTTTAATGCTGATGTAATGATAGTAATCATCTACATTGTTTTGTACGTTTGGTGTACAAATACCTGCGTAAGACATAATGGTACTGCCACTACCAGTTTCCATTGCTGTATTGGAATTTCTGTTAAACTGACACGAATTATTAAACGTGTGATTTGCACCAAACTGATGTCCCATTTCGTGTGCTACATAATCTACATCAAACGGATCTCCAACAGGAGAAGGAGAGCCGGTTATCCCCGAAGCTTTTAACCATGAACTACAAACAGATCCTAAACTTGCCAATCCACCGCCACCGGTGCTGAACGTGTGACCTATATCGTAATTAGATGAACCTATAACATTGTCAATAACACTTTGACTTTCATTAATTAATAAGTTGGCATTATTATTTGTGAAATTATCATTTGATATAAAAATGATACTTCTATTATTAGCAATTAGGTTTAAGTGAACATTTAATTCACGTTCAAAAATTTGATTTAAACGTGTTAAAGTAACGTTCATTGCAGCTAAAACAATATTTTCTTTTTGAGTAAGAGTGATATTTGGAGTGCCGGTTGGGGCATTGTTAATATGAAAAGCTGCATATTCAATGGTACAGGCTAAAGCTAAACGAAAGGTTCTGCGTTTATTGTCTAAGCTGAATGTCTGGACTGGCGTGTTAAAAGCTGCAAATTCATTTTGAGAATCATCATTAGAAACCAAACAGGTAAAGTTGTTTTTCGGTGCTTCTAAACTATTGCGCTGATATGCAATAACAGCGTTTAAGTCGTTAGTGTAGTTATCAATATAGAAAACAGACCCATCGGTTTTCATACCCATTGCGTGCAAACCAAAAATATCAGAAACACTAATACTTATATTATTTCCTGTATTCTTTATATCAACAGCTTTTAGGCTTCGTATGTTTGAAACCGTCTCAGCCAGTTCAGGTTCCATGGTACTGTTATTATATACCCAATAATTAGAGAAGTTTCCGTTGCCATCGGGTAATGAAATAATTAAATCAGAAGGAGCATTAGACAGCTCAGGTGCATCTTTTACCCATTTTAAAAAGTTTTGAAGATTAAAAGTGTAAAGTCTAAACTCGTTTGGTTCATTTAGTCTTACAAATTTATCCGTATCGGAAAAGTTTTTTTCAGTACTTTCGGAAAAAGGTTGAAATTGTGCAAACAAATTTCCTGTAAAGAAAATAACAAGAATACAAATGAGTTTATTGTAAAATTTCATAAAAAATAATTTATTCATCAAAAATACTAACTTTAAATGATGTGTAATGTTCTTTTAACCTCATTTTTTAAGTATTTCACCTGTTTTTTAGCGCTTTAACAATTTTTATGCTTTAACTTTTATTAATAACTTTGAAAAAAAAATAAAGTGAACGTTTTTCATTCGGTACAAGCATTTAAATCAACAAAAAAAACCATTGTAACTCTTGGTACGTTTGATGGTATGCATATAGGTCATCAGGCAATTTTAAATAAGTTAAAGCTTCAAAAAAAAATATATGGTTACCAAACTTTGGTATTGACTTTTTTTCCGCATCCGAGAATGGTTTTAAAAACCGACCATCAAATTTCGTTACTAAATACAATTGATGAACGCATTAAACAAATAGAAAATTTTGGCATTGACCATTTGGTAGTCCAGGAATTTACTCAGGAATTTGCCAATTTGTCTGCCGAAGAATTTGTAAAAAAAATATTGGTTGACCAGTTTAATATTGGCAAGATAATTATTGGTTACGATCACCGTTTCGGTAAAAACCGGTCAGCAGACATACACGATTTAATCAAATTTGGAAACAAATACCATTTTGATGTGGAGCAGATATCCGCTGAAGAATTAAACGATGTTTCGGTAAGTTCCACCAAGATTCGTAAGGCGTTAACCGAGGGTGATGTAGCTTTGGCAAAAACGTATTTGGGGTATCCGTACACGGTTTCGGGCAAGGTGGTTTCTGGTAAGCAGTTGGGCAGAACCATTGGTTATCCCACGGCTAATGTTCAGGTTGTTGAGGATTATAAGTTGATTCCGGCAATTGGTGTGTATGTAGTTGGCGTTACGGTAAAAGGCAGAGACCTTTACGGAATGTTGAGTATTGGTACCAACCCAACGGTGGGCGGTATTGAAAAAACCATCGAAGTGAATATTTTTGATTTTAACGACGACATTTATAACGAAGAAATTACAATTCATTTCTTAACGAAAATACGTAATGAAGAAAATTTCGGTTCGGTTGATTTACTAATTGAAGCGTTGAAAAAGGATGAAACGTATTCAAGAAATTTTATAAAAAAATTATAGAAGATGTGGCAGCAGGCATTTAAAAAAATTGATAATTCTTCACTGATTGTTTTCCGGATTTTTTTCGGAATCGTTTTCTTTGCCGAAGCTGTTGGTGCCTTGGCTTTAAAGTGGGTCGATAGAAATTTTATTGATACCACCACTAATTTTACGTTTATTGGTTTTGAATGGCTGCTATCTCTCCAAAACGAAACCATGTATATGGTTTTTGGTTTAATGGCTGTGGCATCGTTAGGTGTAATTTTTGGTTTTAAATACCGTATTTCAATTATATCTTTAACTCTTTTATGGTCTTTGGCTTATTTTGGGCAGAAAACGTCCTACAACAACCACTACTATTTAATGTGGCTTATTGGTTTAATGATGTGCTTTTTACCTGCCAATGCCAATGCTTCTTTCGATGCTAAAATAAATCCGGCAATAAAGAAAAACTATATGCCACAGTGGATTCGCTGGGCTTTTATCATTCAGGTAAGCTGTGTCTATATTTATGCAACGGTGGCGAAATTTTATCCCGATTGGTTAGACGGTACCGTAACAAGAAACATGTTTATGAGCATGAAAAATATGCCCGATTATGTTCAAAATCTGTTTCAAAAAACCGAGTTTCAATTGTTTATCGCCTATATGGGCATTGCGTTTGACGGATTAATTGTTCCGGCACTATTGTGGAAACGTACCCGTTGGCTGGCAATTATCGCTTCGCTAATCTTTCATATTTTTAATTCAATTACTCTGCAAATCGGGGTGTTTCCGTATTTTGCCTTGAGTTTTTGTGTTTTCTTTTTTCAGCCCAACCAAATCCGAAATTTCTTTTTTCGCAAAAAACCAAAAGAAAATTACGGCAACCAGACTACAACTATTGGTTTAAATACGTTTAAATACTTTTTTGTACCGTATTTAATCATTCAGGTTTTATTGCCGTTGCGTCATTGGGTTATCCCGGGAAATGTATTGTGGACCGAAGAAGGGCACCGATTAAGCTGGCGGATGATGTTGCGTTCGCGTAGCGGAGAGGTGAAATTTAAGGTAGTTGATAAAAAAACAGGAGATACTGTGCAATTTTCAAACGATGAAATGTTAAATAAGAAACAACGTGCCCGCTTAAATACGCCCGATGTAATCTGGCAAATGGCTCAGAAAATTAAAGATCGATTTAAAAAAGAGGGCAAAGATGTTGCGGTTTATGCGATAAGAAGTAACGTACGAATTAACTCACAAACTTCAAAACGGTTAATTGATCCAAAAGTAGATTTAGCGGCTGAAAAATGGAGCCATTTTAAACATCACGATTGGATTTTAGATGAAAATGTTCCGAAAGATTTCTATTTGAATAAGCGTTCAATTGAAAATCTGAATAAGTCAAAATTCCAAAAGTATAGTACTGAATCCAGTCACCCAAATTGATATATAATGCTTGCGGATTATTTTTTAAAGGAAGCGTCATAGGCAAATGCCGGTGCCCGAAAATAAAGTAATCGGCAAACTGTTCGTTTACTTTTTTGTTGGCATACAAAATCAGCCATTCGTTTTCTTCGCCCAAAAAGGTAGCGTCTTCTTCGCCTGAAATCAGTTTGTTTTTTACCGACAGATATTCTGCCAACCGCACGCCAATATCGGGATGCAGCCAACGAAACAGCCATTTTGAAAACTTGTTGGTAAACACCTTTTTCATGCGTTTGTATCCTTTGTCACCGGGACCTAATCCGTCGCCGTGACCAATAAAAACGGTTTTGTTAAAAATCTTAAAAACCTTAGGTTCGTGAAAAACAGGAATATCAAGCTCGCTCTCAAAATAATCCTCCATCCATAAATCGTGATTTCCCACAAAGAAGTAAATAGGTAAACCGTTGTCGCGCATTTGAGCCAATTTTCCCAAAATGCGTACAAATCCTTTAGGAACCACTTTTTTATATTCAAACCAGAAATCAAACAAATCGCCTACAATAAACAAAGCACCGGCATCTTTTTCAATAGCGTTTAACCACTGTAAAAACAATGTTTCGCGTGGAAGACTTTGTTCACGGGTAGGTGCTCCGAAATGATGATCGGATGTAAAATAAACTTTTTTATCTGTAGGGATTTCTAATGTAATCATTAATTTATTCGTTATCAGTGGCAAACCATTCGGCATAAGAGCTTTCGGTTTCCTGCAAACGCAGCGAAAGCAGTTTAATGTTTTGTGGCAAACGGTTTTTAATACGCTGGGCAAAATCAATCACCATATTTTCGCTTGTTGGCTGGTAATCAACCAAAATAACGTGATGCCCGCGTTGTTCCAGTTCTTTAGCTAGTTCTACATGCGGCGTGTTTTGGTTAAAAACGGTCGCATGATCAAACTGGTCAACCACTTCTTCTTTTACAATAACCTTTAAATCGGTAAAATCAATCACCATTCCATATTTTACATGGTTTTTATCGCTTATGGGCTCGCCAATAACGGTTACCGATAATTTATAACTGTGCCCGTGTACATTACGGCATTTACCATCGTAACCATACAGCGCATGACCGGTTTCAAAAGTAAATTGTTTGGTGATTCTGATAAAACTCATGATTCGAAAATTTTAGCAAAATTAGTGATTTAAAATTTAATGTATATTTGATAAATTAAATAATATCTATGAAGTTAGAAGTAACGAAATATACTCATTTTAAAAGATTATGGCTTTTATCATTTTACTTTATTTTGTTTCTTGGTTTTTTGTATTTTTCTTATGATGTGAAATACATGGCGATTATTTGTTTACTGATGTTAAGTTTCTTTACAATTCCTATAATTTATATTCACTCAAATTATTATCGGTATGTAAAAAATCAGATTGTTTTTTTAGAAGACGATGCAATAAAAATACAGTTAATTGACAGTGGTTCAGTTTCAATTATTCCATTAGAAAGTATCAAAATAGTTAACTTACATATGTCTGGAACAAAAATTGCAAAAATGGGAAGTAAGAATTTTATGTTTGAAGATTATTTTTATTTTGAAATAATTTCGATAGATGATAAAAGATTTATTATTAACTCATTGTATAATAACGATATTGATGATATCTTTAAGAAGAAATATCCCTCTATAAAAATAGAAATCATTAACATTTATTATCCTTTAATTATTTGATTGAATCTTATGAGAAAGCATTTTATATTATTTAGTATTTTATTCCTTTTAAATTCCTGTGGTGTAATAGTAATGAATGGTCTTTCTGATGATTATAATAAGCTGACTGACGAGCAAAAAGCAATGGTGGTTTCGTTTAAACCCGATCAACCGACAGATAAAAATAAAATTTATGTGATAACTGCTTCCGAATTAAAGCAAGAAGTTAAAAAATACCCCAAAGCATTGGTTTATACCTTTGCAAATAGTTGTTCGTCTGAATTTTGTAAACCTTTATATGTGTATGAGAATTGGGCAAAGGAAAATGACTATAAACTTTTTTTGGTAATGGTTAGTTACGCAAATATTGAAGAAACATTATTACAGAATACGCCATCGCAGTTGTATGTTATTGATAGTAATTATTATGGAAATGGTCCTTTTGGAAAATATGTTGGATATTTTCAGAATGAATTGAAAGGTTTAAAGTATAATGCAAAAGAAGATTGGAACGGAGGTTTATTCTTTTTTAAAAATGGCGAATTTGTTAATAATTTAAATGAATTACCAAAGAATTAATTAAACTAGATTAACTTTTGATTTAATAAAAATAGATACATTTGGCTTTTAATTAAAAAAGTAATTTACATATGAAAAAACTAACGATTTTAGCATTTGCTGCAATAGCAATGCTTGTTTCTTGTAACAAATCTGGTGATAAAGCGAACACTACAGCAGAGCAGGAAGTAGCAGAACAAAAAGGACAGGTTTTTACAGTAGAAGCAGATAAAAGTACTGTAAAATGGACAGGTTACCACAAAGGCGGTCTTAACCCAAGATATGGTGTTATAAAAACTGATGGAACTGTGGCTGTTGAAAACGACGCCGTAACAGGAGGTAAGTTTAATTTAGATTTAAATTCACTGGTAACAGATCAAGCGGCAGTAGATCCTGTTACATCAGGAGGAAAAACTTCAGCTGATTTAGATGCACATTTAAAAAGTGCTGATTTTTTTGATGTAGAGAAATTTCCAACTTCAGTTTTCGAAATTACAAGTGTTGCTGCATTTGATGCTACAAAAGATACGAGCGTTCTTGAAGGTGCAACAAATGTTATCAGCGGAAACTTAACAATTAAAGACAAAACCGTTAATGTAACATTCCCTGCTAAGGTTACAATGACTGCAGAAGAGGTTCATATAGAATCTAAATTTACAATTAACAGACAAGATTGGGGATTAACGTACGGAACAGAAGGTGATGCAAAAGACTGGATGATCTCTCAGGAAATAGATGTTGAATTAAATATTCAAGCTAAAAAATAATCATTTTTTTGATTGTATAAATTCGGAAGCTAAAGCTTCCGAATTTTTTTATATGCTTATTATTTCCCTTTAAAAGCATTTAATGCATTCACGGTAAAATCAGACAAAACCAGTTTGCCCGAAATCGCTGCCCGATCTTTTAAAAGGGCGTCCCAATTTTCAGTTCCTTCCCATAAAACTTTTTTCATTTCGTATAAAGCTGCGGGGTTGTAACTGCTTAAACGTGTGGCAAATTTCCCCAAAGCTGTGTCCATTGCGGCTGTATTATCAAACAATTGCGTAAACAACTTGTTTTCAAAAGCCCATTGGGCACTTTTCCAATTCTCGGCATCTAACGTCATTTCTGCTAACGAAGGTTTACCTATTTTTCGGCTTACAGCAGGTTCAATCACAAACGGACCAATGCCTATTGAGAGTTCCGATAGTTTAATCGACGCATTTTTAGTAGCAAAAGTATAATCGCATGCAGCAGCTAAACCAACGCCGCCACCGACTGTTTTTCCGTGGATACGTCCAATAATTATTTTGTTCGATTTTCGCATGGCGTTAATAACATTGGCAAATCCGCTGAAAAACTGTCCGCCTTCTTCTAAATTACGTACGCTTAAAAGTTCGTCAAACGATGCACCTGCACAAAAAGCCTTTTCGCCTGCACTTTTTAAAATGATTACACGTACCGCTGTATTCGTGTTTAAACTATTAATGGCATTTGTTAATTCTGTCAATTGTGAACTTGGGAATGAATTACTTGCCGGATGAAAAAATTCTATCGTAGCTATGATATCCTGAAAAGTTGTTTTTACGTATGATGATTGTTCCATTAAAATTATGTTTACTAAAACACAAATATAAAGCAAGTTGACAATTTATTATTTATTTTTGATAAATATGTACCTTTGCAAGGTTTTAAAAGCATTCAGTATGTTTAAATATTTTACCCTTATTATTTGTTTTCCTTTTGTTGCAACCGCGCAACAATCAAATACAGTGTATTACGCGGCACCTTATTTACAGATTGAAAAAATAGATAAAAAAGCAACTGCCGATGCAAATGATTTTGGATACAATATTTTGATTCATCCTGAGGACTCATTTATACAAGAAGGTTTTTATATGTGGGTTGATGATCAATGGTACGAAATTTTAAACAGCAAAGATATTTTTACGACAACGAATGAGGTTTCAACGCTTTTTACAATTTCTGAAGGGAACAAAAATCCTTTAAAGATCAGAGATGTCAATGATGTGGTTTATCTATATCCCATTGAAGCATTAGATCGTTATATTGTTTCTTATTCTGATTTTGTCACGCTTTCAAAATCAATTGAAAAAAGAGATTTAATTACCTATATTAAACCTGCTGAAACACCCGAACCTGCTCCAGTTGAAGAGCTAAAGATCATACCGTCTCAAGATTCTCAGGTGATTTTATTAGACGAGATGAATGTGGTTGAAGTAGCAAAATCGAATGAAGTTCCTGAACCAGAAATGGAGAAAACTACAGAAAATCCAGAATTAACTTCAAATGAACCGGTCTTGATAACAAGTGAAAATCCTTCATCGGTTTTGTTGGATGTAATAGATGTGATTGAAGTTGTAAAAAGAGAAGAAATTCCATTTGATCCCTCTCAAAATGAAGTGGTTGAAAATCAACCGGAAAACCAAGAACCAAAAGATGATCAGATAAAAGAGATTCCGGTAAAGATCTCCGCAACAAATACTCCAATTATAGCAAAACCGACAAACGATTATGAAATTGCGGTAAACGAAGGTTTTGATGGAACGGTTACTGAATGGATCGAAATGATTGATGCTCAAGGCGGAAAAACAGCGTATGAACAAGCGGTTGAAAAAGGCTTTGACGGTACGGAAAATGAATGGAAAAAAATGCTTTGGGGACGAGAAGTGGATGTTGAAATTGCAAAAAGAGATAAAACGGCAGCCATTGTATCCGAATGGATTCAATCGTTAAACACTTCAAAGGGAAATTCTCCTTATGAATTGGCTCTAAAACACGGGTTTTACGGAACTTTTACCGAATGGGTAGAATCAGTAGTGGGTACAGACGGAGAGAAAGCTTATGAACATGCAAAAGAAAAAGGATTTGAAGGTTCATATAAAGAATGGATTGAAAAGCAATTAGACAGTTCCAATCAAGAAGTATTGAGAAAAGAACACTTGTCTCAAACGCAGATGTTTGTTGCACCGAACGTGATGTTACCGTTGACAGCAGAAACTGCTGAACCTCTAACTTTTGATCTTTATGATTATTATAACCAGTTTTATGGTTCAGCGATGATTACAAGTGCCGGGCAAAGCAACAATAATTTTGACATTAAACCTACCGATTTAGAATATCAAATTACCTGGTTTGAAAAAGATAAGATAAAAATTTTAGAATTATCAAAGAAAGGTATTCTTAAGTATGTTCCGTTAGAAACTAACGATAGTATAAATACTTCAATAAATATCAGATATATTTTAAAATAAATTTTTATTAATCATAAAAAAGCCTGTAAATACACAGGCTTTTTATGTAAAAAGTTAAAAACTCATCTTGTCGATGATTTTCTTTAGAGTTTCAATTTGATCTTTTAAAATGGCTATTGTTTCCTCATAATGTTCTTTCATGGGGAAAGAGTCTATAGTCATTAATTCTTCTACATTGTAACCTCCTTGTTGTTGTTTTTTCGAGGGCTGAGTTACTTCATCAGTTAATAATTCAAACGGAGAAACGTTTAAAATGGCACTTATTTCTTTTAAGCGATTAATAGTTAGTTGTGTTTCGCCACGCTCAATTTTAGAGTATGCCCTAATAGAAATCCCTAGTTTCTTGGCTATGTACTCTTGCGTATAATGCCTTTCTTCTCTAATTTTTTTTAATTTCATTTCATTCAATTTTTGCCCATATTTTGAACTATTTGTATAAATGGAATAAAAAAATGAATTAATATTTGTATTTGAACAAATAATTCTTAATTTTATACTCTATAAAACAAATTTATAACCACTTATTAAACTTAAAGTTCAAAAATAACATTTTAATCATATTAGATAATACAATTATAAGACCACAAATTGTTAATAAAGTCACAATTTTACGCATAAAAATAAAATCATTATTAGGTAGAATATTAATATTTTAAAATATTATATAATGAGAAAAATTACATTTAAGGCAGCCTTGTTAAATATTCCTTATTTCGTAAATGCACAAGTAGGGATTGGGAAACTTATAGAAGATGATTCAAAAAATAGTACAAACAAAATTTTACACATATGAAAAAAAATTACTTTAAATGCAACCTTATTAGGGTTTGCTTACTTCACAATTGACCAGATAGGTATTGGTATATCTGTTTCGAGAACTTCAAGTTAATTAAATATACAGCCTGAAAGTAAACTGTTTTAAAAGCTTTTTATAATGAATTTTATTAGAGAGTTGAATAGTTTTTATACAAGCAAGAATTTTATTTATGATTCAGGCAAAATTTAAGAGTTTAATAGATATATCTTACAATATGATATGCTAAATGAATGATACTAAAATAGATACTATAAAAAATGAAAAAGAAAACTACTATTTTTAAGATGAGAATTGTCCACGTACTATCCTGTTTTTTACTCACACTTTTGTGCAGTACAAACTTTTACGGACAAACAAAAATATTGGCAAATACGGTTTCACATACCAGCGGGGATGATAAGATGACCTCTTTATTAGGGTGTGGAACTTTAGGACTTAGTCCGTGTTATGATCCAACAGTTCAGAATTCAACGAACGCGACTTTAGACGATAATACATATGCACGTTTATTAGCGTCACCAGGTCTGGCAGTAGGTTTGGGGTCTTATCAAGGTGTTATAGAACTTCAATTTCCTTCAACAATTCCTGCCGATCAGTGGTCTTATGTGCGTATTGGAGCAGATGATACGCTTTTGCGCGTATTATTAGGTGGTTCCTTAGGAAATGCTCTGGGAACAGTTGTTGGCGGAGTTCTTTTAGGAAATCAGGAATTTGAAATTGATGTTAGAAATAATACAACTTCTGTTTTAACCCGAACAAATACCGCAGGTTTCAATACAGACAGAGTAAAGCTTATCGTAGATGGTAATGGCTATAATTATATTGCAGTAAAGCCATCGCAGGATTATAATAGGATCCGCATAATCAATCGTTCTATTTCAGCTGTTGGTTTAGGAACTGAATATCATTTAGACGTTTATAACGCTTTTACATATAGTAATGCAACAGGTGCGTGCGGGTATCCCTTGGGAACTTCTTTTGATGGAAGTGGCGGATTAGGACTTCAGGTTGCTGATTTAAATGATCAACACTTAGAGAGAGCTATTGATGGAGATAGTAATAGTTATTCCTTATTAAAATCTTCAGGAGTTTTAGACCTTAGCGTAGCAAGATCTTTTTCGCAATATTTCTATTTTGCAACAACTTCACCGGCAGAAAGTACTTTAAATATAAAATTGGCATTAGGTTCCGGAGGAGCAGTTAATACAGATTTATTAGGGGGTATTGAAATTGTTCTTACCAACTGGAATACATCAACAAACCAAAACGATGTGGTTTACAGACGTTCGTTACAAAGTGGCTTGTTGAATAATACAGATGCACTTAACTTATTACAATCTGGAGGAGCGGTTACTTTAACGTTTGCACCAGGACGTGCTTTTGACCGTGCAGAGGTACGATTGAATTCAACAGTAGGATTGAGTGTTTTAGGAAATGGTGTTCGTATCTACGACGTTCAGCGTTACGATGGGACCCCAACGTGTATAAACCCGGAAATAGATGCA
This sequence comes from Paenimyroides marinum, assembly GCF_900108395.1. Classification (GTDB taxonomy): domain Bacteria; phylum Bacteroidota; class Bacteroidia; order Flavobacteriales; family Flavobacteriaceae; genus Flavobacterium; species Flavobacterium marinum. The sequence continues at coordinate 104,587 of NZ_FNXE01000004.1, read as the reverse complement.
ATACCAACTGCCACAACAAGTCCTTTTGATCAGCCTTCATGTGCGGACGATTTGATTGATTTTGACAATGTGGATTTTGCACAATATGCCGTAGATGGAAATAACGAAACCTATGCAACATTATATGCCGATTCTGGAAATTTATTAGTAAGCGGATCAACTGCCGGATTCATTGAGATGGATTTGGGGGCAACCGTGCCGGCAAACAAAACCACTTATGTTCGTATTAATTACGATAAAGACGTTTTAGACGCTTTATTAGGTGGAAGTCTAGGAAAACTGGTTTCTGATTTGGCAAACAACTTACTGTTAGGTAATCAATATTTTGAAGTAGAAGCCAAAAATGGTACTACCTCTGTTCTGTTAGAAGATAGTACAGATGCTTTTGCAAATACATCTAATGGAGTAATTACAGTTGTAGAAGACAATATTGGCCGTGTTTATCTGGCAATTACGCCGTCGGCACCATACAACCGTATCCGCATTACCAATCATATTGAAGCATTGTTGCCTACAGGCAAAAAAGCAAGTTTAGATGTGTACAACGCGTGCTTTGAAATTGGAACAGACGCTTGTTTCCCTGCAAACTTTACATCATATAAGGGTGGGGGGCTTAACTTAAGTTTAGCAGATATTTCAAACGTAGGTGTTACCAATCCATACCGGGCTATTTCTGCGAACTCTTCCGAGTATTCTCAAATAAATTTAGGCGTTGCAGGTGTAGCAGCAAACGTTTACCAGACAATCTATTTTAATCAACCATCGCAATCAAATGATAAAGTAAAAATAAGATTGCAGATTGAACCTTCTTCTGTTCTGTCTCTAGACTTATTGGGTGCTTATAAAATTAAATTCTATAACGGTAACACACAAGTAGGAACTGATTATACCCTACAAAGTGGTTTAATTAATAATATTGACTTGTTGGCATTGTTTAACTCCGGAGGTATTGCAACCCTGGAATTTGAGCCTACGGGAACTTTTGACCGTGTAGATATTGGTGCAGAATCAATCGTAAGTTTAAACGTAGCGGCAGAACCATTACGTATATATAGCGTGGTACGTTATGGAGTTACTTGTCCGGAACCTTTTGAAACAAGTCCGTTCGTAGTACCAGAATGTGCAACAATGTTGATTGACGCACAAAATGCAGATGACATCCAAAATTTATTTGATGATAATTATGCAACATTCGCAACGTTAAATTCCGGAGCGGGAACATTATTAGGTTTAGGAAATAAATTTGAAGGATTCGTAGAATTAGGTTATGACCACGATGTACCGGCAGGAACCACATCTTATATCCGTATTGAGATGGAAGGAACGCTTCTTGAAAAATTAGTAGGCGGAAGTTTAGGAAATGTGGTGTCGGGCTTATTGAACAATTTAGTTCTGGGAGATCATTATTTTGAAGTAGATGTAAAACACAACGGAACATCAGTTACAACGGCAAACAGTAAAGATGCTTCAGCCGGAGGAAACAATGATATACGTATCGTACGTGATAAAAACGGCCGTTTTTATATTGCCGTAACACCGGATCAACCTTACAACTCGGTACGCATTACAGATATAACGAATAGTCTTTTAGGACTTTTAGCACAACCAAACACTATGAATGTTTACGGTATGTGCTACGAAACCAGCTCTGATCAATGTTTGGATGCTTTTGCAACATCGTACGAATATACAGGTTTGTCGTTATCGTTAAATAATCTATCAGGAGCAGGCGTTACCAATCCGCAATATGCAATCAATGATAATTCTACCCAATACTCGGAAATCAGTATGGGAACATTGAATATTGCAGGCGGTACAAAACAATGGATTTTCTTTAATACTGTTTCTGCAGTTAACGATGTAGTAAATATTAAATTCAAAACAGGTGCGGGAGCTATTGATCTATCGTTACTTGGAGATTTAAAAATACAGGCATACTTGGGTGATACACTTGTAGAAACTTTAGATTGGGGAACCACCGGAATTATTAATGGAGTTAATGTAGTGAACTTGCTTAACAACGGGGATCTTGTAGAATTACCATTTGCTCCGGGCGCAGCATACGACCGTATTGCAGTAGGTATTGAAAACTTAGTAAGTGCATCGGTATTGCCACCGGTACAGTTATACGGTGTAGAACGTTGTTATTCATTAGCAGATGCTGAGATTGTTTCTTGGAAATCGTATGTGATTGATGGTGATAATACTTTAGATACCGTTAACGGCAATGAAGAAATAGAATACACCATTCATGTACGCAATAACGGAGGTCAGGATTTAACAGGATTTACCGTAACCGATGAACTACCGGCAGGATTAACTTGGGTAAGTGGCGGATCACATACAAATGGTGTGGTAACATTTGTTTCAAGTGCGGTTTTACCAATTAATCAAACAACAAGCTTTACGTTTAAAGCAAAAGTAGCTGAAGATTTAACCGGAATAACGGAAATTAAAAACATAGCTAAAATCCAGGCAAACGGAAGTACCGATGAAATTGAGAGTTATCCTCCGATGGATAATGAAACCAACCCAAATAATCCGGATACTACCCAAAACCCGGGGACAATTATTCCGGTAAATGCAGTTTATGATTTCACAGTGGTTAAAAACGGTGTAAGTAATAATGCAACCAATGCAAATCAAGCTGAATTGGGTGATGAAATTACATACACTATCACTGTGAAAAACACAGGAAATAATATTTTGACCAATGTTTCGGTTAAAGATATTTTACAAAATACTGTACCAACAGAGGTCTCGATTGTAGATGATGGAGGGGCTGCTGTAAACGGTAATGAATTAACTTTTAATATTGCTTCGTTGGCAGTAGGAGCGTCAACCACATTTACAGTAATAACCAAAGTAGAAAGTTTACCGGCATCAGGAAATATTAGCAATAAAGCTGAAGTGAGTTATACAACTCCGGATAATGATCTTGTAGAAAAAGAAGCAACGTTTGATATGGCGACTTCTTGTACCAATGTAGATGCTTCGGCAATAGAACTTTCTTCATCGGCAACAGCACCAGCTTGTCCGGGAACCCAAATTACCCTTACAGCAGCTTTAAGCAGTACAGCACCGGCGATTACCACTCCGGTTTACAAATGGTATTTGAACAGCAATTTGTCAGATACGCCGCAAATTGGTGATAGCATTACGGTAAATCCAACAGCTAATACAACCTATTATGTAACGGTAGAAGGTGTAGGATATTGTTTTACAGGTACCGCAGAAGAAATAGAAGTAACAGTGCTTCCAACAGGAATGCCAACCGATATTGATATTGATGCGCCAACTGCGGTTTGTCAAGGCGAAAATGTAACCTTCACGGCTTCGTTAGCAGCGGGAACAACCATCAATAATCCGGTATTTAAATGGTACGCAGATGCTAATTTATCTCAATTAGTTTTTGAAGGAGAAACCTTTAATATTTTGGCAACACCTGATTTAGTAGGATCACATACATTGTATGTAACAGTTGAAGGCGATGGTTACTGTGCAAACGGTGCAGGAAATGCATCAACACATACCATCACCGTAAACGCAGCACCAGAAATAACAGTTACCGGAGGTCAGTTTGTTTCGGTTGTGGCTGGAAATTCATTTAATTTGCCAACAATTACTGCAACTGACTCAAATACTACCATTACTTGGTACGATTACGAAGGAAATACAATAGGAGGAAACGGAGCACAACAAATAGATGACCCTGGGATTTATACTTATACTGTTGTAGCCGAACTAAATGGATGTACTGTTTTTGAAAATGTAATTATAACCGTTTTCGATACAAATGATTGTCCGCCAGCTTTGGAAAGAGTATATGCAAACGATAGTTCCACTTGGGGATCTATCATCACAGGTGGGGTTGCAAACACAGACAACGCTATTGATGGTAACCCGAAAACCTATTCTACGATAACTACAGGTTTAGGATTGCTGGGTATAGGAACAACTTGGCAAAACATTTATTTCGATCACGAAGTTGCAGCAGGAACTCCTGTAACCATAAAATTAGGTAAAGAATACAGCGGATTAATGTTGGCTGGTGGTTTGTCTGTACAAGGGTTAGATGCCAGCGGAAACACTATTGGCGGTTTAAGAACTGTAGACGGTGGCTTGTTGGATTTATTGATAGCAGACAACGTAATCGAGTTCACATTTGTGCCGTCAAACAATTCTGGTCCACAAGCCTATTCAGGAGTTAGAATTTCGCAGGGAGCAGTATTAAGTGTGGCACAAAACGTAAAAGTATTCGGTGCGTATTACACCCAAACAGGTACTGTAAACTGTGCACCTATAGACGCAAACACCAATCCAAACATTCTTGATGTTTTACACGGAGTGAAAGATTTAGGTATTGGTGCGGCAAGTGCTACGGCATCGGTTGTTAATCCTTGGGACGCAGTAGATAACGATATGACTACTTATGCACAGATTGTGCGTGGTGTAGCTGTGTTAAACGAAGCTTCATTAACAGCGGTGTTTAAACAACTGGCAACAGCAGGAGACGAATTACAACTTGTTATCGAAGTGCCTGCAAATCCTCTACTGCAATTAGAATTGATTAGAGGATATACCATTCAACGCTATTTAGGCGATACGCCGGTAGGACCTGCTTTGGATAGTGACAGCAGTGTTTTAGATCTAAAATTATTAGGACTGTTAGGTGGCACAACAAATAAAGCAGTTGTGATTGTAGCGCCGTATAACGAACCTTATGACCGTGTGAAAATTTCTTACGGAAGCGTAGTAGGTGTGTTGGGTGATTTTACAAGAATTTATGACATTTCTATGAAACCAACATTTGATTATGGGGCAGATCCAACCGGAAACTTAACAATGTGTACAAATGACCCAATTGTATTTAGTCCTATGGACGGATGTACAACTTACGAAGTATATACTTCTGAAACAGGAACAGATAAATTGGATACTACCAACGGATTGACGTTTACGATGCCAGGAAACATAGCAGAAGGTTCATATACATTCTATGTTCAAGCAATGAGAAACGGATGCGAAATAGGTTCAAGACAACAAATAACCATTGAGGTTGAAAAATGTTCAAAAGATTGCATCATATCAAACAGAATGGTTACAAACAAGATAAAAAAATAAAAAATAAACATTTTTATCAGACATAATAAAAACAGAAATTAACATTTAAATTAGGACATTATGAAAAAAATGACATTCATTGCAGCATTACTTGGGGTTACTCATTTTTCTAACGCTCAGGTTGGAATAGGTACAGCAACCCCTGCAGAAGCCGCCCAATTAGAAATTTCAGCAATAAATAAAGGAGTTTTGATTCCACGTGTAGAGCTGAGAAATACCACAACCTTCGGCCCGGTTACAGGTACTGAAGTAGAAAGTCTTTTGGTATACAATACAGAAACTATCGCAGACGTTACTCCAGGATTTTATTACTGGGTTAAAGAAAGTGCTGCTACGCCGCATTGGGAACGCATTGTAAACCAAACACAGTTAGATGAGGCGATTGCCAATATTACAGATGTTCAGGCAGATCTGGCTAAAGTAATCGCTTTACTAAAAGTTGCTTTTCCTGCAAATAACCTGGTAGATCCTGCGATAACAGGTGATACACACGGTGGTGGTATGGTGTTTACTCCGGGAGCCACACCAACCATTGAATATGTTTATTTTGATGGAACAGATTATGTAAAAAAAGACATAACGGCAGATATTATTGATCTGATTACAGGAAATGAAACTAAAACAAAACTTGTTACAATCAATAACGTACAATATTATGTTTCTGAAAGTTACACAGGCACAGCTGATCCAACAACGGGAACCGAACCAGGAGTTTACAAAATTGACGTAGTTGGCGGTATCATCAATAATTTCGAGGAATTTGTTACAAACAATCCGGTAACAATTGATAACAACACTTATACTACGGTAGAAGAGTATATTCAATACATTTCTGAAAATGCCATGCAAGACGGTGTTACTAAAATTGTAATTGACGCAACTACAAACCAAGCTTCTTTTCAACGATGGGATAAAACGACGAATACTTGGGTTAATGTAGATAATTCGGCGTTTGAAACAATCGTTACAGATAACGAAACGGTGACCACAATGACCGAAAATGCAGACGGTACTTATACTTACAAAAATGAAGCAGGAGCCGATGTAGTAATTGATATTCCGGCTTCTGTAATTCAGGAATTAGGAGATATTATCGAAGGTACTACAACTTTCAATAACAGTACGGCTACAACATTGGTAGAGTATATTCAGAATATGATCGACAACACTGATTTACCTGCAGGTACGGTAACGGCTGAAATCGTTAGCGGAAATATTGTATTCAGTATTATTGATGCTAACGGAGTAGCGAATGTAGTTCCTTCAACAGCTTTTAATAACATTGTTAAAGCTAACGAAACGGAAACAGAGATTAATAAAAATACAACAGGTACGGCTGCAGGTGGAGATGTAGAAATTACGTATGATTATTTTAATGAAACATCTGGTTCTACAGCACAAGCAACAATTGATTTAACTACTGATATTCAAAATTTAATAGAAGGAAACACAGACATTCAAAATGCAATTACAAATATCTTGAACGAGGGTGGAAATGTATATTATGGCGATCATGATGATGATGCAGGTACACCTAATATATTCTATACCATTGTAAACGGTACAAAAACACCGATTGATATTTCTGAAGTTGTTGTAAACGCAATCACAAATGCAACCAATGTTCAAAAGCAAGAAATTAAAAACCAATTAGGAGATAATTTCGAAAACACAACCGTTGTAAACACGGGTGACACTTGGATTGATGGCGGAAAGATTTATCGCGGCATTTTTGACGCAACTGTTACAGGCGGTTCTGCAAACGTATCTGCAATTACCTTAACAGGCGGAACAATAGGAAATGTAATTGGTATCAAGATTTTAAACGCAACGACTAATCAAATCATCAATACAGCTACTACCGATGTTACATTGGCAACAGATTCATTGACTTTTAGAATTGGTACAGGAAACATGTATAATGTATTAAGTGATGTAGATTTGGATATTAAAGTAATTGTAGAATATTCGGTAACTCAATAATTCAAATAGATTATAAAAGCCTTCTCTTTTTAGAGAAAGGCTTTTAAATCCAATAAAGAAATAACTCTTTTTAGAAAGAAACGAAAAAAAGAATAATAAAAATAAAACTATGAACAAAAAAATTATCCTTTTATCAGTAATATTACTTAGTGCGGTAGCATCTGCACAAGTAAAAATAGGTGGTACAGATGGTACACCCAATGCAAATGCCATGTTAGATGTTGAAGCTACAAACAAGGGGATGTTATTGCCGCGTTTAGCATTAGAAGAAACAACAGAGGCTGCACCACTATTGGCACACGTTGCGGGAATGACCGTTTACAACACTGCCACAGCAAACGATGTAGTGCCTGGTTTTTATTATAACGACGGAACCAAATGGCAGCAAATGGTAACGACAGACAACAAGGCAGTGAAATTTTTCTATATGCCGTCTATTACCTTTGATACTTCAGCAGATGCAACGGGGCAAACCAAAAATCTGTATGAAGAGTACAAAGCACAGTTTGCTCTAACAAATCCAAATCACGTAGTAAGTCCGGGAGCTCCAACAAGTGGGATTCCTTATTTCGACGACCCTACCGATTTGTATTATATCATTACCGATTATGACTCAAACGTATTCTCAAACATTACAATCAATGATCAAGGCGTAATGACGTACGATGTAACCGCAGCGGCTACAGATTGTACTTTGATAAATATAGTATTTGTAGTGAAATAACAAGCTCACAGAATGTTTGTAAAAAGGCGAATTATGCATAAAATATCACAAAAATAATTTAACATAGGTTGCCTTGTGCTTTTAGTTTCACTTAAAAAATTAAAGACTATGAAAAAGATATTTATAAATATCCGTTTACTGTTTCTAAGTTTAGGTTCGGTGGCCTATGCGCAAACCGTAGAACCTGTAACGGTCAATCAAGGACAGTTGTACATATTGCCCAATACCTTGGTTTCTACACAGTTCGATTTTGATAACACAGCATCAGGAGTAGTTTTTAACGACGGTGAATTCCAGTTCTATAAAAACTATAACAACGATGGTTTGTTTACACATACCACTAATCAAACAACGGGTTACACAGTATTTCAAGGCAATCAGTTGCAGTTGATATCAGGTTCGCAGCCATCAAAACATTTTGACGTGTTGTTTCACAATACGGCCACTCAATATCCATTCAATTTGAATAGCGATATGATTATCAACGGAACCGGGAATTTTAGAAACGGTATCGTAAAAATCAATAAAGATGCTGGTGGAAAAATGCTTTTTGGAAACGGAGCATCACAAATGAACGCCTCTGATAAAAGTTATGCCGAAGGTATGGTAGAAAAACAGGGAAATAATGCCTTTGTTTTTCCAATCGGTAAATCGGGGTATTATCGTTTGGCAGGGATCTCAGCTCCTGCAAACGAAACCCATTTATACCAAGGTGAATATTTTCAGGAAGATACCAATGAAAAATATCCGCATAAAGACCGTACTGGGATTATAGAGGTAGTTGACAATAAAGAATATTGGACTATTGAACAAGCAAGCGGAGCCAATGGTTCGGTAATAGTAACGCTTTCCTGGCACGATCAAACCACACCTGCAGAATTCAGAGGTAGCAATGATTTACACATTGTACGTTGGGATGCCAATCAAAACCTTTGGGTTGATGAAGGTGGAATCGTAGATATGGGTAACCAAACAGTAACCTCTCCTGTTGAGGTAGAAGGTTTTGGAATTTTTACTTTGGGAAAAATCAAAGAAAAATTTCTTAATCCTGGTGATGTGGTTATTTATCAAGGAGTTACTCCTGATGGAGACGGTATAAATGATTATTTCATTATTGATAACATAAATTATTTTGCGAACAACAGCGTGGCCATTTACAATCGTTGGGGACGAAAGGTGTATGAAACCACAAGTTATGACAGCAAAGGCAACGTTTTTAAAGGTGTCGCAGAAGGTGTAGGTGTTGTAGGTTCTGGTGAAAAATTACCAACAGGAACGTACTATTATGTGGTGGAATATTTATACGACCGCGACGGACAAAACCAATGGGTTAAAAAAGTAGGATTCCTTCATTTAGAAAACAATAATTAAACTGAGAAGCAATGAAAAAAGCAAAAATCTTAATGGCTTTGCTAGCTTTAGTAAGCTTCTCAGCCAATGCACAACAAGACGCGCAATTCACGCAGTATATGTATAACACCATAAATATCAACCCGGCGTATGCTGGTAGCAGAGGTTCTTTAAGCATCTTTGGCTTACACCGTACGCAATGGGCAGGATTAGACGGTGCACCAACAACCAATGCGTTTTCTGTTAACACGCCGTTAGGCAACAGCAAACTGGGGTTAGGGGTAAGCTTTTTAAATGATGCTGTTGGTGTTATGGACGAAAATACGATAAGCGTAGATTTATCCTATACCATTGATTTGAATGATCGCGGAAGTAAATTATCATTTGGTTTAAAAGGTTCTGCTAATTTACTGAATGTTGAATATTCAAAATTACTGACTTATAACCCTAATGATCCCAATTTCCAATCAGATATTCAAAGCCAGTTCACACCAAATATCGGAGCTGGAGTTTATTGGCATAACGAAAGAACGTATTTAGGTTTATCGGCACCCAATTTCCTGACCACCACTCGTTACGATGATAACATTCAAAGTACCATGCAGCAAAAAATGCACTTTTACTTTATGGGAGGTCATGTGATAGAAATTAACCCAACCTTAAAGTTTAAACCTGCCTTTTTATTAAAAGCAGTAAATGGTGCACCATTGCAGGCAGATATTACAGCGAACTTCTTAATACATGATAGATTTACTGTTGGTGGAGCTTATCGTTTAGATGCAGCGTGGAGCGGATTGGTAGGATTCCAGATAACCGATGGCTTGTTTATAGGATATAGTTACGATGGCGAAACCACTAAATTGGCAAACTATTCTAACGGATCACACGAAGTTTTCTTACGATTTGAATTGTTTAACAAGTACCGCCGCGTGAACTCGCCGCGTTTCTTCTAAAATTAAAGGACATGAAAAAAGGATTATCACTAATAGCCCTGGCATCCTTCTTATTTTTAGGGAATACCACGGCACAGGCACAGGCAGGTTTGAAAAAAGCCGACAAAAAATATGATCAGTGGGCGTACGTAGATGCGTTGGAAATTTATGAAAAAATAGATAAACGCGGATTTGTCAGTCAAGAGCTATTTCAAAATTTAGGAAACGCTTATTATTTTAATGCCGATTACACAAATGCTTACAAACATTACCAACGTTTGTTTACAGAAATTGAACCACAGGAAATCATATCGGAAGAAAATGGTACCAGAGAAATCATTCCGGTAGAAATAGCACCGGAGTACTATTACCGTTATGCACAAACGTTGCAAAACATGGGATATGATGCCGAAGCAAAATCGTATTATAATCAGTTTGTAAACAAAGTGGGAAATCAAACCCAAATAGCAAAAATCAGAGCGAACGAAGCTGATTTGCAAAAACAAATTCAGGAAAACTCGGGCAGATATGATAAATTAACCAATTTGTCAATCAATACGCAGTTTGCCGATTACGGAGGCTTTGTTCACGATGGCAACTTGTACTTCACCAGTGCCAGAGATACCGGGAATTTTGCAAAAAAAATCCATACGTGGACAGGGGCGGCTTTTACAAGTTTGTATAATTATCAATTGCCAACCGAAACCGATACGTTGCGTAAACAACCAAAAGCAAAACGTATTAAAGGCGATGTAAAAAGTATTTTAAACGAATCGTCGGCAGTTGTAACAAAAGACGGACAAACCATGTACTTTACCCGCAACAACATGTCAAACGGAAACCGTGGATATGACGCTGATAAAAATACAAGGTTAAAAATTTACAAAGCAGATTGGGTAAACAACAGCTGGCAAAACGTTCGCGAATTGCCAATTAATGGTGACGATTTCAGTACAGCACACCCGGCTTTAAGTAAAGATGAACGCACATTGTATTTTGCATCCGATCGTCCGGGTGGATATGGTGCATCCGATTTATGGAAAGTAAGCGTTAGCGGCGAAGTGTATGGTGTTCCACAAAACCTGGGAGCCGAAATCAATACCGAAGCCCGTGAAACATTTCCGTTTGTAAATGATAACAACGAATTATACTTCTCAAGCGATGGTCGTGTTGGTTTAGGAGGTTTAGATGTGTACGGAGTGAAATTGAAAGATGACGGTAGTTACAGCGAAATCCATAATTTGGGAGATCCTGTGAACTCTAATGCAGACGATTTTGCTTATTTTATCGATTTTAAAACCAAAGAAGGATTTTTCTCCTCTAATCGTGAAGGTGGCGTTGGAAACGATGATATATACAGTTTCTTAGAAACCCGTATGTTGCCTTTGGAGTGTATTCAAAATCTAAATGTGGTGGTGGTTGATAATAAAACAAGAAACATTATTACCGACGCCACGGTTACACTGTATGATAAATTATACAATGAAAAAGGCTGGACAAATCAGTATAAAGACGATGCCTATTCGTTTAATACAAAATACGAATGCGGTGAAATGTATCGTTTAAAAATTGAAAAAGACGATTATATTACGCAAGAAGAAACAGTTACTTTAGATACTAAAACCGGAACTACTACTAAAACCATTGTGTTAGAACGTAAAAAAGTAGAAGTGAAGAAAAACGATGACTTGTTTAAAGTGTTAAAATTAAATCCGATTTATTTTGATTACGATAAAGACAACATCCGTCCGGATGCGGCAGTAGAGTTGGCAAAAGTAGTTGAAGTACTGAGAGATTACCCGAGAATGAAAATCGATGTACGTTCACATACCGATAGCCGCGGATCAGACAGCTATAACCTGAAATTATCAGAGCGTCGTGCAAAATCAACTGCTGAATGGATGATTTCTCAGGGCATAGAGTCTTCCCGTATTATTTACAAAGGTTATGGCGAAACACAATTAGTTAACAAATGTGTAAACGGTGCTAAATGTTCAGATGAGCAACATGAAGAAAACCGTAGATCAGAATTTATTGTATTAGAATTGTAATGCCGATGAATAATTTTAAAAAAGCAGGAAAGGCTTGTGAAAAGCCGCTTCCTGCTTCTATAAAAATTAACGTCTTTAAAACAATAGAAAAAATTGAAAAAGAAAACAAAAACGATTATAAGAAAAAAAAGGACAAATAATTTTAAACTATTTAAAACCGACTTTAGTCGGTTTTTTTATGAACTAAATTTTAAAAACCCGATCAATTACTTCGTCGGTATCATCAGTAAAAGAAACTTCCGTTATGTGGTTTGATTCCATCCAGTGTTTCAGTTTCGTATCGTTAAAATCTTCAGAGCCCATTACGCCCAGTTGTTTCAGTGCCAGATAATTGCAGTGTTGTTCAAATTGTCCTTTAATGGGAATAATGTAGAGCATTTTTTTTAAATACAGAACTTCGGCAGGAAATTCAAAACCGGCACCACATAAAACGCCTTTTGCTGTTGCCAGATATGAAATAAATAAACGCTCGTCAATAGGGAAAAACGTACAGTTGCCTTGTTTTTTGGAAATGTTGCTAAAAGGCGAAAAAATAATCCAGTCAGCTTGTTTTAACTGCGAAAGCACCTTGTAAATTTCGGCATTTTTATAACTTGGCAAATAAACCAAAAAATAATCTTCTTTTTCGCAATTGAGTTTTTTAATTGATTCGCGAATAACCGGATGAAAGGTGTTCTCATCGTATTTTGTAAAATGAAATCCTAACGAGGTATCAACCGGGGCATATTTCTTTAACACAAATTTACTGAACCGGTAATTTTTATCGGGTTTTGGAGCCAATTTGTGCAACACAGCTGATTGATGGCTTAACCCTATGATTTTCTTATTTTGTAATTTGGCAGCATAAGCTGTTACAGGTTCATAGTCGTTAATTATTAAATCGTATTGGTTTAGAGGTAGGTTTTTAACCGATTTTAAAAACTGAAAAAGAGAATTTTTACGAAAGATTTTTCCGTAATTCAATCCGCCGTTTTCTGAATAAAATAAAGACAAACCTTTATTGTACACAGCATTTTCGCTGAATTTTAATTGGGCATTTTGTCCTGAAATAAAAACATCAACATCAACATTGGCTTTTTCTTTTAATTTTGGTACTAAAACATTGGCACGGGCAATGTGTCCGTTGCCCGTTGCCTGTAATGCGTATAAGATTTTCATTTGAAAAAAACGTCAATTTCTTTGTATTCTTCAGGAACTTTGATTGGTTCAGGTAGATCGGTTATTAAATCCAGTAGCAAATCATTCTCGTAATGATAAATTTCCCAAGAGCCTTTATTGTATTCCAAAGCCGTAAGATTTTCAATCCAGTCGCCCGAATTTAAGTACATACAGCTGCCTTTTGAAGTAGAAACCTCTCTTATTTGTGGCTGGTGAATGTGCCCGCAGATAACGTAATCAAAGTTGTTTTCAATAGCAAGTTCTGATGCGGTACGTTCAAAATCGCCGATAAATTTAACAGCTTTTTTGATGTTGTTTTTGATTTTCTTTGAAAAGGAATATTTCTCGCGCCCCAGTTTACCCAAAATCCAGTTAGAAAGATTGTTGATGCGGATCAGATAATCGTACCCGATACCACCCAGCTTAGCAATCCATTTTGAATGTTGAACCGAAGAGTCGAATACATCGCCGTGAAAAGTCCAGACTTTTTTTTCGTCTAATTCAAAAATATACTTATCTGCCAATTGAATTTTTCCAAAGGTCATCGGCGAAAATTTTCTTAAAAATTCATCATGATTTCCCGTTAAATAAATCACCTGACAATTGGTTAGCGAAAGATTTAAAATGTACTTTATAATTTCGAGGTGGCTTTCGGGAAAATAACTTTTCTTGAATTGCCAAATATCTATAAAATCTCCGTTTAAAATCAGTCGGTCAGGTTCAATGGATCGTAAATAGCTCAATAATTCTTTAGCCTTGCAACCATACGTTCCTAAATGCGTGTCCGAAATAACGGCAATTTCTACTTTTCTCTTCATATTGAAACAATGTTTTTCCGAAATTACCGCTGTTTTGTAAACTTATGGTTTTTAAAATATTATGGTTTGAATAAGAAGTTAAATGATTTCAATCAAACTCCCGTTTTCATCAGATTTTGTGATTTGTAAAGCAGTTGGTATGCGTTCTTTCAGTTCTTCCACATGCGAGATAATCCCGACAATCCGGTTTTCTTTGTGTAGGTTATTCAACGTTTCAAAAACAATATTGACCGATTCGGTATCTTGTGTTCCAAAACCTTCGTCGATGAAAAAGAAGTTTTTTCCTGCTTTGGTGTGCACCTGTACGCTTTCTGCCAGTGCCAGTGCCAAACTCAACGAAACCTGAAACGATTGCCCGCCTGAAAGTGTTTTTACGCTCCGCGTTTTGCCTTCGTTTAAGTAATCAACCACTTCAAAATCGTTCGTTTCATTTATCTGTAAATGTAACTGGTTCCGCGTCATTTTCCGGAAACGTATATTGGCATTTTCGCACAGTTGTTTAAGGTAAATGGTGGAAACATACTGTACAAATCCGGCTGCTTTAAACAGGTTAGAAAGCGTTTTTAAATTTTCTGCCCGACCTCTCAATGCTTCCTGCTGCTTTAAAAGCTCTTTCTTTTGATTGAATGCGGTGGTTAAACGCTGTATTTCGGTTTTTGTTTTTGTTACGTTTTCTGTGGCTTCTTCTAATTGTTTTTTTATCGTTAAAAACTGCTTTTGTTGTTGTTGAAGCTCTTCTTCGCTAAAAGCTTGATTTTTTAATTTCTCTTGCAGTTCTTCTATTTGATTGTGCAATGTTTTATAGGCAATCATAAAATCCTGAACCTGTTTTCTTGTAGAATCTACATCTAATTTTAGATTGATTACTTCTAAAACCTGTTCTTTTGTGTGATTTTGATGGGATAGATTCTGATTGAAAAGGACATTGAGTTTTTCATACTCATCATTCAAATCATTCAATTGCTTTTGTATGGAATGAAGCGATGCTTTCTGTCCGGAAATTTGATTGTTTAAATAATTAAATTGTTCGGTTAAAAGCTTAAAATCAGTTTCTGTTTTTTGATTGAACAATTGCAAATCATTTAATTTTTGCTGAATTTCCTCCACAGAAAAAGAACGGAAATCCTCAGAAACCAAAACCTTTAGGTTTGCTGAATTTTGTTTTATTTGTGCCGTTTTTTTGGCTTCATCTAATTTAAACTCTGCTAATGCTTTCTTAAACTTTTCAAGCTTTTCTTGTGCTGCATCTAATAATTGTCTTTGTGTCGTAATTAATTTCGATTTTTCATCTACCTGACGGTTTAATTGCAAAGATAGATTCTTTTTGTGTTCAAAATCTGTAAAATCAGCCGGATCAAATTCACTCCAAATAAATTGTGATTGGTGGTTTAAAAGTTGATTTTCAATAGTCTGAACAGCATTTTTTTCTATTAAAAACTGTTCTTCAACAAGCGATAGTTTCTGAATTTTTTGACGAATTTTTTCTGCGAAATCAACCCATTCATTGTACTGGTTGTCTAAATGGGTACTTTCTATCTGCAGTGCTTCTAAATTCGTAGTAACATCGTCCAAAACAATTACCGCCGGATGTTCTAAAGCTCCACAAAGCGGACAGGCTTCTCCGTTGTGCAGATTGTGTGCGAAATGCGACAGTTTTTGCTGAACTTCTAAATTTCTACGCTTTTCTTCTAATTGATTTTTTTGCGAATTATACGTTGTTTTTTTTAGTTGTACATCGTTTTCAAAATTGTTAACAGAAACGTTTGCAGCTGCTAATTCATTTGATATTTGAGCAATTTCAGCTTGTATCCCTTTTATTTTTTCTTGTTGATTTTGTCTGTTTTTTAATAAATTTTGTTGTTGTATAAACCAATTGCCAACGCTTATTAAAATAGCTGAATCAATTTGATTTTTAGTGAGTTGTATGATTTCTTCATCGGCTGATTTTATGATTTTCCGAATCGTTTCAATGTTTTCTTCGACCTCATTAACTTTTTCACTCCCTTTTTCAGAACGACTTTTTAATTCGATAATTTCAGATTCAAAATAAATATTCTCGGCAATGCGCTTTAAGTCTTCTTCTTCTAAACGTTTTTGTGGAAGCTGGTTAAAAGCAGGTTGCAATTCGGTTATTTTCTGACTTATTTTTGATAATTCGGTTTCAGAAATGTTTAATTCGCTTTCTTGATCTTTTGCCTGAATGCTGATGCTTTGAATGTTTTTTTCTGTTTTCTCAAGATCAACCAACTGTTGATGGAATGTTTTATATACTTTTTCGTATAAATCTAATTCGGCATTTTTTCGTTCAATTTCCGGTTTCTGTTGGGCTAATTCTGAGAATGTGTTTTGTTTGTTCAGCAGCAATTCAACATCCGATTTAATGTTCTCAAGAGCCTGAAGCTTTTTACTAATTGTTTCAAAATCAGTTTTTTTGATGTGTAGAATTTCAATTTCAGATGTTAATTGATCCTGCAAAAAGGCTATGTGTTCTTCCGAAACTTCTTCAAAACCTGATAATTTCCCTTCTAACTGATTCAGTTGGGTTAAATTTCTGCTGTTTAAAACCGAAACTTTATCGTATAAATCGTACTTATGAAGATTGAAGATTTCTTTCATCATTTGGGTACGGTCTTTGGCACCCAATTCAATAAATTCTTTAAATTTTCCTTGTGGAATAATGATGGTCCGTTTAAAATTGTCGTAACTCAATCCAATAATTTCCTGTAAATTGGTGTGATTTAACGGAATCCATTCATTGTTCATTTTCTTATATAAAATAACAGTTGATGGCTTGATTTCTTCAAAACGCTTGCTGTTTCGTTTATATTCACGGGTAATGCGAAACGTTTTGTCTTCAAAATTCAGAAAATCAAAAGTAATGTATGAGCTGTTCGATTTTAGATTCATCATATTGTAAGCACGTTTATCTTTGGCATTTAAACGTTCGGTTTCGCCGTATAAAGCAAAGGTAATGGCTTCTAAAATAGATGATTTTCCTGAACCAACAGTACCAAAAATGCCAAATAATCCGGCATTTATCAAATTAGAAAAATCAATGGTTTGCCGTTTCTGGTACGAATACAAACCTTCTATTGTCAATTGAATAGGAATCATAATTAATCGTTTAAAATTTCGTTAAACAAATCCATCAGTTCGTTGTTTGGTTGCTGATTGGCGTTTTTCGACTTAAAATAGTCTTTGAACAGTTCCTTTATGTCCTGATTGAGATTGATTTCATTCATTTGATTGCTGTCTGCCATCTGATTTTTAACTTTCGGGATCAAGTGTACAATGCCTGAATGTGACTGAAAAAGTGCCTTGCGTTCACCGGTTGTTAAAAACGTTTCGCTTTCAATGGTTAACTCCACTAAGGTATTTGGGTGCTCTAAAAGCCAATTGACGGCATTTTCAACTGTCTGAAAGGTCTTTCGAACCAATGGTTTTCCTTTTGTAAGATTGATTTTTGTGAACGTAGCCTGCTTATTAGGTTCCAGGTTTACAAGAGCAACATATTTGGTTTGCCCGGCTTCGCTAAAGCTATAGCACAAAGGAGAAGAGGCATAAATAACAGGTTTTTCAATGGTTCCGATGTTGTTGAAAGCGTGTAAATGCCCTAATGCGGTGTATTGAATCTGCGGTGGAATTCCATCAGAAAAAACCAAATCCGCATTACCGATTTTGATTGGTTTTTCGCCTTCGGGTTCTTCTAAAAGTTCTGCTCCCCGTTTGTTCATATACAAATGAGAAATCAGCAGATTGATGCCGTTTTCATCGCAAAATTCATCAGCGATTTTTTTCCACTGCTCTTTTAAAACATGGTTTAACTGTTCTTCTTTGTCTTCGCCAAAATAATGCTTTAACCGGATTTCGTTTGCATACGCCGTATGAATAATCCGTACAGGAAAATTGATGTTATCGATAGCAAGCTCGATAAATCCTTCTGCCGATTGGGTGATGCTGAAATGATCGGTTTTAAAAGGATGAATTAGTTCATTGGGATGACCAATAAGGATGATTCCGCATTCACGTGCCAGCGGGTCGGGAGCATTAATCCTGTCTGGCGAATCGTGGTTTCCTGCAATGGCAACAACGGGTCGCGTACCGTTATTTGTGAGTTGTTTCAGTGTTTTGTAAAATAATTCAGTAGCTTCAACCGATGGATTAAACGTGTCAAACAAATCGCCGGCTATTAAAACCATGTCAACATTTTCATTGTTGGCAATTTGTACCATTTCGTTCATTACGTCCACTTGTTCTTCTAAACGCGAAAAACCGTCTAAACGCTTTCCTAAATGCCAGTCGGCAGTATGCAGAATTTTCATATTATTGGTCTGTTTCCGTTGAATTTTGTTTGTTGAATTTCTTTTGTATCTGTTTTAGTTTCTCTTTTCGTGCAGATTCGGAATCTTTTATTTTTTTCTTTTTCTGATCTACTTTTTTTTTGTGATTTAATCGGTTGGTTTCATTTCTTCTTCCCATTACAAATATCATTTTTTAGAAAGACGTTAATTGTCGTTTAAAAAAGTTCCTGAAACGTAAAACCAACGATCGTTTATTTTTTGAAATACAGATAATTCGTGATGAAGCTGCTCTTTTCCTTCTGAATCGATATAAAAAGCTTTGAATTCTACCTGATTGATCGCCGGAAGATTTACAATTTCTAATTTTACCCATTGATTGATCTCTCCCCATTCTTGTAATTCTTCTTGTGAATGAAATTTACGTTTGGCAGGCAGTGTGGTATTTAAAAGATATGCCCCATTTGGAAAGGCAAATGCGGAAAACCGCGAACGCATCAAGGCTTCGGCAGTTGGGGCATTGTGTTCTTTTTTGTGATAAGGCTCGCAACAAGCACTATATGGTTTGCCGGAACAACAAGGACATTTCATAAAAATCTTTTTTTTCAAAAATACGTATAAAAAAAGAGGCATAATTGCCTCTCTTCATCTTTTTTGTGTGCTGCTATTCTTGTTGCTGCATTTCTTCTAATTTTACAGGATCGCCGTACTTCATCACAATTCCTTGTAACGACATTCCCATTTCTTCCTGGATTTTGTTTGCTTTTTCTTGAAAGGCTACGGCATCTTTTGGAGCAATTGGTTCTGGTGTGGCATTACTCTCTAAACTTTTGTTTAACTTGTTTAAGTCTTCAGCCGAATAATTTTCTTGGACTAAATTTTCAAAATCTGTGATAAAGGTGTTTACCAAACCATCAAATTCCGTATTGAATTTTTCAAGATTTTCACTAAGAATAAGATTGGTTATACCGGTTTTTGTCTGGTCTAAACTTTCTTTCATCTTAAGGTTTTTAATATATGCTTTTGCTTCCGGTGAAGCTTGTGCAAAACCAACCTGTATCGCAAAGAAAGCGAAACATACATACAATAATTTTTTCATATCAATTTATTTAGAAAAATAAAGTTATAATAAAAAACAGAAATGATGAATAACTTTAACGTAATTTAATAAAAAAAGAGGTTTAAAAGACCTCTTTTTTTAATGTATTATTGCATGTATTTCATTAAGATACCTTGAATTTGTAATTGTAAATCTTGCATATCACTCATTTGATCTTTTAAGATCTTTGGAGTACTTTCCTGTATTTTTTGACCAATTGGAGATTTATAAAATTCCATCATTTTTTTGACATCGTCGTGCGTATAATACTTCATCATTACCTCTGCTGTTTTTTCATATATAGAAGGCATTAAAGCCTCAATATCTTTTTTAAAATCAGCACGTTTGTCTTCTGATATTTGTTCCATAATAGGTTCAAAAAACGCAGTGTAATTTGCTGCTGAACCTGATATTTTAACCATTTCAATAACATCTTTTTTAAAATCTACTGATTGAGCCGATGCAAACTGTACTGCAAATAACATAGTTGCAGCTATAACTAATTTTCTCATTTTTTTATTATATATTAAAGTTAATTCCTTGTGCCAATGGTAGTTCTGTTCCATAATTAATGGTGTTTGTTTGACGACGCATATATACTTTCCATGCATCAGAACCCGATTCACGTCCGCCACCTGTTTCTTTTTCACCACCAAAAGCACCACCAATTTCGGCACCAGATGTTCCAATGTTTACATTTGCGATTCCACAATCAGATCCGGCGTGTGACAAAAACAATTCAGCTTCACGTAAATTATTTGTAAAGATTGATGAAGACAATCCTTGAGGAACATTGTTTTGTAGGTCGATTGCTTCTTCAATGGTGCTGTATTTTATTACATATAAAATTGGAGCAAAAGTTTCTTCCTGTACAATCTCAAATTCGTTTTTAGCTTCAATGATACATGGTTTTACGTAGCATCCGCTTTCGTAACCGGCACCTTCTACAACACCGCCTTCTACAACAATTTTGCCGCCTTCGGCTTTAGCTTTTTCAATAGCTTTTAAATAATCTTCAACGGCTTTGGTATCAATAAGCGGTCCCACGTGGTTAGCCGCGTCTAAAGGATTACCAATCTTTAACTGACCATAAGCATTTTTCAAGGTTTCGATTGTTTTATCATACACACTTTCATGCACGATTAATCTACGAGTAGATGTACAACGTTGTCCGGCAGTTCCTACAGCTCCGAAAACAGCTCCTACCAATACCATATTCAAATCAGAATGTTCAGATACGATAATGGCATTGTTTCCGCCTAATTCTAAAATGGTTTTACCAAAACGTTCTGCAACTGTTTTTGATACGTGGCGGCCAATACGGGTAGATCCTGTGAAAGAAACCAAAGGGATGCGTTTGTCGTTATTTATTAAATCACCCGAAGCATTTCCTGTAACTAAACAGCTTACACCTTCTGGTACATTATTTTTCTCGAATACTTTTGTGATGATGTTTTGACAGGCAATGGCACATAAAGGTGTTTTTGAACTTGGTTTCCAAACACAAACATCGCCACAAACCCAAGCCAAAGCAGCGTTCCAAGACCAAACGGCTACCGGGAAGTTAAAGGCAGAAATAATTCCCACAATTCCTATAGGGTGGTACTGCTCGTACATACGGTGCATTGGACGTTCAGAGTGCATGGTTAAGCCGTACAGCTGACGAGATAAACCAACAGCAAAATCACAAATGTCGATCATTTCCTGAACTTCGCCCAAACCTTCTTGCAAACTTTTCCCCATTTCATAAGAAACCAAACGTCCTAAAGCATCTTTATTTTCGCGTAAAGCTTCTGCAACCTGGCGTACAATATCGCCGCGTTTTGGTGCAGGAACCAAACGCCATTTTTTAAAAGCCTCGGCTGCTGTAGCTACCACTTTTTCGTAATCATCGTTCGACGTGGTTTGGACGGTTCCAATTAATGAACCGTTTACCGGCGTGTAAGAAGAAATTTCTGTTCCGTTTGCAAACCATTGAGATCCTGTTGATGACCCTAAGTTTGTATTGTTTAATCCTAACTGAGATAAAATTGTTTTCATTGTTTTTCGTGGTACGGCGTACCTTAAATATTTAATGATTCTTTGTAATCGACTAAGTTAATAAAATATGGTGAATTAACCAATGAAACGTTCATCGGCTTCCATAATTTCGCCACATTTCTTACAAGTTCGTAACTCTTCAGAGGTATAAAAATGTTTAAAATGCGGTAAAAAATCGGTTTCGATGTTGTTTAATGGGAAATAAACTTCGTGTAATTTTTCATTGCAATGGTCGCAATACCAAAGCAACCCGTCTTTTGTTTCCGGGTTTGATCGTTTTACTTCTACTACTAAACCAACAGAGCCTTCAGTCCGGATGGGTGAATGTGGTGTTTTTGCAGGAAGTAAGAATACATCGCCCGCATTTAATTCCATAACTTCTTTTCCGTTTTCTGTTTGAATGGCAACAGAGATGCTTCCTTCTAACTGAAAGAAAAATTCGTCGGCCTCATTATAATGATAATCTTTACGGGCATTGGGTCCGCCAACAACCATCACTATAAAATCGCCCGATTCTGTGTAAATATTTTTATTGCCAACCGGTGGTTTTAATAGCCCGCGGTTTTCGTCAATCCATTTTTGCAGATTAAAAGGTTTTTGAACTGTCATAATTATTTACTGCTTAACCACGATTGTGGATTGTTAATTGTCTCATTTTTGGTCAACATAAATTTAAGCACTGCAACACCTTCGTGGTTATTAGCTACCGTTCCAATTTTTTGTTTGGTGGTTACTTTCTGGTTTTGCGTAACCGATACCGTTGCCAAATTATTGTAAACCGTGATGTATTCTCCGTGACGTATAAATACGGTTCTGGTATTTCCAATTACTTGAATTTGCGATACCTCTCCTTCAAAAACACTGCGAACGGCGGCTCCTTTTTCCGTAGTAATTTCAATGCCGTGGCTCTCATATTCAATGTTATATTCCGGATGTTTAACAGTACCGTAATGAACTGAAATGTACCCTTTTTCAACCGGCCAAGGCAAACGCCCGCGGTTGTTGCTGAAACTTGCTGCCAAGGCTTTCTCTTCAGGTGTCATTTCTAATTTGCCGGCTGAAGAGGTTTTTGGAGCAACTGTTTTACCGGCAGCTTTTGCTTTGCGTTCCTCTTCTTCTCTGCGTTTGCGGTTTTCTTCCTCAATGATCTTTTTGATAATTACTTTTATCTGTTGATCTATCTTTTTAGTTTCCTTTTGTTTATTTTGAATTTGAGAACTGTATTTTTTACTGTCTTTTTTAACAAGATTCATCAGCTCGCTTTGCTTGTTGCGTTCGCCTTGTAATTCTTTGCGTTGTTTTTCTTGTTCTCGGACAATTTTCTCCTGTTTGCTTTTCTGGATTTCCAAGTGTGCCGAAATACGTTCTAATTCTTCAAATTTTTCTCTGATTTCATCTCCTTGCGATTTGCGGTATTTGGCATATTGCTTAATGTACTGCATACGTTTATATGCCTGTAAAAAGTTTTCACTCGACAAAATAAACATGATACGGTTTTGTTCTGAACGCGATTTGTACGATTTTACAATGGTTTTGGCATAATCTTCTTTTAAAACAGCCAGTTCGCGTTTTAATTTGTTTGATGCCAGCGTGTTTACGTAAATGTCGTTTTTAAGCGTACGTATTTGTTTTTGAGAATTAGAAATTAATTCTGTTTGAAGTTTGATTTTTCTGTTTTGCTCGTTCAGTTCAGCTAAAATATTCCGTTCTTGCTTTTTATTGGTGTTGAGCAAGTTTTGAAATTCTTTGATTTCTTTTAAAATCTGGGCTTTTCGCTCTTCAAGTTTACGTTGTTGTGCCTGATAATCTTGTTGTGCAAAGGTGTTAAACGACAGAAATAATAATATAAAGGATAAAATGCGACGCATTACATAGAATTTTGTTCAAAAATAATTAAATTTTAATTGGTTTGGAATTATTAGGGATTTTATATCTGAAATCTAACGACGGATTGACCGAAACGCGTCTGTAATCAATTTTAATCTGCACATCGTTTTTCTGCATCGCGTGGATGTTTATTTCTTTTGGAAGATAAATATTTTCGCTTGATTGATACGATGGGTACTGAATGACTAATTTATCGGCACTTTTATCCTGAGTAACTTCGGTTGAAGCAATTTGATTTTTTCCTCCCATAACCAAACGCATTAAAAACTGGTTTAGTTTTAATTCCAGCTCATTGTTCCTGGTTTTGATATAATCGTTGGTGTTTAAATCGTAAAAAGCCTTGCCTAACAATAAATTTTCTACGTTTTCATACGTTACTTCTGTACCCAAAAAATCTTTGATAAATTGATAATCGCCATCGTAATAAGTGCCCCCTAAAACCTCATAATAAGTTGCTCTTTCTGGTGTAAGATATACCTTTGCAAGTGGTATGCCTAATGCTTTTACCGCAATCAAAATACGTTTGTTTTTTTCTATTTGAATGTCTGCAGATGGCGAATAAGAACCTTCCTGACCTGTGTAATCAACATTTGCATTAATTTTCAACGTATTAAAATCATTGAACAAACCGTAATGTGCAGCGGCGATTTCCTGTACAGCGCGTTGGTTCTCAGCGGTTGATTTTGTTTTTACAGATTCATTTGAAAGGATATTTTCTGAATTCTTTTCAAAAACGGCATCGTTGTTTTTCTTCGACGATTTACAAGAAACCGCAAAAAGAGTTATTGTTACTATGACAAAAAGTTGTTTCATTCTTAAAATTAAAAGTATAAAGAAACAAAAAAATCCGCTGAAAACGGATTTTTTAAGATTATTCTAACACACTGTAATCGCCTATGCTTACATTGGTAAACTTTCCGTTAAAACTCGCAAAATTACCAATCATTGCATTGTCTAAATCAGCATTTTTAACGGTGGCGTTTGTTTGTATCAAACTGTTTTTTATAGTGGCGTTTTCTACTTTGGTGTTGTTGCCTAACGAAACATTTGGTCCGACAGTCGCGTTTTTCAAAACCACGTTTTCGCCAATGTAACACGGCGGAATGATGGTAGAATTCTCAATCATAGCTGTTGATGCTACTAAATCTTCGCCATCGTTTTGTAAAAAGGTCAGCATACGATTATTGGTATCAACGGTTACGTTTTTATTTCCGCAATCCATCCATTCATCAACTTTACCCGGAACAAAACGCAATCCTTTCTGCTTCATATTTTCCAAAGCATCGGTTAACTGGTATTCGCCACCTTTTTCGATGTTGTTGTCAATCAAATATTCTAACTCGCTTCGCAGATTTTCAGCTGATTTAAAGAAGTAAATTCCGATAATCGCCAGATCAGAAACAAATTCTTTGGGTTTTTCAACAAAATCAACAATTTCGTTTTTATCGTTTAACTGAACCACTCCAAAAGCCGAAGGATCATCAACTGCTTTTACCCAAATAACAGAATCGGCAGTGGCGTCTAATGTAAAATCAGCACGGAATAAGGTATCGGCATACGCAACAACAATGGGTCCCTGCATGCTTTCTTTGGCACATAAAATGGCGTGAGCCGTTCCTAATGCCTCGTTTTGATAACAGATGGTTCCTTTTGAGCCCAATTTTTCGGCAATGGCAATTAAATCTTTCTCTACTTCTTTACCAAAGCTCTCGTGAATGATAAACGCAATTTCGTCGATTGGTTGATTGATTACTTTGGCAATATCTTCTACCAAACGGTGTACAATTGGTTTGCCTGCAATGGGGATTAATGGTTTTGGTGTTGTTAATGTATGTGGACGCAAGCGTGAGCCACGACCTGCCATTGGTACGATTATTTTCATTTTTAATCTATTTTAAAATTTCAAAGGTTTTTAAACATTGTAACATTTTTGACATATTTTCTTTTTGTTTCTCTCCTTTTACAGATAATCTTATTATATAAAATGTTTTTTTTTGTTTACTTTTGATAAAAAATTCAATTCTTTCAGTATTGTTGTTCTCATTAGAGCTCTTGTCTAAATAAGAAACAGAATGGATAAAATATGAAGGATAAATCAATAAATCAGATTCTCCTGAGGCAAGAATTTTTTTAGGGATATCAGGATTCAAATATGAATTGAAAAGTGTTTTTAAATCTTTATTATCCTTAATCTTTACAATCTCCATCTCAGCAATAGTTTTATTGTCTTTTTCTCTAAAAATAGAATGCCAAAAAACAAGAGAATAGTCAGAAAAGTTATCTGAAAAATTCCAATTATTAGGTACATAAATAGAGTAATTCCCTTTGTCGTCTGTTATTTTTTGTTTAGTATACTTAATAGGATTATTCAAATATTGCTTAAGAGAGGATTGCCCATTCATTGAACAAGAAATAAATAACACTATTAAAAAAAAGATTTTTTGCATTGAAAGAACAAATATGGGTTAATGTCTAGTTTTCCTGCAAGGTCTGTCAGACCTTGTAGGTATATAATTTCTTAAAATCCTACAAGGTTTTTAAAACCTTGCAGGATAGTGTTTTATTTCCAATTATAGTTTGCCGACCAATCATAAAAATCTTCTAACTTGCTCTGATTTTGTTCGACATATTGAATTGCATCTTTATCTTGTACAGATAGAAATAACGTATTTGCAAAAGGCTCAATTAAGTTGTTTTTTCTCATTTCTATAAAATAAGGGGATAGAAAATCCCAATAATACCCTTTTTGATTTTGTTTTATTTCATTCATAGAGTCGCAAATGGTTTCAAATTTACTGATAAATTTCTCAACAGCTGTTTTTTCTCCATTTTCCTCGGTATGGTCTGCTGCGGCAGCAAATGTTAATATCATATCAACGGTAGAAAAGTCGTTTTCTGTTATTTTATCACTTTCGACCTTTTCTACTATTTCCGAATCAAGTGAAATTGAAATAGAATTGTTGGTTTCTTTTGAAATACCTTGTTGTATTAGATTAATAACATCTTCAAAATGTTTTTTTGCATTGGCAGATTGATTGTCTAAAACAAGGTATCTGCAAGATGCCAAAATAGAAGGAATTCTGTCGTGTCTTGAAAGAATTGCCAAAGCATTAAAAGAGCCAAGATGATTAGGATTTAGCTTTGTAGAAGTTTGGAAAGATTGAATAGCTTCATCATATTTTTTCTGATTGACTAAAGCTATTCCTTTGTTGAAATAAAGTTGGTAATAATTCGGATATAATTTCAACCCTTTGTCATAAATTTTTATCGCCTTATCTGGATTGTTTGAATGATCTAAAGCATTTCCATAAGTTACATAAACGGTTCCGTTACTTTCTTTCGGATATAATTTTAAAACAAGCTTACAAACTTCTATAGCTTCGTCGTATTTCTTTAAAGCATCCAATGTCATTGCTTTTTCCGAAAGAGCTATAATGTTGTTTTTATCTATATTCAAAGCTTCCTCGTATTTTGCTAAAGCTTCGTTATATTTTCCTTCATCGTGAAGGTAAATACCCTTATTAACTATTTCTTCGGCAGCCGTTTTATTTTGTGCAAAAATTAGATTTGCACACAGAAACATTAAAAAAGTAAAAAATGTTTTTTTCATACTAAAATATTAGTGGTTTTTATTAAGAGACCTACAAGGTCTGTCAGACCTTGTAGGTATTTATATTATCTCCAAATCAATCCCACAAGGTTTTTAAAACCTTGTGGGATAAAAGCGTTTTACTTCACTCCAGTACTTCCAAATCCACCTGCACCGCGTTCTGTTGTAGAAAGCTCTTCCACTTCCGTCCATTCGGCACGTTCATGCTTTGCAATGACCATTTGGGCAATGCGTTCGCCATTTTCTACTACAAATGTTTCGTTAGAAAGGTTTGCAAGAATCACGCCAATTTCTCCACGATAATCTGCATCGATGGTTCCGGGTGAATTTAAACAGGTAATTCCTTTTTTTAATGCCAAACCGCTGCGTGGACGCACTTGTGCTTCGTAACCTATTGGTAATTCCATAAACAAACCCGTTGGAATTAAGGCGCGTTCCATAGGTTCTATAACAATGGGTTGTGATAAGTTTGCACGTAAATCCATCCCGGCAGAAGCAATGGTTTCATAGCTTGGCAAGGCGTGTTGTGATTTGTTGATAATGTTTATTTTCATCTGTTATTTTTTATTTGTTTTTTAATAACCAAAAGGGATGTAAGACCCTATAAATTGATTTGATAAATTCGATAACGGGCATTTCATCTTTTTAAAACGGATTTAATTATGCGTTGAATCATTACTTTTTCGTTGTAATAAATCAATCCCACGAATATAAGAAGGAATGATATTCCGATAAAATAATTTTCTCTGAAATTATAAAAGTAGCCAAAAGATAATGCAGTAGCGGTTCCTAAATATAAAGAAATAGCTTTTTTATCATAAGGAATGGGATACGATTTTTGTCCTAAAACATATGAAATCAACATCATCACGGCATAGGCGGTTAATGTAGTAACTGCTGCACCGATCAAGCCAATTTTTGGGATGAGAATGTAATTCAGAATCAATGTTACAACTGCACCGAAAACGGAAATATAAGCTCCGATTTTGGTTTTGTCCTGTAACTTGTACCAGACAGATAAATTAGTGTAAATACCCAGCATCAGGTTGGCTAAAATAATGTAAGGCACAACTTCCATAGCATGCCAGTATTCTTCTTCGCGGATATAAAATTTCTTGATAATATCGGCAAAAACAACAATTATAAGCATTGCCGCACTTCCAAAAATAACGAAATATTTGGTTATTGTTGCGTATTTTACCGGGGCGTCATCATTCTTGGCATAACTAAAGAAAAACGGTTCAATACCCAAAGAATACGCCATACGGAACAATACCATAAAAACGCCTATTTTATAAAGAGCGCCATAACTTGCCAATCCCAAATCTTTATAATCATCGGGAAGCAACCATCTTAAAAAAACCTTGTCAAATGTCTCGTTGACCACAAATGCCAGTCCGCCAATCATTACAGGAAAGCTATAAACAAGCATTTCACGGAGCAGTTTTTTGTTAAAAGACCATTTTAGTTGAAAATAATATTTTGAAAGCAATAAAAGAGTGGCTAAGCTTGCGATTAAATTTGCAACGAATAAATAACCTACCTGAAAATCGCGAATAAAATAATTCTGTAAAAAACCGGTGGGGTGTTTTTGCAGATATTGTGGAATTAAATAGAGAAAAACAACAGTTAAGCCGGCATTTAAAAATACATTTATAATTTTAATGATACTGTACTTTATAGGTCGTTGCTGTGCCCTTAATATGGCAAAAGGAATAACAGCCAGGGCATCAAGTACTAAAATCCAAATAAGAAAATCGACAATGATTGATGGAATTCCAAAATAAGCATCGATATAGTCTTTAAAAAGATAAACACCTGTTAAAAACACCACCGAAACAGCTATTAAAAATAAAATGGTATTGTTGATGACTTCTTTCTGGTTTTCATATTTGTTATAAAAACGAAAAAAGGCTGTTTCCATTCCAAACGAAAGCACCACGTTGAAAAACATCAACCACGAAAAAATAAGAGTATAATCGGCATAGGCATTAGTAGGCAACCAATCCATGTGATATGGAGCCATAATGAACCCGATCATTTTAGGAACAACAGTGGCTATTCCGTAGATTAACGTGGTTTTAAACAGATTTTTGTAAACGCTCAAAATAATTAGTTTTTAAAATAAATGGGATTTAAAAAACGCGTGACCTTTTCTTTAGGTAATTTTATAACAGTTGCTCCTTGAACATAAGGTGCAATTTCGTACGGATTGTAATGTAAAATCCATTCATTGGTTGATTCATAAAAATTATCGGGTAATTTAAACGCATTTTTTTCAAAGGTAAACCCTGCAGTGTTTAAATCGCCTGTAATATTTAATTGTTTTTTAAATTCGCTCTCGGCAAAATCTTTAAATCCTTCGTAATTGATGAACAAATCTTTTGTGGGAATGGTTTTCCCGGTAGTGGTATCAAACAGAAAAACTTTAGTAGCTTGAAAACCGTGTGCTCCGCCCGAAAAAATGTAATAATCCCATAGAACTTGATAGACCTTGGTTGATAAACCCTTGTGTTCTGTTTTAAAATTAGCTTCCCAGGCAATGGCATTATCGGGATACGTTCGGTTCATTTCATTAAAATGATCAATAAAATTTAATGCCAATGTATCATACGAAGCTGTTTTGTTTTCATCTTCAAAAGACATCACACTTTCAACAAAATCAAAAACACGTTTATTAATAGGTGTTGCGATGGCATTATTGCCCGATGCCACAGGGATTTCAAAATGCACATATGTACAATTTCCAACGGTACAGTCGGTTTCAGACTTAAAATTGTATGTTTTTGTTGTGAATTCTAACGGAATTTCCTTTTTACAGCTGATAAGACTTGCTGACAAGCAAATGAATAGTAAAATTTTTTTCATTCTAAAACAATTCTTCTTTTTAAAACAAATCTATAAATTTTAGTCGGTTTTAAATGGTATATTTGTTTAGTTTTTTTAAAGTATCTAATTATGAAATTCAATACAAAAGTAATACACGGCGGGCAGCACCACGATCCAAGTACCGGAGCCGTAATGCCACCTGTTTACCACACATCGACCTTTGCACAAACCAGTCCGGGTGTTCATACGGGGTATGAATACAGCCGTGCCGACAACCCAACACGTACGGCTTTAGAACACGCTTTAGAAAGCATTGAAAACGGAACGCGCGGTTTGGCATTTTCATCGGGTTTGGCAGCCATTGACTGTGTAATGCGTTTGTTGAAACCGAACGATGAGGTAATTGCAATGGACGATTTATATGGTGGAACATACAGACTGTTTACTCGTTTTTATCAAGATTTAGGAATTAAGTTTCATTTTATCGATATGAACAATTTAGAGCTGTTTGAATCAAAAATCAATTCAAATACAAAATTGGTCTGGATTGAAACGCCTACAAATCCGTTAATGAAACTGGCAGATATTGAAGCAATTGCCAACATCACAAAAAAGCATAACTTATTATTTGCCGTTGACAATACCTTTGCAACGCCCTATTTGCAAAAACCGTTAGATTTAGGTGCGGATATTGTGATGCACTCTGCAACCAAATATTTAGGAGGGCATTCAGATGTAATTGCCGGCGCTTTGATTATTAAAGACGAAGAATTGGGCAAACAATTGCATTTTACACAATTTGCGACTGGTGCCACTTTAGGACCGCAAGAAAGTTTTTTGGTTTTACGCGGAATTAAAACCTTGCATTTGCGTGTGGAACGTCATTGTTTTAACGGACAAAAAGTAGCCGAATATTTAGAACAGCATCCGTTAATTGATAAAGTGTTGTACCCGGGGTTAACTTCTCATCCGCAACACGATTTGGCAAGAAAACAAATGCCGAAAGGTTTTGGCGGAATGGTTTCGTTTACTTTTAAATCAGGTGCAAAGGCTGATGCCATAATGTTTTTAGAAAAATTAAAAGTGTTTACATTGGCAGAATCTTTGGGCGGAGTGGAATCGTTGGCAAATCACCCGGCATTGATGACACACGCATCAATCCCGGCAGAAAAACGTGCCGAAATCGGTGTAGCCGATGATATGGTACGTTTAAGCGTTGGTGTAGAAGACATAGAAGATTTAATTGCCGATATTGAACAAGCTTTGGGATAATCCCAAATTTTTTAAAAATTAAAAGTCGTTTTTTATAGAACGACTTTTTTTATTTCACATGTAATACTTATCCCAAATTATACTATTTTTATAAAAAAATCGTTTCAATATTTGAAATTAAGTACCTATGAAGTTTTATTATCAGCTATTTTTCTTTTTAATATCGGTTGTTTCAATGGCTCAAAGCAGTCAGTTGTGGAAAGGTTACTATTCCTATCAGGAAACAAAAGCAGTGGCGCAAGACAATCAAAATATTTATATAGCTACTGATAATGCGGTTTTTGCCTATAATCAGTATTCGTTTGAAACAGAAATTTTTAATACCATAAATGGGTTAAAAATTAATGGCATCAATACCCTTGCGTATGCCGAAGATTATAAAAAACTAATTGCAGGAAGCACCAATGGTAAAGTAGCAATTATTGATTTGGCTGCTGATAAAATATACCATTTAAACGATATTTTTTCGAAGACGAATATCCCCGATAACCAAAAAATAATTAATAAAATCATTGTTCAGGGCGGATATGCTTATTTGGCAACAGGCTATGGGATTACGGCAGTTCGCTTAAACGACAACCATTTTGGCGATAGTTATTATATAGGTGTAGATGGTGAAATGGTCAATGTAAAAAGCATTACTGTTTTTAACAATCAGTTATACGCTGCTGTTGAAAATGAAGGTGTTAAGAAAGCTTCTCTAAACGCAAACTTAATAGATTATAACAACTGGCAGGTGATTGATTTTAACAATTGGATAGAATTAACGACTTTTTCAGATAAATTAATCGGCGTTAAAGAAGATTTGTCGTTAAACACCATTTCTGCAACCAATCAAATTGATCAGGTAAGTGACGTTTGGGGAGGATTTTTAAAATTTAACGTTTCGGGCGATGTGCTAATAGAAGTTACCCACGAGGCTGCCCGTTTACGCGGTTCTGATTTATCGGTTTACAATGAATTTGTTTATGGCTTAAATGAGAATGGAGGGGTAAATGACGCAACTTATACCAATGGAGATTACTATATCGCATCAAGAACAAACGGGGGGGTAAAAGTTTCTTTAGAAAATAAAGATAATATTGTGAGTATTTCCCCCGGTGGTCCTTTAAGTAATAATGTTTCAGCCGTGACAATGAATAACAACGATTTATGGTTTACCTTTGGTGGATACGGTCCGGTTATGAATCCTTATGAACCTAATGGATTAACGCAATACGGTATCAGTAACTTTAAAAATATGCAAACGTGGCAACACATTTCTTTTAATCAGTTAAATCAATTTAAATCAACGGTAAATATCAGTTTTAATCCGCAACAGCCTCATCTGGCATATATCAGTTCTTTTCATGATGGTTTGGGAGTTTGGGATGTGAATAAAAATGAATTAACCGTTTATAACGCTGCCAATACCGATGAATTAAATGCTGTTATTGAGGGTGATACACGTGTGTACGGTGTCGCATTTGATAAAAATGGTACCGGATGGATGACGAATACAGCCACAACTCAAAATTCGCATTTAGTTTCGATTGATAAAAACAATCAGTTTACCCAACATTCTACAAATGTTATTAATGGTGATAAATTTTTAATGCCGGTTGTCGATAAAAACAACACCAAATGGTTCGGTAGTTATGCCAATGGATTGTTTGCATATAACGAAACTAAAAATAAGGCAATGCAGATTACGACAAGTAATAATTTGCCAAATAATAATGTAAAAACAGTTGCATTAGATTATAAAAATGAATTGTGGATAGGTACTTTAAAAGGCTTGCGGATTATTAGAAATGTAGATCAATTTCTAACAAGTTCTCAACTTACACCAACCAATATTGTAATTGTTGATGAAGGATTAAATCAGGAATTGTTCTTTGAACAGGATATTTCAAACATTACCGTTGACGGATCTAACAACAAATGGGTATCTGTTGCAGATTCAGGCGTGTTTTTGATTTCAGATAAAAACGAAACACTTTATAATTTTACTACTACAAATTCTCCGCTTCCAAGTAATGATGTCATTGCAATTACTATTAATGGAACAACAGGCGAAGTGTTTTTTGTAACACGTTCGGGTGTGGTATCGTTTAAAAATTATGCAACTACACCGGCGACAGATTTAGATGATATCAAAGTGTATCCAAATCCGGTTAGGCCAGGATTTACGGGCGATGTTAAAGTAAGCGGTTTGGTTGCTGATGCGACTGTAAAAATAACCGATGTTGCAGGAAATCTGGTACACGAAACCAAATCATTAGGTGGTACAGTTACCTGGAATACCTTGAGTTTCTCCGGGGCAAAAGTTCCTTCGGGCGTTTACATGATCTTTATCAGCTCACAGGATGGCACGTTAGATGCCGTTAAAAAAGTAATGATTATCAGATAATGCAGGTTAAAACCGAAGCTGTTGTTTTAAGTGCACTACGTTATCAGGAAAAAAGCCTGGTAGTAAGGTGTTTTACACGAGATTTTGGTTTAAAGACCTATTTTATTCGCAATGCATTTTCAGCTAAAAACAAAAGTTTAAACAGTGCTTATTTTCAGCCGTTGAACCTTTTGTTTATCGACGCCGTTCATAAAAATAAAGGTTCGTTAGAATATATCAACGAATTAAAACTGATGTATCCCTATACAACCATTTCTTTACAGTTTTATAAAAACAGCGTGAGTATTTTTCTGGCTGAAATATTAAGCCATGCCGTTAAAGAAGAACAGCCGAATAACGAATTTTTTTTGTTTTTAAAAACCACCTTGATTTGGTTTGATGAACATGAATTTTATGCAGATTTTCACTTGTGGTTCTTGTTGAAGATTACCAAATATTTAGGATTTTATCCCGACGATTCAGACAAAGATTCTTTATATTTCAATCCGAACGAGGGTAGTTTTACCATGCAATACACTCCAAATTGTTTTAATGAAGACGAAACAGATTTATTCCGAAAAGTGTTTAAATTGTCATTGACCGAAAAAAGAATTCATTTAACAAATACCGAGCGTAAGACCTTATTAAAATTATTACTTTTGTATTTTGAAACACATATTGTAGGTTTTAAACCTGTAAAATCGATAGAAATCTTATCAGAATTGTTTTAGGAAACTATTTCACAACCACTGTTTGAATATTGGCAAATTCGTACAAGGCAAAATGGGATAATTCCCGTCCGTAGCCTGAATTTTTAATACCGCCAAAAGGTAAATGGGGATCTGAAACTACCATTTCGTTAATGAACAAAGCCCCTTCATCAAACAAATGTAAATAATCATTAAGTTGCTCCGGTTGGGAAGTAAAGATACTGGCTCCCAATCCAAAATTCGAAGAATTACTTAATTCCACAGCATTTTCTATCGTTTTAAAAGGAATCATTGCAGCTAAAGGCCCAAATGTTTCTTCTTTAAAAACAGGCATATCCACCGTAACATTGGTAACTAAAGTAGGTTCAAAAAAAGCATCGTTGCGTTTGCCACCGGCAATAATTTTTGCTCCCATTGCCACGCTGTCTAACAGTTGCTTTTCTAATTCAACAGCCAGATCCTCGCGTGCCATTGCACCAAATGTTACTTTTTCGTCGTATTTATCTCCGATAATTAAAGTGTCTAATTTCTGTTTAAATAAGTCAACAAATTGCTCATAAATAGCTTCCTGTATCAAAAAACGCTTTCCGGCAATACAGCTTTGACCGGCGTTTTGCATACGGGCACTCACCGCTTTTGTGGCAGCATATTCCAGATCGGCATCATTTAAAACGATAAACGTATTGCTTCCGCCTAATTCCAATACGCATTTTTTCAGATGTCTCCCGGCAGTTTCGGCAACCGATCTTCCCGCATTTTCACTTCCTGTTAATGAAACGGCCTTAATAATTGGATTGGAAATCACATTGGATACTTCATTACTTTTTATAGAAAGATTTTTGTAAACCGAAAAATCAATGGTGTCACTATTAAAAACCTCTTCTAAAGCTTTGGCACTTAAAGGCGCGTTACTGGCG
Source organism: Paenimyroides marinum (assembly GCF_900108395.1). Lineage (GTDB taxonomy): Bacteria > Bacteroidota > Bacteroidia > Flavobacteriales > Flavobacteriaceae > Flavobacterium > Flavobacterium marinum. The sequence goes on along the minus strand of NZ_FNXE01000004.1, from coordinate 69,414 downwards.
TGTTTTACTGCAAATACATTTCCTGTCAGCAAACTAGGAACTACAAAACGAAAAACTTGCCAAAACGGAAAATTCCAGGGCATTACACCTAACAACACTCCCAACGGACGAAAATTGATATAGCTCTTGCTCCATCCGGTTTTTACTTCCTGATTTTTTAAAAAATGTGGTGCGTTTTCTATATAGTAATCACATAAATAGGCACATTTTTCAACTTCGGCAATAGCTTGCTGAATGGGTTTGTTCATATCGGTGGTGATGGCGTGTGCATAATCGTACTTTTTTTCAAGCAAACGGTTTTTGATATTCTGCAAAACCGCAATGCGATCGGTCAACGTAAAATCACGCCATTTAAAAAAGGAACATTCAAGAGTTTCTAATATGGTATCCGGAGTATCTGAAATCATGATAAATCTTTTGATAAAGTTACAAAAAAAATGGCAAGACCGTCGTCTTACCAAATGCTAATACATCAATACGTTGTTTTTTTCTACCCAGCCAATCGTATCGTTTTGTAACTGAATTTTAACCCATTGATTGGTTTCTTCTTTGATAAAAGCTTTGTCGCCTTCGGTTAAAGTTGAAGTAATTTTTGATACCGTTCTGGGTTCTTGCATCAACACAACATCTGTGTCTTTTATAATAACATAATGATTTGACAACAGATAACCTGATTGATTTTCAGATATGAAATAGCTGCCGGTACTTACAATCAATAGAAAAATGCTTGTTGCAAAAAGTAGTTTTTTGGCAGTTGCATTTTGACTGAACCGATAACCGATTAATACTAAAACGCTTAATACCATACTTCCAATTGCAAGGTATGCCCATGAATTAGGCTTTAAAAAATTGAATACACTATACAACATTTGTTGTTGCGGTATGGGTAAATTGCCTTTGGTAACTTTGGTTTTTAGTTTTTCGGCAAAATTCAGGTTAATGCGTGCCGGTTCATAGCCTGGTTGTAATTTCAGCGATTTTTCTAAATGGTAAATGCTTAATCCGGTATTTTGCATGTGCAGATAGGCGGTACCCAAATTGTAATGCAACACCGAATTTAGCGAATCTATTTTAACCAAATCATTAAATATTTTAACCGATGTAGCATAATCTTTCTGATTAAAAGCGTCCATTCCTTTGTTAAAAAGCACCTCGTTGTTTTCTTGTGCCGATACCGCATAAGAAAAGCAAAAACTTAAGAAAAATACCAACAGTTGTTTCATTTTACTTTTTAATTTGTTTGTCGATTGAACTGATTAACTGCACTGCCAAATCGTAATCGTTCTGCATGGTTTGAATGTCCATTTGTGCATATCGGGCCATTTCGCAAGTGGTTTTTATTGATAAAAAGGTAGAAATATCCTCTTGATTGATTCCGTTATCTGACAATAATTTAGTGATGGTGTCGTTGCTTAGTTCTGATGTTTCTATCTTTAACCGGGCTTTCAGATAATTGTGCAAACAGCGTTCTAAAGCTTCATAAAATGCTTCTTTGTTTCCGATTTGTTTTTTTGCTTCAGACAGATATTTTTTAGCCAGTTTGTTGCTCGTCTTTAATTTGTTTCCGGTAACGTCGCCCGCTTTTTTATCTCGGATGTTCTTAGCTGCAAAAACAGTAGGCAAAAGCAATAGAGGTGCTAACCACCACGCATAAAACGATTTGCTTTGCGTGATGAAATTACCGTTAAACCATTCTATATTGCCGTTTAAAGGCTGCATTTCTTGTTTGCTTACTACTTCAGCTTTTGTGTTCGCCGGAGTGTTGGTAGGTAATTCAGGTCCTTCGGTTACTTCAATGGTTAATGAATCGGATGTAATGGTTTTATAACTTTTGGAAGCGGTATCAAAATACGAAAAAGTCAGCGGTTCAATGGTATATGTACCTTTGTATTGCGGCACAATGACATATTTTTCGGTTTTTGTACCTTCCATTCCTGCCGAAATACTTTTTGATACCTTGTTTATCTTTTCAGGATCGTACAATTCTAAAGCGTTTGGTGCTACAGGTTTTGGTAAAGTCAATAAATCTAAATTACCTTTTCCCTGAACAGTTACGGTTAACTCTAAAGGTTCATTGGCTTTTAACGATGTTTTGTTTGCCTGCACTTTAAAGTTAAAAGAGCCTACAGCTCCGGTATATCCCTCAGGTTGTTTGTCTAACGGTAATGGTTTTACCTGAATGGTTTTTGCACCCGATGAATATGTTTTTTTACGAAGCCCCAATTCGGGTGCTCCAAAAACATCCACATTGCCGGTGAAGTATTGTTCTTCTAATTCGATTTCCAATGGGTCAATTCTTAATGTACCGTCTTTTTGAGGTAATAATACCGCTTTTTGTAATGGAAGATACCTGTAACTTTTGCCGTTTAGTTCTGCACGAGTTACCTGCATTTGTTTTTCTTCAATCATGTGATTCCAGAAGTTCTCGTATTTAGGCATTTGCTTTACGTTCATTGTATTAAAACCTGCCCGATCGCTTACGTATAATCCGTACTCAATAGTTATTGGTTCGTTGACATAGGCGCTGCTTTTTGAAACCTTTGCGACCAAATGAATACCTTCGCCCATGTTTTTTGGAAGTTGTGGCTGTTGCTGACGTTGACGACGGAAAAATTCTTCTTCCATTTCATCAAAGATCGAAAAAGGATCTCTGCGTCGTTGTTGTTGGCGAGGTTGTTCCTGCACGGCATCACCAACCTGAATGGTTACAGGTTGTGATTTATATACTTTGTCTTCAAATACAACCGAAGCCGAACCAATGGTTAACGTTCCTTTCTTTTTTGGCTGAACAAAAAACGAAACACTTTTTTCCATACTGGTTTTGCCGTTTACCCAACTGTGGCTTATTGATTGCATTGGTCCGCCAACAACCTCAAAGTTTTCAAAAGCAGGACGTTTAAAATCATCGGCATCTCCGGTCATTACAAAACGTACTTCAAGAACCTGATTAATTCCCATAGACTGACTGCTTACCTGGGTTTTCAACTGGAACTGTGCCCAAGTAGCAATGCTTGTAAAAAAAGCTAAAAACGTGTATGTAAAATATTTTGTGTACATAGTTTTTACCAATCTTTTTGTGTTGGAGATGTAACCGGTTGTCCTTTTTGTTCGCGACCCTGAATACGTTCACGCACGCCTTGTTCGTGGTTGTCTATAGCTTTCAGCATGTTTTCCATTTGTTGTCTGGATTGCTCTTGTTTTTGTTGTTGTGGATTTGGTTTCGGTTGTTGTTTTTCCTTGTCGTCTTGTCCGTCTTTGTTTTGCTGATCTTTCTGATCCTTTTTATCCTGATCGCCTTTATCGTCTTTTTGATCTTTGTCTTGATCGTTTTTGTCTTTTTGGTCGTCTTTCTTTTGTTGATCCTTATTCTGATCTTTGTTTTTGTCTTTGTTTTGATCCTGATTTTGCTTGTCATCTTTATTCTGGTCAGGATTTTCTTTCTGCATTTTTTTTGCTAATGCATAATTGTAGCGGGTTTGTTCGTCATTCGGATTATTTCGTAACGCATTTTTATAGGCTTCTATGGCATTTCCGTAATCTTTCAGTTTCATAAAGGCATTGCCCATATTATGAAATATCTGATGTTTTTCTTCTTTTGTTTTTGCTGATTTTAATGCAGTTTGATATGATGAAACGGCTTCGTTCATCGACTGAATTCTGTAAATGCTGTTGGCTTTGTTGTAATTAGCCGCCGTATTTTGTTTTTCTTTTGCCGATGCTTTACGATACGTTTGCTCTGCTTTGGTATAGTTTTTTACACCAAAACTCTGGTTACCGTCTGCTAACTGCGATTTATACGATTGTGCCTGAACAGCATTCAGTAGAACTATTTGTAATAGGGTTATGTACCAAAAGTGTTTCATGTTATTTCTCGTTAAATAAATTTATTTTTTTCATCCAGGCTGTACGTCGTTCCAATACCAAGCTATCAATAATTAATAACAACAATGCCAAGCCAATAAACCATTGAAACTGCGACTGAAAATCGGCAATTTGTTGTGATTCAAAATCGGTTTTTTCAATTTTTTGCAATGTTTGGTCTACCAATTGCAGTACTTCATCGGTTTTGCTACCGTACATAAAAACACCACCGGTTTTTTCTGCAATTTCTTTTAACGTGGCATCGTTTAATTTGGTAACAACTGTTGATCCGTCAACATCTTTTTTATAATCGATGGTTCTGCCGTTTTGCTTGATCGGAATTTGACCACCTTCGGGCGTTCCCACACCAATAGTAATAATTTTGATACCTTTGTCCTCAGCCATTGCAATAGCTTCGTTAATTCCTTCGCCGTGATCTTCTCCGTCAGAAATCAAAATCATCACTTTGCTGGTTTTAGGATCGTCGAAATAATTGCTGCCCACTTCAATCGCTTCACGCAAAGCCGTTCCCATGCTCGAAACCATATCGGTATGCATATCCTGAATATACATTTTTGCCATGCTGTAATCGGTCGTAATGGGCAACATTGGAAATGCTGATCCGGCATAACCTACAATCCCGATGCGGTCTGATGCCAAATTATTGATGATTTGCGATGCCAGTTGTTTGGTTTTTCCCAAACGCGACGGTGCAATATCTTCTGCCAGCATACTTTTAGAAACATCGATGGCAAAAACAATATCAACCCCCTGGCGTTTAACGGTTTCTATCCGTGTTCCGAATTTCGGGTTTACCAAGGCAATTATCAATGCGAAAACGGTTGCCGCCAATAATATCATTTTAATTAAAGGTTTGCTTGTTGTTGAGGCTTCGGGAGCTAAACGCTTTAGATAATTACCAGAACCAAACTCAGCGATTTTCTTTTTTTTCCAAACGGTATTCCACAGGTAAACGGCTATTAATATTGGAATTAACAGCAACAAATAGAAATAAAAAGGTGTATCTAATCCCCACATTTTAAACAAATCCTTTAAATAATGTTTTTCTTGAAATAAACTCAATCAATAATAAAATCAATGCTAAAAGTGCTAACGGACGGAATAATTCGGTACGTTGAACGAACTTTTGTTCGTCGATTTTTGTTTTTTCTAACTGATTGATTTCATCATAAATATTCTCTAAACGCTTGGTATCGGTAGCACGGAAATATTTTCCTCCGGTTTTTTGAGCGATGCTTTTCATCAGATTTTCATCAATTTCAACCTTCATTCGCTTGTATTCCAATTCGCCGTTTGGTTTGATTGAAACCGGAGTTTCGGCCATTCCGTTGGTTCCAATACCAATAGTATATACTTTTATTTTAAACTCTTTGGCAATATCGGCAGCCATTTGCGGATCAATTAATCCGGAATTGTTTACCCCATCGGTCATTAAAATAACCACTTTGCTCTTTGCTTTGCTGTCTTTTAGGCGGTTAACCGCTGTTGCCAAGCCCACGCCGATTCCTGTTCCGTCTTGAATAATGCGGTCGTATTTAATATCTGCCAACTGGTTCAACAACATGTTTTTATCGCTTGTAACCGGTGCTTTGGTATAAGCCTCGGCAGCGTAAACTACAATTCCCAAGCGGTCGTCAACCCGTTCTTTAATAAAATCGGCAGCCACTTTTTTCAAAGCTTCTAAACGGTTGGGTTTTAAATCGCGTGAAAGCATCGAACCCGAAACATCGGTTGCTAAAACAATATCAACACCGTTTGTAATCTTAGATTTTGTGCTTTTGTCAATTGTTTGTGGGCGTGCCAATGCTATAATCAATGCTGCAAAGGCAACAGCGCGCAACACAAAAAGCAGCGGATATAACTTTGTAAGCAGGGTGCTTTTGTTTTTAAACCCTTGTACAGTGCTGATTTTTACCGGAACTTTTTCGTTTTTTCGGTTGATGTACCAATACCACCCTAAAGGCAATAAAAGTAAAAGCAACCAGAAAAAGTTCGGATTTAAAAAAGTGATATTATTCATTTGAGTTTACTACATTTAATTGAATGGATTCAATAATTCGCTGATCGATCTTGGCTCCGTATTCATCACCTTCTTTATACAAGATACTTACTTCCTGAATGCCGTTTTGCTGTACAAAAACGTACATGTCGTACTGCATTTTAACAGCTTCGCCCGATATAAAGTTCTGTGCTACCAGTGTTCCTGTTCCTCTAATTCCACGAATGCCGTTTTGGGTAAATTCTTCGGCATTGTAGGTAACATCTTTTGCACCGTACTGTTTAGTAACCATATCCAGTTTGTATTTCAGTATTTGATCTACATTTATAGAATCGTTGGTTTGCATAGCCGTTGTGCCCACTGCAACTATTAATTGTGTTTTTAGGTTAGAATAGGCAAAAACACTGCTTTGCGACTGTTGCTTTTCTTTGTCGGACTGTGGCATTTGCACACGTGTTAAGGCTTCGGGTGTGCTTACAATAACTGCCGGAAAACCGTAGTCAGATGTTACCCATTCGCGTTCGTACAAACTTTTGTTCGATGCAAAAATACTCCATTCATATCCCGAACGAACTGCCTGAACAATGTATACAATTCCGGTTACCAAAAGTAAAAAAGATGTTACACCAATTGGTATCCACAAACGCATTTGTTTGCGTTTTTTAAAGCGGCGTTCCCGCAGTTTAACTCTTTCCGATTGTTCTTCTGAAAAACGCGGAATGGCTTTATCAATAGAAACTGAAACAACTTCGGATATTTTGCGGTCTTGTTCAATTTCATTCATCATTGGTTCCGATTTTGCAAATTTTACCAAATCGGCGGTTTGTAACACGCGTTTTAAATCATTAACCGTTTCTTTGGATAGTTGTATCTTTTTTGACTTGATGGTTTGAAACAAATGTTGAATCAATTCTGATGTGGTTGATTCTTTAGCAGGAATTTCAAAAACTTCTTCGATATAATCTCTGATAACATCGGTCATTTCAGAATAATACGATTTTACGTCGCCGTTTAGCACCAATCGTTTAGAATCTAATAGCTGTAACTTTTTGGTTACTTTTTCTAAGGGAGTTTTATACAGATCTTCCTCGGTTAAATTCTTATTTTGTATGCGTTTTATGACAAAATAAGCTGCAATTCCCGCAAGAATGCAAAGAACAATGGCAACCAGATAGCTCCATAATTTATCGGTATCGGTTTCGCCGCCCACTTGTGCTTTAATGTCGTACATTGGTTGTTTTAATGTATCAACAGTTACATCGGTTACTTTGATGTTAAACAAATCGGTCTGATGATTTTTCCCATCGATATAAACCGATAAACGCGGTAAGGTGTAATCGCCCGCATCAAACTGAGTCAGTAGATATTTTTGCGTCAGCTGCATTTTTTTATCAGCTAACACCGTATCCACTTTAGATTGTTCCAGCACTTCAAACGGGCCTATGCCTTTTTGATTGGGAAAAACAACTTTGCTGCCTTCATCAGCCGTTGCCTTAATGGTTAAGTTAAATGCAGAACCAATTTTTATCTGGGTAGAATCTACGTTAGATGTTACTTGTGCAAAGCCTGCAAAAGCAATAAAATTTAAAAATAACGCAACTACTATTTTGTTCATATTTATCGTGCTTTAAAATAAGCCAACAGTTTTTTTACGTAGCTTTCACTGGTCTCTGTTTTTATGATTCCGGCACCGCTACGGGTAAATGTCTTTGTGAAATATTCGTCTAAATCGTTATAATATTCGCTGTATGCCTTGCGTACATTGGCATCGCTGGTGTTTACGTACAGTGCTTCGCCTGTTTCGGCATCTTGCGTTAACACATAGCCAATATTGGTTAAATCTTGTTCGCGTTTGTCAAATACTTTAATCCCGGTAACATCGTGGCGTTTGGCGGCAATGCGTAAAATGCGGTCGTAATCTTTGGTCATAAAATCAGACAAAACAAAAACAATGGCTTTTTTCTTTAGTACTTTAGAAAGATATTCAAACGCCTGTCCAATATTGGTTTGATTGCTTTTTGGCTGAAAATTGATCAATTCGCGAATGATTCTTAAAATATGCGATTTTCCTTTTTTGGGCGGAATAAACAATTCGATTTGGTCTGAAAACAATATCAAACCAATTTTATCATTGTTTGTAGTTGCCGAAAAAGCCAGAGTTGCGGCAATTTCGGTTACAATATCCCGTTTAAAATCGTTGCTTGAACCAAAATCCTGCGAGCCGCTTATATCAACCATCAACATCAGGGTTAACTCACGTTCTTCTTCGAAAACCTTGATATAGGGTTCGTTATAACGCGCGGTAACATTCCAGTCAATGGCACGAACATCATCGCCATATTGATACTGGCGTACTTCGGAAAACGACATACCTTTTCCTTTGAACGACGTGTGATATTCGCCCGAAAAAATATGATCGCTTAAACGACGGGTTTTTATTTCGATTCTCCGAACCTTTTGTAAAATTTCTTTTGTATCCATTATTATTAGTCTTAAAGCCGAATGTCTTAAAGTCGAAAGGAATGACTTTAAAACTTTTGATTATAAATCGAAAGTCTGTCCGTTAAACGTTATGACTTTACGACTTTTGACTTATATTAAGGCACTTCGATTTCGTTTACTATTTTGTTGATGATGTCAACGCTGGTAATGTTATCGGCCTCGGCTTCATAAGTAATGCCAATTCTGTGTCTCAGTACATCTAACACCACCGCACGTACATCTTCCGGAATCACATATCCACGGCGACGGATAAACGCATAACATTTTGCGGCATTTGCCAGGTTGATCGATCCACGAGGCGATGCACCATAACTGATGTAAGGTTTTAAACTTTCTAATTTGAATTGTTCCGGATAACGGGTGGCAAAGATGATGTCTAAAATATATTTTTCGATTTTTTCATCCATATACACCTCTTTTACGGTTTGTTGTGCGCGTAAAATCTGGTCTAAACTTACCACCGGATTGATTGTTGGCGTAGTTCCGGCAAGATTTTGACGGATTACCAAACGTTCTTCTTCCAATTTTGGATAATCAATAACTGTTTTCAGCATAAAACGGTCCATCTGTGCTTCAGGTAACGGATAGGTTCCTTCTTGTTCCACAGGGTTTTGAGTGGCCATTACCAAAAACGGTTTTTGTAACGGGTGCGTGGTATCGCCAATAGTTACTTGTTTCTCCTGCATGGCTTCTAATAAAGCCGATTGTACTTTTGCCGGTGCACGGTTAATTTCATCTGCTAAAATAAAATTAGCAAAAACAGGCCCTTTCTTTATACTAAAATCGTTTTCTTTTACGTTATAGATCATAGTACCCACCACATCAGCAGGTAATAAATCAGGTGTAAACTGTATGCGGCTAAACGATCCGTGTACCGCTTTGGCAAGGGTGTTTATGGCTAACGTTTTCGCTAACCCCGGCACACCTTCTAATAAAATATGCCCTTGCCCTAACAAACCAATCAGCAAACGGTCAATCATGTGTTTTTGACCCACAATTGCTTTGTTCATTTCGGCAATAAGCAAATCAATAAATGCACTTTCGCGTTCTATTTTGTCATTTATAGAACGAATGTCTGTAGTGGCTGTTGTTGCTTCCATTATTTGTTTTCTGTATGTATTAATTTTATTACAAATTGATTAAAATTTATTTGCTTAGCTTGTTAACAAATGGTTAAAATACATCTTCGTACTTTTGTTTTAAGTATGAATTATCATTTTCTTTTTATAATTTTAAGATAAAACTTTCATTGTGATAAATAAACGGCTCTTAATAAAAAATTTGTTAGCACATTATACCGAAAATAGTTTCTTTGATAAGAAACAGCAGCTAAACTTACACAGTTTAGAAGGAAAAGCCAAATTTTTAAAGCACGTTTGTTCGTTGTCAAATTCTAATCCCAACAATCAATCGTTTATTTTGGTGGGTATTGAAGACGAAAAAAATCTGATTATCGGAGTAGATTTTTATGACGACAGCCACATTCAAAACCTGATTAATGCTTATCTGGAAAATCCGCCGCAAATTCAATATGAAAATGTGGTGTTTCCTAACTTAACCGATGGAATGGTGGTTGGTTTGGTAACGATCTTTCCTAAAAAAGGGAAATGTTATTTTAAAAAACGTATTTATACGATTGATGAAAACGCCTCTTTTTCTCGGATTGGCAGCATTTCGCATCCTGAATATCTTCTGCCGAAAATCGATAATTCTGAAGTTGTTGAAAGCATTCTCAAAGCTTCTGTCACTAATTTAAAATACACGATCGACAGTGTTTTGCAGTTTATGACCGAAAAACATTCTGATATGAAACCGAAATATCAGGTTTTTAAAGAGTATTTTACGGTGTGCTGGGCGGGTATCGAAAAGATGAAGAAAGGACAAACGTATCTTTCGCGTGTGGATATTGAACTGATTAACGAACAGGTTAAAATATTTTACTCGGCACTTGACGAAGTTTCCATAACTTATACCGATGATGAATTTATTATTACCGAATATATAAAATTAGGATTTAGAAAAAATAACAGATACATTCCATTCAGTATACAAAAAATTATTTTCAGCGATTCGATGACTTATCATATTTCATCTGAAATTATTTTTAAAATACCTGAAATTGATAAACGGCATTTATTTCATCTCTATAATTATTACACAAGTGTTTTAAATAAACTAAAAAACAATAAAACATTAACCCTGACAGAGCAAAATGACTTACAAAACCTGTGCTATTCATTAATGCTGTGCTATTTACATGGTTTTGACAATGCAAAAGACCTGTTGATTGAACATAAAGAAGTTTTTAAAAAAGGTGATTTTCCTTTTCTATATACTTCTTTTAAAGAAGTAATGCGCATTCTACGAAAACTAAAATATGAAACAAGAAAGAAGTGATGGTCTGGTTATTTTACTTTAAAAATTTTTCCTGGTAAGCCCATGACAATTCCGTTTAGTTCCAACATCATTAACTCGGCATTTAAAACCGACATGTCTAAATGGGTTTGTACGGCTAATTCATCAATATGCAGGGGTTGTTTTTGTAAGCTCTTTAAAATGGTTTGCTGTAATGCTGAAAAATCATTTAGGTTGATTTCTTTTTTAATTTCGGCTTTTTCCTTTAGTTCTGATAAATTCCAATTTAAATCAGTTGCTAAATGCTCAAAATTATATAAAAGTTGTGCTCTGTTTTCGTGTATCAACCGTAAACAGCCTTTACTGTAAGGATCAGTAATTTTTCCGGGAACGGCATACACTTCACGCGCGTAATCGTTAGCGAAATAAGCCGTTGACAACGATCCGCCTGTTTCGGCACTTTCAACCACAATCGTAGCGCTGCACAAACCTGCTATAATCCGGTTTCTACGGGTAAATAATTCAGGAGCCAGTGTGTTAAACCCAGCATATTCGGTAAGTACCAATCCGTTTTCAAACAAATCATTGTAGAAATTTCTATGAGCTGCCGGATACAGTTTCTTAAAGCTTGTACCCATTATACCAACAGTTGGTATATTTAATTTTCGAGCTTCGTGATATACCGTAATATCGACTCCATAAGCCATTCCGCTGACAATTGTCGGCTGATATTGTTGCAAAAAATCCATTAAACCGGTAACAGTATCTTTTCCGTACGAAGAAATTTTTCGCGTACCCACCACTGCTAAACAATTGTTGTTTAAAAGTTCTAAATTTCCTTTGTAGAAAAGTAGAATAGGTGCATCGGTACATTCTTTTAAAAGTTCTGGATAAGCGTTGTCTAAAATGCCCACCCACTGTATATCGTTATTTTGAATAAATTGTAGTTCGGTAGCAACAATTTTATCTTTATCGAAATTTAAAATCGCTTTCTGAATGGTTTTAGAAACAGAAAATTCTTCAAATATTTTCTGGTTGCCTGGATCAAAGATGGCATTTACATCTTTAAAGACATCAAGTAATTTGCGGGCATTTAAAACACCTATTCCGTCACAGGCCAATAATTTCAGGTAAGATGTTAAAGTTTGATGATTCATTTACTTTTTTGATTATCATTCTTTTATAAATATAAATCATTTTTTACATTTGAAAAACTGTTCAACCTAACAATTCAGAAAAATGTTAACAATGGTTAAAAATTGTTGATAACATTTGTGAATAAATTTCTTTAAACTGTATTGTTTCATTATTTTTGCCTTATGATGATCGAGAAACACATTTCAGCATTATTGTATCGTTACCAATGTGTAACTGTACCGGGTTTTGGTGCTTTTATTACAGAAGCCGTTTCGGCACGTTATAATACAACGACCAATACTTTTATTCCGCCAAAAAAAACCATTTTGTTTAACAGTTTGTTGAAGCAAAACGATGGATTGTTGGCGAATCACATAGCACTGGAAGAGCATATTACATTTCATGAAGCAGTAGCTGTGATTCAGGAGCAAGTTGCTTTATGGAATGATAATTTAAAGGAAAATCAAGCTGTTTATTTGAAAAACATAGGGGAACTTTCTTTAAATGCAGAACAAAAAATTCAGTTTGAACCGGTGGGATCTACCAATTATCTGACGTCTTCTTTTGGATTGACTGCAGTTATGGCAACTGCCTTGCAACACGATATGCAGAAAGAAGAAACTAAAGTTGTTGAATTACCTGCAGCCGTTCAAAAAAGCAAACCACGTTTACAATGGATGCGTTATGCAGCAGTAATTGCCGGAGGTATTGGTTTATACACTTCTGTTTCAACATATCAGGAATATGAAGTGTATCAGGATAAAAAAATAGCCGTTGAGAAAGAAGTTCAAAATCAAATTGAGCAGAAATTGCAACAGGCAACCTTTGTGATTGAAGCTCCAAAAGTGGTTAAAGAAAAAATAGCCGAAGTAACAGAAAATGTTACCACATCTGCAAAACCTTTCCATATTGTAGCAGGTGCTTTCAAAACAGAAGCCAAAGCTCAGATTTTAACAGATGAGTTAAAAGCCAAAGGTTATACAAACGCTAAATACCTGTCAAAATCTAAACATAATATGCGACAAGTGGTTTATAACAGCTACGCTACACAAGAAGAAGCCCAGAAAGATTTACGTTTAATACACGAAAAAGTAAACAAAGACGCTTGGATTTATATCGAAAATTAGAAAAAGACCTTTCCAGGTCTTTTTTTTATACCTGCAATTCATCTATTTTTGTAAAAAAATTAATATGCAATCTAAAACGCCTAAAGAATCTATTACCATTCTTACAGATATTGTTTTGCCGGGAGAAACAAATCCTTTAAATAATTTATTTGGCGGTGAATTGCTGGCCCGTATGGATCGTGCTGCAAGTATTACTGCCCGTCGTCATTCACGCAGAATTTGCGTAACCGCATCGGTAAATAACGTTGCCTTTAACAAAAGTATTCCTTTGGGAAGCGTTGTTACTATAGAGGCAAAGGTTTCACGTACTTTTAGAACTTCTATGGAGATTTTTTTAGATGTTTGGATTGAAGACCGGGAATCGGGCAACCGTCAAAAAGCAAATGAAGCTATTTATACTTTTGTTGCTGTTGATGAAATGGGGGCTCCGGTAGAAATTGCTCCGGTGATTCCTGAAACAGCTGAAGAAAAAAGCAGATTCGAGGCCGCATTAAGAAGAAAACAATTAAGCCTTGTGTTGGCAGGTAAAATGAAACCAAGCGAAGCTACCGAACTAAAAGCTTTATTTCAATAAACAGAAATCGATCTAAACGGTCGATTTTGTTTTTAATAAACAATATTTTAAAATCTATACAAATGAACTCTATTTTTAAAGTTGCCATGTTAACATTCGCCATATTGTTTTCAAGTAATATTTGGGCGTGGGGAACAACAGGGCATCGGGTAGTAGCTGAAATTGCAGAGAAAAATTTATCTCGTAAAGCAAAAAGGGAAATCAAAAAGATTATCGGAAATCAAAAATTGGCTTACTGGGCAAATTGGCCCGATTTTATCAAATCAGATACCAGTTGGAAATTCGCCGATTCCTGGCATTATGTGAATATTCCCGGTAATTTGTCTTATGATGCTTTTTTAACGGAATTAGATCATTCATCCAACGATAATTTATACAAGCGGGCCTTAATTTTGATGGAGGAACTTAAGAAAAAAGAGTTGCCGTTAGAGAAAAAACAACAATATCTTTATTTTCTGATTCACATCATTGGTGATGCGCATCAACCTTTACACGTAGGAAGAGCAGAGGATTTAGGCGGAAACAAAGTAACGGTAGAATGGTTTGGTTCTAAAACTAATTTACACACCGTTTGGGATTCTAAACTGGTCGATTTTGAAAAATACAGCTATACGGAATATGCTGATGTTTTAAATAGATTGTCAAAAAAAGAAATCAAAGAGGTGCAAAACGGATCTTTAGAAAACTGGATCTATGATTCTTATACTGTTTCAAATAAAATTTACGGTGAAGTGACTAAAGATGAAAATCTTAAATACCGTTATCACTACTTAAATAAAGAACGTGTTGAACAGCAATTGCAAAAAGGCGGACTTCGTCTTTCAAAGGTTTTAAACGAGATATTCAGATAAAAAAATCCGATATTTATCGGATTCTTTTTTATAGAAGCTTTTGGTTAGTTAAAACCGTGCTTTGGTGTTATGGTGTTTTTGCTTATTCGAAATTAAAGACCAAATAACCGAAATTGCCAATACCGATCCGATAATGGTTAAGGATACCGAAGAATCAAAATGATAGTAAGGCATGATAATCATTTTAACACCAATAAAGGTTAATATAAGTGCCAGCCCGTAATGCAATTTAGAGAACATATCCATTGAATTTGCTAACAAGAAATACATGGAACGCAATCCTAAAATAGCAAATATGTTAGAGGTGTATAAGATAAACGGATCATCTGGTGCAATGGCAAAAATAGCAGGAATACTATCTACGGCAAAAACCAAATCGGTAATTTCAATTACTGCTAATGCAACAAATAACGGAGTTACCATTTTTACACCGTTCTGAACAGTGAAGAATTTATCGCCGTCAAAACTTTTTGTTACTTTAAAAAGTTTATGAACAATGCGGACGCCTAAATTTTTAGATAGATCGCTGTCTTCTTCATCGTGATCTGATGACCATGATTTGATTCCGGCAATGATTAAAAAGATTCCAAAAACAAATAAAATCACATTCAATTGACGAGGACTGCCGGTTTCGGGATCAATCCCTAAAAAGGGTAAATTGACATAGGTTAATTTAATCAATTCAACTCCGGCAAAAATAAAGATTGCTCTAAAAACCAACGCTCCTAAAATTCCCCAAAACAACACTTTATGCTGATATTCTTTAGGAATTTTAAAAAATCGGAACACCAAAATAAACACAAAAAGATTATCGACCGATAATGCTTTTTCTATCCAGTAAGCCGCTTGATATTTGGCAAAATTATCAGTAATACCGTAAGGTTTATCAAGTACCCAGTAAACCACACCGCTGAAAACCATAGAAAGGGCAATCCAGACAATGGTCCACGAAAGTGCTTCTTTGTTTGATATGGTATGGCTTTTTTTATTGAAAACGCCTAGATCTAACAATAACATTATAACAACTGCAATTGCAAAACCGCCAATTAACCACGGGTGATTAATTAAATGATCGTCTGGTAAATTTTTCATAAGGTGTTAATCTAGTTTGTCTGTCAATTTTTTAAATACTTTTTTTGGTTCTTTATTGTTGTAGAGTATATCGTACACCGCATCGATAATTGGTGTTTTCGCTTTCAGTTCCTGATTCATTAAATAGGCACTTTTTGTAGCATAATACCCTTCAGCAACCATATTCATTTCCATTTTAGTAGAAATTACGGTATATCCTTTACCAATCATGTTCCCAAACATACGGTTACGAGAAAACAACGAATAGCCGGTCACCAATAAATCACCTAAATAGGCAGAATCGTTAATGTTGCGTTTTAATTTATGGACTTTCTTAATGAATTTTTTCATTTCCCGAATGGCATTACTCATTAACAACGCCTGGAAATTATCGCCATAACCCAAACCATGTGCCATTCCGGCGGCAATAGCATAGATATTCTTTAGCATGGCAGCATATTCGGTCCCCATTACATCGTCTGATGTTTTGGCTTTTATGTAATGGCTGCTTAAGCTTTTGGCAATTACGTCGGCTTTTTCTAAATCGCCACCGGCAATGGTTAAATACGATAATCGTTCTAAAGCTACTTCTTCGGCATGGCAAGGACCAGCCAAAACAGCAATGTTTTCTATAGGGATATTATAAGTTTGCATAAAATGCTGCCCAACAATTAAGCCTGTTTCAGGAATAATTCCCTTTATTGCCGATACGATTACTTTATCTTGTAATGAAACGGTTATTTTTTCTAATTCGGTACTTAAAAAAGCTGAAGGAACAGCAAACACGATATAATCAGCATAGTCAGCAGCTTCGTTTATATCACTTGTAAGTTTTAATTGCTCAGTATCAAATTCAACTGAACTTAAATAATTAGGGTTGTGCTTATTAATTTTTATTTCTTCAATTGCAGCATCATTGCGCATATACCAAGCAATTTCGCTTAAATTATGACAGAGCATTTTTGTAATAGCTGTTGCCCAGCTACCACCTCCAATTACTGCAAATTTTGGATGGTCAATCATTTTAAATGTTTTGAATTGCAAAAATAATACTTTTCGGCATTCGTTTAATTTATTATTTTGTTAAGCTATTCTATTTAGAACAATAATATGACTTTTTTGACGTTTTATTTATGATTTTTAATTTGATTATTGTTTTTAATAAAAAAAGCAGGTTTTAAAACCTGCTTTTTATTATTTTAAGAATGAATGTGCCGTTGTGTCTTGCTCATCTTCATTGTTTGCTGCAAAAATACGCAATTGTTTTAACCAGTAAACAAAAGCCGAGCAACAAATAATGATAAAGATCCATGTTAGGATGTTTGCAATCCACCAGTTTGATAATTCTAACTTAGCAAGCCAATCCATTGGCACAAACAAAACATCAACAAATAAAAATTCTATTCCTTTAAAGATAGATGACCACATAATATTGTTATTAAATTATTTATGTTTAATTTCAGTTTAATTCTAACTTTGTAGCAAAAGTAAAAAAAATATCAACAACTTTATTTACAAAATCAAAATAATATAATTAATGCTTGTAAATCTTTTTTCCAAAAGCAGACCCATAGGCTATGTAGTGATAGGTTTAGCCCTTTTAACTATTTACTTTTTACAGTTGATAAGTGATTTAAGCTGGTTGCAGTCGCCGGCTGTGGTTATTGAAAAAAGCTTCTTGTTTTTAATAGTTATCTTTTCGGTTTTGTTGGTACAGTTTATTACGGTTAAAAATCATTTGGCGGTTAACAATTTGTATTCGTTATATTTGTACGCGTGTTTTTTGATTCTGTTTCCCACTTTTTTTAGTGATGCCCAGCTGATTATAGGAAATTTGTTGGTGCTTTTAGCGTTGCGCAGAATAATTTCTCTGCAAACGTTAAATGAATCTAACCTAAAAATATTTGATGCCAGTTTATGGATTTTTCTTGCAACGTTATTTGAATCGTGGACGATTTTGTATTTTGCCATGGTTTATCTGGCAATTATCTGGTATGTAAGTAACGATTACCGCAACTGGATCATTCCTTTAATTGCATTGTTAACGGTTACCATTTTGTTTTACACGTACAGTTTATTTTACGGAATTGATTTAGTGGCGTTCTGGACAGATAAATATGCAGTGGGATTTAATTTCAGTTATTTTGAAAACATTTATCAAAACCTGGCATTGTCGTTTCTGGCTACACTTGCTGTGTTGTTCACCGTTTACCAATTGATGTATTTAAAAAACATCCCATCAAACCAGCTTAGGCTGTATAAAAACATTGTGCTTTGTTTTATTATCGGATCGGTCATTTACATCATTACTCCCGAAAAATCAAATGGATTATTGGTATTCACTTTCTTTCCGCTTTCTATAATTGGAGGGAACTTTCTGGCATCTACTCCCGTAAAATGGGTTAAAGAAACCGTAATGATTACCATTTTAGCCGTTAGTTTACTTTTGTTTTTACTGAAATTATAATTTTTCGCCGTAAGCCAAATCGCCCGCATCGCCAATTCCCGGAATAATGTATTTATCGTTATTTAAGCCATCGTCTAAACTGGCAACCCATAAATGTACGTGATCGGGCAAATGTTTTTTCAGGTAATTAATTCCTTCAGGAGCAGCAATTACAACACAAATGTGAATTTCTTTAGGAGTTTCCTGCTGGATCAATTTATTAAAAACCGCGACCATTGAATAACCTGTTGCCAGCATTGGATCAAGCAATAGCAAATGTTTTCCTTCAAAAGACGGAGCTGCCTGATATTCTACCAAAATTTCTGTAGCGCCATGAATTCTTGCAGCCGAAACAAACCCGTTTTCAGCATCATCGAAAAAGTTCATAAATCCTGTATGTAAAGCCAATCCGGCTCGAAGAATCGAACATAAAACCACATTGTCTTCTATAACGGTGGTTTGTTTTTTGCCTAACGGAGTTTGCACCTCAACATCTTTATACGGAAGGATTTTACTCAATTCATAAGCCATAATTTCACCAATGCGTTCGATGTTTTTACGAAACCGCATAGAATCTTTCTGGATATTTACATCACGCAGCTGTGCCAAAAAGTGGTTTAAAATACTGTTTTGCTCAGATATATAGTGAATATGCATAACTTTACCAATGATTTTTGTTGATGTAAAAGTATTAAAACTATCTTTGTAAATAAAAAATATAACAATGTTTGCAGAATTTGCTTTTCCTGTTTTTGAAAAAAGTATTCAAGATTATCACCAGTTTGACGATGTAAATCAACCAGTAAACAACCCGTACGAAAAAGGTTCTATTGAACATTTATTGTATGCAAAAAACTGGGTTGATACCGTACAATGGCACTATGAAGACATTATCCGCGACCCACAAATAGATCCTGTGGCTGCGCTGGATTTAAAAAGAAAAATTGATGCGTCTAACCAGGTTAGAACAGATATGGTTGAGTACATCGACAGTTATTTTTTGGATAAATATAAAGATGTTCAGGTAAAAGCTGATGCCAAAATTAATACCGAAAGTCCGGCGTGGGCAATTGACCGTTTGTCGATTCTGGCATTGAAAATTTATCACATGCACGAAGAGGCTACCCGCAAAGATGCGTCAGATGATCACAGAGCTAAATGTCAGGCTAAATTAGATGTGCTTTTAGAACAAAAACAAGATATGTTCACATCGATCAACCAACTGATTACAGATATTGAAAACGGAGACAAATTCATGAAAGTGTACAAACAAATGAAAATGTATAACGATGAAGAGTTAAATCCGGTATTGTATCAAAATAAAAAATAGTATTTTTGAAAGACTTTCTCATAACAGAAAGTCTTTTTATTATGAATAAACTTTTAAAAATAGCACAAACACTGATTTTTACCATTTTAATACTTTTGGTAATCGTATTCATTTGGCAGTTTTTCAACAATTATGCACAATTGTTGTTTTTGCCATTGGGCGTTTTAAGCATTTATTACCTCCTCATTTATTTATTTGCCAGACTGTTACAGCAGCAGCAATCAAAAATGTGGTTTTATACAGGAATTATCTTTATCATTATTCCTTTAATTGCTTTTTCGGTGGCATATAAACCTGTTTTAGAATTTTCGTATAACATTTTACAAAGTTTGAGCAACTAAATGACGCATGTTTTAGTTATACGCCTTTCTGCAATGGGCGATGTGGCAATGACCGTTCCGGTAGTTAAAGCTTTGGTACAGCAACACAGGCATGTAAGAGTAACGGTGGTATCGCGTCCGTTTTTTAAACCTTTTTTTGAGGGAATTGACCAAGTGGATTTTTTCAGCGTTGATTTGCAAAAACGCCACAAAGGCTTTTTAGGAATTTATCGTTTATATCATGATTTAAAAAAGTTGCAGATAAATGCCGTTGCCGATTTTCACAATGTATTGCGTTCAAAAATTTTACGGACATTCTTTAAATTATCTGGCACAAAAACAGCTTTTACCAACAAGGGCAGGGCAGAAAAAAAAGCATTGACACGTACTGAAAACAAAGTGTTAAAACCATTAAAATCAATGATTAATAGGCATGTTGACACTTTAGTTTGTTTAGGTTTCAGGGTTGATGTATCTAACATTAATTTTCCTGAAAAATCAGTTTTACCTGATGAGATTTTAGCTGTTACATCTGAAAAATCAAACAACAAATGGATAGGTATCGCACCGTTTGCACAATATCAAACCAAGGTGTATCCGGCAGATTTAATGAAAAAAGTTATTAAAAAACTGGCGGAAAAACCATCGCATAAAATTTTTCTGTTTGGCGGAAAGAATGAGTTACAACAATTAGGAGATCTAAAACAACATCTTGAAAATGTTAGTTTAATTCCCGAACACTTTAACTTTAAACAAGAATTACAGTTTATTCCGCATTTAGATATTATGCTTTCAATGGATTCAGGCAATGCGCATATTGCGGCTATGTATGGCGTAAAAGTGATTACGTTGTGGGGTAATACCCATCCGTTTGCAGGTTTTGTACCGTTTAACCAACCTTTAAAGAACAGTTTAATTCCTGATTTAGAAAAATACCCTTTGCTGCCAACTTCGGTTTACGGAAATAAAATCATACCGGGTTATGAAGACGTAATGCGAACCATTGCACCTGAAAAAGTGGTTGATAGAATAAATGGGTTGTTGTAAGTTTCGAGTGTTTTTTGCAATGAGTTCTCGACAACTCCGATAGCTATTGGAACGAACTGAAGTGAAGTAAAACTTCTCGATTTTTTTTGATTCTAACTAAACCGTGGCATCACTCGTCCTAACTGGGCAGAAAGGGTGTGTTTTAGTTTGTTGTATTCCACAATATCACTAAGCAATTCTCTAATGTTTTCAGTTTGTTCGGGCAATTGCTTTTTAAATTCTTCTATAACGCTAAAAATAAGATATGATCGTAATGTTAAGATGGTTTCGCTAACGTATTGACTAATCGCAACCTCTTTGCTTTTAACAAAAATGTTCTGCTTTTCCCAATTGTGAAGGTTGTAGCGTTCGTCATCCATAATGATAGACGTGATTTCGTCAGACAAATCAGGTGGTACTTGTTTAAGGTAATTTTCTAAATTCCAGCTTTCATTGATGTGATAAAAAGAAATAATATCGTTTAAAATGGTACGAAACTTTTCATTGCTCATTTCTACTTCATCTTCTTGTAAACTCAGAAATACTTGATCAAACACTTTTCGTTTTACCCTTTTTTTCTCTGTAACAACCTTTTCATCTACAATTTTGAGCTCGTATTCATCAAAAAGTTCTTCATAATTACCATAAATCAATAAAATTTCAATGATTTTCCGTTCTAACAGATAAATGATGTCAACTTGTTCTTTGGTTTCTTCTGGTGTGTTTTTAACTACCTCCATTTTTCGATCCTGAACAAATTTTTTATTAGCTTCCTGCAGTTCTTTTTTACCGATTTGTGCCAAGGTACTGAACAAAACATCTTCTGAAATATCCATAATCGATGCACATTCCTGTACATAAACTTCACGTTGGATATGGTCGGGAACTTTAGAGATCGAAACCACAATATCTCTGATAACATCGGCTTTTTTAATCGGGTCGTTACCGGCATCTTTCATTAAAAGATTCGCTTTAAAACGGATAAAATCGGTCGCATTGTTCTTCAGATAATTCTGTAATTCATCAATCGGCGTTTTTCGGGCAAAACTATCCGGATCATCGCCATCGGGAAAGGTGCATACGCGTACATTCATTCCGGCTTCTAAAATCAAATCGATTCCGCGCAACGAAGCACGCATACCCGCAGCATCACCGTCAAACAAAACGGTAATGTTTTTGGTCAGTCGATTAATCAACCGGATCTGATCGGGTGTTAAGGCAGTACCTGACGATGCCACCACGTTTTTAATTCCTGCCTGATGCATTTGAATCACATCGGTATATCCTTCTACCAGAAAACAGTTATCTTTTGATGCGATTTCCTGTTTGGCGTGAAAAATACCGTACAAAACTTTGCTCTTGTGGTAAATGTCGCTTTCCGGGGAATTCAAATACTTCGCCGCTTTTTTATCGTTGGTTAGAATTCGTCCGCCGAAACCCAATACCCGTCCCGACATACTTTGGATGGGGAACATGACGCGACCTTTGAACCGATCGAATGTTTTGTCTTCTTTTACAATGGTCAATCCGGTTTTTTCTAAAAATTCTAACTGATAGCCTTTTGCAAGTGCCTCTTTGGTAAATGCGTCCCACTGATCGGGCGAATAGCCCAATTGAAAGGTTTTTATGGTATCTTCAGTAAAACCACGTTCTTTAAAGTACGAATGACCAATTGCTAAACCTTCATCGGTTTTTAATAAAATATTGTGGAAATATTTTTTGGCAAATTCTGAAACCACAAACAGACTTTCACGCTCGTTTAAAGCTTGTTTTTCCTCGTCAGATTGTTCGGTTTCTTCAATCTCAATCTGGTATTTGTTGGCAAGGTAGCGCAATGCTTCAGGATACGAAAAATGTTCGTGCTCCATAATAAAGCTAATGGCATTACCGCCTTTGCCCGACGAAAAATCTTTCCAGATCTGTTTGGCAGGCGAAACCATAAACGACGGCGTTTTTTCGTTTACAAACGGACTCAATCCTTTGTAATTACTGCCTGATTTTTTTAGTTGCACGAAATCGCCAATAACCTCCTCTACACGAGCAGCCTCAAAAATAGCATCTATGGTTTCTTTTTTAATCATACTGCAAATATAGAGATTTGGAAAGAAATGCTATAAATTGTTACTCATTCGTGATGCTAAATTTTCAATATCATTAAATCGGGCAAGGTTTTGTAACCAATCTGGAGGAATGCTGTCGAAGCCGTACAAAAGTCCTGCCAATCCGCCGGTAACAGCTGCTGTTGTATCGGTATCGCTACCTAAATTAACCGCTTTTAAGACTGCATCATGATAATTGTCAGTGGTTAACAAACACCAGATGCTTGCTTCTAAAGTATAAAGAACATAACCGCTACTTTGAATTTCGTTTTCTGGAAGTTCAAAAATATTTCCTTTGAATAATCTGTCAAATAAGGATATTTCGTTTGGATTTATAGAAAGAGATTTTAGAAATTCAGGTATTGATGACTGTAAAAGACGGTATGTTTCAAACTTATCGTATCCCTCTAAAATCTGTTTGGCAAATTCAAGGTAGTAAAAACAAGCGATGACCGAACGAATATGTGCGTGGGTAATAGATGAAACTTGTTTGGTTATTTGATAACGTTCGTTAATAGGTTTGTTTTTTACATAGAAAAGTAAAGGTAGCATCCTCATTAAAGAGCCGTTTCCGTTAGATGATTCCTCAAAATTCCCAGCCAAATCAGGACGTTCGCCTTTTGAAAGCCGCTCAATAGCTTCTTTTGTTGCTATCCCAATATCAAAAACTTCGCCTCGTGCAGTCCAGTAATTTTCATAAAACCATCTTACAAAATTGCCTCCGATAGCTTGTAAATCAAAATCTTTTGTAAGTGCTTCTGCTAAACAGAATGTAAGTGAACTGTCGTCAGACCAGGTTCCTTTTGGTAAGTTATATGTGCCATAACCAATCATATCGGTTACGGGATTTTGAGCGATTGTTTCTCTGCTGTTAAATTCAACGGGAACTCCCAAAGCATCTCCAACCGCAATTCCAAAAAGTACTGATTTTATTTGTTTAAAATTTTTATTATAATTCATAAATCTACTATTAAGGTTCTGACAAACTTAATTTAAAAAAATAAGCTGCGGAAGTTGAAAGAGCATAATTTAAAGGAACTTACAACCCAATGTGAAAAATAGAGCGAAAACAGTAGAAAAATGTTATCTTTAAAAGTAAAAAGAAATGACGGAATTAGTAATAAAAAGAGTTTATGAGGAAGTGTTGCCTACGGACGGTTACCGTATTCTAGTAGATCGGTTGTGGCCTCGGGGTATTTCTAAAGAAACCGCAAAGATTGATGAATGGAATAAAGAGGTGGCACCCTCAATAGCATTACGAAAATGGTTTAATCACGATCCGGAAAAATGGCACGAATTTTCAAAAAAATACATAGCAGAACTACAAGCCAACAATATCGCGGAAACTTTTTGGGAAGCTCATAAAAAACAGGAGAAAATCGCTTTGGTTTATGCCGCTAAAGACGAAAAACATTGCCACCCGTTGGTTTTGTTGAAGTATTTGAAGTCCGTTACAAAGAAATAAGATTAAAATGCCAAAAATCTATATTTTTAGTGGTTTAGGAGTAGATCAAAGAGTATTTGACAAAATTAACTTTGATGGATTTAATGTGGAATTTATTGACTGGATTTTACCTTTAAAAAGCGAAGTCATTGAAAATTATGCCAAGCGCATCTCTCAAAAAATCATTGAAAAAGATGTTGTCCTTATTGGTTTATCGTTTGGCGGGATGATGGCTGTTGAGGTAGCAAAGATCATTCCTGTAAGAAAAGTCATTTTGATTGCATCTGTAAAAACCAAATTTGAATTGCCTTTAATGTATCGCATAGCCGGAAAACTTCAATTACATAAATTGATCCCTTCTGCTGTGTTTAAATGGAGTAATCTTTTAAGCTGCCGGGTTTTTGGTATTCAGACCAAAGAAGAAAAAGTACTGTTTAAAAATATTTTAAAAGATACCGACTCTCGTTTTCTTCGTTGGGCAATTAACGAAATTGTTAGTTGGAAGAATACCGAGCTACCTTCTAATTATGTGCATATTCACGGGTCAAAAGATCATATTTTACCCTCTCACAATTGCAAAGTAGATTATCTTATTCAAAACGGTGGACATTTTATGACGGTTAATAAAGCCAAAGAAATTGAAAAGATTGTAAAAGAGATTGTTTAAAATAAATCCTCGTCAGAGTTTCAACTCTGACGAGGTCAGGATAAGTAAATCCTATTATTACTTGGCACTGCAACTGCTTTCGCATTCCTCAGAAACAATCGGTAAGCTGGTGTTTTTAATTTGTCCGAAACCGCCTATCACGTCAATCATGTTGTGGAAGCCGCGTGCTTTTAAAATCGAAGCGGCAATCATTGAACGGTAACCACCTGCACAATGCAGATACGTTGTTTTTTGTGAGGGAAAATCAGAAATATGTTCGTTAATAAAATCTAACGGAAGATTTGGTACTTTTTCAATATGTGCGGAAGTATATTCTCCGGGTTTTCTTACATCGATTACTGATTCTTCTCCGTTGTTCATTAAGGTTTCTAATTCCGTAGCTGTGATTCTTTGAATGCTGTCGGTTTCAAAACCTGACTCAATCCAAGATTGGATACCACCCTTTAAATAACCTAATGTGTTATCGTAACCCACACGCGACAAACGGGTAATGGTTTCCTGTTCACGTCCTTCTGGAGTTACCAAAATAATCGGTTGGTTGATATCGGTAATCAAAGAACCTACCCACGGAGCAAAACCTCCGTCAATACCAATAAAAATTGATCCCGGGATATGTGCTTTCCCAAAGCTGTCGGCATCACGAACATCTAAAATCAACGCTTCGTCTGCTGTTTGTTTAAATTCGGTAGCATTAAAGGCTTTGTTTTTTTCAATGATTGTATCAATGGCTTCATATCCTTCTTTGTTTAAACGTACATTTTCAGGGAAATAAGCGGGTGGTGGCAATAAACCGTCGGTTACTTCTTTTACAAATTCTTCAACGGTCATGTCGGCACGTAACGCATAATTCGTGCGTTTTTGTTCGCCTAACGTTCCTACAGTCTCTTTGCTTAGATTTTTTCCACATGCCGAACCTGCTCCGTGTGCCGGATAAACAATGACATCATCTGCCAACGGCATTATTTTGGTTCGCAAGCTGGTGTATAAAGTCGCTGCCAGTTCTTCTTGTGTCATGTGTGCCGCTTTTTGAGCCAGATCAGGACGACCAACATCGCCTAAAAACAAGGTGTCACCACTAAAAATAGCATGGTCTTTTCCGTTTTCATCGCGTAACAAGTACGTGGTGCTTTCCATGGTGTGTCCCGGTGTGTGCAGCGCTACAATGGTTAAATCTCCAATTTTAAATTCTTCCCCATCGGTGGCGATATGAGCATTAAACGTCGGTTGTGCTGTGGGACCATACACTACGGGTGCATTGGTTTTTTGAGAAAGCGTCAAATGTCCGCTGACAAAATCAGCGTGAAAATGTGTTTCAAAAATGTATTTAATTTTGGCGTTGTCTGCCGTTGCTTTATCAATATATTGCTGTACTTCTCTTAAGGGGTCAATGATCGCAACTTCGCCGTTACTCTCAATGTAATATGCTCCCTGAGCCAGACAGCCTGTATAAATTTGTTCAATCTTCATGATTTCAATGATAACGTTCTTAATGCAAAAATACTAAATTCTTAATAGATGGAAATGATAAGTGTCATATCGGTTAAAAGAGTTCCTTAAACATAATGTATATGGACATTAACACGATGAACCACCCGAAAATCCGTCGTAAATTTCCGTCGATTATTCGTTTCGATAAACGATTTCCTATAAATAATCCCACTATCGAAACAGTTGAAAATGATAGTATCAAAACCCAATCGATAGAATGATGACCTAAATCGCCTGTAAAGCCAATTAAACACTGGATAGCGATGATGGTTAACGATGTGCCTACGGCTTGTTTCATGGATAAATTGGCAAAAAATACCAAAACGGGAATGATTAAAAAGCCACCGCCGGCACCCACCAAGCCAGAAACTGTTCCTATCAGCAAACCTTGTGTAATCAATGGCACGGCTGATGTAACGATTTTTGGGGTTGCCAAATTCTTCTGTCTGGGTTTTTTGATCATTTTTGATGATGCTGCGAACATAACCACCGAAAAGATAAGCATAATTAGTTTAGGTTTAGAAACACTTACATTGTTTGAAAGCGTAATTACATCGGGCAACAACGGAACTAACTGCGAACGTGTAAAAAAAACCGCTAATAAAGAGGGAATACCAAAGAGCAGTACAATTTTAAAGTTTACATTCTTATCGATCGTATTCTTAATACTGCCAACCGCCGAAGTGCTTCCCACAATAAAAAGGGAGTACGCTGTTGCAATCACAGGATCAATCCCCACAACATATACCAGAATAGGAACGGTTAAAATGGATCCGCCGCTGCCAACCATACCCAACGTAACCCCGATGAACAGAGCCAGTGATAAGCCGATATAAAAATGTATGTCGTGCATAGAAAATTTAAGACCTTGCAAATTACAATAATATCATTGCTTAACAAAGCTAAAATTTCAATGATTTTTCAAAAAATATCTTAGTACCTTTGGGTATATTTTGGTTGAATATGAAAATTACATCAGGTACTTTAAACGAAATTTTACCTACCATTGCTTCCGTTCCGGAGAAAGAATTGACTCTTTTAGATATTTCGATTGATTCTCGTTCGTTACGAAATACAGAAAACACATTGTTTTTTGCATTAAAAGGAACGAATCACAATGCACACGATTATCTAACCGATTTGTACGCTAAAGGTGTGCGGTATTTTGTGGTAAGCCAACAGGTTAATTTACCATCAGATGCCCTTGTTTTTAAAGTAGATGATACATTGCGGGCACTGCAACGTTTTGTGGCTTTTTACAGAAAAACGTATCATTTTCCAGTAATCGGAATTACAGGAAGCAATGGGAAAACCATTGTGAAAGAGTGGTTAAACCAGTTGCTGGCGCCTTTGTATAACATTATTAAAAGTCCTAAAAGTTATAATTCGCAGGTGGGTGTACCATTGTCTGTAATCGCTATAAATGAAGAACACAATTTAGGGATTTTTGAAGCAGGAATTTCAAAACCCGGCGAAATGGATTTTTTAGAAGAAATCATTCAGCCAACCATTGGGATTTTAACCAATATCGGTCCGGCACACAACGAAGGGTTTTCATCAAAAGAAGAAAAATTGCAGGAGAAATTAAAGCTATTCAAAAATTCAGAAGTTTTAATCAGTGAAAAAACGGATTTAATCGCTGCTTACAAACCTGAAAAACTGCAATGGTTTACCTGGAGTTTTAACCAGCCTGCTCATGTGCGGTTTGAAAAATCAGTATCAACTTTAAAAGTGAACTATCTTGATAAAACTTTTATGGTTGATTTGCCTTTTAACGATCTGGCATCAATAGAAAATATAGCAACCTGTATTACCGCTTTGCTTTATCTGAATGTTTCTGTTGATTATATTAAAAAAGCTGTTCCGCGACTGCAAACCGTACAAATGCGCCTTCAGGTAAAAAAAGGAATTAACGATTGTTTGTTGATTGATGACAGTTACAGCAGCGATTACCAATCGTTAAAAATTGCTTTGGATTTTTTAGAACAACAAAAAACACATCAGCAAAAAACAGTTATTCTTTCTGATATTTTTCAAAGCGGTTTTCTGCCTGAAGTTTTGTATCAAAAAGTAGGTCAGTTGCTTACGCAAAACCATGTGTCAAGAGTAATTGGCATTGGAGATAAAATAGGTTCATATCTAAAAGATATTCCGCAGTTTCAAAGTTTTCCGGATACCGAAACTTTTCTGAATAACTTCAACTTAAAATCGTTTCGCAACGAAACCATTCTCATAAAAGGATCACGCAGTTTTCTGTTTGAAAAAATTGTAGCCGAATTAGAAGAAAAAACACACGAAACCGTTTTAGAAATTAATTTGGATGCCATTAGCCACAATCTGAATTTTTATAAATCAAAACTAAAATCTGCTACCAAGATAATGGTGATGGTAAAGGCATTTGGCTACGGAAATGGTAGTTACGAAATAGCAAAATTACTGGCACATCATCAGGTTTCCTATTTGGGTGTGGCGTTTGCCGATGAAGGAGTGGAATTGCGTAAGGCCGGAATAAAAATCCCTATTATTGTGATGAATCCTGAAAATTCTGCTTTTTCAACAATGATTGCTTATCAGCTGGAACCTGAAATATATAATATGCAAGAACTAAAAGCGTTTATGCAAGAGGTAGAAAATCAAAACAGCCATCCGTATCCCATCCACCTAAAATTAAATACGGGAATGAACCGCTTGGGCTTTACTGAAAAAGATTTTGATGAATTAACGACTGTTCTTTCACAAACCGATCTGGTTAAAGTAGAAACCATTTTTTCGCATTTGGCAACCAGCGATATACCCCAAGAAAGAGCGTTTACCCTAAAGCAGATTCATACCTTTCAGAAATGGACGGCTGATATAAAAGAGCGATTGAAAATCAATCCTGTTTTGCATATTTTAAATACATCGGGCATTTACAACTTCAATGAATATCAAATGGATATGGTTCGTATTGGCATTGGGTTGTATGGTGTGGGTAACGATGTGGAAGAAGATGCACAATTGCAGAATGTAGCCACCTTAAAATCGGTTGTTTTGCAGATTAACGAAATTGAAAAAGACGAAACAGTTGGTTACGGACGTAGGTTTAAAGCAACCAAAAAAAGCAGAATAGCCACCATTCCCATAGGTTACGCTGATGGAATCCGTCGCAGTTATGGTAACGGCAAGGGATATGTATTGATTAACGGCAAAAAAGCGGCAATTGCAGGAACCATTTGTATGGATATGTTAATGGCTGATGTTACTGATATTGATGCAAACATAGGCGATGAGATACTTGTTTTTGGCAATGATTTACGAATAACCGAAGTAGCAAAAATATGGGAAACAATACCTTATGAAGTAATGACATCGATTTCTCATAGGGTAAAGCGGGTTTTTTATAAAGAATAGAATTTAGTTAAAAAAGTTGTTAAAGAAATCAAAAATTTTACCTTTGTATAAATAAAATTAAAAATAAATATTGTTATGGGATTTGTAAAAGAATTTAAAGAGTTTGCTGTAAAAGGAAACGTAATGGATCTTGCGGTAGGGGTAATTATCGGCGGGGCGTTTGGTAAAATTGTGGACAGCGTTGTAAAAGACCTTGTGATGCCAATTGTATCGGCAATTATCGGTTCTCCTGATTTTAGTAATATGTACGTGGTTTTAAAAGATCCTACAAACGGAATAACAAACGGCATGGCATTGGTTGATGCACAAGCTGTTGAAAATGCAGTAGTGTTTGCTTATGGAAATTTTATTACCGTAGCAATAAACTTCTTATTGTTGGCATTTGCAGTATTTTTAATGGTGAAAGGAATTAACAAATTAAAACGAGAAGAAGCACCTGTTGAAGAAGCACCTGCAGGTCCAACACAAGAACAATTGTTGGCAGAAATCCGCGATTTGTTGAAAAAACAATAGTTAGGTTTATATTAATATTATTTTTAACTGCCGACGGAGTTCAAAACTCTGTCGGGGTTTTGTTTTTAGAGTCTATTAAATAAAAAAATCCTTATCGTTTTCGATAAGGATTTATTCTTTAGAGCGGAAGACGAGGGTCGAACTCGCGACATTCAGCTTGGAAGGCTGACGCTCTACCAACTGAGCTACTTCCGCGTTTACGATTTTTGAATCTTCGTTTGATTTTCCAAGAGCGGAAGACGAGGGTCGAACTCGCGACATTCAGCTTGGAAGGCTGACGCTCTACCAACTGAGCTACTTCCGCGTTTACGATTTTTAAATCTTCGTTTGATTTTGTGAGTGCAAATATAGATATTAAAAAATATTCAATGCAAATTTTTTTTAATGTTTTTTAAGAAATGAATAATGGCTTAGCTGTAATGATAAAACAATCAAATGATTAAATACCTAATTTAGATTTAATAAAAAATTAACAGGTTTTTAGTTCGGTAGTTGCCGAACTAAAGGTAAATTTGCAGTGAAAAAAAACAGCAATGATGCAAGATATTTTAGAGTTGGATCTGTTTAAGGAAGTAGCTACACATTACGAAGTGTTCTATAAATTACCGCCGTTAACAGCCCGTATTTATGCACTGTTGGTATTTAATAACTGCAAAGAAGGGTTGACGTTCGATGATGTTTTAGAAACATTTCAGGCAAGCAAAAGCTCTGTTTCGCACAGTATTAATTCGCTGATAGAACTTAATTTTATTGAACAATTTAAAAAAGATTGTGAACGCAAACGTTATTTTAGAGTAAAAAAGAACCTGTTCCTTATCCGTATGGAAGATGTTTACAAACGTTTGATCCGCGAGAAAACAATAACCCAAAAATTAAGAGCATATAGAAAAACACAAGGAAACGAATTATTTAAACAAGAAGAAGTAGATGTTTACATTTCGCATTTAGACAATGTAACAGAATCAATAGAAAAAACAATTCAAAACTTAAAACTCCATATCAAAGACAAATGAAAAATACCATTCAGAATTTTTTAATGATAGCAATAACAGCATCGGTAATAGGCTGTTCTAATAAAGAAGAAGCACCGCAGGCTGCAGCTCCGGCTTTAGATGTTGTTGCAGCAACTACCAAAGATGTGGTTGGATTTACTACATTTCCGGCTACAATTCAAGGAAAAATAAATAACGATGTTCGTGCCAAAATTCAGGGATATATTCAGGAAGTATATGTTCATGAGGGGCAGGCTGTAACTAAGGGACAACCTTTGTTTAAATTAGAAGCCAATACGTTGACAGAAACGGCGAGCGCGGCAAAATCAGGTATTTCGGTAGCACAGGCAAACGTAAACGTTGCACAGGTCGAAGTAGATAAATTAGTGCCATTGGTTGAAAAGGGAATTATAGGAAGTGTGCAGTTAGAAACCGCAAAGGCAAATCTGGCATCTGCAAAAAGTGCTTTGGCTCAAGCAAAAGCAAATTACGGTTCGGCAAATGCCAATGTTGATTATTCGGTGGTTCGTGCACCAATAAGCGGAGTTGTTGGTCAACTACCCTTGAAAAAAGGAAGTTTGGTTGGTCCGTCTGACCCAACGGCTTTGACAACCATTGCAGATATTAGCTCGGTATATGCTTATTTTACAATGAACGAAAAAGAATATTTTCAATTCTTAAACAGTTCAACGGGACAATCATTAAACGAAAAAATTAAAGGTCTTCCAGAAGTAGAATTACAGTTGGCAGACGGAAGCATTTATGCTGAAAAAGGTAAAATAGAAACGGTTTCAGGACAGATTGATGCAGCTACGGGAACAGTTCAGTTTCGTGTGGCATTTGCCAATCCTAACAAATTGTTGAGCAACGGAAACAGCGGAACCATTCGTTTACCAAAACAATATGCCAATGTGTTGGTAGTTCCTGAAGTAGCTTCTTATGAACAACAGGGAAAAATCAACGTTTACAAGGTGGTAAATGATACGGCTGTTTCAACGGTGGTTGATGTGGTTGACCGTGTCAATAATATGATTATCGTAAAAGAAGACGAAAAGAATTTAATTAAAAAAGGCGATTTAATTATTGTAAGCGGTGTGGGATCATTAAGAAACAAAGCTGCGGTTACACCTAAAACTGCAAATTTCGATTCTATTGTTAATGCTGTAAAACCGGTTTTTTAATCTGAAAATATTATGTTAAAAACTTTTATCGAAAGACCTGTATTATCTACAGTAATTTCTACTTTAATAGTCATTTTGGGTGTTTTGGGATTAACGGTTTTACCTGTTACCCAATACCCTGACATTGCACCGCCAACGGTTCAGGTGGCTGCTTCATATCCCGGAGCCAATGCACAAACGGTGCTTGAAAGTGTTATTGTACCTATAGAAGAACAAATCAATGGTGTAGAAGGAATGGATTACATTACCTCTACAGCCAGTAACGATGGTTCGGCTTCTATTCAGGTTATTTTTAAACAGGGAATTGATCCCGATATTGCAGCGGTAAATGTACAAAACCGCGTTTCTCGTGCCACGCCTTTATTGCCAAGTGAAGTAACGCGTTCGGGTGTAACCACTCAAAAACAACAAACTTCTTCATTGATGTTCTTGTCGTTTTATTCAGAAAATGAAAATTACGATGCAACTTATATCCAGAATTACATGAACATTAATGTAATTCCTGAAATTAAAAGGGTAAATGGTGTGGGAGATGCAAGTGTGTTTGGAGCAAAAAACTACTCGATGCGTATTTGGCTGGATCCTGCAAAAATGGCTGCCTATGGCTTGGTTCCTAACGATGTTACTGCGGCAATCAATGAGCAATCATTAGAAGCTGCTGCCGGGCAATTAGGGGAAAATTCAGGAGAATCATTCCAGTACATTATCAAATACAGCGGTAAATACAAAACCGAAGATCAATATGAAGATATTGTGATAAAGTCGTTAAGCAACGGACAGGTATTGCGTTTAAAAGATGTTGCTGAAATTGAATTGGGAGCACAAACCTACGGGGGATATTCAGAATTGAACGGAATGCCCGCAGTAGCGATGGCTATTTACCAGACGCCGGGTTCAAATGCTCAAGAAATCATCAATAACATAAAAAAAGAATTAAATACGATTGAGAAAAACCTGCCTGAAGGAATCAAATATAAAATCAATTTAGATACGAATGAATTCTTAGAGGCGTCGATAGACAAGGTGGTTCACACCTTGATAGAAGCTTTTATCCTGGTTTTTATAGTTGTTTATATTTTCTTACAGGATCTTCGTTCTACGTTAATTCCATTAATTGCAGTACCAGTATCTATTATTGGTACGTTCTTTTTCCTTAACCTGTTTGGGTTTTCGTTAAATCTTTTAACCTTATTTGCCTTGGTGCTCGCCATTGGTATTGTGGTTGATGATGCCATTGTGGTGGTGGAAGCCGTACACGCAAAAATGGAAGAAACCGGTGAAGATGCAACTACTGCCACCAAGAAAGCAATGAGTGAAATTTCCGGGGCCATTGTTTCAATTACTTTGGTAATGTGTGCTGTGTTTATTCCGGTAACGTTCATCACAGGTCCTACAGGGGTATTTTACAAACAGTTTGGTGTTACGTTAATTGTGGCTATTGGTATTTCGGCATTAAACGCATTAACATTGAGCCCCGCTTTATGTGCTTTGTTCTTAAAACAACACGGTGACAAGCACGGAAAAAAACGCAATTTTGTACAGCGCTTTTTCGATGCTTTTAACGATGCCTTTATGGCAATGACCAACAAGTACGGTCGGTCGTTTAAATTTTTGTTTAAACACAAGTGGGTTTCGTTCGGAATTTTAATAGTCTGTTTAGGATTGACGTATTTTGCAAATAAAACCATGCCGGCAGGGTTCGTACCAAGTGAAGACCGCGGTTTTATTATGGGGAATATCGAACTTCCTGCAGGTGCCTCTGTTGACAGGGTTTATAAATTAGAAAAAGAGTTTTCTGCACAGGCAGAAAAAATTCCAGGTATTGAATCGGTAACTGTTATTTCGGGGCGAAGCATTATTTCCGGAGCAGGTTCAAACTACGGTTTCTTGCTGATAAAAATGGAAGGTTTCGATAAACGGGATACACCCGATAAAGAAGCTGATGCCGTAATTGGACAGTTGTTTGGTTTAGCAGGAAAAAATTTCCCCGAAGCTAAAATGATTTTCTTCCAGCCGCCAAGTATTCCGGGGTTTGGTATGTCGGGTGGTTTTGAATTGAAGCTGTTAGATAAATCAGGTGGTGATTTAAAAGATTTTGATCAAACCACGCAAAATTACCTCAATGCGTTAATGCAGCGACCAGAGATTATGTACGCACAAACGCCATTTAATACTAATTATGCTCAATATGAAATTAAACTGGATATTGTTCGTGCAAAACAGTCGGGTGTTTCGGTAAGTAATATCTTCTCGGCATTGCAAGGATATATCGGAGGGAATTACGTAAGCGATTTTACCCGATTTGGTAAACAATACCGTGTGATGCTACAATCATTACCAGACGACCGCAAAAACATATCAAGCCTTAATGGAATGTTTGTTCGTACCGCAACAGGAGCAATGGCACCTTTAAGTCAGTTTGTAACCTTAGAAAAAGTGTACGGACCACAATCGGTCAACCGTTTTAACTTGTTTACATCAGCAAACGTTTCGGGTGCACCAAAACCGGGATATTCGTCAGGTGATGCCATTAGAGCCGTTCAGGAAGTAGCGCAGCAAAATCTATCGACCAATTACGGTATCGATTTTACCGGATTGTCTCGTGAAGAAATCAATGCCGGTTCACAAACCGTCTTAATCTTCGCGTTGTGTATCGTGTTTGTATATTTTATTTTGGCAGCACAGTATGAGAGTTATATGTTGCCATTTGCGGTAATCTTATCATTGCCAACAGGTATTATGGGAGCATTTATTTCGCAAAAGCTTGCCGGTTTAGAAAACAATATCTATTTCCAGATTGCACTGGTCATGCTCGTGGGACTACTCGCCAAGAACGCCATCTTAATTGTTGAGTTTGCCTTACAGCGAAGAAAGCACGGCGAAACTATTTTACAGGCAGCTATTGATGGAGCCAAGGCACGTTTACGACCTATTTTAATGACATCATTCGCATTTATTTTAGGGTTGATGCCATTGGTTTTCGCCGGTGGGGTTGGATATATAGGTAACCGTTCCATTGGTACAGGTGCAGCGTTTGGTTTGTTGATAGGAACTGTTTTAGGGGTTTTTGTTATACCTGTGTTGTTTGTAATTTTCCAGGCAATACAAGAAAAAATAAAACCTATGAAATTTGATCAAAAAGCAATAGAAGAATAAATATGAAATCAATATATAAAATAACTTTTGTAGCAATAGCGGCAGTTTCGTTGCAGTCGTGTATTGCTACAAAAGATTACCAAAAACCACAGGTTTGGGACAACGCATCGTTTAACACTACCGATGTTTTAAAAGACAGTGCTGTGCAAAGTGTTATGCCGTGGCGGCAGGTTTTTACCGACTCGTTTTTACAACAACATATCCAAACAGCGTTAGATAATAATCTGGATATTCGCTCGGCAATTGAAAACATCAATCAGGCACAATCTTATCTTGCACAGGGCAGGGCAGGGTATTTACCCACCTTTAATGTGGGTGTCAATTATACACATTCGGTCAACTCCATAAATACACAGTTTGGTCGTATCCTTGGTCAACGCCAGCGATTAGACCAGTTTGATATTACCGGAAGTTTAGGTTGGGAAGCCGATATCTGGGGTAAAATCACCAGTAAAAAAGCAGCAGCCGAAGCTACTTATTTACAAACCGTAGCGGCGCATCAAGCAGTAAAAACACAGCTGGTAGCTATGGTGGCATCGGGTTATTACAATTTATTGGCGTTAGATGCCCAGAAACAAGTAGCTTTAAAAACGATTGAAAACCGTTCAAAAAGTTTGGAAACCAACAAAGCATTGAAAGATGCCGGCAGAGTAACCGAAGTAGCCGTTAAACAAACCGAAGCACAAATGTTGAATGCTCAGGCTTTATTATTGGATATAGAAAACAACATCAAGGTTCAGGAAAATTCGTTGAGTATTTTACAGGGAATGTTTCCGCATACTATAGAACGTTCATCGTTTGATACCATGCAGTTGAACATTAATACAGAGGAAGGAATTTCAATTGAAACACTAAACAACAGACCCGATGTACTGGCGGCTGAATTGGGCTTTAGAAATGCTTTTGAGTTAACCAATGTTGCCAAAGCCAGTTTTTATCCTACATTAAAACTAACGGCAAGCGGTGGTTTGCAATCGGTAGATTTTGAAAAATTGTTTGATCCAACGTCGTTTTTTGCAAGTATTGTAGCCGGTATTGCACAGCCTATTTTAAACGGCAGACAGAT
The DNA here is from genome assembly GCF_900108395.1 of Paenimyroides marinum. Classification (GTDB taxonomy): domain Bacteria; phylum Bacteroidota; class Bacteroidia; order Flavobacteriales; family Flavobacteriaceae; genus Flavobacterium; species Flavobacterium marinum. Next base: position 32,798 of record NZ_FNXE01000004.1, on the reverse strand, counting down.
TAAAACCCAGTATGAAATCAGTCTATCAAATCAAGAAAAGGCTTTTGTAAACTACAAGCAAACCGTGTTAAACGCAAGCAAAGAAATTTCGGATGCGTTATATGCCATTGATACCAACGAAAAGAAATTGGTTTTAAAACAAAAAGAAGCCGAAGCTTATACCACAGCAGTTAACTATTCTCAAGAATTGCTAAACAATGGTTTGGCAAGTTACTTAGAAGTGTTGACAGCTACTGAGAGCGAATTAAATGCACAGTTAAATATTATTACCACGCAATACAACTTATGGAATGCAAACATTCAGTTATACAAGGCAACTGGTGGTGGTGTAGAGTAATAGCTTTTAATTACAGAAATTCTCTTAAAGGTTGCCAAAATTTTGGCAACCTTTTTCTGTTTTGTATCTTTGAAAGAAAAAAAATGAAAAATATAGTTTTTTTATTTTTTATTGTGTTTTCATTCACCGGCTTTGCACAGCAGTCATTTCAGTACAAAACCAATAAGCAGCAAACATTTAACCTTCGTGTGGGAATGCATAAAACGTTCCATTACGTAAAAATGGATAAGCAGGACATTGTAAAAAATGATTTGTTTGAGATAGATGAAAAAACCCAAAAGCTTGTCATACCAGAAAACGGATTTTACGAAATATCTGCGTCTTTCAATTTTAATCCCAGTACAAGTGTAATAAAATTTAATAGAGGTGGCGTAAATTTTGGTATTGTTCAGATTTCCGATAACAATGAACAGTATGTAGCTGCAACCCGCAAATCATTTGATAAGGATAACCAGGATATGTTTTCACGGATAGAAGTATATCCCACTATTGTTTATTTGCAAAAAGGAGTGGCCATTGCACCTGCGGTTAATTCCGGCTTAATAGGTAACGTGCTTTTAGGTTGTGTGCTTGGTTGCGAAAAAAAGAATAAGAACTGTACCTCGTTTTCCATGAATATAACATTAATAAGTGAAGAAGATGCGTATCAAAAATATTTTTAGCCTTGTTTTTTTATTGATTTGCGTACACGGGTTTGCTCAGGAACCTTCGTTATATATCCGTAGTTTACGCAGCATTCATTTAGAAAATAAGCCTTTGGTTCCACAACAAATTAAATTCAGAGATGTGGATATGGTGTACAATAAAATCGGACAGTTTTTAAATGAACGGATTACCGTTTCCTCTTCAGGTATTTTTGAAGTTTCAGCTTTTGCAAACATCAATCCGGGAGTAATGGGCAGCTCGTCTAAAGACAGTATTCACATTGAGTTGTACGTGATGAAAAACCATAACCAGCCTACTGAACAAGTAATCGGAACAACCGTGTTTAAATACAGTTACGGTAATTTTGATGTGGCGGCCGGATTAATGATTCCTCCAAAAGAAATCCAATTACAACAAGGCGATGAGATTTCCTTATGGGTTAAAATTCTTCCTTCAACAACGATCGATATTAATAAAAGTACAAAATACGACCACGTAAACAAACCCACGGGTATGGAACAAATTGCCGGAATAAGGATTGCTAAGGTTTTATAACAACGGCGCCAACAGTCTGCAAATTGAAGCAAATGCCTTATAGTACCATTTTTTGTTTTGCCAGGTTTCAGCAGTAAAAAGCCTGCTTGATAAAACGTCTTCTTTAAATTGTTCCGTTAACTGTTGGGCAATATTTTTGTCTAAAATTACAGCCGATAATTCAAAGTTGATTAAAAAACTTCTTGAATCTAAATTGGTGGTACCCACATAGCTGAGCAATCCGTCAATGCAAATGGTTTTGGCGTGTATAAATCCTTTTTCGTACAAAAAAACCTTCATTCCGCGTTGTACAAACGGTTTTAAAAACGATAACGAAGCCGCCTGAACCACCGCCGAATCGCCTTCAGCAGCAATCATTAGCGACACATCAACTCCTTTTGACACAGCAGTAAGCACAGCAGTTTTAAACGAGTCAGTCGGGATAAAATAAGGTGTACACAGTTGAATGCTTTTTTGAGCCGCCGAAATACTTAGAATCATTGATTCCATAACATACGGTGGTGTGTTTCCAGGTGATGAAAAAGCAAACGTAACCGGTAATTTATCGGGAAAAACTGTTTGAATTTCGGGTAAGTATTTTAAATTCAGGGAAAACGATCTTTCCGAAATACTTTGCCAATGCAGCCAAAATTGTGCCTGAAGCATTTTAACAGAATCGCCTTCAAACCTTACAGATGTATCGCGCCAGTACAAATTAAATTTGTTGGGATTGATGTATTTGTCAGAAATATTGATTCCGCCCACATAACCAACTGTACCATCTATCACAATAATTTTTCGGTGGTTGCGGTAATTGCTGTTTGCCAGCGAAGAGAAACGAACCGGCAGGAAAACCTCAAACTGTATGCCTTTTTTCTCGTAGTATTTTTGACGTTTTGCTAACTTTGAAGAACCAAAATCATCAATAATCAATCGGACTTCAACATTTTGTTGTGCTTTTTCAACCAAAAGATCCAAAATTTGTGAGCCAATAGTGTCTTCATCAAAAATGTAATATTCTAAATGAATGTGGTGTTGTGCATTTTTAAGATCGGTAAGCAAATGCTTAAATTTTTCTTCACCGTTAATTAAAAGTTGTGCATTGTTATTTGATGTAGGAATGGCATTACGGGTATTAACCAGATACTCAAAAGCATCGTTTAAATGAGAATCGTAACTATCGGTTAGCTGAATTTCTTTGGTAATGAAAGGTTCTAAATCAATCCAGCGTTCTTCTAATTTTTGTCTGTACCGATAATCTAATTTTTTAAAATATTTTTCTTTTTGAAATTTCTGACCAAAAAAGTAGTACAAAACAACACCTGCAAACGGCAAAAAAACAATAACCATTAACCAGGCAATGGTTTTTTCGGGCTTGCCGTTTTCTACCAAAATGGTAATGAAAGCGGTGGTATTTATCAGTGCTAAAGGAATCCAATACCATTCTACAATAAACTCCCAGATTGTATGTAAGTTTTCCATAACTTGCATTTTTTTCGTTCTAAATTACCTATTAGTTAATACATTTGCAATGAATTTTTTTACAAAGTGGTTTTTAAAACCGCATACACAAGCAAACTCCCAGGTTATGAAAAAATATTTAATTGTAGGGTTGGGCAACATTGGTGCCGAATATGTCAATACGCGACACAATATTGGTTTTAAGGCCGTTGATTTTATGGCGAATGAATCCGGAGCAACTTTTGAAACCGTAAAATTGGGAGCTTTGACCGAAATCAAGGTGAAAAACAAAATATTATTGCTGTTAAAACCCAATACCTATATGAATTTATCGGGCAAAGCCGTACAATATTGGATGGATAAAGAAAAAATTACCAAAGAAAATGTGTTAATTATTACAGATGATTTAAATTTACCATTTGGAACCGTACGCATAAAAGGCAAAGGGTCAGACGGCGGGCATAACGGGTTAAAGAATATTCAGTTAGTTTTAAACAGTGCCGAATATCCGCGTTTACGCTTTGGAATATCCGATCAGTTTAAAAAAGGACAACAGATAGACTACGTTTTGGGCAACTGGACAGACGAGGAATCCACCGCCCTAAAAGAACGCTTACAGGTAGTTTCTGATGCGGTGAAAGAATTTGCCCTGGCAGGTTTAAACCATGCAATGAATAATTATAACGGTAAATAAATATATAAAATCGCTGCTAATAGCTTGTTTGTTTTCAACAAACACCGATGAAAATAAAGTGATTCCGTATGACCGATAAGAAGATAAATAATAGATATTTACATATGAAAAAAATGATTGCGCTATTGGCTTTCTCGGCTGTAGCAATTAGTTGTTCAACTACAAAAGGGGTTGAATCTACCAACTGGCTTGGAAAAAAAGTAACAATGATTTCGGTTGCACCTGAAAACGGAAAGGTAACTGCAACACGCGAATTTGAAAAAGGATTAAATTTAAACGGATTTAACGAATTGTATCCGCAAACTCATTTTGATCCCGAAAAAGTTCTGGTAGAATACAGTTTTGACAGAAACAAAGCAGAAGGAAATCACGCAGATGATTTTTATAAAGAAGAATTGTTTATGGAAATTCCTGTAGAAGCATTTAAAAAGCAGTATAAAGACGCCGAATTAGACCAGGTAAAACTTGTTTATGGCAAGCATTGTTATTGCAAAGGCGAAGCAGGATATTTTAAAATTACCGAAGGAACCTTGAAAATAGATCATTCCGACAAACAAACAAAAGTAAAACTGGCTTTTAAAGCACCGTCAAGTTCTGTTATCGAAAACGTAGAATTTGTAGTAGAATAAGTAAAAAAGATGCCAACAAGGCATCTTTTTTGTCTGAATATAAGATATATATTCCGTATCTTTGTGCCGATTATGGTAGAACATTGAGTTCTTTAATAGGGAATCAAGTAAGATATCATCGAATCTTGAGCTGTACCCGCAACTGTATGCTATTAAACTTATTGTAAACTAAAACGTCACTGAATTTTTTTCGGGAAGACTTAATAATAAGATGCAAGCCAGGAGACCTGCCTAATCGTTTTTTAACTTTCGGGAATAAAAGTGATAAAAGGATTCTTCAAAAATCTTTTCATAATTCTATTCCCATAAGTTTCGGGAACAAAACTTTAAATTTTTTATATTATGAAGAGAATTACTTTAGTGTTCTTATTGTTTTTTACGAAATTTATTTTTGCCCAATTTACCGCAAATGATGTTAAATACTATGTAGGATCAGGTACTGAAACTGCCTATTTGGTTGTTGATTTTAAAGATGGAACAGACGATCGCTCGTACGCATGGGGGTATCGTTTTAATACAGGAAACGGTGAAACTTTTGGAGGAATGATGGCAGCTATTGCCAGTGCAGAACCTAATTTTTCAATTGATCCTGTATCAGGAGCCGGTTTCTTAAATCATGTTACCTTTAATTCTCATACCAGTATTGGCGGAAGTGATTGGTGGAGTACTTGGTCAGGTATTTCTGCCCAAGCATTTACAATGAATGGAGGAATTTCGGAAGCTTTGACAAATGGACGTTGGTATGGTGTTTCTTATGGTTTTAGCAACCCTACATCGCAAGCTCCCGCAACGCCCATTCCTGCTTATAGCTCTCAATGGTATGATGCTGCAGATATCATTACGTGGTTGGGAACAGGATCTAATCAAAGCGTGATTGTTATTGATTTTGGAACAGACACAGCTACTATCGCCGATTCGTATGCTTTTGGAATTAAATACAACGGAACAATTTCCGCAGAAGACGCTTTGGATTTAATAGCGACTGAAATAAACGGAGGTTTTGATTACGTAATGAGCGGTACAGATATTGCTTCTGTAACCATTGGATCACGTACAGAAACAGCAGCGGGAACTACTCAGTGGAGTACTTATTCAGGAACAGATCTTTCAAACTGGAAAACAGAAAGCGATTTATCTTTAGTTACTTTAGATAATAACGCTTGGTTGGGTTTAAGTTTTGGTACACGAAGACCGTTTATCCCTCAGGATATAACCGCATCGTTATCAACAAAATCGTTTAACCAAATAAAAGTAAATGTGTATCCTAATCCAACTTCAGATGTGTTGAATATTGATACAACAGAGAACATTAACAATGTAATCGTTTATAATTTATCGGGTCAAAAAGTATTGCAGACAAATACTCAGCCAACCGTTAACGTTAGTGCTTTAAATGCAGGAGTGTATCTTTTAGAGGTTCAAACTGAAAAGGGTACCGGTATAATGAAATTTGTTAAGAAATAAATTGACAGTTACTAACTTTACACCAAAAGATGTTTAGACTCGTCTCTCCGAGTAGCGTAACAAAGTGAAGCTTATCGAGAAGTCATTGAATTAAAGGTTCTTGGCAAGCTCGAACTGACGAGCTATTAATTATATTCTACTTGGTATAAATTTCGTAATAATCATTTAAAACAATATAATCTAACGATATATTTTTAAGATGCCCAACAAGGCATCTTTTTTTATATCTTTAAAAATCAAAAGAATAAATATGAAGTTTTCTTACCTTTTGCTCATTTGTTTATGTGGCATATATGCAACGGCACAAAACATTCAGGGAATTGTTACAGATAAAACCACGGGCAAGCCATTAGAATCGGCCGCTGTTTTTTTTGATAACACCACAACAGCAACCGTAACAAAGCCCGACGGAACATTTGACATAAAAATACCTTTAAATAATAAAAACGCACTCATAGTAAGTGTTGTTGGATATGATTATTTTATTGATGCTAATCCGTCTGCGGGGTTTTTAAAAATTCAGTTAATGCCGGAAGATAACGTCTTAGAAGAGTTGATCATTGACAAAAATGTTTTTACAAGGAAACAAATGCTTCAGGCTTTTCGTTACTTTTTCATCGGAAACACCAAAAACGGCAAGCGGGCAAAAATCTTAAACGAAGACGATTTAGTGTTTTATTACGATACAAAAACCAACCAGTTTTCTGCATATTCAGATAAACCAATTGTTATCAATAATGAAAACTTAGGTTATCAGCTAAAGTTCTATTTAGAAACTTTTCAGGTGCAGTTCAATTATCAAACGTTAGATCCTGAAAATTATGTAAATAGTTTTTATTGGGGCTATTCGCAGTTTATCGAAACATCAAAGCCAAAAAATAAGATCATTAAAAATCGGGAAGAAACTTATAAAAAATCTTCTGCAGCTTTTTTTAAAAATTTAGTAGTAAATAATTTAGAATCAGAAGATTTTATCTTGGCAGTAAATGGTTGGAAAGTAGATCCGTTAGCATATTTTAAAATTAGCAATCAGGGAACTACGGCAACTTTGTGCGTAATACAAAAGCCGGTTCGTAAAACACCTGTAATTGATAAAAACGTTTTTGTAAACGGTGTAATTGATGCCAATAAAATTACCGGGTATAAAGAAACCGAAGTGCCCTTTACCATTCTAAACATGAAAACAAAAGAGCAGTCTATTATGTATTTTCAACAAGAATGTACACAGGTTTCAACTAGCGGACAACTGTTAAAACCAACTGATGTGTTATTTGGCGGATTTTTTGGCGATTTAAAAACCGCTGATATGTTACCTTTTGATTTTACTGTTGCAGTTGCAATGCCAGAGATAAAAACAAATAATATGGAAACAACTAAAGAAATGCCTGCTTATGCCGATTTTGAAAAAGAAGCAATTGCATTTTATACATCTGAAAATTATAATGCTCATAGAAAAGCACGGAAGGCATTTTTTGATAAGTTAAAAGTTCAATATAACGATAAAGTTCATGAACCTTTCGTACTGTGGATTGAGGAGAATTTGAAAAGTACTTTATTTGCTTCAAAAGAAGAAGCTATAACATTACATGATAATTTTGTATCAACTTATAAATTGATCAATGATCAAAAAGAAGATATTGAAAGAAAGGAAGATTATTTTAGTAAATTATATGGAGAGGAAGAATTTGGTAAAATGTATTATAACAAAGTTATACAGGGGCTGTTAAATAAATTAGTAAATACTGAAAAAGAGAATTAAAAACACCGGTATAAAGGTTGAGGCTTTACGTTCTTTGCTAAAACAATTTTTTACTGTAAATTTGCAAACCTAAACAGAGAGGTGTCCGAGTGGTTGAAGGAGCAAGCCTGGAAAGTTTGTATGTGGGTAACTGCATCGAGGGTTCGAATCCCTTCCTCTCTGCAATTTTGGTTGTAACCATATTAATAAAAAACAGATTCTGTTTTTTACAACTTTTGTAAAATAAATTTAAGTATAAACAAAAAAGAGAATCAATTTCTTGATTCTCTCTTAGTAGCGGGAACTGGACTCGAACCAGTGACCTTTGGGTTATGAGCCCAACGAGCTACCTACTGCTCTATCCCGCGATATTGTGGTGCAAATGTAAGGCTACTTTTTGGATTACCAAAACTTTTTTGCATAAAAATATAAAAGTGAGCCTCTTAAAATATCTAGGGTATGCCGAATTATGAGCCTCCAATTTAAAACTGCTAACATAATAGAGAATGATAAATCTGAGAATTAATCTTTATATCTGATTTATAAAAATAATGATTTACTTGTTTATATCCTATCAGAGATAGTTTCTGAACTCCTGGTAAATCGGAATTATTAAAATCTAAAATAATTGTTACCAGGAGTTCCCAATAAAATATCAATTCTATTTTTCTGGGTTTAATACCGAATATTGTAATTTCTTTGATATAAATATAGCTGTCGTAACCTTTAATTCTACTATCAATTGGTTTTAAATCAAATTCCCAGTTTTCATATTGCATTCCTAAACGAAAAGGTAAAATATCTGTTTCCATAATTGGTTGATTTGTGAGAATAAAAAAACCACTCTGAAAGTGGTTTAGATAAAAATATTGGTTCGTTTTTAGAGGATAATGCCTCTTTGTTTTAAGTGATAAGTTAATGATGAAAAATTGTGCGACATTTCATTATATTCTTTGTTATGTTGTTTAAACTCTTCTTCACAGTATTCCCTTATATATTTATGTAAAAAATCATCATTGTTTGTGTTTTTAAGGTATTTCACAAATTCTTCTTCATCTTTAATCTTAGGTTTATTTCGGAATAGATTCTCATACTGTTGTAAATAGTTTAAATATTTGTTTTTGCTGTCAAGTATATGCTTTTCTCTGACGGACTGGATAAATTTTTGTTCAAAATCATATAAATCACCGTTTTTAGAAGTGGTATATTTGTCAAGCATATCATAATAGTGTTCTGTAGATAAATGGCATAATTTAATGATATATTCAAAATCTGACGTTTTTAATCTGACGTTATGAATTTCAAAAAATTCAGTATCATCGTCTTCTAAATATAAATCCATAAAGAAACCAAGCTTATTGTATGTTTCTTCATATTTAACAAGCCATTTCAACAAATCATTTTCGTCAGCTAAGTTTAGTTCATTATATTCTTCTATGGCTTTTTTTGCATCCTTGTGTTTAGGAAGATAGTAATCTTCATACACTTCTTTTATGTGACGATACATCCAATAAAAATTATCTGAGATAGAAGTTTCTTGAGGATTAGCATCTTTACCTTTTTTATCAAGAGCATCAACTATTAATTTAAATAATCCAACTTTTCTATTTGGCAGAGTTCTATTATAAAGTTGTTGATGTTTTTCTAACCATTGTGCATATATTTCAACGCCAATTATTGTTTCTTTATATTGAAGCAATTCATTAATAGCCGATATATATCTTTCGTCATAAGTATGATACTTCTTGTACCTTTTGTAGTTTGCTCTCTCTTGATGTAAAATATCAATAGGTATTTGCTGTTTTCTTCGAACTGTTTTATCAAAAAGCTCCAAATCGTTACAATTATAAATATTTGTTATTTCATCAAATGCAGTCCCTTCAAAGATAAAGTCAATATGTTTACGGCTATGGTTTCCTACAAAAGAAAAGCCTGTACGGTTCCAGGAATCTTTCTCTGAATGACTAATTCCTTCAAAAGATTCCAAAGAAGTGTCTCCTTCCTTTTTTAAGGCTATGAAAGCCTTTTCTATTTTTTCTAAAAATTTAGATTTTGTAGCACCTTGATAGATGGTGTCTGGCAATAAATCATTTAATAACCAAATATCCATTTTTTGGAAAGCTCTAATAATAAGGTATAGTTTATTGTTGTACATTAAGGTCTTTTTAGTTTTTATTTCAGGATTTGATATAAAAAGAATGCAACTAAGAAAATAAGTAATACAACATATTTAATGTTTTTATTTGTCTTTGAAATCTTATTAGGAACATCAGAATTGTTATCATTATTGATTGCATCAATCAACTTTTGGGAGTCAATATAATTATTCTCTTTATTCTCATAAACAACATCACAATAAATTCTAAAATAAAAAGCAAGGTTTCCATTACCTTTCTTCTTTTTTATTTCCTCGTCAAAAAAGATTTTATTTTTCTTAATGATATTGAATACTTTTTCCACCTCATTTTCTGATAAATTATAATCTGAAATATATCTTGAAATTTTGCTAAAATGGTATCCATCGCATATAATATCAGTTTCTGAATAGATTTTATGAAATAGCATTTTCAATGCTTGTTTTTTCATATAGCTCTGTTTTTAATCTGTGTTCGAGAGTCCAATATGAGCTTCTTCTCCACTTAAACCTCCCCATTTAAAACTATCGTCTAAATGATTATTTACAAATTTGTTATTTACACATCTTTCATTTTCCATTTCTTTTTGTATTTCAGAAACCATCTTATATTTTAGTTTTAAAAGAGCATTTATCTCATAATTATCCAAAGCCCAATACTTATTTTCTTTATTAATTAACTCCGTAATTTCTTTAATTAATTGAGAATAATGCTCGTATAGGTCGGTAAATTCATCAATCTCTTTATCTGTGAAAATAAAGTTTTCATCAATATCATAACCGAACGTCTTTTTTCTTTTTTCTACTTCTGCTTTCACTTCTTTACTTTTATTATACTGTTCACTTAAAAAACTAATTTCATAATCATTGAGTTTTGTATTGCGATTAAAAGTTTTATCGCTAACCTTCTGTAGATCTAAAATCAATCTTTCAACTGAAATATTCAAATCTATAGCTATTTGAAATAATCTTTTCATACTATTTTTAAATTAATATTATTAAAAATATACTAACCCAAAATACATATTCAACGTCTAACTTTTAATTATCTATAATATATATTATTTTTTTCTGTTTTCTTTTTCACGGTTTTCATTTATTCTATACACAATTAGTTTAAATATGATGTATATTATGAAAATTTTTATCACTACTCCCAGGAAGTATAATAAGACTGTAAATATTGAATCTATAAATTCTGTCATAGCTCTGCTGTTACGAAAATATCGTGTTTACAAATAGAATCTCTTCCTTCAAAATTTCCCTCTTTACTTTCGTGTAAAATTATATAGTCATAACCTTCTTCGGGATAATAATCTTGCCTACATACAGGGGAAGTATATGGTTCTGATTTAGTAGCTACAATAAGTGCTTTTTTGCCTGATACTCTTAACGTAACAATATCGTTCACTTTGTGTTTTTTCATAAGTTAAATTATTTAATTGTTATTTCCCGACAAATTTAAAAAATATCCAAACTGTAAGATAACAGTTGCAACCTTGCAAACCTATAATAAATTATAAAGGTCTTCATCACTCATTTCTTCTAAAGTTTTTGTAGTAGGAGAGGGCTGAAACCAAGAAGAAAATCGTTCATCGTTTGGAAACCATTTATTAATAAAATCCTTAATGTTGGTCAAAGACCTGTCAAGCTGTATCCTTTTAGGTTTGTTTCTGTCTCCAAGTATGTAATATTTTTTTACGATACTTTTATCAATACTTTTACAAAATGCTGACTTTATTCTTGAAAAATGAACATATATTTCATCATTGCTATTCTCAACCAAGTCTGAAATTGATTTAGCCATTTTCTCGTGATTTTCTTGGTAAGAAATATGTTTGTAAATAATGAGTAAATCAGCTTCAAAATCTTTTAAATCGCTTAAGTCAACTTGGTCAACTAATAAAAACCAAAAATATAATGCTTTGGTAAGATGACTTAATTTAATTTCAATATTATTGTAGTCAGGTAGAAAAATTCTGTAATCTTCATCTATGTATAACCGACTTACTTTATCCTTTGTTTCTTTTATTTCATTAATATGATGTTGAATAAACGGAAGAATCGCTAAAAACTGTCCTGTTTTTTTTAAACCTTCAAGTTGTTCTTTTATTTCATCCACTATTTTCTGGATATTCTCTTCAAATGGAATGTCTCGCTCATTTTCATTTCCATCCGAAAAGCTATATCTAGAATGAAAAGCACCTTCCTCTAAACGGGTTGATTCTGTAGGAAAATTGAATAAAAAAGTATCTAAATCCTCAAAACCAATTATTCCGTCATAAATAACACTAAATGTTATTATTACGAGCTCTCCATAATGAGTATATACGAAAATGTCATTAATATTATCTTCTATTTCAAAAAGTTGTAATAAATATTTGAAATAGTTATTGTCAGAAGGAAGCTCCTTACTTATATCAAATTTTGGATTATAATATTTGTACAAGGTAAGTAAATTAAATACATCTTCAGTGTTATGAGAAAAATGTATAAAATCAAAACCGTTTTTTGCCAAATTTGATTTAAGAAGATTCAAATCATATATTTTGGGTAAAATAGTTTTTCCATTACTTATATAATAAACCGTTCTTTCGTTGAAAGAAAAAGGTTTAAGCTTTTTAGAGATATCATAATATGATTTGGTATATGTTTTTGTCATAAGGAAGCAGTATGAAAGTTTGTGTTACTAAAGTACAAAAAAAGATGAAATACTAAAGATTTTGATTATTAGATTGGAAGTGTGCTGGAAAAAAAGTTATAATGTATTTGATGCCATTATACAAAAAAAGAGAACCAATTTCTTGATTCTCTCTTAGTAGCGGGAACTGGACTCGAACCAGTGACCTTTGGGTTATGAGCCCAACGAGCTACCTACTGCTCTATCCCGCGTTATTGTGGTGCAAATGTAAGGCTACTTTTTGGAATACCCAAACTTTTTACAGAAAATTATAAAATTTAGTGTGTTTCGCTATTATTCGTTAACTTTGCAAATTATTAAAGAAATTATGTCGCACAAAGCCGGTTTTATAAATATTATAGGAAATCCAAACGTAGGAAAGTCCACCTTAATGAATGCTTTTGTGGGTGAGCGTTTATCTATAATCACATCGAAAGCACAAACCACGCGCCACCGCATTTTCGGTATCGTGAACGGTGACGATTTTCAGATGGTTTTTTCGGATACTCCGGGAATCATCAAGCCTGCTTACGAGTTACAGACTTCTATGATGGATTTTGTAAAATCGGCGTTTGAAGATGCCGATGTTTTGCTGTACATGGTAGAAGTTGGCGAACGCGAGTTAAAAGACGAAGCCTTTTTTAAAAAGATAACCCATGCCAAAGTTCCGGTTTTATTGTTGTTGAATAAGATCGATAAGTCAAATCAGGAACATCTGGAAGAACAAGTGGCTTTGTGGAAAGAAAAAGTGCCAAATGCTGAAATTTATCCGTTATCGGCATTAAACAATTTTAATGTGGATACCGTTTTTAACCGTATTTTAGAATTGTTGCCACAATCACCACCTTATTTTCCAAAAGATGCGTTGACCGACAAGCCCGAGCGTTTCTTTGTGAACGAAATCATCCGCGAAAAAATCCTTTTGAATTATCAGAAAGAAATTCCGTATTCGGTTGAGATCGAAACGGAGGAATTTATAGAATCCGATGACATCATTCACATTAAGGCGGTCATCATGGTAGAACGTGACAGTCAAAAAGGAATCATCATTGGTCACAAAGGATCTGCACTGAAAAAGGTGGGAATGGAATCACGTGTCGAGATGGAAAAGTTTTTTGGCAAACAGGTACACATTGAACTTTTTGTAAAAGTAAACAAAGATTGGAGAAACAACACGTATCAATTGAGACGTTTTGGTTATAACAACAAGTAATTCGCATAAGCTATCAGCTTAAAAGATATATAATAACAAAAATGGGTTTATAGCTTACTGCTTAAAGCCTAAAGCAACAAAAAATGAGCAACATTGTAGCAATTGTGGGTAGACCAAACGTAGGAAAATCTACCTTTTTTAACCGACTGATTCAAAGACGCGAAGCCATTGTAGATTCGGTAAGCGGTGTAACCCGTGACCGTAACTATGGTAAATCGGAATGGAACGGAAAAGAATTTTCTGTAATTGATACCGGTGGGTACATCAAAGGATCAGACGATATTTTTGAAGGAGAAATCCGCAAACAGGTAGAATTGGCAATAGATGAAGCCGATGCCATTGTTTTTTTGGTGGATGTGGAAGAAGGAATTACGCCAATGGATGATGAAGTTGCCAAACTGCTTCGCAAAGTAACCAAACCTGTTCTTTTGGTGGTTAACAAGGTAGATAACGCCAAACGCGAACAAGACGCCTTTGAGTTTTACAATTTAGGTTTGGGCGAATACGTAACCATGTCGGGAATGAGCGGTTCAGGAACAGGCGAGGTGTTGGATAAAATTGTTGAAATTTTACCTGAACTACCTGAAATTGAAGAAGTACAGGACGAATTGCCGCGCTTTGCAGTTGTTGGAAGACCAAATGCAGGAAAATCGAGCTTTATCAATGCGTTGATTGGCGAAGATCGTTTTGTGGTAACCGATATTGCCGGAACCACCCGCGATGCCATTGATACCAAATACAACCGTTTTGGTTTTGAATTCAATTTGGTTGACACTGCCGGAATTCGCAGAAAAGCGAAAGTTAAAGAAGATTTAGAGTTTTATTCAGTCATGCGTTCGGTTCGTGCCATTGAACACGCCGATGTATGTATTTTGGTTATTGATGCAACCCGCGGATTTGAAGGTCAGGATCAAAACATTTTTTGGCTGGCAGAAAAAAACCGCAAGGGAATTGTCATTTTAATCAACAAGTGGGATTTGGTTGAAAAAAGCACCATGACCGCCCGCGATTATGAAAACAAAGTCCGTGAAGAAATTGCACCGTTTACCGATGTTCCCATTTTGTTTGTATCAGCATTGACTAAACAGCGTTTGCTAAAGGCTTTAGAAGCAGCCGTACAGGTGTACGAAAACCGCAAGCAACGCATTGCTACATCAAAATTTAACGAAACCATGTTACCGATTATCGAAAATAATCCGCCGCCGGCAATTAAGGGTAAATACATCAAAATTAAATACTGTATGCAGTTGCCAACCGCTATTCCGCAGTTTGTGTTTTTTGCGAACCTGCCGCAGTATATCAAAGATCCGTATAAACGTTTTGTAGAAAACAAATTGCGTGAGATTTATAATTTTGAAGGCGTGCCCATTGATATTTACTTCCGCCAGAAATAATAGATACATTAGGAAAGATTCAGGTCTTTCCTTTTTTTGTATTAGATTTGAAACAACTTAACTTTTTGTTATGGATACACATGAACAAATTAAAACATATATTGACGGATTAAACGAAGCTAAGCGCAGTGATATGCGGCAACTTCATCAGTTTATGTTAGAAATAATACCCAATGGCAAATTATGGTTTTTAGACGGTAAAGACGAAAAGGGAAAAGTAATCGCAAATCCTTCCATTGGTTATGGCGAATTTATAATCAATTATAAAAGTGGATCAAGTAAAGCATTTTATCAAATCGGGATCAGTAGTAACTCTACAGGTATTTCGGTTTACATCATGGGACTTACAGATAAAAAATATTTATCGCAATTTTTCAAAGAAACCATAGGCAAAGCAACTGTAACAGGTTATTGTATTAAATTTAAAACCATATCAGACATTCATCTAAACACGCTGAAAGAAGCAGTAGCATACGGGTTGCAACAAACCACTTCTCATTCTTAAAAAAAACATAAAAAAATCATCTATTTTTATTTGATTTAAATAAGTATAGTGTAATTTTGTCGAAATTTTTTAACAATGAAAAAATTACTAATCTTTTTACCTACTGTGCTTCTTGTAGCTCAAACAAACGCTCAGGAAACCGATTCAATACAATCAAACAAATTAGAAGAGCTTGTTATCGATGCTTATTTTTCAAAAAATGTAAATGCTGCTAACAAAATGCCTTTAAAAGATATCGAAAACCCACAGGTTTACAATGTTATCAGCAATAAAGCCATCAAAGAGCAGGTAATTACCAATTTTAATGATGCACTGAAAAATGCAACCGGGGTGTTCCGCTTATGGGAATCTACAGGTCGTGGAAGCGACGGAGGTGAGTATTATTCTATGCGCGGTTTTTCTACACAACCAACATTGTTAAACGGAATGCCAAGTTTTTCTAACGGAACTTTAGATCCTGCAAACGTGGAAAGCATTGAAGTTATCAAAGGTCCATCGGGAACAATGTACGGGGGAAACATTGTGTCTTACGGCGGTTTAATCAACGTAACAACAAAAAAACCGTATGAAGCTTTTGGCGGAGAAATGGGCTACGTTAACGGATCTTATGGGTTAAACCGTGTTACTGCCGATATTAATACACCGTTAAGCAAACAAGCCTTTTTACGTATTAATACAGCGTATCAAAACCGCAATTCGTTCCAAGATGCTGGTTTCAGCAAATCGCTTTATTTTGCACCGTCGTTAAAATTTATAGCAAACGATCGCTTAACTTTTTATATCAATACAGAGATTAAAAGTTCAGAATCGGCAAATGCACCAATGATTTTCTTAAGCAGATACAGTCCGATTTCCTTTCACTCAATGGATTTGTTTGAACAAAACTACAAGAAATCTTATACCACAAACGATTTAACCATAAAAAACCCAACGTTTAATTTACAGGCGTACGCCGTTTATCAGCTGTCAGATAACTGGACATCTACCACCATTGTTTCAAAAAGCAATGCCAAAACAAACGGTTACTACCATTATTTATGGGATTCCGCTAATGGCGATGAATTTACACGATTTATTACCAAAGGAGAAGCAGAGACTGATGTTACAGGTATCCAACAAAACTTTGTGGGCACTTACAATATTGGAAGTATGAAAAATAAATTGGTAGTGGGATTAGATTACTTTCAAAGAAAATTTTCTGGAGGTGGTACCGGCTATGCAGAATATGGAACGGTTTCTTTGGTAGATCAAACGGATACAATGGCAACACAGCTTACAACATCAGCTGTTGATGCGGCATTATCACAAACTACACAGGATTTATTCAGTGCCGAAACAAAGATTTACAGTGCGTATGCATCAAACGTTATTGAATTTTTACCCAATTTATCTGCTATGTTAAGTTTGCGTATAGATCATTTTACAGGGCAGCCAACAGCTTATTCAACCGAAGAAATAAAAGACAAAACTACCTTATCGCCAAAATTCGGCTTGGTTTACCAGCCTATTCAGGATAAATTATCGGTATTTGCAAACTATATGAATGGGTTTCAATACATACAACCAGAGGCTATTCCTATTACCGATGCAGATGAAAATATTATTGGTAGAGAAATACGCTATTTTGATCCGGAACAAGCCAACCAATGGGAAGTGGGAACAAAAGCCAGCCTGATTAAAGAACGTTTATCGGTAACGGTAAGTTATTACAACATCAATGTAAAAAATAAAGTAATGGGTAGTGGGGTAGATGCTACACAATCTGGAGAAGTAGAAAGTAAAGGTTTTGAAATTAGTGTTTTAGGCAGCCCAATCAATGGATTAAATATTATTGCAGGGTACAGCCATAACGATAACGAAGTAATTAAAGACGATCCAACATTGGGGTATTTAGGTATGAGAACAGAAGAATCTGGCCCTGAAAATTTATTCAATTTCTGGGCAAATTATACCGTACAACAAGGTGCTTTAAAGAATTTTGGACTTGGATTGGGAGCCAACTCTGCAAGCAAATTACTAACATTAAACAGATTAACTACCGGAACGTTTGCTTTACCGGGTTACACCGTCTTTAATGCTGCTGTTTCGTACAACGCCGAAAAATACAGTGCTACGTTAAAGGTAGATAATCTTACCAATGAAAAATATTTTACGGGTTGGTCAACCGTTAGTCCACAATTTGCCCGTTCGGTTTCATTAGGTTTAAATTATAAGTTTTAATGAGAAAAACGAAAAAGAAAGAAAATAAATTTAAAAAATTAACAGGCAAGCTGCACCTTTGGTTCGGCTTGCTTATTGGTTCTATCGTGTTTTTTATTTCGATTACCGGAGCATTGTATGTTTTTAAAGACGAAATAGAAGGAATTAACAGAAAAGAATACATTCATCATAACGAGCCCGACTACCAAAACAAAGAAAAACTGAACATCCGTACCTTAGAAAAAATGGTGCAGCAACAGGTCAAAGAAAAATATCCGGTACATTGGGTGAATATCCCCGTTGACCGGTCGATGTCTTATCAGTTTTTTTATTTTGAGCACAATCAGAAGGCGTGGCATTATTTTGACGAATATCCCATTTATAAATCGGTCTATGTAAATCCGTACAGCGGAAAAGTGCTGCAGGTTTACGATGAAAAAAACGGTTTTTTCAATATAGTGAAAATGCTTCACTGGAGTTTCCTGCTTAATTCTGCCTGGGGAAAATGGCTAACCGGAATTCCTGTTTTAATTTTTGTATTTATGTTGATTTCGGGTATCATCCTCTGGTGGCCCAAGAACAAGGCGGCACGCAAACAACGCCTTTGGTTTAAATGGAAAAACATTAAAAACTGGAAACGCAAAAATTACGACCTGCATAACATTTTAGGGTTTTACTTTTCTGTTTTTGCACTGATTTTCTCAATAACCGGGCTTTTTTATGCGTTCTTTTTTATTCAGGCAATGATTTATGTTGTTTTTTCGGGCGGAAAAACGCAGTATCCCGATTTTTCGCACATTACAACCAAAGCTCCCATTGAATTGCGTACCGAAACCACATTAGATAAAATTGCCCAAAAGGTAGAAACATTATACCCAAATGCTTATGCGTTTTCGATAGATTTAGGAAACGACCATTTAGACGATCACGAACATCCAAATTTCGATGTATATGTAAAACATCTATCCTATTCGTACCACAAAAGCAGCAGCTTGATTTTTGATGAGAACTCAGGTGAATTGCTTCACACCCACGATCCAAAAGATAAAAACCTGGGCGAAAAAATGGTTGCCGCTAATTATGACATCCACGTGGGAGCGATTTTTGGATTACCTACCAAAATTATAGCATTCATTGTAAGTTTGCTTTGTGCAAGTTTACCGGTTACCGGATTTATGATCTGGTACGGACGTCGCAAGAAAACAAAAACTACCACTTAACTATTTTAAATAAATAGGTAAAACCCCTTTAAAAAGCGATTTTTCAATTTTTTATGAAGCATCGCTTTTTTACTTTTGTAGTATGAAAAAGATATTATTGATAGTGCCCTTTTTAGTGTTCCTGATTTCACTGGGCAGCTCGGCGCAAAACATACAGATAAAAGGAAAGGTAATCGATGAAACAAAAGCACCTGTTTCTGACCTAACGGTTTATTTGTCTAAAGCAAAAGATTCTACCTTAATTCAATACGCCACAACCGATGTTGCCGGCTTGTTCTCAATGGATTTAAAAGCTGTTGAAGAGCCTTCTTTTTTAACCTTTTCACTACTTGGTTTTATAGACAAAGTAGAAACGTTTGATAAAATAACCGAAACAAAAGATCTGGGTACGTTAACCATGGAAAACGATTCTGATGTGTTGTCTGAAATTGTCATTGTGACTGATACACCCATTCGGGTGAAAAACGATACGTTAGAGTTCAATGCCAAATCGTTTAAAGTACGTCCTGATGCCAATGTAGAAGCGTTATTGAAAGAATTGCCGGGTGTAGAGATAGATGCCGATAAAAAAATAACGGTGAACGGCAAAGAAGTAACACAGATTCTGGTCAACGGAAAACCGTTTTTTAGTTCAGACGGAACAATAGCCCTGCAAAACCTGCCAGCCGATTTAATCAAAAAAGTACAGGTAACCGATTATAAAACCAAAGCAGAAGAATTCTCTGGCAGAAAAGCAAAAAGCGACGATGCCAGTATTAACCTGACCATTGACGAAGAAAACAACAAAGGTTTAATGGCAAAATTAAATGCAGGTATTGGTAGCATTGTTGATAATGCCAACCGGTACGAAAGCAGCGGGCTGTTGAATTATTTTCAGGGTAATCGTAAAATTTCGATACTGGCATCGTCTAACAACATCAATTCCGAAGGTTTTTCAATGGATGAACTTTTTGACAATATGGGTGGCGGGCGTAGCCAGTTGTTCAGCTTTGGCGGTCGTTCGGGCGGGCCCGGTGGTTTTGGAAGCAACACCGGAATTATCCGTACCAACATGGTTGGTGTAAATTATTCAGACCAGTTTTTTAAAGACTTAGAAACCAATGCAAGCTATTATTTAAAAGATACCCAAAATAAAAATAACAACCGTTCGCGTGTGGTAAACTTGTTGCCCGATGGCGATTTTATTACCGAATCGCAATCACAGCGTTTAAACAATAATACCAACCATAATGCCAATGTGCGTTTAGAATACAAGTTAAACCCAACCACCAAACTGTTTGTAAATCCGCAAATTACCGCAAATAAAAACGAATTCAGTTCTCAAAGCACCTCGCAATCAATGGATGCCGATGGAAATCTTTATAATGAAAGTAATGAGAAATCGTTCTCGTCTGCAGATAGTTTCACGTTTACCAACTCTATTCAGTTTAATAAAAAATTAAACGATAACGGTAAAAACATCAGCGTGCAGTTAAGCAATAATAACAGCAGTACTACCGGAATTGGAAACACCAATTCGGCTACGTTGTTTTATCAGGATAATCAGGAAGACGATATCCGTAATCAGGAAGAACAATCAAAAAGTACCGCCGACAATTATAGCGTAACCGCAGAATATTCGCAACCTATCAACAATAAGGCATTTATTGATTTGGGGTACACGTTTGATTACAATAACCAGACCGATTTATTAAGTACTTATAATTTCAATGAAACAACTAATGGTTTTACCGATTTTAATGATCGCTTGTCGAACCAGACGCATACAAATATTGTTACCAATACCCCTTATGTGGGCATTAATTATCAAACCGATAAAATAGATTGGTTTGTTAATTCGGGTGTAAATGTTGCAAACTATAACGCATCTGCTACTTATATGGGTACAGATTATTCGGTAGATAGAAAATTTGTATCGCCTTATGTACGTGCAAATTTCAGATATAAATTGGACCGAAGCAAAAACCTGAGCTTTAATTACAATTATAATGTAACTAACCCCAATGCTACGCAGATTTTAGCTTACGAACGCTTAAACGACCCGTTGCAAACCTATATTGGTAACGAAAATTTAGAGCAGGCAAAATACCATTCGTTGCGTTTGGGATACCGTAATTTTAATTTCCAGATGCGTTCAGGGTGGATGGTCTTTGCCAACGCCAGTTTCTATGATTCGCAAATTGTCACATCGACCACTTTTGACGAAAACAGAAAACGTACCACAACCTATCAAAATGTTACAGGAGCATATACCACAGGACTTTTTGCAAACTGGAACAAATCGTATAAATTTAACGAACACAGCATTCGTTACGGTATTGGTGCCAATATAAGTTATGCTAAAGATAAGGGATATGCCAACGGAACCCTTTATGATGCCAACAGTTTAACCTTTAGACCCAACGTGTATGTTTCTTGGGATTATGGCGACTTGTTAAGCATTGCCCCATCATACAACGTTTCTATAAACAACACCAAATATCAAAATTTTCAATTGGCAAAAACCGATTATATCAAGCATAACGTAATGCTGCAAACCACAACTTATTGGCCCGAGAATTTTACATGGGGTAATGATTTCAGCTATACCTACAATACCAATATAGCCGACGGCTTTAAAAAAGATTATTTCTTGTGGAACACGGCAATATCTTATACGTTCTTAAACAAAGCCTTAACAGCCAAAGTAAAAGTGTACGATTTATTGAACCAAAACATTGGTACATCGCGTACCATTAATCCCACTACCATTGTTGACCAGGAAAATACCGTTTTAGAACGCTATGTCATGTTTTCATTAACCTGGAAATTCAACAAATTCGGAAACGCAAGCTCCAATCGTAACCGCGGCGGGCGTATGGGACCACCGGGAATGATGAGAGATTTGTAATTTTTTTTCATAAATATTGGTTAACGGACAAGAGTAAATCACTTGTCCGTTTTTCTATTGATCTGGCTTATCATTATTCCATCAACAAAATACCAATTATAAGTTAACCAGAGGAGAAGACTATGAATTTTAATTCATATCTTGTTGCATCGGTAAAATAAACACTTAATATAAAACAGAACATCAAAATTATGAACCCGCCAAAAATCCATAGAGACGTATTTATATTAGAAAAAAAAGAATACACCACACCACACATGATCCGCATAACCTTAAAGGGAAATGTACAACCTTACAAAGACTGCGTCATTGGCGTGAACAATAAAATTTTTATTCCTCCTGTAGCTGTAAAAAAAGTATATTTTCCGGAAACCGATACAGAAACGGGTAACGTGGTTTTACCAGCCGAAAACGTCCGACCGGATATACGCACATATACCCACCGCGGTATTAATATAGAAAACAACCTTTTAATAATAGATTTTGTAAACCATGGCGAAAACGGACCCGCTTCTCGTTGGGCACTCCATGCCAAGATAGGTGATGAGCTGGGTGTGGCAATGAAACTGAAAGATACACCTTTACATCCGCAAGCCGATTGGTATTTTTTAATTGGTGACGCCACCGCATTACCTGTTTTAAGCTGTATTTTAGAAGCGTTGCCCAAAACGGCAAAAGGACAGGTTTTATTAGAAGTCCCCACAGCAGAAGACGAGCAAGATTTAATAAAGCCAGAAGCGGTTGAGGTCATCTGGCTGCATAACCAACACCCCGAAAAAGGTAGTCAATTGGCACAAAAAGCACAAGAAATAATCATTCCTGCAACCCAATCTAAATTTGCTTATATAGCAGCAGAGTTTTCAACAGTAAAAACCTTACGCAATTATTTCCGTAAAGAACGTAAGTGGTCAACAAATGAACTCAACGCGTACTCTTACTGGAAAGCAGGTGTAGCTGAAGATAAATCAACTGCAGACCGCCAACAAGAAAAGAACAGCTAAAGTTAACACAAAACGTAGCAACAACTTTATAAAAGCTTCTCTGTCTTACCAAACCGTCACTTCGGGTAACGGGGTGTATCGAGAAGTCGGCATCTCATACCAAGAACCTTAAAAATGCCATGGAAGTACTGATTTCGTTGATAAAGATCACGTAATAGAACATTCTGAATGCAGTGAAAAATCTATAAAGTATTTGAAACCTTGCATGATAATGAATCGGCGTAATTCGTGACAAAAAACAAACACTTAAATTTTTATTCTTTAATTGAATGACACCTAAGTACTTAGGTTATTAAAAATAAGTCTAAATAAGTTTTGAAAATTTAAATGGTTTAAATACTTTTGCAACGGAAAAAAAGGCGTTTTTTAGATGTTTAAATTGTCAAAGTGTTTTTGGGTAATTTGTTTGTTTATAATGACTTGTGTGGGTTACGGACAGGGTTTTTCCTTAAATCTGACAGTTTCCGACAGTTTAAAAACAGCTGTTAACGACGCTTTTATAATTCTTACCAATGCGGATGGTTTTTCTCAGACGTATCAAACAAATACGTATGGAAAAATGTCTGCAAATTTACCTAAGGGGGTCTATCGCTTAGAGGTTAACCACGTTAATTACAAACCGTTTTCAAAAGAAATCAACCTGTCGCAAAACAGCTATGAAAGCATTTTGCTGCATTTTGACGGTAACCAGCTAGAAGAAATTGTGATTACTGCCAAAGAAAGCAAGGGTTTAATCACTTCATCTAAAATAGACCGGCAGGCAATGGCACATCTGCAGCCATCGAGCTTTACCGATTTATTAGAGTTACTGCCCGGGGGTAAAGCAAAAGACCCTGATTTAACAGGAACAAATACGATTACAATCCGCGAATTTGAAAAACCCACAGGTGATTACAATACCGGTTCTTTAGGTGTACAGTTTATGATGGACGGCAACCTGATGAATTCTGCTGCAGATATGCAGGTGTCTTCTTATAGTAGACACACGGTAGGGTCAGCAAATACAGTTACATCACGCAATACCACCACCACCGGTATAGATATGCGTACCATATCAACCAACGATATTGATAATGTAGAAATTATTCGCGGGATCCCAACAGCCTCGTACGGCGATTTAACTTCAGGCTTGGTTCTTATCAACAGAAAATCGGGCGAAACGCAATGGCAAAGCCGGTTAAAGATAGATGGATTTAGCAAAATGTACTATCTGGCAAAAGGATTTAAGGTTTCTGATAAATGGGACATCAATGCAAGTGTTGATTATTTAGATGCCAAAGCCGATCCGCGTAACACCAACGAAAATTATCAGCGTTTTTCGGGTTCGGTACGTTCTACTGCCTGGTTAAACGTGGGGAACAACCATTTAAAATGGCAAACCAATTTAGACTATAACTTTAGTATGGACGATGAAACGGTGGATCCGGACAGCGGCTATGCAAAGGTAGATGCTTATCTGAATAAAAAACAATATGTATCTTTAGCCAATAATTTTGATTTAAAAATTAAAAACGGATTCTTTAACCGTTTGCAGTTAAACACCTTCATTAAACAAGGTTACGAAGATTTAAAACAAACCAAGTTAACACAACTTTCCGGCCCAACGTCTATATCAATAGCAACAGAACCCGGGGTAAACGATGGATACTTTCCGGAGCTTACTTATATTTCTTACCTGAAAACCGAGGGACGTCCGTTGGATATGTCGTACAAATTAACGGCAGACGCATTGACTTTTACCGGAAACATATCGCACAATATAGAAGCCGGTTTTGACTTTAAGTATTCTAAAAACAACGGCCGCGGACAAATGTATGATGTTTTAAAACCGCCTTTCCCCACAATGGCAACCCGCCCCAGAGCGTACCGTGATGTACCTGCATACCAGAACATGGCTTTTTTTGTGGGCGACAGAATGCAATATGATTTTGAAAACCACGGTTTGATGCTGTATGCCGGTGCACGTATTTCAAAAATGTTAGGAATGCCTGATGCTTATGCATTAGGTGAAAAAATATATGCCGAACCACGCATTAATTTACAGTGGAATGCACCTGTGATGCAGATAGCCGGTAAAGATCTTAAAACCGATGTAACAGTGGGATACGGAATGTTATATAAGCAACCTACCCTAATGATGCTGTATCCTAACCTAATATACAAGAATTTCCAGCAATTAAACTTTTACCACAACAACCCCGATTTGCGTTATGTGAATTACATGACGTACGTGGTAGATGTTGCCAATTACGATTTGGTTGCGGCAAAAAACGTAAAAAAAGAAATCCGTTTAGATGTATCTTATGAAGGACATCAATTCTTTGTAACCTATTTTAACGAAGATATGAAATCGGGGTTCAGATCCGGAGCGTTTTTTCAAACGTTTTATTACAACCGGTACGATGCCAGCGGTTTGGATTTAGAAAACATGACCCAACATCCCGATATAAACGATTTGCCTTACGAACAGCAATACCAGTTTTTAGGGTTCAGTACCCAGCAAAACGGCAGCAGAACGTTGAAAAAAGGAATTGAGTTTGGGTACCATTCGCCTAGATTTAAAAGCATCAATACCCGCATTACCTTAAACGGTGCGTGGTTTAAAACGCTGTATGAAAACTCGGTACCCTATCACGAAAAGCCTACACAATCAATAGGCGGAATTTCGTTTCCTTATGTGGGCATCTATAAAAACGATGACGGTTATATTCACACAGGTTTAAATTACAACTGTATTGTTGATACCTATTTGCCTGCTTTGGATATGAACCTGTCTTTATCGTTACAGGGAACATTGTTCTTTGACAAAGAGCGTTCAAAAAGAATCGCCGAGCCTTATGCCTATTACGATAAAGACGGAAATATTTTTGAATTTACAGAGGCTGATAAAACCGATCTTTACAAACAATGGCTGGTACGCAATGTATCAGTAACAGATAATATGGCTACGAATTATACATTTGATGTGGTAGCAAACCTAAAAGCAACCAAGCGTTTATACAATAATTTAAAAGCATCGTTATTTGTAAACAGGCTGTTTAGTTATTATGCACCTTATAAATTTAATGGTAGAATAGTAGAACGCAACTTTTGGAACGAACCTTATTTTGGAATGGAATTAACTTTTAATTTTTAATATATGAATACCCGATTTTTATTTATGTTTTTAGCCGTAATGGGCTTAACCTTAACTACCGTTTCTTGTAACAGCGACGACGATGTTAACACTATAGTAGATAACACACCCAGTAAATTAACTTTAACTTTTACAGGCAGCAATATTGAAGCCATCACAACAATGTCGGTAGAATTTAAAGAAACCAATACCGGTGCTGTAACCACACAAGATTTTACGACAGAACCTTTTGAAACGGATTTGAAAAAAGGATCTTACACGGCAATAGCAAACGGAACGGTTAAATTAACATCAGGCGAAGAAGTGGAAGTAGCCGGAACTGCTGTTTTTGACTTAACCCAAGATACACAAAGTGTAAATATTAAACTAACTATTAAAGCGTTTAGCGAAGATTTTATTATTGAAGAAGTTTTTTTTACAGGAGTACAGACTAATGAAGGAAAAAATTACAATTCAGGAAAATACTTTAAGTTAACAAACAATACCAACAAAGTATTAAACACCGGTGGTTTATTAGTTATGAAATCAGAATTAACACCTTCGTCAAATCATGATATTTCTCCTGAAATCAGAGCAACCGATTTTGCCGTAAATGGTGTATTAATGATTCCTGCCGAATTAGGGAAAGAGGTAGAACCGGGCGATTTTATCGTGATTGCCGATATGGCAGCAGACCACAAAGCAGCAAACACGCCGGGATACAATTTAACAAATGCTGATTATGAATTTCCTAATTTAGAAAACGCAACCTTAGGTCAGGTTGATAACCCGAATGTACCTGATGCAGTGGTTATTTTTTCAACTATGAATTATAATATGTTCTTTATGAACAACCGTGGATTGGAGAGTTATGCTATTGCCCGTTTTCCTCAAGGCGAAACCGTTGAAAGCTGGTTGGCAAATTACAAATACGATTACGAATATCCGAATGCAGCAGGAGCAATCACTAAAAAAAGTGCGTATAAAATACCAAACAGCTGGATTTTAGACGGGGTAAACTGTGCCGTGCCTGCAACGTGGGAACACAACCCGTTACACGCATCTATTGACAGCGGTTACACATCTTGCGGAACAATAAACAGTGATCCGGAACGTTTTGGCAAAACAGTTCGCAGAATTTCTATAGGCACAATGGAAAACGGAAAACCAATCTATAAAGACACCAACAACTCTGATGTTGATTTTACCAAATCATCGCCATCAAGCTTTGCAAACGGAATTGTTCATTAATAACAAACGATGTCAGCCAATTATTCTAAATTTTTAACGTTTATCATTTGCTGTCTGGGTATTTCCACCCAGGCACAAGATTCGCTTTCTCTGTATCAAAACATAGAAAACCAGTTGACCCAATTTAGAATTTTAAATAGTGAATATTACTGTAATCCGGCAAATATGGCGGGTTACAGTACATATTCTTTTTCAAACATAGGTTTAAATTATCAAAATTTAAATAAAGAGACGTATTTGCTGCAAGAAGGTAAATCGCACAAAACCTTTAGTTTATACACCAATTCTTATAAAGCAATAACTAAAAATACCACGCTTTGGGGTGGTGCATCTTATACCAGTACCCAAACTAAAAACGTACAGTGGAACAACACGCTTGATTTAGACCGGACTGCTTCGATGGTTATAGCAGATTCGGTGGGTGGTACCATGAATTTACAGACATACCGTTTTAACGGCGGGTTGGCAAAAAACTTTACTAAATTTACGTTAGGCGGTGAGGTGGCATATAATGCAGATTTGAGTTACAAAACACAAGATCCGCGACCTAAAAACGTTACTTCGGATTTGTATTTAAAAGTAGGAGCTACGTACCATTTGAACAGTAATTACAACATTGGATTATCAGCGGGAATCAACCGTTATATTCAAACATCAACCATAAAATTCTCAAGTGAAGTGTACCAAAATGCTTTGTATCAGATGAATGGATTGGGTACTTATAATTTTTATTTCAGCAACAAAACAGAAAACGCTTTTTATAGCGATTTTTCGCACCACTATCTTTTCACTTTTGGTACAGCAGACGATCTATTTACTGTTACTGCCGGAACGTTGTTTGGAACTTTAACCAAAGATGTTACTATAGGCAACAGTACCAGTACTGGCAATAACTCTTACGAAATTAACAGGCTGGAATTAAGAAAGAACTTTGCAAGCATTATCAAGGTTTTTAACCTGACAGATTCTTATAAAATTGGCGGAAAAATAAATTACCATAAAACCAACAAAACAGGAACCGAAGTATTGTACTCTAACAATACCGGTATATTGCAAAAAATATTAGAAAAAGAAAATTACGAATTTTCAAACAGCGAACTTTCCTTCAATGTCGTTTTGCAGTATCAAAATAATGGTTCAACCGTTTATTTACAGCCATTTTATACGGTTTCACAAACAAAAGAAAGTAAATATGATCCTGCATCACAACAAAATTTTGATGATTATTTTGCAGGCATCAAATTATGGTATTTGCAACAGTTAAACAAAACCAACAGCTTAAGTTTTACCGCCGATATTTATCAACGAACGGTAAAAAAAGCGTCTGATTTAAACATGCTGACCTTATCTCAGCACCAGGGAATCAACCAATGGTTAATCAACGATTATAACATTAAAAACACCAATTATAAAGCGGTGCAGGCAGCTTTAAGATATGACGTTAAAGTGCTGCCAAAACAATCTATTTATGCTATCTTTGCACTTGATTATTTTAAGTTCTCTAACAGTGCGGTTAATACACAAAGCACATTTAGTTTAGGCATTACTTTTTAAAAATGAACAAATTCTTAATTTTAGTTGTAGCGGTTGTATCGTTAGTGTTATTTGGTTTTTTTCCTGCAGTAAGTTATTACACGGCAAACAATCCTGCGTATGATTCCATCGTTCCATTATATAAAAAGCCAATAAGCCAATGGCCGGCACCTACCATTGATGCTGGTGTAAACTGGCAAGAATTTGAAAGCATAAAACGCGATTCAAACTATTTTAAAACACAAGACTTGCCCGATGTTATCTTAGGCAAAATGTTGTTTTTTGATCCCAAGTTGTCTAAATCAAATCAAATATCGTGCAGTACGTGTCACGACCCTGAAATGGGGTGGACAGACCGTCGCCGTGTGGGGCTTGGGCACGACCATTTACAAGGTGCAAGAAACACGATGTCGCTTTTTAACATAGCCGACCGCACATCTTTTTTCTGGGACGGAAGAGCCGAATCATTAGAAAAACAGTTAAGAGAACCTATTGCTGCCCATAACGAAATGGCAATGAATTTAGACAGTGTGGTTGTAAAACTAAATAAAATAGAAGCATATAAACCGTTATTTAAAGATGCTTATGGAAGTGAAAAAATAACTTTTGACGGTATTGCAAAAGCATTGGCAAGTTTTCAAAGAACCATTAAAAACCAGCCCAGCCGTTTTGATAAATTTATTGATGGAGCGCATGATGCTCTTACAGAACAGGAAATTTACGGGATGCATATTTTCAGGACAAAAGCCCGTTGTATGAATTGCCATTCGGGTAAAAACCTGACAGACGAATCGTTTCACAACATTGGTTTAACGTATTATAAACGTAAATACGAAGATTTAGGCAGATACGAAATCACAAAGTTACCCGAAGATGTGGGTAAGTTTAAAACACCAGGCTTACGCGATTTATTGATAACCCGCCCGTGGATGCACAATGGCTTATTTGATAATTTAGAAGGTGTGGTAAATATGTATAACAGCGGTATGCACATGATTGATCCTACAGAGGAGCAGAAAAAAGCAGATGGATTATATCCTGTTACTGATGAACTTTTAAAACCTTTGAATTTAACACCGGAAGAAAAAAAGGCATTGGTAGCTTTCTTAGAATCGTTATCGGGAACAACTTATAAAATGCGTCGTCCGGAATTCCCGGTGGAATAAGTTTTAGTGTAAAAATGCAAAAAGTGTGTGAAAAGTGATTTACACATTTTTTTTATATACTTTTTTTTAACACTTTTGCGTTACACTAAAACTAATAACATTTTATATGAAAAACTTGCTAAGCATTTTTGCTATTATTTGTAGCACTCTTACATTTGCTCAAAAAATTGAATTAAAAGGAAAAATTACCGATACCGATAAAAAACCCGTAGAAGCCGCAACGGTGTATCTCTCTTCTAAAAAAGATTCAACTTTAATTGATTATACCATTACCGATGTTTCAGGAAACTTTAAAATGCCGGTAAAAACAATTGAAAATCCTACTTTTGTTACAATATCTTCTATTGGTTTTGAAGACTTCTCTAAAGAATTCGAAACCATTAAATCATCTGTGGATTTGGGTACCATACAGCTCATTCCCGGTAGCGACGTATTAGAAGAACTGGTTATCACTACCGATGCAGCACCTGTTCGGGTAAAAAAGGATACATTGGAATTTAACGCTGCTTCGTTTAAAGTGCGACCGGATGCTACGGTAAAGGAATTGTTGGAACAATTGCCGGGCGTTGAGGTAGACGATGAAGGCAAAATAAAAGTAAACGGAAAAGAAGTAAGCAATGTTTTGGTCAATGGGAAACCATTTTTTAACGAAGACGGAAAAGTAATTTTAGAAAACCTACCTGCCGAAATCATTAATAAAGTACAGGTAACTGATTATAAATCTAAAGAAGAAAAACTTACAGGTGCATCAACTACCGGTGAAACCCAAACCATAAATCTAACAATTGACGAGGATAAAAACAAGGGACTCTTTGGGCGTTTTATTGCAGGTTACGGTACCGATGACCGGTACGAATCGTCTATGCTGTTTAATTATTTTAAAGGCGATTTCAAGGTTAGTGTTTTGGGTTCGTCAAACAACATCAATTCCACAGGCTTTTCTACCAACGAGATTTTTGACAATATGTCGGGCGGACGAAACAATTATTACTCATCGTCTTCTGATGGTTCATACAGCATCAACGGATTAGAATTTGGAGGTGGAAAGGGGATTTATCAAACAGATATGATCGGTGTTAATTACGGCGATAATTGGGGTAAAAAGAATAAGGTTAGCATGAACTATTTGTTTAACGAGGTAGAGAATAACAATACCAACAAAACGCGAATGGAGAATTTATTGCCCGATAACCGCTACATAACAGAATCAGAATCAAAGCTAAAATCAAAAACAGGCAACCATACCTTTAATTATGATATTGAGATGGAGCTAGATTCGTTAACCACTTTAACCATTGTACCAAACATTAAGAACACTAATAGTACTAGCAGAAACAGTGGTTTTAGCGAAACACGTAACGAAATGGGCGAACTATTGAACAAAAGCAATAATACCGATTTTTTAAGTGTTGATAATACAATTTTTAGTAATGAGTTTTTAGTGGCACGCCGTTTTAAACGCAAAGGGCGTAGTTTAAGCATTGGCTTTAATAACGAAAACAGAAAAAACACAACCGATCAGTTAAAAGATGCGGCGGCTTATTTCTATCAAACCAATTTGCCCGAAGATATTCGTAACCAAAGCATTAACACTAACAGCCATACCGATGCTTATACCGTAAATGTAGTGTATCGTGAGCCTATTGCACCTAAACAAACGTTAACTTTTATGTTTAACAATACCTGGACTAATGAATACCAAGGGCGTGCTACTTACGATTTTAATACTGCTACTGGTAATTATAGTAATTACAATAACTTATTATCGTTTCAAAATAGTTTAAAAGGCGTTAAAACAGCGCCATCGGTAGGGTATCAAATCAACGGTGAAAAGTATTTTTTTAGCATAAACAGTGGTACTACTATTAACAACTATGATGTATCATCGCTTTACAATAACGAACGCTATTTAAACCAACGTTTAGATATTTTGCCAAGCGTACGTACGTATGGTAACTACCGTATTGGTAAATCAATGAGTGTTTACGCTAACTACTCGTACACAGAGACTAGTCCTTATATGGCACAGTTGTTAGAATATGTAGATTTATCAAGCACTTTATCAACCACACAAGGTAATAAAGATCTTAAAACAAGTACACAACACAGTTTTTACTTAGGTTTTAATAACTATGACTGGCAATCGCGTTCGGGTTACTATTTATATGCCGGCGGTAGCTATAATGCAAGAAGTATTGGTATGGTAAGCACTTTCGATGAAAACTATTTTAGCACCATAACTTACACCAATATTAACGATACGTATTACTATTGGTCAGGTATTAATTATAGTAAAGATTTTAAGTTAAGCGATAAAAACAAACTAAGTATTGCTGCTGGTTTAGATTTTAATGGCAATAAAAACAAAGGAATACAAAATAATATTTGGTACACATCTAACAACACCTCTTTAAAGCCCGAGGTTAGCGTTACCTTAGATTTAAATAAAAAACTTATCCTAAAACCAAGCTATAGTTATGATATTAACTATATGAAATACGATAATTTGCCTATACAAAAAACCAATTACTTTGTTCATAACGCAGGATTTATGGCAACAGCGTACTGGCCTAAGAATGTAGTTTTTGGTAGTGATGTTATGTATCAATACAATTCTAACATTGCCAATGGTTTCAAAAAAGATTATTTATTATGGAACGCCAGTTTGGGATACAACTTCTTAAACGAACGATTCCTTGCAAAAGTAAAGGTGTATGATATATTAAACCAAAACCAAAGTGTACGCAGAACAGCCACACCAACCAGTATTTATGATTCTGAGGACACCATTTTAAAACAATACGTTATGTTTTCACTTACTTACAAATTAGAAAAATTTGCCGGTAAAAAGAAAAGCAGATTTAATATTGATGAAGACTAATGTAAACAAAGAGGCTGTCCCAAAAGGGCAGCTTCTTTGGTTTATGGATAATATAGGTTTTATGCAGCTACTTTATAAGATGGGTCAATTCTGACAAAAACAGCATTTTTTTGA
>NZ_FNXE01000019.1 GCF_900108395.1 Paenimyroides marinum | reverse complement strand
AATTTGCCTGAATTTCAAAAATATCAAAACATACTTACGCTTAAAGGCTTTTCCCCAAACACCATTCGCACCTATTCCATTGAGTTTGCCCAACTGCTGTACGTGCTTAAAGATTTTCCTGTACAGAAGCTTTCACCCGAAAGGCTGCAAAGCTTTTCCTGTATTGTTTTAAAGAACTGAAACTTTCCGAAAACCAAATTCATAGTCGTATAACCGTCTAAAATGGTTTGTTTTATGAATGTTTTGTGGTTGTTGCGTATAACTTTCTTGATTTTTTAGATAAAATGGATAAGAAAATACAGCTTTTGAATCTTCCGTTTTTGCATTGTCAATAAATTTTTATAAACAACAAAATACAAATTGTATATTTGTATTTTTAAATTATGCAACTGCAAACCAAGATGAAAACAATCAACGATTTTAATTTTAACAACAAAAAAGCCATTATCCGTGTAGATTTTAATGTGCCTTTAAACGATCAATTTCAAGTAACCGACGATAACCGGATTATTGCTGCAAAACCAACCATCGACAAAATTGTGAACGATGGCGGTGTTGCTATTTTAATGTCGCATTTGGGTCGTCCTAAAAACGGACCTGAAGACAAATTTTCTTTAAAGCACATTGTATCAAAAGTAGAAGAAGTTTTAGGCAGAAAAGTAACTTTTGTCAATGATTCTGTCGGGGCTAAAGTAGAAGAAATAGTTGCTTCGGCACAACCGGGTGATGTGGTTTTATTGGAAAATTTACGTTTTTACAAAGAAGAAGAAGCGGGCGATGAAGCGTTTGCAGAAAAATTGTCAAAATTAGGCGATGTGTATGTGAACGATGCTTTTGGAACAGCACATCGCGCACATGCTTCTACCACAATTGTAGCAAAATTTTTCCCGAATGATAAATGTTTCGGTTTCTTGTTAGCTAAAGAAATCGAAAGTATCGATAAAGTGTTGAATTCTACTGAAAAACCGGTAACGGCTGTTTTGGGTGGATCTAAAGTATCATCAAAAATCACCATCATCGAAAATATTTTAGATAAGGTAGATCACATGATTATTGGTGGCGGTATGATGTTTACTTTTATTAAAGCACAAGGCGGAAAGGTTGGAAATTCTATTGTTGAAGATGATAAAATGGAATTAGCATTGGAAATTTTAGAAAAAGCCAAAGCTAAAAATGTACAAATCCATATTCCTGTTGATGTGGTTGCGGCAGATGCTTTTTCTAACGATGCCAATACGCAAATTGTACCTGCAAACGAGATTCCTGTCGGATGGCAAGGGTTGGACGTGGGGCCAAAAACATTGGAACAATTCAACAAAGTAATTATGTCATCAAAAATTATTTTATGGAACGGACCTTTAGGTGTTTTTGAAATGGAAAAATTCGCTGCCGGAACCATTACATTAGGTAATTTTATTGCTGATGCCACTGCTGCCGGAACGTTCTCATTAGTTGGCGGTGGTGATTCTGTTGCCGCTGTAAAACAATTTGGCTTAGATGATAAAGTAAGTTATGTTTCCACCGGTGGTGGTGCAATGTTAGAAATGTTAGAAGGACAAACGTTACCCGGAATTGCTGCCATTTTAGAATAAGCACGTCTTTTATTATGATATTAAAGCTCGGCATTGCCGAGCTTTTTAATGATTATAAATGAATTAATAATAAAATCTATTCTTTAATCTTTCGGTAAGCATAATAAAAAATAACAGGCAATATGGTAAAAGACAATACCAAACAAATCAATAAGCCGCCAACAATCATAATGGCTAAAGGTTTTTGAATTTCTGATCCCATGCCGGTAGATAATGCCGCCGGCAATAAGCCCATGGATCCCATTAAGGCAATCATTACCACGGGGCGAATTCTGCTTTTTACACCTGAGATAATGGCTTCTTTCAACTTCATTTTATGTTTTAGGTTTTCCCTGATGATTCCAATCAGTACAATTCCGTCAATGGTTGCTACACCAAACAAAATGATAAATCCGATACCTGCAGAAATACCAAAAACGGTTCCTGTAATCCAAAGCGAAATAAATCCGCCAATAAAGGCAAATGGCAGCGTTAAAGCGGCAATTGCGGTGTCTTTCATGTTGCCAAAATTGGTATAAAGCAACAGTAAGATCAAAACCAAAGAAATGGGAACAACTAACATTAACTGTTTTGCGGCACGTTCTTTACTTTCAAATTCGCCCGCCCATTCCATGTAATTTTCTTTTGGCAAGTGCACTTCTTTTTCTACCACTTTTTTGGCTTCGTCAATTGTGCTTCCCAAATCACGGCCTTCGATGCTAAAACCAACGCCAATGTAACGGCTGTTTCCTTCTCTATAAATAAAAGCCGGACCTGTCTGGTAACCAATGGTTGCAATTTCCTGTAGCGGAATAGTTCGTCCGTTGCTTGTTGGAATAAGAATGCTGCCAATTTTTTCCGGCGTATCGCGATAGGCTTCCTGAAAGCGAAGAATTACATCAAACTGTCGGTCACTTTCATAAAATTTAGTTGCTGCCTGTCCGCCAATGGTCATTTCAATCACTGCCTGAACATCGGCTGTATTGATTCCGTATTTTGCCATTTTGGTATCACTCAACTCAATTCGTAATTCTGGTAAACCTATATTTTTATAAACATTCACATCGGTAATACCATCTACTTTATGGATAGAACTGGCTACTTTATTCGCATATTTTTCTAAATCGTACAAATCATCGCCAAAAATTTTGATGACTAACGAACTTTTTACACCGGCAACATATTCTTCTACATTGTCTTGAATGGGTTGAGAAAAGCCAAAAGTAATTCCGGGATAATGATTGAGCTTGATTCTGATTTCTTGAATGATGTCTTCTTTAGAAACGGGTCTTTTCCAATTTTTTTCGTCTTTTAACTGAACATTGAACTCGATATTAAAAAATCCGGTTGGATCTGTTCCATCGTTTGGACGACCGGTTTGCGTTAAAATAAAATCGATTTCATCTGAATCTTTTTGCATCAATGCTTTCATTTCCTTTGTCAATCGGGTTGATTCTTGCAGATTGACACTGTTGGGTAAAGTGGCACGAATGTAAATAGCGCCTTCGTTAAGTTTGGGTAAAAACTCTGATCCGTAATGAGAAAACTTCACTAAACAAATTCCTAAAATGGCAATGAAAACAGCAAGCGTTGTTTTTTTGTATCGAAAGGCTGTTGCATACATTCCGAAAATTGTTTTTTGAAAAAAACGGGTAATAAAATTTTCTTTCTCATCGATATTTTTCGTAAACAACAGTTTACACATTGCCGGAACGTAGGTTAAACTCAAAATCAAAGATCCTAACAGTGCATAACCCAACGTAAACGCAAGCGGTGTAAACATTTTACCTTCTACTTTCTGAAAAGAAAATATAGGCAATAACGCCACAATTAAAATAATCAAAGCAAAGAAAATATACGACGCCACACTGCCGGCACTTTTCTTAATCACACCCATTTTGCTCATTTTTGCAAAGCGTTCTGCACCCACCCGATGCTGCATGGTTGCCAATGCCACAAAAACGGTTTCAACGATTACCAGAGTTCCTTCTAACAATAAACCAAAATCTAACGATCCCATTGAAATGAGATTCGCCGGTAAGCCCTGAATTTTGAGCATAATGATGGCAAATAAAAACGAAAGCGGAATGACTGATGCAACAATTATTGTCGATTTCCAGTTATATAAAAAAACAAATACAATTAATGAAACCAATAAAATACCTTCGACAATATTTTTAGAAACCGTGTGAACGGTGTTATCTACCAATTTGGTTCGATCAATTACCGTTTCTATTTTTACATTTTCGGGTAAGGTTCTGGTATTTAGTTCCTCTATCTTTATTTTAAGGTTTTCAATGACTTCTGATGGATTTTCACCGCGCAGCATAATCACAATTCCTTCCACCAGATCATCGTGTTCGTTGTACCCCACTTGCCCAAGTCTGGGTTTGTTAGAAATTTCTACATCAGCAACATTTTTTATCAGAATGGGCGTAGAACCATTTAATTTGATGGTGATATTGCCAATATCTTCTATCTTATCTAATAAACCCACACCGCGAACCACATAAGCCTGATCGCCTTGCTGAATCACATCTCCGCCAACATTAATGTTAGATTTTGAAACGGCTTCATAAACGTCTAACGGTGATAAATCATAATTTTTCAGTTCGGTGGGATTGATCTTAATTTCGTAAGTTTTCTCTTCGCCGCCAAAACTCACCACATCGGCAACACCGGGCACAGAAAGCAGTTCACGCTCAATGACCCAATCTTGAATTGCCGTAACCTCTTTAATAGGCAAATCGCTTTTAATGACATATCGAAAAATCTCGCCGGTGGCCCCCGAAGGCGGTTCTATATCTGCATCGGCACCTTCTGGCAAATCAACGCCGTTTAATTTATTTGACACATATTGTTGGGCATAAAAATCGTCCACACCGTCTTCAAACTGCACCGTAACAACCGATAATCCAAACAAAGAAATGGAACGGATATTTGATTTATGTGGAATGCTGTTCATTACTTTAGAAATGGGTAAAGTCACTAACTTTTCCATTTCTTCGGCACTTCTGCCGGGCCATTGCGTAATGATTCTTGCCCGGGTATTGGTTACATCGGGGAAAGCCTCTATTGGTGTGTGTTTTAAAGCGTAAATTCCTGAGAAAAGCAAAATAATTACTGCAAATAAAACAAAAGTGGTGTTGCGTAACGAAAAAGTTACTACAGCCTGTACGAACTTTTTCATGGTTTATTTATTTAATTCTTTGTAAATAATCAAAGCATTTCTGGTAATAACCTGATCGTGTGGTTGAAATTTCTCTGAAACAAAAGTAAATTCTTCGTTCTCGGCAATTGCGGTAATTTTCTTAATTTCCAAAGTACAATCGTTTTTGTAAACCACCACATATTGCTTGTTATTCTCAAAAATTTTTGCTTTGTTTGG
Organism: Paenimyroides marinum; assembly: GCF_900108395.1. Lineage (GTDB taxonomy): Bacteria > Bacteroidota > Bacteroidia > Flavobacteriales > Flavobacteriaceae > Flavobacterium > Flavobacterium marinum. Next base: position 52,887 of record NZ_FNXE01000019.1, on the reverse strand, counting down.
AATGGCAAATGCATGGTTCAGCACATTTTTTTTATTGATAATAATATCAGCACTTAAACCCGGCATTAAATTCAAATCTTGATTTTCTAAGACCACGCGGGCTTTCAGTACATGTTCGTCTTCATCAAAAACATTGTAAACCTTGTCTATTTTACCGGCATAAATGCGGTCGGGATAAGCCATTGTTCTAACTTTTACAGGATCGTTTTTCTGGATATATTGCAAATTATTGGCATAAATGTTTACCATGACCCAAACTTGTTTTAGGTTAGAAATCGAGAAAAGATTTTCGTTTGATTCTGAGGTGATTGACTGACCTACACTGATGTTTTTCTGAACAACGTAACCGTTTTTAGGTGCCAGAATCTGAAATTGACCATTGCCAATTGCCCGATACATTTTCAACGTTGCATTGATTTTTTCCATTTCAATTTGTGCCGACTGTAATTCGTGCTCCATTTCGGTAACTTCTGGTTGCGAAGCCAATCCATCGTTCAATAGTTCTTTTTTTGTTTTTATTTGTTTTTGCGTCAGATCGATCTGATTATGATAATATCGTTTTTGCTGCATCAAATCCAAAACATCGTTCGATTTTACAACAGCCAAAACCTGACCTTGTGTTACATAATCGCCCAATTCAAAAAGCACCTGATCTACGACTCCTTCTAATAAACTTTTAAATGCAACCAAATCGTTTTCATTGTATTCTACTTTGCCCGATAAGGTGAGTTGCTCGTGAATGGGTTGCTCTTTTATCGGAACCATTTCTGTTGTTTTTTTTAATTGTTCGTTCAAACAAAATTTGTTTTCCTGTGCAACCTCTTTCTCAGTTTCTTGTTTGTTGCAACCACTTAAAATCAATGTGAAAGCAGCTAAAAAATAAAAAGTTTTTTTCATATTATAAATCTTCTCCAACGATATAATTTAACTCTTCGAATGTGTTTTGATACGTTTCCAATAACTCTAAATAAGCTTCTTGCGATTCCCTGTAAGCTTGTGTAAAATCGATAAATTCTAACAAGGTTACTTGTTTATTTTGCAGATGCTTTTTATAATTATCGATCATTTTTAACTGATCCTCACTGTTTAGATTTTTCCACTGCGTTAGTGATTTTTGAAGTGCAGAAAGCTGATTTTGAAGTTTAGAAATAGAATGATCTACCTCTGAAAACAAAGCATTTTGAGCTGTTTTTTGTTGTTCTACATTGATTTGTGCCGATTTTATATTTCCTTTGTTCTGATCAAAAACGGGTAGATTAAAACTTACGCCCACCCCGACAAAATCGCGCATAATGTTTCCGCCACGGTCATAATTTACCTGAAAAGTCAAATCGGGAACACGCTGTGCTTTTTCTAAAACCAATTGTTTTTCGGTTAAATTAATCTGATTGCTTTGACGCTTTAAACCAACATTTTGTTCTTTAGCGATTTCTTTCACATTAAATGGAATTTCTCGTGCAGAATGATCAAAAATTGAAAAGTCGATTTCATCTACAGCCAAATCATTATTCTGAGTCAAAATCCGCAACTTTGTTAGCAGTTCTGTTTCATCGTTTTGCAATTCGATTTGATCTTTTTGCAACGCAATCAGTTCTGTTTGTAAGCGATAAAAATCGGCTTTAGGCACATTATTTAAATTTGCCTGTTTTTGATATTGTTGATTCATTTGAGAAAATAAATCAATGCCGTTATGCAGTTGCTGTTTTACTTTTTGAATTTTTGCCAAAGAAAAATACGTTTGCCGAAGCTCTTTTTTTAATTGCCGCATCAATTCTTCATAATCAAACAAGGCGTTGTTTTTCTCTAATTCTTTAAGGGCAATTCGCTTTCTTCGTTTTCCTGCGGTTTCGATCATTTGTTCTAAATCGACCGAAATCTGCTGATTTTTGCCATATTTCCCGAACAAATAAGGTTGTTCTTCGATTTGATACGTTTTCCAAAGATTGACTTCAGAAATGCTCAGCGTGGGATTGCTCCATAACTTGGTTTGTATCATTTCGGCATCCACTTTATCAACTTCGTATTTATTTGCAATCAACAAATAATTTTTCTGTAGAAAAGCTGCTTCTAAATGTTCTAAAGTTATTTTTTGTGCCTGTGTTTGCAGTGTAAAAACAATAGAAATTGCCGTAAAATAAATTTTATTCACTTTCAAATCATTTAAGATTCAAAAGTAGGCACAGCACATTAAGGAGATTTTTAAGGTAGATTAGAATTGCATTAGAAAGTTGTTGCTTTTATGTTGTGGATATTTTTCAGTTCGAGTAGGCGATACTATCGTGAGTCGAGAACTTCTCGATACGATTTTCGTAAAAATTTATTCGAAGTGACGAGCCTTACGACTTAAAAAACCAACTGAACAACGGTTCCTTTAGGATTATTTGGAACAATTTCTAAATCTATTTGATGAAGCGTGAAAATAATATGTGCCATAGAAAGTCCAATTCCCTTTCCCTGAAATTCTTGCGTGTTTTTGCCCCGGAAAAAGTTTTGTTTAATTTGCTTAAGATCTGTTTCTAAAATTCCGATTCCTACATCGGAAATATGAATTTGCAAACGATTTCCGATTTCTAAAAATTGTATTAAAACAGGTTGGTTATTCGAATATTTTATGGCGTTGCCCAGTAAATTATTTAAGGCAACTTCTAATAATTTTTCGTTTCCCTGAATGGTTAACAATTGATTGTTTTTTACTTGCAAATCTACATTTATTCGCGCTTTATGATACAAAATGGCATTTTCTATCACATGCCAAACCACTTCATCAATACGAACCGGTTGAAACTCGAAACTGGTTTTTGCGCCTGAAAGCAACATCATCTGGTCTAAGGTTTCCTGCAAATCGTTTATATATTGTTTTAGTTGCACCATTACGTTTGCATATTCTTCGAGCGTTCGTTTTTTATGATTGGTAACTTCCAGAGTTCCTAACAAAGCGGTAATAGGCGTGCGTAATTCGTGCGAAACATAATCGATAAAATTCTTTTGAATAGTGAATGTTTGCGCCATTCGATCGATAAAATGATTGTAAGAAACCACTAGGTCCTGAATTTCGGTATAGGTATCGTTCGAAGAAAGTGGTTGGGTAAAATTGTTATTATCCCGCTCTTTAATTTGATTGATGATATTGGTTAAGGGCTGAAAAGCAAACTTTCCTAAAAAACGAGAAAACAGGTAAATTAACAGCACGCCAACCACAAACACAATGATTAAAATTTGGAGCAAAGTAAAAAGCTGCTGGTTAAAATCGGTTTTAATTTCTCGTGTAATTACAACAAAATCACCCTCGTTATCTTTGTAAAACAGGCTGTTGTAAAAATAGTCGTCGGTTATCAGATTGTTTTCTAAATGTAATCGGGTTTTGTTTAAAAAATCTTCAGATATTATGTTGTTTTCTAACACCATTTCACCTTTAGCCAAAATATTTTCTTCGTTAAAAACAGCAATATTTTTACGCGAGATCGATTTTCGTAACTGATCTTTAATAGTTTCTCTTTCTACGTGCCCCACCTCGTCTGCTTCCAAATAATAAATCGCCGCTAAAAGGGTTTTGTTTTTTAAGGAAAGTAATTCATTCTGTTCCATTTTTTTATAAAAAGAAATATAAATGGCAGCAGAAGCAACAAAAATAACTACTGAAAAAATAGCAACCGAATAAAGCGATAAACGAAGTTTTAGATTCATAATATCTTATTTAAACATATAACCCACACCTTTTACGGTGTGTATATATTTTTTGTTTTCGTTTTCAAGCTTGTTTCTTAAATAAGAAATGTACACATCTACCACATTGGTATGATTATCAAAGGTTATTCCCCAAACGGTATTTAAAATTTGAGCTCTTGAAACGGTTTTGTTTGCATTTTCAATAAGATAAATCAGCAATTTATATTCGCGCGGCGATAACTCTATTTCTTTGTTCTCTTGAAAAACCTTGTATTGATTCTGGTCTATTTTTAATGAGCCAAATGTTAGTACCGCCGAAGGAATTTCTTGTTGCTGATAACTTGTCCGGCGTGTTAATGCCTTAATGCGCGACAATAATTCGTCAAAGTGAAAAGGTTTGGTAATGTAATCATCAGCACCGTAATCTAATGCCGAAATTTTATCCTGTACCGCATTTAAGGCACTGAGCATTAAAATGGGAGCATAGATTTTTTTAAAACGCAACGTTTGTACCAATTGAATGCCGTCCATTCCCGGAAGCATGATGTCGCAAATAATCAAATCCCATTCTATCGAAATAAAATTCTCTAAAACATCTTCTGCCGATTTACATAAAGTAACCAGATAGCCGCTTTCTTCTAATCCTTTGATTAAGAAATCGCTGATTCGTTTATCATCTTCTACAACAAGTATTTGCATTATAAAAATTTTATCAAAAATAGATTTTTTATAGTTAGTAAAAAAGAAAAAGCAAGTTATATAACTTGCTTTAGCAGATAAAAACACCCCTTTCGTTACATTAACACTCCGTTTTTGTAATTATTACAAGACCAATTTAAGAATTACTTTAAGATAGTGTGTTATCAGATAATTATATGATTTTAAAAAAATCTTTAATTGAGCGAATGTTATCAATAATGGTGTATTTTCCGATGTGTTTGCGTAATTTTACGGTAAACTATGATTTTTCAATGAAACAGATTGTTTGGTATCTATTTTTATTATTTGTTGTTTTAAGCTGCAAAAAAAACGAAGTGTCGGTGGTGCGTTTACATCCCTCTTTCGGCGATAGAAACGAAGTAGTACTTGTGCTTGATGACAGTTTGTGGATTGGCTCGTTTGGTGACAGCATTCGTTCTCATTTGGCAAGAACCACAACCATTAGCGGCAACACCGAACCTATTTTTACGTTACTGCAGTTAGATCCTAAAATATTTACAAGCAAAGCCAAATTAGCCCGAAACATTGTGCTTTTTTCGACCAATAACCAATACGAATTTTTATTGCAGAAAAGCGTTTATGCCACGCCGCAAAATTTCTTTTTTTTGCGTGCTGAAAATACCGAAGATCTTTTAAAAATGTTTAAGAAAAACGCCGACTCTATTGCTTCGGTTTTTAAAGCATCTGAATTGAACGAAGAAATGCACCAGGTGGTTAGAGCTTCTACCCATAATTTAAACGAATTAAAAGACTTTTTTGGCTGTACGTTAAAAATCCCCGATAACTATCATTTGCAGGTACAAGACGAATTTCCTTTCTTGTGGTATCAAAGGGATCTTCCGTCGGGAAACATCAATCTTGTGCTTTATGAATTTCCCATTACGGAAATCGAAAACGATAAAGGTTCTGTAGAAAATCACCTATTGCAAGCCCGAAATTTTATTGGCGAAGAGTTTATGAAAACCGCAAAAGATCAAGCGTATATCACTACCTCTACAGAGATAAAATATACCATTACTAAAGAAACGCTTCAAAATTTGCCGGCATACAGAATAACGGGAAATTGGGAAACGGTAAACGATTATTTAAAAGGACCTTTTATATGTTATGCCATTCGTGATGATTATTACAAACGGTATTTATTTATCGAAGGATACATCAACAATCCTTTTAAACAAAAAGGTGAACAAATTTTAGAAGCAGAGGCTATTATAAAATCAATCAACTTTAATGAAAATTGAAATTAAAACATTTGATGAGCTCACACCGCTTGAACTTTACCAGATTTTAGAATTGAGAAACAACGTTTTTGTCGTAGAACAAAATTGTGCCTATCTTGATACCGATGGATGCGATCAAAAAGCCCATCATTTATTAATCTGGAAGGATGAGGTACTGGCAGCTTACACCCGTATCATAAAACCCGGAATTAAATATGAAACAAGCAGTATTGGCAGAGTAGTGGTGCATGCAAAATACCGCAATTTAAAGCTGGGACACCTTTTAATGGAACACGCAGTTAAAGCGGTTGGGGAGATACACAAAACCGGAACCATAACCATTTCTGCACAAGCGCATTTACAACGGTTTTACAGTAAACACGGTTTTGAAACGGTTTCCGAAGAATATATGGAAGACGATATTCCGCATGTTAAAATGGTTAGGGATTGAGAGATTTGAAGGGGAGAGATGTCTTTAGATTTGTGGAACGGTTACTAATGTTAACACCAATTGTTTTTTCTCAAGGTATGTCGTTGTGCAAAATATGTCCAATTAATTCTCTGTTTTTGAAATACATTACTATTTGATGTCCGAAACTGTCTTTTGCAAGTGGTTTCTCTTTTAAGTCAGTCTTCCCGTTATAGAATATGTCTCCAGAAAATTCCCATTCCAATTTTTCAATTCCAACATTCATTGATTGTTTGTCTGGCTTGCCATAAATGTCAATTGCTTTTTGTTTTGTATCACCAAGTTTAAACCCTTTGTCAGAAGTAAAATAGACTGAACTGATTTTTGTGGTTTGTTTTAGGAAACCATCAAAATCTTGTTGTTTTTGTTTTTCTGATGCAACTTCTCCACTGTCAATATGCAGTTCCATTCTATTGATTAAATCAGTTGGCATATCATTGGTGTAAAAATGATAAATTACCATTCGGTGATCGTCTGTATAAAGCTCAAAAACAAGCGTTTGTTTTAAAGTGTCGTTACCAAACCAAGCTTTGTCATAAGAGTAGCTTTGTCCACTTTGTTTTTTATATGAAGAATTATTACTTGTTTTGTCAATAAGCATTTCATTTGTTACAGGATAGTCGTCAACGACAAATCTCTTGATAGTGTCAGAAATAGAAACAACGTTTATTTGTTTGGGTTTTAGAATAGTGTCAATTGTAACAGAGTCAAACTTTACAAGTTCGTTTTTAATAGTTGTTTCAGTCCTATTGTTACAAGATAAAAGTCCAAATGAAATGATAATTGTCAAAGTTTGTAGTGTTGTCATACAATTGGTGCTAATACTCAAATTTGCAAAACTAATCGAAATTTCAAAATATCATTTATATAACCGCCTAATAGGTGTTATTTGTGATAAACCTAAAGATTTTATGCTATGCCGACAAAACAAAGCTAAAAGTTATTGGACGATTGTGTTTTTATTCGGGTTTTATTTTCACGATTTTATTTTCACGAATAATAACAAGTTCGCTATTTTTGGCTTTTTTAAACTCAATTAGTTTTTCGTAAACTTTTTCAAGCCCTTTTAAGATTTTATTTTTCTCGTCAATATGTTTTTCAGTTGTTGTCATAGTAATTTTTTAAAAGATTAAATTTCTCTTGATTTACAATGTTTAATTCAGTGTGAATTTGTTTGTCTGCTAAAAGTTCGTGTTGTTCCTCTGAATTATCAAAGATAAATGCACTGTCAACAATCGGCAGATAAATTTCAAACAAATTTTTTATTCCTTTGATGTATCTTCTTCCAATTATTTTGGGTTCAATGTTATGTTCACCCTCTGAAACTCGAATTTTTACACGCTCTTTGGCTAATTCTATGTTTTGAAGCCAAAAGAATAACAGCGTTATTCGATATCCCTTTTCTTTTGCTTCTGCTATTTTGTTTTTGTAACTTCTTGTTGATAGTGTGGTTTCAAATGCAAAATTTACGTTTTCTGAAAGTAATTCGTTAATTCTGTTAACATTATGCGAACTGCCTCAAACGAAACTTTTTCGGGTTGAAAGGGCGACAATCCTTTTGCAATTTCATCAGCATTGACAAACTCTTTACAATCCAATATTTCAGGTAAAATGGTAAATGAAGCTGTTGTTTTTCCTGCTCCGTTACAACCTGCAATTATGTAAAGTTTTTTACCACTCATAGTTACAAATTTACAAAACTATTCCAAATAGCCTAATAAATCTTCCTGTTCTAAAATTCTTTAAATAAAAAACAAATTAAACATTTGTTTAAATTAAACGTTTGTTTAACTTTGCGTCGATTTTTGATAAAATTGAATATAATGAACGAGAAACAGCAGGAAATTTTAAATGCAGCCGAGAAATTGTTTGAAGAAAAAGGCTTCGACGGAACTTCGGTACGCGATATTGCCAAAGAAGCAAATGTAAACCTGGCAATGATTTCGTATTATTTTGGTTCAAAAGACAAACTCCTCGAAACCTTGTTTGAAACTCGGTTAGACAATTTCAGGATCAATTACGAATTAATTTTTGATAAAGATTTTACTGCTTTTGAAAGTTTAGAAAAGCTGGTACACGTTTATGTAAAAACAATGAATCAGAATGCCGGTGTTTATAAAATTCTGTCTGTTGAGGGCGGTATAAAAAAACGCCTCATTAATTCTGATTCGTTTACCAAAATTAAAAAATTCAATTTAGAATTGGTTTCTAAAGTGCTTCAAAAGGGTATCAATGCCGGTGTTTTCAATAAAACCGTTTCTCCAGTGCTTCTGCACTCTACAATGATGGGGACTTTTATGAATTTTCAAATGAACCGTTCGTTTCTTCAAAATGTTTTAGCAATAACATCAGATGAAGCATATAATCAATACATCGAAAATCAATTAGCAAATCATATTCACAGAACAATTAAAGCGCTTTTAATTTATGAAGACTAAATGGGCGTGGCTTGGTGCGTGTGTTATTATGGGAAATTTATCGGTTTTTGCACAAGATAAATCCCTAAGCATACAAGAAGCCATTCAGTTAGCAGCAACGCAAAGTAAAGAAGCTAAAGCCGCCGATACAAAAGTTTCGGGCAAAAAATTAGAGCTTGGTGTTACTAAAAACAAACAGTTGCCGGATGCCAGTATCAGCGGACAATTCGCCGTTCTTTCTACACCCGACATCAATTTAAGAATTCCGTTAGGCGATGAAGGAGGAGGTGCTCCCGACATTAAAGCCAACCAAATGATGTTGGCACAGGCAAATGTTTCGATGCCTTTATATGCCGGCGGAAAAATCAGGAACGGCATTCACATTGCCGAAACAGCAGTCGAAGCCGAACAGTTTGCCGCATTAAACACCAAAGAGCAATTGGCATCGCAGTCGATAAAGTTGTATGTGGCATTGTACAAAGCACAGCAAACGGCTAAACTAATGCAAGAAAACATTAAACGTGCCGAACAGCAGGTAGCCGATTTTAAGGCAATGGAAGAAAACGGATTGATTGCCCGAAACGATTTGCTGAAAAGCGAACTGCAATTGTCTAATTATCAGGTTGCGTTGCAAGAAGCCGTTAAAAATGTAAATGTGGTCAATTATCAGTTGGTAACTCTTTTACAATTAGACGAAAATACGCACATCGACGCTATTAATTTCTCGAACGAAGAAAATCTTTTGACCGAAGATTTTACGGTAGAAAGCGCTTTAAGCAGCCGAAACGATTTAAAGATGCTTGAAGCACAGCACAAAATCGCTGCAGATCAGTTAAAGATTTCTAAAGCAGATTATTTGCCAAGTGTTGCTTTAACCGGAGGTTACATTGCAGCCGATGTTAAAAACGTTATTGCCATTACAAATGCAGTAAACGTGGGTATTGGTCTTTCGTATGATTTGGGTTCATTGTACAAAAACAAAAAAAACGTTGCAGTTGCCAAGCACCGCATTGCCGAAGTTGAAGAACAGATAGAAATAGCAAACGATCGTGTAAAAATCCAGGTACAGCAGGCAAACGAGAATTTTCATCTGGCACAAAGCCAGGAAAAAGTGTATGCACAGGCGGTAACGCAGGCAAATGAAAATTACCGGATCGTAAAAGATAAATACGACAACGGCGTTGCCGATACCGACGATTTGTTAGAAGCAGATGTACAGCAGCTTCAGAGCCAAATCAACGAAGCGGTTTCAAAAGCAAATGTAATTGAAAAATATTACGACTTATTATTAGTAAACGGTCAATTAATTTCAAAATAAGATTCACATAAAAATGGATAAAAGTATAGCAGACAGTGCAGCAAAAAATCCAATGAACAAAAAATTTATGTTCATATTTGCGGCTTTAATTTTAGTGGGCGGTTCTTACGGAACTTACAAATACATTCACAGCCAGGCACATGAAACAACAGACGATGCACAGGTAGAAAAAAATATGAGTCCGATTATTCCTCGTGTAGGCGGATATGTTTCAAAGGTTTTTGTTAAAGACAACGATTTGGTAAAAAAAGGCGATACGTTGTTTGTTATTGACAGTCAGGATTATTTGGTAAAAGTTCAGGAAGCACAGGCAGCATTGCTTGCAGCAGAAAGTTCTTTTGAAGTTTCAAAAGCAGATGTTTCGGCAACATCGGCAAATGTGGCAATATCAGATGCAACGGTTCAATCGAATTCACAAAGCATCGAAATGGCTCAGATCCGTGCCAAACAAGCAACGAACGATTATCAGCGTTACGAGAATCTGTATAAAAATCATTCCATCACCAAACAGCAGTACGAGCAGGCTTTAACTGCAAAATTAGAAGCAGAAAAACAAGTTGAGGTGTTAAAACAACAACGCAACGCAAGTGCTTCGCAACGCAATGCCGTGGTAAGCAAAACAGCAGTAGCTTCTAAACAAACATCGGTGGCACAGGCAAATATAGAACGTGCCAAAGCCACTTTAGAAGCTGCCAGATTAAATCTGTCGTACACGGTAATCACCGCTTCGGTTGACGGTCAGGTATCCAATGTAAAAATCCAGCCGGGACAAATGGTAAATCCGGGAGCGGCTTTGTTTTATATTGTTGATAATACCGAAACCTGGGTAGTTGCCAATTTTAAAGAAACCCAATTAAACAAAATGCGCTTGGGACAAAAAGTTGAAATTAAAATAGATGCGTATCCCGATGCACCTTTTGAGGGCGAAGTAAATTCGTTTTCACCGGCAACAGGATCTCGTTTTTCATTACTTCCGCCCGATAATGCAACAGGGAACTTTGTAAAAACGGTACAACGCATTCCGGTAAAAATAAAACTGACAAAAAATAATCAAACAGAAAACATTTCTTTATTGCGTCCGGGAATGAACGCAGATGTTGATGTGCACGTAGGTTAATATGGAAACAGCTTCATTACAACAAGACAGTTTGGTAGAATACGGCTTTCGCAGGGTAATTATTACCATTACCGCCGTACTCTGTGCCTTATTGGAAATTGTTGATACAACCATTGTAAACGTGGCCTTAAACGATATGAAAGGATCGTTAGGTGCTACGCTGACCGATGTTGCCTGGGTAATTACCGCGTATGCCATTGCCAATGTAATTGTAATACCAATGACCAGCTGGCTTTCGCAACAGTTTGGGCGTAGAAATTATTTTGCGGCATCGATCATTATTTTCACGACAGCATCGTTTTTGTGTGGTAATGCCACAAATATCTGGGAGCTGGTTTTTTTCCGGTTTATTCAGGGTATGGGCGGTGGTGCATTGCTGGTAACGGCACAAACCATTATTACCGAAAGTTATCCACCGGCAAAACGGGGAATGGCACAGGCAATTTACGGTATGGGTGTAATTGTTGGTCCTACATTGGGGCCGCCATTAGGAGGATACATTATCGATAACTTCTCATGGCCTTATATTTTTTACATTAATGTTCCTTTGGGAATCATTGCTACGTTATTGACTTTATCATTTGTTCGCAGTCCTAAATACGAAGGATCAAAAAAACAATCGGTCAAAGAAGTAGATTGGTGGGGAATGGTGTTTTTAATTATGTTTATCGGTTCGTTACAATTTGTTTTAGAACACGGTCAGCAAGACGATTGGTTTGAAGATAGAACTATTTTAACGCTTTCAATTTTATCGGCAGTAGGTTTGTTTTTATTTATCTGGCGCGAATTGGTATATGAAAACCCTATTGTAAACCTTAGGGTGCTTAAAGACAAAAACCTGCAGGTGGGAACCGTAATGAGTTTTATTCTTGGTTTTGGTCTTTTCGGTTCCACCTTTATCATTCCCATTTACACCCAGTCTATTTTAGGATGGCCTGCAACCGATGCAGGTATGTTGTTGATACCAAGTTCCATAATGACCGGAATAATGATGCCGTTCATCGGTAAAATGATTCAAAACGGTGTTCCTCAAAAATACATGGTCGCTTTAGGGTTGTGTGTTTTCTTTGGATTTTCATTCATTATGTACAGTCGTATTACAAACGATACTGGTTCAGAACACATGTTTTGGCCTTTGATTCTTCGAGGAGTTGGTTTAGGTTTGCTCTTTGTACCTGTAATGACGCTTTCGCTTTCCACCTTAAAAGGCAAAGCTATCGGAGAAGGCGCATCGTTTACGGGAATGATGCGGCAATTGGGCGGATCGTTCGGTATTGCGTTGATTACTACGTTTATCTCGCGCGATTCACAACATCACAGAGTTAATCTGATTTCACATTTAGATGAAACAAAATTTGAAGTACAGCAACGGATTTTACAATTACAGCAAAGCTTTATAGCAAAAGGATATTCAACAAACGAAGCGTTAGGCAAGGCACATCAGATTATAGAAGGTTCGGTTATGAAACAGGCAACGATTCTTTCTTATATGGATGTTTTCTTGTACTTAGGTGTGTTGTTTTTAATTTGTGTACCTTTTGTATTAATGATTAAACAAGGTAAAACAATAGTAGATACTTCTTCCATACATTAATTTTTAAGTTTTTTTATAGAACGAGATGTGGTAAACACATCTCGTTTTTTGTTTTATAATTCTTCTTTACCTCCCAATTAAGAACACAAAAAGCAACACAATCCCAAAAAGCGTTTCAAAAAATTCTAAATAAATTGAATTTTCTCTCTTTTTATAATTATTTTAGTTCTTTGGTTTTATCACATAAAACGTTAAGAGTTTATACAGCTCTGTGAAAATATAGTATCTTTACACAAATTTTTTATTAATTAAAACTTAACAACGAAAGTTGTTCAATATATATGGCATGTACAAATTGTTCTACTAAAACAAACGATTCTGGCATTCCAAAAGGTTGTGGTAGCAAAGGTTCGTGCGGAACCGAAAGCTGCAATAAATTAAGCGTATTCGATTGGTTATCGAATATGCACTATCCTTCGGGATTTGAACCTTTTGATGTGGTCGAAGTACGTTTTAAAAACGGTAGAAAAGACTTTTATAAAAACACCGATAAATTATCGTTGCAAATTGGCGATGTGGTTGCAACCGAAGCCAGCCCCGGGCACGATATAGGTGTGATAACTTTAACGGGTGAACTGGTTAAGGTTCAAATGAAAAAGAAAAAGGTAAATCCTTATGGTGATACCTTGAAAATATACCGCAAAGCAACACAGAAAGATATTGATATCTGGAGCGAGGCACGCAAACGTGAAGAGCCTATGAAGGTACGTGCACGCGAGATTGCTATTGAATTAAAACTGGAAATGAAAATTTCGGATATCGAATTTCAAGGTGATGCTTCAAAAGCAACCTTTTATTACACGGCGAATGACCGGGTAGATTTTCGTCAGTTGATTAAAGAATTTGCACGGGAATTCAATACCCGGATCGAAATGAAACAGGTGGGTTTTCGTCAGGAAGCAGCCCGCTTGGGAGGAATTGGGTCGTGCGGACGCGAATTGTGCTGTTCTACCTGGCTCACCGATTTTAGAAGCGTAAACACTGCCGCAGCGCGTTATCAGCAATTGTCATTAAATCCGCAAAAATTAGCCGGGCAATGCGGTAAGCTGAAATGTTGTTTGAATTATGAATTAGACACGTATCTGGATGCTTTAAAAGGCATGCCGGACACCGATACCAAATTGCTTACTAAAAACGGAGAGGCTTATTGCCAGAAAATCGATATTTTTAAAGAAGTCATGTGGTTTGCCTATCCAACGAATAATGCCAATTGGTATAAAATCGGAGTGGCACAGGTAAAAGAAATCATAGCATTAAACAAACAAGGACAAATCATTGATACTATCGAAGATTATGTTTTTGAAGAAGAAAGCACAGTTTCATTGCAAAGTGTAGTTGCCGAAGACAGTTTATCCCGTTTCGATCAGCCAAAACGTAAAAAACGTCCTACCCGAAACAAAAAAACAAATAAGGTAGCCGCTGATTCATCGGGGAAACCAACCGTAGAGAAAGATAAAAAACCTTTACGATCAAACAATGCGGCACCAACTGAACAAAAAACATCGAGAAAACCACAAAGAAATAATCAGCCAAAAACCGCAAATAGAAATCCAGCGGAAAAGCCTAAACAAACCGTGCCAAATAACAAGCCGGTACAGGAAAATAACACGGCAAACAACAATAAAAACCAGGCACGTAAAAAGAATTTTAGAAGACCAAACAAAAATAACGGAAACAAACCAAACAAAAACTCCGATGGTAATAAACAATAAAAGAACATTCTTTAAAATTGTTGCTTTATCAGCAATGGCGGTACTTACAGCTTGTAATTCTACCGATTTTTTCAATGAATACCAGTCGCTGCCAGATGGTTGGAAAAAAAGCGAACCGTTAGTATTTGATTTTGAATCGTTAGATACGATTACTAAGCACAACGCTTATCTGAATATTCGAACCACAAACGAGTATCCTTACAGCAATTTGTTTGTTATCATAAAAATGTTTCCGCCTGAAGGAACGCCAACCGTTGATACGTTGCAATATCAAATGGCAAATCCCGATGGTAAAATGTTGGGAACAGGATTTACCGATATAAAAGAACATAAGCTTTTTTGGCGTGAAAACATCACCTTTAAAAAACAGGGAATTTATAAAATTGAGGTAGAACACGCCATACGGAAGTTAAACGAACTAAAGGGCGATGAGGTGTTAAAAGGCGTTTCTGAAATTGGTTTACAAGTACAATAATTCATAAAATATTATGGAAAAAATAGAAAATCCAAAAAAGAAAAATAAATCAAACAACAGAAGGTATTTAGGGTTATTCTGGAAATTGTTCGCAGCAGGTGTTATTTTCGTTGTCTTGATTTTTGCTTTTGCAAACTGGGGAATTTTCGGTGCCATGCCCACCTTTGATGAGCTGGAAAACCCGGAATCGAGTGTGGCTACAGAAATTATTTCGGCAGACGGCAAAACTCTTGGTAAATTTTATTTAGAAAACCGTATTCCGGTAAAATACGAAGAATTACCGCAACATTTAGTAGATGCATTGGTTGCTACCGAAGATGAACGTTTTTATTCACACTCGGGCATAGATGCCCGCGGAACAATGCGTGCGATTTTCAAAGCAGGATCAAGCGGTGGTGCAAGTACCATTACACAACAGTTGGCTAAAAACCTGTTTCACGGTAGTTCCGGATCAAGCAATAAACTGTACCGCATCGTTCAAAAAGTAAAAGAATGGATTATTGCCGTAAAATTAGAACGTCAGTACACCAAAAACGAAATCATTGCTTATTATTTAAATACCGTTGATTTTGTAAGTAATGCATATGGTATCCGTTCGGCATCAAATATTTATTTTGGCAAAGAACCCAAAGACCTTACGGTTGAAGAAGCTGCTGTTTTGGTAGGAATGTTGCAGGCACCTTCGCGTTACAACCCGCGTTTTAATCCGGAACGTTCTCAAACCCGAAGAAACATTGTGCTGGGTCAAATGGCTAAAAACCATAAAATAACTGAAGCCGAAAAAGAGAAATATCAGGCAATGCCTTTAAAAATAAAATACACGCCAGAAACCCACACCAAAGGTTATGCAACGTATTTTAGAGAATATCTACGCGATTATATGCGAAAATGGGTTAAAGAAAATCCTAAGAAAGACGGATCTACTTACGATATTTACCGTGACGGGTTACGCATCTATACCACGATTGATTCACGTATGCAGGAATATGCCGAAGAAGCTGTAGAAATGCACCTGGCAAATTTGCAAAAAGAGTTTTTTAAACAACAAAAAGGCAATAAAAACGCACCATTTATACAAATCAATCAAAACGAAACTAAAAAAATCATAGATCGTGCCATGCGGAACTCAGAACGTTGGCGACAAATGAGCGGGCAAGGTAAATCAGAAGAAGAAATTATTAAATCGTTCAGTGTGAAAACCAAAATGTCGGTTTTTACATGGAAAGGCGAGAAAGATACGTTAATGTCACCGCTTGATTCTATTGTTTATTACAAACATTTCTTACAATCGGGTATGATGTCTATGGAACCAATTACCGGAAATGTAAAAGCCTGGGTCGGAGGTATAGATTACAAGCATTTTCAGTACGATCACGTTGCTCAGGGAGCTCGTCAGGTGGGGTCAACATTTAAACCGTTTGTATATGCAACGGCAATTGACCAGTTAGGAATGAGTCCTTGTGATTATATTTACGACGGACCTTTTACAATGCCTCGCGGACGTTACGGTATCCAGAAAGATTGGTCGCCAAGGAATTCCGGAGGTAAATATTACGGTACCGTTACCATGAAAAAAGCACTGGCACAATCGTTAAATACCGTAACGGCACGTTTAATGGATCGTGTGGGACCAAAAGCGGTTATTGATCTATGTAGAGATTTAGGTGTAAAATCTGATATTCCGCAGTCACCAGCCATTGCGTTAGGTGCCGTAGAAATTACGGTAAGCGATATGGTTGCGGCTTACAGCACATTTGCCAACCAGGGGGTGTATGTAAAACCACGTTTCATTAATAAAATTACGGATAAACACGGAGTGGTATTATTTGAATCGAGAATGGAAACGCGCGATGTAATGAATAAGGACATTGCGTATGCCATTGTAAAATTATTAGAAGGTGTAACCGAAGGCGGATCGGGCGGACGTTTGCGTTATACCGGATCCGGTGGTGCAGGATACCATGTAATGACCGGTTATCCGTACGCGTTTAAAAACCCCATTGCAGGTAAAACAGGAACAACTCAAAACAATTCTGACGGATGGTTTATTGGAATGGTTCCCAATCTGGTTACCGGTGTATGGGTGGGTAACGAAGACCGTTCGGCACACTTTAAATCAACAGTTTATGGGCAAGGTGCTACTATGGCATTGCCTATCTGGGGTATTTTTATGAAGAAATGTTATGCCGATAAAACGCTCTATGTTTCCGATGAAGATTTTGAACGACCATCAAATATAAGCGTGTTGGTTGATTGCTGGAAACGAGCTGAAAATGATTCACTAATAGATCCTGATTCTGTTTTTGGATTCCCGGAAAGTAAAAAAGACAGTTTGGCACCGCCAAAACAAAGCGTTCCACTGGAATTTGATTTTTAATATTTCAAACGACTTCAAAATAAGAAGTCGTTTTTTTATTATATTTGAATGTATAATTGAACGTATGAAATACAGTAAAATAAGTCATTTGATTAAATCTAAATTAATCGAAAATAAAAGTATAAATGAGATCAGGACACATTTTACATCAGGCGAAAAATTAGTTTCAAGTTTTCTAAAAGCAAAAAAACGTAACGGAACGGAAACAGAGAAAAATTCCTTAAAGACTTTAGATACCTACGGAAACGAATTATCTAAAAGAGAAGATCTGATAGATTTTAGTTTATTTGGAATAAATGAAAAGCAAACGGTTTCAGGTGTATTTCAAAGGGCTGCCAGTAAAACCAAATGGTGCCATTTTTTTTATTTCTTATCCAGAAACGATAAAGAAACAAATATATTAGAAATTGGAACAAACCTTGGCGTTTCGGGACAATACTTTATAGGTGCTTTGTGTGATAATAATATAAAAGACTCTAATTTCATAACATTTGAAGGAGTGCCTGATTTATGTAAAATTGCAAACGAACGTTTTCTTAAAATAAGTGAAGACAAAAATTGTAATTACAAAATAATTCAGGGACTCTATGAAGATACTTTACATCAGGTAGATGATTTTGATATCAAATACGATATTATATTTATTGATGGCAATCACAAGTATAAGCCCACAATTGAATATTACGAATATTTACTGAATCATTCAAAAGACAATGCTGTTTTTATATTTGATGACATTAACTGGAGCGATGAAATGAAGAAAGCATGGCAAGATATATTAAAAACCAATTATTCGTATTCAATAGATTTCTTTAAAATGGGAATTATTGTTATTGAAAAGGATAACCATTTAAAGAAAAACTATAATTTATTTTTAACGTTATAGAAAAAAAACGGCTTGAATAATCAAGTCGTTTTTTTTTGTATTTTTATACCATTAACAATCTAAATAATTATGATTAATAAAAAGGTTGCAAATGCGCAAGAAGCATTAAAAGATGTGCAAGATAATCAAACCATTATGGTTGGCGGTTTTGGGTTAAGCGGAATTCCCGAAAATTCCATCTCCGAACTAGTTCGCAGAAATGTTACGGGGTTAACCTGTATTTCAAATAATGCGGGTGTTGATGATTTTGGCTTAGGATTGCTGCTTCAAAAAAAACAAGTTAAAAAAATGATTGCTTCTTATGTTGGAGAAAATGCCGAATTTGAGCGTCAAATGCTAAGTGGTGAGTTAGATGTTGAATTAACTCCGCAAGGAACGTTAGCTGAAAAATGCCGTGCGGCACAAGCCGGTATTCCTGCATTTTATACCCCGGCTGGTTATGGAACCGAAGTTGCCGAAGGTAAAGAAACCCGTGAATACAACGGAAAAATGTATGTGTTAGAAGAAGCGTTTAAAGCCGATTTTGCTATTGTAAAAGCATGGAAAGGTGACGAAGCAGGAAACTTGATTTTTCGCGGAACAGCACGAAATTTTAACGCTTGTATGGCAGGTGCCGGAAAAATCACCATTGCCGAAGTAGAAGAATTAGTGCCTGCAGGAGAATTGGATCCCAATCAAATCCACATTCCGGGAATTTATGTAAAACGCATTTTCCAGGGAACCAACTACGAAAAACGAATTGAACAACGAACTGTACGCAAAAGAGATTAATTATGGCATTAGATAAAATTGGAATTGCTAAACGCATCGCAAAAGAATTGCAAGATGGATATTATGTAAATTTAGGAATCGGAATTCCCACCTTGGTTGCAAATTATGTACCTGACGGGATGAATGTGGAATTTCAATCTGAAAACGGCGTGTTGGGCATGGGACCTTTCCCGTTTGAAGGCGAAGAAGATGCAGACATTATCAATGCCGGTAAACAAACCATTACAACGTTGCCCGGAGCTGCCTTTTTTGATTCCGCTATGAGTTTTGGAATGATCCGCTCGCAACATGTAGATTTAACGATTTTAGGAGCAATGGAAGTTGCAGAAAACGGGGATATTGCCAATTGGAAAATTCCCGGAAAAATGGTTAAAGGAATGGGTGGAGCTATGGATTTAGTGGCATCGGCAGAAAATATCATTGTGGCAATGATGCATGTGAACAAAGCAGGCGAATCTAAAATTTTAAAACAATGTACGTTGCCGTTAACAGGTGTAGGCTGTGTTAGAAAAGTGGTAACCGAACTGGCTGTAATGGAAGTTACACCTAACGGATTTAAGTTGTTAGAACGTGCACCGGGCGTTACGGTAGATGAAATTGTAAAAGCTACCGAAGCGGATTTAATTATTGAAGGAGACATACCTGAAATGGCTGTATAAAAACCAAAAGCTATGGAAAACAAATCATTGGAAAAGAAAAACGAAGAAATAAACGATGCAAACGGGCAACAAAAAAAAGTCCCGTTTGTTATTCGGTTAACCTGCGTCTTGCTTAGCATCATCGCAATTACTTATATCAGTGTTGTGGGTAAATCTATTTTGGTGCCGCTGGTCATTGGTTTCTTGGTATCCATGTTGTTATTGCCATTAGCTAATTTTCAGGAACGAAAACTAAAATTTCCACGTATTGTATCCTCGTTGGTATCGCCAATTCTTTTCAGTTTAGCTGTTATCGCCGTGTTTTTCTTTATAGGTACGCAAATGGCACAGTTTACAGATGATCTGCCGGAATTTAAACAACAAATAGAAACACTTTTCCATGATGCGCAAGTGTTTGTTTACGATAAATTTGGCGTTTCTGAAGAAGAACAGATAAATTATATTCAAAAAAATGCCGAAGAAGTCATTAAGAAAGGATCCGGAGTTGTAAGTACAGCCGTTACATCGGTAACTTCCATGTTGGCATCTTCTACTTTTGTGTTTTTAGGCATCTTCTTTTTCTTGTTGTATCGCAGCCACTTGGTAAAATTCCTAATCTGGTGTTTTCCCCCTTCAGATCAGTCAAAAGTAAGAGTCGTGATCACTGAAATTCAAAGCATCATCAAACAATACATCTTTGGATTATTAATTCAGGTGGTGGCGGTATCAACTTTAATGTTCATTGCTTACAGCATCATTGGCATAAAGTATGCCTTGCTTTTTGCAGTCTTGTGTGGTGTATTGAACTTAATTCCGTATATAGGTATTTTCTCTGCAACCGTATTGGCAGCCGTGGTTACTTTAGCAACAGGCGATCCCATTCAGGCATTGTGGGTAATTATTGCCGTAATTGTTGTAAATTCTATCGATGGAAACATCATTACCCCTAAAATCATTGGTTCTAAGGTGGCATTAAATTCATTTGTAGTGCTGTTTGGTATTGTAATTGCCGAATCTATTTGGGGTATTGCGGGTATGTTTCTGGCGATTCCTATTTTAGCCATTTTCAAGATTATTTTTGATAATGTAGAAGGATTGCGTCCGTACGGATTTGTTTTGGGCGAAGACGGTGCACCCACACCGTTGTTTGAAAAATATTACGACAAATTTATTTATCGCCGTAAACCAAAAGACGAGGATTTACCAAAAGAATTACAAACCGAAGAACAAAACCGCGAAGAAGGGGAAACTTCTAAAAACGAAGAAAAAGATAATTCCTAATACAAAAAATCCATCGTACAGATGGATTTTTTGTATTTAATAAACACGATATTGTTTTACTTTTGTAAAAAATAAATCAATGGAATTTGCAAAAGTTATTTTAAAACAAGGAAAAGAAAAATCGGTTTTACGTAAACATCCCTGGATATTCAGCGGTGCCGTTTATGGCGTAAGCGAAGATTTACAAGACGGACAAACAGTCAACGTAACCGATTATAATGGTAAACATCTGGCAACAGGTTTTTACAGTGACAAGGGAAGCATTGCGATACGTGTTTTAACTTTTGCAGAGGAGGTGTACGACGAGCATTTCTGGGAAAACCGTTTAAAAGCTGCTTGGAAACTCCGTATGGAATTGTTTAATAGGGACGACACCAATGCGTTCCGGTTGATTCACGGAGAAGGCGATGGTATCCCGGGACTCATCATTGATTTCTACAACAAAAATTTTGTCATTCAGGCACATTCATCAGGAATTTACTTCAATATTCAAAAAATTTCAGAGGCAATTCAAAAATGTTTTCCCGATCATTGCGAAACCATTTATTGTAAAAGCTCACAAAGCCTACCTAAAACCGGTACCGATTTTCATTTGTTTGGAACGGCTACCGAAACAATTGCTAAAGAAAACAATATACAGTTTCACGTAAACTGGATCGAAGGTCAAAAAACGGGTTTCTTTTTAGATCAGTGCATCAACCGCGAATTGCTGAAATATTACGCCAAAGGAAAAAAAGTGTTGAATACTTTTTGTTATACCGGCGGTTTTTCGGTGTATGCAATGAGCGGTGGTGCAGAATTAGTTACATCGGTAGATATTTCTGAAAAAGCGGTAAAACTGGCTGCTGAGAATATGGAATTGAACTTTCCTCACAGCAACCACAACGCCATTGCGTCTGACGTATTCGATTTTTTAAAGCAAAACAAGAATCTTTATGATGTAATTGTGCTGGATCCGCCGGCGTTTGCCAAAAATATTAAAAGTAAGCACACAGCTACACAAGCATACAAACGGTTGAACATTGCCGGACTAAAAACGATTGCCAAAGGCGGGATATTGTTCACCTTTTCATGTTCGCAGGTAATAGATGATGTACTATTTTATCATACTGTTGCCGCTGCGGCTATTGAATCGGGCAGAAAAGTGCGTGTGTTGCATAAACTTTCACAAGGGCCTGACCATCCGGTAAACATGTTCCACCCCGAAGGTTCTTATTTAAAAGGACTGGTTTTATATATCGAAGAATAATGGACGTGTTTTACCAAAAACATTTTAATAAGACTGACGTTTTAGAAAAAGCCGAATATGAAGCGTGCGTGTTTGAAGCGTGCGATTTTTCAGACCAGTCTTTAAACGGTATGGTTTTTATTGATTGCGAGTTTGTTAATTGTAATCTTTCAAACGCAAACATTCATCAAACAGCCTTTCAACACGTGCGGTTTTCTACTTGTAAATTAATGGGTTTACATTTTAATCAGGCGAATAGGTTTTCGTTTGAAGTCGCTTTTTATGAAACGATACTTGATTTTTCATCCTTTTCGGGTTGTAATTTAAAAAATGGGAAATTCAATAAATGCAGCCTGGCAAGTGTTGATTTTACCGAAAGCAATTTAACAGGAGTGGTGTTGAAGGAATGCGAGTTAAAAAATGCGGTATTTGAGCAATCAAATCTTGAAAAGGCCGATTTTACAACAGCCAGTAATTTTGCCATTCACCCCGAACGAAACCGTATCAAAAAAGCACAATTCTCGGCAGAAAACCTGCAAGGATTATTATACCCCTATCAAATTATTGTAAAATAAAGTGGAATATATTGTCAAATTCAAAAAATAAGCCGTATTTTTAAAAGTATTAACGAATTAAAATGAATTTGCTATGAAAAAAATAATTTTAAGTGCAGTGCTTGCATCGGCTGTTTTGATTTCTTGTAAGAAAGCTGCCGACAAAGAACAGGAACCAATGGTTGATCCGCCGGTAGAAAGTGTAAATGAAGCACCTGAAAATACGGCAGAAGACATAACGGTATTGGTTGCCCCAACATTTCAGTATGCCGAGGCAGACCAGTTTGCAAAAGAATACGTGGAATTTGTAAAAGACTATCGCGTTGCCGATGACAATAACGACAGCGAGGCTATGAGACAATTAGGAACGAAATTAAACGAATACCAAAAAAGAGGTGTTGAATTGGCAAAACGCGTTCCGCAGGAAGAAGCCGTTGCTTTTCAGGATTTCCTTAACCGTTTAGAAACGTATATTAAATAATTAGCTATATTGGCTTGTAGCCTTTAGCAACCCCCTTACAGCCTTTAAACGCTGTAAGGGGGTTTATTTTACCACAGTTTACATAGATTAAAGCAAATATGTTTTAAGTTATTCGTAAAAAGCACATAATTTTGCAACTGTTTTAATTGTAACATTTATGAAAAGATATTTAAAAAACGTACTTACACTTGCGGTTGTATTTACAACAAGTATAATTTATTCTCAACAAAAACATTACTTTGAGACAGGTATTTATTTAATTGGTGCGGATTTTTCGTATGAAAGAAATCTTAGTAGTAAATTTTCAATAAAGGCTTCTTTAGGATATAATGGTTCTATATATAAAACTAATGAACATATTTTTGTATTGCAACCCAATATTATAGTACAGCCTAGGTTTTATTATAATAAGGACAAAAGAAATTCAAAAGGAAAAAATACAGAGTATAATTCAGCTAATTTCTTTTCGTTAAATTTAGAATATTTGACATCCGAATTAAATATTTCTAATGCGGGATTTTACGAACCTGAATTATTTACAATAGGTACAGGCTGGAATTTGAGAAGAAATATCACAAATACTAAATTTGTTTACGAATTTTCTACCGGTATTGTATATAACTATAATATCAATAGAATTTATAGCGAAGACGATAAATTAAAACCTTATATTAATTTCAGGTTAAGTTATATCCTTAATTAGAAGAGGCTGTCCAAAAAGTCAAATAATTAAGTTTAGTTGTCATTCCGACGAAGGAGGAATCTCATATAATCAGCACTTTAGATTTTTCGACTTCACTCCGTTTCGATCAAAATGACACTTTTTGGACACCTTCTTCTTATTTCAACTTTCTTAGTTTATATAAGTCCAAACGGCGGTCTTTTTTAATGCGAACGCTGCCCAGTTCGTGTAATTCTTTTAAAGCGTTTAATTCTACATCAACAATCAGGGTCATTTCGGTATTTGGGGTTGCTTCGGCTTTAACCCCGTTATTTGGAAAAGCAAAATCCGATGGCGTAAAAACGGCTGCCTGCCCGTACTGAATGTCCATATTGTTTACTTTAGGCAAATTCCCTACGCAACCGGTAATAGCAACATAACATTCATTTTCAATGGCTCGTGCCTGTGCACAACTGCGTACGCGGGTGTATCCGTTCTGGGTATCGGTTAAATAAGGGACAAACAAAATTTCCATTCCGTCTTCACTCATAATTCGCGATAATTCCGGGAATTCCACATCATAACAAAGAATGATTCCAATTTTTCCGCAATCGGTATCAAATGTCTGAATGACGTCGCCGCCCTGCATGCCCCAGTACAATCGTTCGTTGGGCGTAATATGTATTTTTCGGTACATTTCAGATGATCCGTCACGTTTGCATAAAAAGCCCACATTGTACAGGATATTTTCTTCTATATAAGGCATACTGCCGGTAATAATGTTGATGTTGTACTGAATGGCGAGTTCCTGAAAACGCTTGCGGATAATTTCTGTATATTTTGATAATTCGCGCATGGCTTCGGCTTCAGACAAATGGTTGTAATCTGCCATAAGCGGAGCAACAAACAATTCCGGAAACGTGGCAAAATCGCTTTCGTAACCCGATACGGCATCAATAAAAAATTCTGCCTGATCAAAAAATTCATCCAGATTGTTTAACGGACGCATTTGCCATTGAATCAGTCCCAATCGGACCACACTTTTTTTAGCATTGATTAAAACCGGCGATTTATCGTAAGAAATATTGTTCCATTCTAATAAAACGGCGTAATCTTTAGAATCGTGATCGCCTTCTAAATAGTTTCGCAACAGGCGTTTTATGTGAAAATCGTTATTTACTTGGAACGATATAACGGGATCGTGAATTTCTTTGGTCTTTACTTTATCAAGATACTGTTTTGGTGTAAGTTCACCCGAAAAATTGTGGTAATTGGGAATACGACCGGCAAAAATGATCGATTTTAAATTGAGCTGCTCACACAATTCTTTTCGTGCATCGTACAAACGGCGTCCCAAGCGCAAACCGCGGTAATTCGGGTGGATAAACACATCAATTCCATACAAAACATCGCCATCTGGGTTGTGTGCCTTAAATTTACTGTCGGTAATAATATCATTGTATTTATGGTTTGATAATGCCAGACTTTCATCAACAATTAGCGATAATGCCGCACCAACCACCACATCATCTACGACAATAACAATCTGCCCTTCGGGAAAGATCTTTAATATCCGGCGGATTTCTTCTTTTTTCCAATATGGATCTTCCACGCCTTCTTCATACGCCTGCAGCATGGAGTTTTTTAATTCGATATAATCTTCAATTTCTAAATTACGTAGTTCTACTTTGTTGATTTGCATTCTTTTTCTTATTTGTCAATTAAATTATAAAAAAAGATTGACTAATTTCTTAAAATAACCTAAAATCTGGCCGGGCGGTAAAAGGTGAAAACGACCAGGGGATGGAAAGAAATATAAACGCCAAAATGATCAATAAACGTACAAATAAATATTTAAAACCGTGCGGGGTGCTGATTTTGGATTTGCTTTTGTGAACAAAAAGATTTATGAGTACAATGCTTAAAACCATCATAAACGGATGTTCCAATCCAAAAAAGCGTATTTCGCGCCATTTTACCGCTTGGCTCACTTGCGACCAGAATGCTTTAACCGTTGGACTTTGAAACAACAGCAAAATACCTAACAAAAACTGTATGTTTAGGATGTTTTTGATGCCATTAAACAATTGGTAATCATTTTGGGCGAAAACATTCTTTTTTGTGTGCTTTATGAATGAAAAAATCAATCCAAAAACCAACGAAATCAATACCAGCCAACGCAGATACGAATGGGCAATTAAAAGATAAGAGTACATTAGATTAGTTGTTCTTTTTAACCAAAACCAGCCAATCGTTTTCTAAAAACATATAGCCCTGATCGTACACAAAATAATACATGGCTCCGGCTTTGGTTGTGTAAATTGATGTAAAGAGAGAGAAATCAAAACCTGAATCAGTCAGTTTTTTACGAGAGGTTTTGGTTTTTCCTTCCAGATTTATTTCCGATAAAATACGGTAGTTTTTGCGAAGGGTATAATTTACATTTCGCATCAAATTGGTAGCATCTTTATTTAGTTTGTTGTTATAAGTATTCCGGCACGAATCGTTACAGAATTTTTTATCTTCGCGACCAATGATTTTTTCACCACATTCTAAACAATTTTTGGTCATTTTTTGTTTTAAAGATACAAAAAGCTATTTTATATTTTACGTTTTGACTTTCTGTTTTTTTAAGATAAAAGTTTTAAGCGGTTCTGAATTTCATTTCGAACTTCCATATAATTCTTATAGTATAAGCTTGAAAACACGCCCACAGCTTTTTTATCTTTAATTAAATAGCAATACTCCTGATATTGACCACGCTGTTTAAAATCACGTACTGCAAAACCATCAATGTCATTTATTTTAAAAATGTGTTTGGTACCAAAACCTAAAAGCTGTTTGATTTCTATAGTTTCATCACTAATTTTAAGGGTTGCCATTCTCAGGTTCATTTCAACAAAAAAGCCCCAAATTATAATAAACAAACTTACCAGTCCGCAAAAAATTAAAAATACGGTTAAACCCCAATGCCAGTTGTCTTGAAACATGGTTAAAAATTTTCTGACGATAACAGCTGTTAATATAGGGAAACTTAAAATCAGCAAACTATATAAATAGGCGGTATTACTTAATTTTGATTGAACCATTTTATAATTTTTTTTCAAATTTAGCGTATAATTTCCAGAAACTTTGCAGGTTTTCCTGACTAAAATGTTCCGATTTCCATTCGTTAAGCTTTAATTCAATAGCCGTGCTGTTCTGAAAGTATGTACCAATAAAAATGTCGTCATTGGTTAAGAACAATCCAAAATGATTGTTTAACGTATGCAGGTTGTCAATCTGTACCTGTTCAAAAAAAACAATGGTATGCTCCTGTATATTTATAGAAGTAGGCATTGGTATTTCCTGTGTGAGTTCTAAAGCAATAAATTTATTAGAACTGTACATAGGAAAAGTAATAATATCTAATTTCTGAACATCAAAAGTGCCGTCTTTTATATGATGAATAGCTTCGCGGCAAATAAACGGAATGTTTGCAAAGTTTTTTTGTATTTTTTTAGCCCCCTCTTCGTTAAAATAGTCGTTAAAGTTTAAAATCTCGTTTACCGAGAGTTGCTTTGTAAGTAGATGCTCTAACGGAACGCTAAAATAATTAGCAATTTTTATAATTATTTCCAATTTAGGCTCTGCACGAAGTTCTTCATAAGAAGAAATATTTCCGCGTGTTAAGTTAAATAGGTCTGCAAATGCTTGTTGACTAAGGTTTTTTACATTTCGTAACTTCTTTATGTTATATCCTATTTTACTCATTTTGAAAAAAAATTAAAAATTATGCTAAATTTATTTGCAAAAATTATTATCTTTATGCAAAAGATATGTGCAAGATACAAAAATAATTTACAATGCATTTTTTAAACGTCGAAAAATATATTTTAGATACCGGATACAGTATCAAATATAAAAGCAAAGAAGAAGGGATTTTCGTAATAGAAAATCTGGCAGACGGTGTTCAGAATTTAATTGTTGGCGTGGCAACACCCGTTTTAATTTTTGAACAATACTTGTTTACGTTACAAGCCGATAATATGCAAATATTCAAAGCACTGTTAATGAAAAACAGAGATATAATTCACGGTGCATTTGCACTTACTGACGATGGTTCGAAGGTGATTTTCAGATATACACTACAAATTCACAATTTAGATTTTAATGAATTCGATGCCGCTTTGAATTCGCTGAGTTTGCTGTTAAGTGAATATTCCGAACAATTGATACAGTTTTCAAAAAATTAAAATTTAGACGATATGAATATTTTTAAAAGAATTTTTAGAATTGGCCAGGCAGAAATTCACGCCGTGGTTGATAAAATGGAAGATCCTATTAAAATGACGGAACAGGGAATCCGTGAAATGAAAGAAGATTTAGACCTGGCAATGGAAGCTTATGCCAAGGTAAAAGCGCTGGCAATCCGCACGCACAACGCTGCCGGTAAAAAACGCGAAGAAGCTGCCGATTATGAAAACAAAGCAGTTTTGCTGCTTCAAAAACTACAAAAACAGGAATTGGAAACCGATCAGGCAGAGCGTTTGGCAAAAGAAGCGCTTCATTTAAAAAAGCAAAGTTTATTGGAAGCCGACGAATTAAGTAATCAGGCAGATGTACACGACGAATCGGCAAACGAAGTGCATAAAAACATCGAAGTGTTGAAGTACAACATCAACAAATGGGAAACCGAGCTAACAACAATTAAGGCACGAGTGCGTGTGGCGAATGCAACCAAAGGGGTAAACAAACAGTTGGCAAAAATGGATGCTAACAGCACCATAAGTATGTTGGAACGCATGAAGGAAAAGGTAGAAGAAGACGAAGCATTGGCGAAAGCTTACGGTGAAATGGCACAAAAGCAAACCAGCGTAAGCGATGAAATAGATCAGGCATTAAATGAAAATGCTGACGATGCCGATTTAGAAGCTTTAAAAAAACAATTAGGAATGTAAAGCAGTCTTAAAGTCAAAAGTTGAAAAGTCGAAAGAACCGTCAGTTCGAGCGGAGTCCAGAACATTCTGAACGAAGTGAAGAATCTAAGAAGACTGTTGTCAAGAAGTCAAAAATAACTCAATAATAATTAAAACACCTTTTTTATGAAACAATTTGAATATAAAACAGTAGAAATTAAACCTAAAGGAACGTGGAGATCAAAATTTGATATTGTTGAAATTGATAAAATTTTAAACCAGTATGGAAAAGACGGTTGGGAATTGATTTCTATGGAAGACAAAAATTTTGGCTATGGAAATACAGAATGTTTCTATTACACCTTTAAACGTGAAATTTAAAAAGTAGCATTATGGCAGAACTATTAAACCTATTATTCTATCCGTTGTCTAATGGAATCATGACGGTTTTAACCGGAATGTCTTTACTGTACTGGGTTTTTATGTTTTTTTCAGGAGATGGAATCGATACAGATGCAGATTTTCACATGGGCGACGTTACCGATGTAGATGCTTCTGCGGAAACCGATGGCGATGTATCCTTTGGGTCTAAAATCCTTGAATTTATCAATGTAGGCAAAATGCCGTTAATGGTAATTGTTACGTTGTTTAAGTTCATTGGCTGGATTCTTACTTTGTTGTCATCTATCTTTTTAGGATTGGCAAACTGGGGTTTAAAATCTGTATTGATTCTCATACCTGTATTCCTCATTACTTTTATAATCATGCATTACGCAACAAAACCTTTAGTAAAAATGTATAAAAACTTAGGATACAATGGTGAAGAACCTATTGATTTTTTAGGCAGAACGGGTACGTTGAAATCAACCATAGAAAACGGCAGAATAGGTATTTTAGAAGTTGCCGTTCAAAAAGACGTATTTCGGTTAAATGTAAAAAGCCGGTCGGGCAACCGTATCGAGTATGGTTCCGAAGTAATGATCATGAAAGCGCTTGAGAACAACATTTACGAAGTACAACCAAACATAACTTTACATAATATTAATTAACTATTTATCAATGAACAAACTATTATTTATCGATGGGCTTTCGGGCGTTTCCGGAGTCATTTTATTAGCACTTGGTGTAATTGTATTTTTAATCATTTCTTTTTTTGTAGTACTAAGCATGTTCTACAAAAAAATTCCACAGGGAAAAGCCATTGTCCGTACCGGTGTGGGCGGATCTAAAGTGGCATTTAACAAAGGAATGTATGTAATTCCGGTTTTTCATAAAATGGAAATCATGGATATTTCGGTGAAAAAAATAGAAATTGCCCGTATGCAGAACGATGGGTTAATCTGTCGCGATAACATTCGTGCCGATATCAAAGTTGCGTTTTTTGTACGTGTAAACAAATCGGTAGACGATGTAATCAACGTAGCGCAAAATTTAGGGTGCGACCGTGCAAGCGATCCGGAAACATTGAAAAGTATTTTTGAATCGAAGTTTTCCGAAGCGTTGAAAACGGTAGGAAAAAAATTCGATTTCATAGAATTATATGAAGCACGTAGAGAATTTCGAGATGAAATTCTGAACATTATCGGAACCGATTTAAACGGATATATTTTAGACGACTGTGCGATTGATTATCTGGAACAAACCGAATTACGTTTTTTAAGTGCTGATAACATTCTGGATTCTGAAGGAATTAAAAAGATTACCGAATTAACGGCAAAACAAAATATGAATGCCAATTTAATTCGTCGTGAAGAAGAAAAAGTAATCAAAAAACAAAATGTCGAAGCACGTGAAGCTATTTTGGAGTTAGAGCGTCAGTTGGCAGAAAAAGAAGAAAAACAAAAACGCGAGATCGATAACATTAAAGCACGTGAAGAAGCAGAAATTGCAAAAGTTCGCGAAGAAGAGCGTTTAAAAGCACAAACAGTTCGTATTTCTACCGAAGAACAATTGGCAATTCAGGAAGAAAACAAATTGCGTCAAATCATCATTGCAGAAAAGAACAAGCAACGTACCGATGCGGTGGAAACCGAGCGTGTAGAGAAAGACCGCGCATTAGAACAAACCGAAAGAGAGCGTATTGTAACCTTGGCACAGATTGATAAAGAACGTTCGATAGAAACCGAAATGAAATCTATTCAGAATGTGATTAAAGAACGTGTTCAATTGGAAAAAGGAGTGGTTGAAGAACAACAAAACGTAAAAGACATTGAAGTTTACCGCGAAGTAGAACGTAAGAAACAAGCTGGTGTAATTGCAGCATCACAGGAAGCAGAAGAAAAATTAATTGCAACGGTAAAAGCTGCCGAAGCGTCAAAAATTGCTGCCGAACAAGAAAAAGAGAAAAAGGTAATCGATGCCGATGCCGAGAAAATGGTTGCAGAACGCAAAGCACAAGAAGTATTGATTGATGCCGAAGCGAAAAAAGAAGCAGCTGCAAAAGAAGCAGCTGCCCGTAAAATTATTGCAGAAGCTCAGGCAAAAGAAGAAGCGGCAATTGGCTTATCGGAAGCAGAAGTAATGATTGCGAAAGCTGAAGCTGAAGAAATTCAAGGAACAAAAGAAGCATCTGTAATCGAAATTAAAGCTGAAGCTATGCGTAAAGAAGGACTGGCACAAGCAGAAGTAGTTCGTGAAAAAGCAATGGCAGAAGCAAAAGGAATCGAAGAAAAAGCAGAAGCAATGAAAAAACTTGACGGTGTTGGTAAAGAACACGAAGAGTTCAAATTGCAGTTACAGAAAGAAAAAGATGTGGAACTGGCTCATATCAACATTCAAAAAGATATTGCCTCTGCACAGGCAAGCGTTCTTTCTGAAGCACTGAAAACAGCTAAAATTGATATTGTGGGCGGTGAAACCATGTTCTTTGAAAACATTGTACGTCAGGTATCCAATTCAAAAGGATTCGATCATTTAATCAACAATTCACAACACGCTTTAGATATCAAGCAATCACTGTTAGGACCAGACGGTAAAGGCGATTTAGCAGAAAAAGTCCGTGGATTGGCAGATCGTTACGGTATTTCATCAAACGATATTAAAAACCTGACCGTTTCAGCGGCATTGATAAAATTACAGCAGGCAGCTTCATCGGCGGAAAATGCAGAAGATACCGGTTTTATTAATTCGTTATTCGGTATGGCAAAGAATCTTGGAATTTCAAATAAGAAATTAGGATAATCGTTAAGATAAATTTTAATACAATTTTGTCAAGCTGAACTTGTTTCAGCTTCTCATAAAGAAATCATATTTTATGAGATTCCGGAACGAGTCCGGAATGACAAACAATTTCTCTTAAAATTTACTGAAATAAACACACACTTATGCCTAAACTTGCCTTTTAAAACCAAAGAAAGGTAAGTTTAATTTATCTTTCACTAACGCATTAATTTAAAATCAATGCAAGAAGAAAAAGTTACAACACAACATAACCAATTAGATTCAGGGGCTTATGAAATTATCCGGAAACGTCTCTTAACACAGAAAGAGGCGTTGATCGGAAAATTACAATCGTTAAACAATGCCCGTAAAGAAGTTTTCAATTCTACCAGTTTTGTTCTAAAGGCAAATCAGCGCATCGACACGCAGAATAATTGCGTGGCTCGTGGAATAGTCGCAATAGATAACATCTGCATTTTTGGCTACAATGTGCATTTTGGTTTACGCACCGAAATAAAACTGGAAGACGTTTTCAGCATTTACCATTTCGAAAACAACCAGTTTGTTCCGCAATCGTTAGATTTTATAAACGATCCGAATTTTAGTACCGATTATCAAAATCTGTATAAATATTACCGCGATTCTATTTTTTCAAAATTCCGCCGTACAGAGAATTATCTCTACATGATTTTTCAAACCAGTAAAAATGCAAACGATTTAAAAGCATTCAAATGGCTGATTAAAGACGGAAAATTGATCTACCAGGACGACCGAAGCATTCACGAAGTAAAACCACCGGATCAGTTTGAATTTCAATGGACAAAAACCACTCTTGAAGATCGTCGGTTAGGAAAATTTCCGCATATCTCTATACTGGATAAGGTTTTTATCGAGGCACTTCATGGTGACATCACGTTTAAGATTGAAGACAATACCGATTCGGGCAAAGGAATTTACAGTGAAAAAGTAACCAACCTTGATCAGCAGTTAGACGATGCCGAATATTATTATGCGGATTTAGGAAATCTGATCGCCATTCGTATCAAACCATATCAGGAAGATTTTCGTGCGTATGTGTTCAATGTGCGTACCAAAGAGGTAATCAATCTACCGTCGTTAAACGAGTCGGCAATTTTGCTTCCCGATAATCAGGGCATTATTTTTTCCAACGGATATTACCTGCAAAACGGTACCCATAAAATTTTCGATTCGCAGTTGGAAAATGTACAGTTCTTAAGAAAAATTGCTTCGCCAAACGGAGAAGATTTCCTGTATATTTTTACGCAGAGAGCAACCAATACGTACATTTTAATGTCGTACAACATCATTCAGCAGGTGGTTGAAACGCCTATTGTGTGCAATGGTTTTACGATTTTTAAAGACGGCAGCCTGATTTATTTCCGTACCGAACCCGAAGCAACGCGTCACCACCAGGTTCAAATCTGGGAAACGCCGTATATGGCGGTACTTAAAGAAAACGAAACCAAGAAAAGCGATCCGCTGTACAAAGTCGGCAACAAGCAGATTGTTCAGGCAATGGCAGAAACGCAGGAAGTAATCCAACTGATTAACAGAGAAGATTCGTACGAAGGGTTGTACGAAGAGATTTTAAAAAAATCGACTACGTTGCTGGATGCTTATTTCTGGATTAAAGACGAAGCACTTAAAAATTTGGGCGAACCTTTAACGCAGATTAAAGAAGTTGCCAATACGGCAATTGACGAATTTGTGAAAGTTCAGGCACAACGGAAACATGCCGAAGAATTACTGCAAAAAGCCGAAGTTCAGTTACAGGAACTCATCTTTAAAATCAACAGTACGGTTGTTGAAACATTGGATCAGTTGGTTAATCAGCTGGCAGATGCACGCCGTTTGCAGGGAACATTCATCGATTTAAAAAATGTTCGTTATGTAACTGTAGAAAAGGTTGACGCGTTGTTGGAGAAATTAATGGAAATTACCACAGATTTATCCAATAAAACCATTGAATTTTTATTGCGTGCCGAAGCTTTGATTCCTTATGAACAAAAAGTAACGCAGCAAAAAGAAAAGGTTGAAGAAATTACCAAAGTTTTTGATGCCCGACCGATTGAAGAAGCAAATACCGGCATTTCCGGCGAATTGGAATTGCTGATAGATATTCTGAACAGCTTAAAGATTGAAGATGCTACGCAGACCACTAAAATTATAGAGAAAATCTCGTTGATTTTTGCTTCGCTGAATGAAGTGCGTGCACAGCTTACCCGAAAAGTAAACACGTTAAAAAGTAAAGAATCGGTTGCCGAGTTTTCTGCCCAGTTGACGTTGTTGGAACAATCGGTAGCAAATTATTTAGAGCTTTCTACCTCAACCGAAAAAGTTGATGAATACTATACAAAAACGGTTGTTCAGCTGGAAGAATTGGAAAGCAAATTTTCAGAATTTGATGATTTTGCTTTAAAAATTGCTGACAAACGTGATGACGTAATCAAGGCGTTTAATACCCGCCGCGAACAAATCGTAGAACAGATCAATAAACGAACCGATTCGTTAGAGCAGATTGGTTTGCGTGTGCTGAAAAACATCGAAAATAAATCAAAAACATTTGCCGCCCGCGAAGAAATTTTAAGCTTTTATGCTTCGGATTTAATGATTGATAAAATCCGGCAGCTGGTTTCGGAATTAAAAGCACTGAATGATGTTTCTAAAGCCGAGAACCTTGAAAACCTGCTAAAGAAATCTCAGGAAGATGCACTGCGGATTCTTCGAGATAAAACCGAATTATATGTTGATGGCGAAAACATCATTGCTTTAGGTAAACACAAATTTTCGGTTAACAAACAATCGCTTAGCCTGACTTTATTGCGCAGAAATAACGAGCTGTTTTACCATTTAACGGGAACCAGTTTTTATCAAAAAGTAAAAAATCCCGAGATTCTAACCTATCAGGATATTTGGGAACAAGAGCTGGTTTCTGAAAATTCAACGGTTTATCGGGCAGAATATCTGGCGTATAAAACGTTTCTTGCTTCTCAAACCTCAAATGATTTCGATGCGGAACAATTCATCACGCAGACCGTTGAACAAAATTATTCGGAAGGTTATGTAAAAGGTGTGCATAATTTTGATGCATTACAGATTTACAATGCCCTGAAAATAATAGACGAAAAACTGGATCTGCTACGTTACCAAGGAGATTTACGTGCAATGGCACAATTGTTCTGGCATCATCTGGAAGAAGATCAGCAGGTTAAATTAAAAGCGTTAATGCATTCCACCCATTCGGTTTTAAAAGCTTTTCCTAATTCAAAACGCTACCAGTCGGTCATTGATGAAATTGAAAAGGAGTTTTTAGCGTGGCAGACTACGTTAGATTTTACAGAGATCAATTCCAAAGAATTAGCCGTTTATCTGTTTAAAACGTTTACCAAATACGGAAAATTTGCGTTGAGCGAATCGGCAGATCATTTAAAACAGGAATTTCTCCGTTTGTTAGATTCCAGAAAAATGCTGACCGTTTTTCAGGCAGACATCGAAAACCAAGAGTTTTCAATGGTTGATCGTTTTTATCTGGTATCAAACTGGCTGCATTCGTTTATTGATGAACAAGATGATTTAGAGAAATACAGAAAATACATTGAAGAAACGGCAACCGAATTACTGTTTCCAAAAGACGAATATGAACTGATTTTTGGAAAAGATGAAGTGGTGGTTCAGGATTTAAAAGGCAATCACCCTATTTTAGAAAACAACACTTTAAAAATAACTTATCATGCTTTTATTACTAAACTGCGTTTTTATGCTGCTGTTACAGTTCCTCGCTACGAATCTTTTTTAAGGCTGAAAGACCAAATCAGTAAATCGTACGAGAAAGAATTAAAAATAAACGAATTAGAACCCAAAGTTTTAACGTCGTTCGTTCGAAACAAACTGATCAACGAAGTATATTTTCCGTTAATAGGCAACAATTTAGCCAAACAGTTGGGTGCAGCCGGCGATAACAAACGCACGGCAAGAATGGGAATGTTACTGCTGATTTCGCCACCGGGTTATGGTAAAACCACGTTAATGGAATACCTGGCAAAAACCATGGGGCTGCATTTTGTAAAGGTAAACGGACCTACCATCGGGCATTCCATTACATCAATTGATCCTGTGGAAGCCAAAACATCGGGCGAACGTGAAGAATTGAAGAAAATCAATCTGGCTTTTGAAATGGCAGATAACGTAATGCTGTATTTAGACGATATTCAGCATTTAAGTTCTGAATTTTTACAGAAATTTATTTCATTGGCAGACGGTCAGCGAAAAATCGACGGAATTTTTGAAGGCGAAAGCAAAACCTACGATTTGCGCGGAAAGCGTTTTTGTATTGTAATGGCAGGAAATCCTTATACCGAAAGCGGTTCCAAATTTCAGATTCCGGATATGCTGGCAAACCGTGCCGATGTGTATAATCTGGGTGATGTAATTGGCGATACGGAACATCTTTTTAATTTAAGTTTAATTGAAAACGCCGCTATTGAAAATCCGTATCTGGAAAAAATTGCAGGTAAATCGTTCAAAGATTTTTATGCGCTGATTGATTATACAGAAAGTCGTTCGGAACAATTACCCGATTTGGAAGGAAACTACCAGAAACAGGAAATAGATGATTTTATTGCGGTTTTAAAACATATTCTGAAAATACGGGATATTGTAGTTAAAGTCAATCAAAACTATATTCAAAGTGCGGCAATGCAGGATTCGTACCGAACAGAACCATCGTTTAAAATGCAGGGCTCGTACCGGAATATGAGCAAGTTGGTAACACAGGTGGTTCCGATGATGAACGAAAAAGAGATTAACGATTTGTTATTAGCACATTACGAAAGCGAATCGCAAACCTTAACAGCAGATACCGAAAGCAACCTGTTAAAGCTAAAAGAGCTTGCCGGGTTGATTTCTGTAGAAGAACAGCAGCGTTGGAATGAGATTAAAGAAATTTTCCGCAAAAACAACAAACACGGCGGTTTGGCAAAAGATGATAAAATGTTTGCCCAACTGTTGGAATTTAACGAAAATCTGGAAGGAATTATACAGGCAATAAAAGGGAATTAATAAAGGAAGTCATTTGACTTTCTTTACTTTTCTTATATGTGAAGCTTTAAAAAGAACTGTGTTAGATACACAACCTATAACAGTTCAATATGAACTTACAGATCACGGAAAAACACTTGGAACGGTCATAAACAATCTTACAGATTGGGGAATATCGCACCGTAAAAAGATTGTTGGAAAATAGTTATTATCAGAAAATTGAGAGGATTGTTTATCGTGATAATTTTTTCTAAAAGTCAGCGAAGGACTGTCCTCCCGCAAAAGTTGATAGAAGAACTGCCGTTGGGATTTTACATTTAACCCGGCAAACCGATGTTGAACCTCCGGTAGCTTTCGCTGGATTTGTGGCTTATTGCATCGAAAAACAGTGCAAAAACAACAAAACAGCACAAGTACAAACACAAAAAAAGCAGTAATACCAAAATTACTGCCGGTATATCTTAAAGCTACACTTCGAAAACGCCATAATACATGATATGCTTCCTGCGGTTCCGTTCAACGGGCCTTACTTCACTTGTTTATTATTTGTTTTGGTGTTCAGTGATTTTCAATTCATCTCATGCCCTCCGGGCAAGACGACTCATAGCAAAGCCGAACAGAGCGAAGCTAAAGCTTAGTTATTACAGGCAGGTTTTTTCTGGTCATTATTCTTCTTCGTTGTTGTCATTTAGTTTGTCAATATTTTCTTTTACCAACTGTTCCAATTCGTAGGAAGCAACTCCCAAAGGTTTTGTCAGTCCACGCATTGTGTATTCCACTTTTACGTTGCTTTTTGAAGCACACAATAAAAGTCCGATTGTTGGCTCGTCTGTTGGTGTTTTTAGTTTATCGTCAATGGCACTAATGTAAAAATTGAGTTTGGAAACATACTCGGGTAAAAATTCGCCTGCTTTCAGTTCTATCACAACATAAGCGTGTAAAACGGTGTGATAAAAAAGCAAGTCAATTTTGTAATCGGTGTCGTCCACTTCAACCTTGTATTGTCTGCCGACAAATGCAAATCCTTTGCCTAATTCCAGAAGAAAATCAGTGATTTTTTGTGTCAATAGATTTTCTATTTCAACTTCTTTTGCTTTTCGTGAAAGCATTAAAAAGTCAAAATTGTAAGGGTCTTTGAAAATACTTTTGGCTAAATCGGATTGATAATCGGGCAAAGTGTTTTCAAAATTATTTAGTGCTTTTCCGTCTCTTTCATATAATTTACTTTGTATTTGCAACAACATTACATCTCTGCTCCATTCGTTTTTGGCAGTTTCAGCTATATAAAATGCCCTTTCTGTGGTGTCTTTTACTTTGGCTAACAGGCTGATATGATGATACCAAGTAATTTGTGCAAGTGCCACTTGCACAAATTCATTTTTAGATTGTGCAAGCGGAACTTGCACAATTGGAAACTGCGGATAAGCTTCGGCAAAAGTCCGCATATATTTGAGGTTTCGCACTGAAAACCCTGAATTTTCAGGAAAAATTTTAGCCAAATCACTTGCTAAAAGGTCAATTACTTTACTGCCCCAACCGTTCTGATTTTGCTTTTCAAGAATAGAATTTCCGATTTCCCAATATAGCGTAAGCATTTCTGCATTTACCTTAAACGCTACTTTGGTTTGGGCAAGTTTTATCTTGTTGGAAATAAATTCTGCCCAAGATTTATATTCGTGATGTTGTGTAATTTCACTGCTCATTCTATCAGTCTATATTCTACACAAAGATAACAAAAAGAAAAGTTTGTTATTACTTTGATAGCCCTTATCACTTGTTGAACTAAACCTCCGGTAGCTTTCGCTGGATTTGCGATTTGTTGCATCTAAAAACAGTGAAAAAACAACAAAACAGCACAAGATTAAACACAAAAAAAGCAGTAATGCTAAAATTACTTGCCGGTATATCTTAAAGCTACACTTCGAAAACGCCATAATACATGATAAGCTTCCTGCGGTTCCGTTCAACGGGGCTTACTTCACTTGTTTATTATTTGTTTTGGTGTTCAGTGATTTTCAATTCATCTCATGCCCTCCGGGCAAGACGAAGGCTTAGTTATTATACGCCGCTTTTTCTTCTGTCATTTAAGATTAATTATTTTGTCAGCTACTTGTCGGCAATGTTCAATATCTCCCATTACTCCAATTGTAACAGTTTCAATTTCGTGTAATGTCCTTGCGATAGTTTCTTTGTCCGAACCGCTTGTTTTTAATTTGAATATTGTCGGTGTATAGCTTTGGTATTCGTCTCGTGGTGCAATATCATTTACTCCAATTGGGTTCCAGTCATTCCACAATATTAAGTCAATTGCTTCATAAAGATTTGTCGGTTCTTCATTTTTGAGTAATTTATGAAAGTCAGTCAAAAGTGGTTCTATACAAGTTTGGTCAGTTTGAAAACTAAATTTCAAGTAATTTTCTTCGTGTGAACCACCAACTTGTCCAAATACAATTACTTGTCCGTGAGGTTTCATTTGGAAATTTACACTTGCATCACTGTCGTTGTCTTCAAGTGCTGTGTTACCTGACATTGCTTGTTTCATTGTTGTCAAGTCAGAACACATTCTTTCTATTTGGTCACGTCTTACACAAAAATGCGAAGTCCCACTTAACCCATTTGATAAAACTGTCAAGTCAAAAGTGAAATTGATTTGGACTAAATATCTTGTCGCAAACGAAAGTCGTTCCGTTTCTCTGTTAGTTTTTAGTTCGATTATGTCGTCAATTTCTATCATTCTTTTGTTTGTTGCAGTGTCGTCCTAAAGTGGCATATAACAGGAAACGCATTGCGAAGTGTCGGAAAAATTGGACTGGAAGTTCAATTTAGCAGTAACGTAGCCGATGTGTTTGACTGCATCGAACCACTTCGTTAGATTTCCACAGAAGCTAAATTAAAGAAAAAAGCTGAATGTGAATTAATAATCACCGATTCCTTTAAAAAAAAAAAATTCTGAGGTAAACACATTCGGCGGAATAAAAAGACGACTCGAGGCAAAGCCGAACAGAGCGAAGCTAAAGCTTAGTTATTACAGGCAGGTTTTCTTTATTCGCTTGATTTTTTGTTTCCTATTTGTTTTATGTCTTTATCAAAATCACTTTCAAAAAGTTTGTCTTGAATCACACGGTATTTTTCAAATTCACTTTCGGCAAATGATTTCGCAATGGCTTGAGTTACTTTTCCTGCGTTTTGTAAAATTTCTTTTTCGTTGAACTGTAAAAATGCGTTTAACTTTCCTGCCCAATCGTTCATTGTCATTGGAATATTTTGTTCGGCTTGTGTTTCGGCATAATCGAGATACATCGTTACAAAACGGTCAAGTTGTTTTAATTCTTTTTCAGTTAGATAGTTTTTCGCAACGGACACATCTGTTTTTATGATTTTTCCTTTTGGTGCATTTCTCCAATTTGTCAAACCCATATTTTCCTTTTTGCTGTCGGCTCGTTCTACGATAACTTCGGCAGCGGTGTGCCCGTGAATGGCAAAATGCAATTTGTTTTGAACTGTTGCGAAAAACGCCTTTGTGGTTTCTGCATCGGAAGTGTAATCAACAGCTGTTGAATAAATGTCGGTT
The DNA here is from genome assembly GCF_900108395.1 of Paenimyroides marinum. Classification (GTDB taxonomy): domain Bacteria; phylum Bacteroidota; class Bacteroidia; order Flavobacteriales; family Flavobacteriaceae; genus Flavobacterium; species Flavobacterium marinum. The sequence goes on along the minus strand of NZ_FNXE01000019.1, from coordinate 12,616 downwards.
ATTTTTTGATAAAACCGTCTTTCGCTTGCTCGGATTTCCCGAATTTCGGCAAGTAAATGGTCAAAATATTCCTGATTTAAGAATGTTCCGTTTTTTAAACGCTCTTTATCCAAAATATAGCCACGAACTGCAAAATCTCGTAATACGGAAGTTGCCCATTGTCTGAATTGTGTGGCTCTTCCCGAATTTACACGATAACCAACCGAAATTACAGCATCTAAATTATAATGTTTCGTCTTGTAATTTTTCCCATCAGTTGCAGTTACCGAGAATTCCTCGGTAACTGAATTTTCTTCTAATTCGCCTGATTTGAAAATGTTTTTAAGGTGTAACGAAATGTTATCGGTGCTACAATCAAACAAAACAGCCATTAGCTTTTGCGATAGCCAAATTGTTTCGTTTTCAAATCTCACTTCAATACCGTCTTTTCCTGATTGTGATGTGAATATTAAAAATTCTGCGGTGCTGTTTCTTATTTGTAGCTTTTTACTCATTTTTCACATCTTAAATTCACTACAAAGATAGCAAAAAGAAAAGTTTGTTATCACTTTGATAGCCCTTATCTCTTGTTGAACTAAACCTCCGGTGGCTTTCGCTGGATTTGTGACTTATTGCATCGAAAAACAGCACAAGTACAACACAAAAAAAGCAGTAATGCTAAAATTACTGCCGGTATATCTTAAAGCTACACCTCGAAAATGCCATAATATATGATGAGCTTCCTGCGGTTCCGTTCAACGGACCTTACTTCACTTGTTTATTATTTGTTTTGGTGTTCAGTGATTTTCAATTCATCTCATGCCCTCCGGGCAAGACGACTCATGGCAAAGCCGAACAGAACGAAGCTAAAGCTTAGTTATTGTGCACAGTATTTCTTTTTATCCGAATAATTCTTTCAGGGTTTTAGTTGCGATAATCATTTTTTCGCTGTCTGGAAGTTTGATGAAATCATATTTTTCGTAAAACACTTCTGCTTCTTTGTCAATTGGGTCAACTACGACAGCAAACGAACCAATCTCTTGTGAGATTTCGTAACTCCTTTTCAAAGCGTCAATGAGTAGTATTTTCCCAATTCCTTTTCCTTGCTGTGTTTTGTCAATTGCAAGTCTCCCAAGTAAAGTCGTTGGAATTGATAGATACGATTTGGGCAATTTCTTTTGAATATTCTCTGGAAAATGACTTAAAGGAATGCTATTGTTTGAAAGCGTATAGTAGCCTTGAATATTATTTGTCACGGGTTGGGATAAAACAAAGCAAACAGACAATTTTCGTTTTTGGTCTTGTCCTGCTTGTTTTTTCAAATAATTATTCAAAAGCTCTTTTCCACAATCAAAGTCATTACGATTATGCTTTTTGTCTAACAGTTCGATCATTATTCTATTTTGAGTTTGAGACAAAATCGTTATAATCCTTTAAGGCATTTTTTAGTGTTTTTGAAGGTTTCTTTGAATTTGTAATTGCGTTAAAAAATATTTCGCTATCTCTTTCAGAAGCAATTATTAACTCTTTTTCTTTGATTATTTCTTTGGCTTTTTCTTGGACTGTCAGAATAACGAAGTCAGTCAAGTTTCTATAACCTCCTAAATAAGCAGCTTTCTCAAAAAATTGCTTTTGTTCTTTAGGAAGTCTTGCATCAAATCTTGAATTTTCTTTAGCTATTGTACTCATAATTGAAATCTTTCTACAAATGTACGTAAATTTTCTGTACAATAAAATATTGTACGTTAAATTTCTGTACGAAAGCCCGGTGTTAATATTGTGTAAAATTTGGGGCTTTGCGTTCGGACGAAAAGATTTTACCCCCAAATTGTTTTACGAACTGAGCTTAGATCGTCTGGTTCCTCCGGACGACTTTTATCGTAAAGTAAATCGTAATTTGGATTTACATTTTCTGTACAAATCCACACTGGACTTCCATCCAAAAACAAACCTCGCTTAAAAGAGACCATGTTTTATGATTTTTTACTGATTTTTTTGAAACAGGGTAGTTGTGCAACGGTTACCCTTTTTAACGGTTCGTCCTTATTTTATGGGTTTAATAGCCAATCAATTGCGTTTATTTGTTTCACTCCATTATGTGTTCCTGTTTCGTAATCCATTGTGATGAGAATTTTCTCATTATGGTCGGGAATATTGTCAAATGGTGCTAATTCACGAGCAAGAGTTATAGCATTTTGTACAGTTTGAGAAACCTGAATATATTGTGTGTAGCCTTCATTATTCCGTACTACAAAATCCACTTCTAAATTGTTGGTTTTCCCTATCCAAATTTGGTGATTTCTACGTTTTAGTTCAAGATAAATTACATTTTCGAGTAAATGACCTGCATCAGAAACGAGTTCTTTTCCAAGTAAAGCACTCCGAAATCCTAAATCTACCAAATAGTATTTTTCCTGCGTTGCTAAATGCTGTTTTCCTTTAATATCGTAACGGTTTACTTTGTAAAACAAATATGCTTCAACAAGTGTGCTAATATATTTTGATACGGTTTTATTGTCGATTTTTTTCTTATTTGCAGTTAAGACTTTGGCAATATTTCCGGCTGAAACATTTGAACCAACCGAATCTATCAGAAAATCAACCACTTCCTGATAAGATTCTTCTGCATAAATCGTATATCGTTTAGAAATGTCGTTTTCATAAATGTTTTTGAAAACAGTTTGCAGATATTCATTGGCAAAATTATTTCCTACTTGTGATAGTCGTACTGCTTCAGGAAAACCTCCTGTACGCACATATTCGGCAAATGCTCTATCAGGATTTCCCGTTTTTTCTGTAAACTCTAAATAATCAGCAAACGAAAAAGGTAAAACATTGATTTCATAAGCTCTGCCTGTGAGCAAAGTTGCTAATTCACTCGACAATAAAAAAGCATTTGAACCTGTTACATATAAATCAATATTTGGATGAACATACAAACCCTCCAAAAGTTTTTCAAACTCGGGAACATTTTGAACTTCGTCTATAAAAACATAATTGGTTTCGTTCTTTTTGATGTGCTGAACAATGTAATCGTAAATTTTTTTCCAGTTTTTCTCGGCAAGAAATCGAAATTCAGGCGTATCCATATTGATAGCCAAAATCGAAACATTTGGGTTTTCAGCACGCAATAAATCCTGAAATTGTATCATCAAAGTTGACTTACCACAACGCCTAACACCTGTGGCAACTTTGATTAAGTTTTTGTCTTTCAAAACTGAAAGCGTGTTTAAGTAATTTTGTCGTATAATAGTCTTCATACGATAAAGATATATAAAATTCCTAAAACTTTTTGTTTTTATGAAGTTTTAGGAATTTTGTTTGTACCGTAAGATTATTACAGTTTTCAATAAAAGATGGGTTTTGTAAAAGATTGTACCCTTAGTTATTATTAGCTGTAGTTGCAATTTTTTCTATTTTTTCCATTATTTAATTCCAAAATGTATTTGTAGATATTTTGTTTACCATTATTTGTTACTTGTATGATTTGAATTGTATCTTCTCTCTTTTTGTTGTGATATTTCATATCGCCAATTCTCCAATTATAAAATCTTACAGAATCTGAAAAATTGTTATGATTTAATGATTTTCTCTCGTTTGGCTTTTTGAAACTTAAGGATTGAATATAAATTGAATCGCTTGGATTTGTATTTCTGATTTCAAATGTTTTATTCAAATACATACAATGTACATCTAATTTCAAATCATTTTTGTTATTAATTTCTTTATATGAATGAAAATGAGGAGCTCCAGTTATGGCTAAAAAGCAAGAATTTAAAGTCAGTATTATTGGTATAAATATTAGTGATTTGATTATTCTCATTTATAACGGAATTTTGGTTTTGCAATTCTGACTAACGTTTTGGGTATTGCCGAAGGCGGGATTTTTAGCACTGAACTTCAATCGAAGAACGAAAGTTGAATTTTGCACTTCCGTTGATACGAAGCCGTTCAGCCTGCCTGACGCCAAACCCTTGCGGTAGTTTTTTACTCTACAAATGTTTCTTTGATTACGCTTTTTACTTTTTCAATCTCCTTTTCGGTCAATGTTTCAAACCGTTTTACAATTCTTGTTCTGTCTATCGTTCTTACTTGGTCAATAGCAATCCAACCTTTTGTCTGTTTATGTCTTATTTCAACTCTTGTGGGATACGGTTTTGAACTACTTGTCATTGGTGCAACAACTATTGTCTGCAAGTATTTATTCATTTCGTTTGGTGACAAAACCACACAAGGTCTTGTCTTTTTCATTTCGTTTCCAATCGTTGGGTCAAGATTAACCAATACGATGTCATACTGATTTACTTGCTCCATTCTTCAAAATTTTCGTCTTCAAAAATATCGTCCATTAAAAGCTGGTCGTCTCCGTTTTCATGCATTTTTTTGAATGCTTTTTCCCAATCTTTTCTTGGTTCTATCTTTGGTTTCAAAACGATGTAACCTTTCTCAAGAATTAGTTCTATTTTATCGTTGATACTGTATTTTTCGAGAATTGTTTTAGAAAGTCTTATTCCTTTAGAGTTTCCGATATTTATTACTGAAATTTCCATAATTATACATTTGTTATTACAAAGTAATTACAAAAATTTTAATTTTCCAAATTCTATGTCTGAAAGTTAATTATTGTGAGTTCTCTTATAAAATTACCGCCATCGGGAAACGAATTGGCAAAGTGACGGAAAACCAAAGCCGAAAGTCTCAATTTAGCAGTAACGTAGCCGATGTGTTTGACTGCATCGAACCACTTCGTTAGATTTCCACAGAAGCTAAATTAAAGAAAAAAGCTGAATGTGAATTAATAATCACCGATTCCTTAAAAAAAATTTAATAATTCTGAGGTAAACACATTCGGCGGAATAAAAAGACGACTTGAGGCAAAGCCGAACAGAGCGAAGCTAAAGCTTAGTTGTTTTTATGAAAAAAACGTTGATTCACACCCATTTGACCGATGCTGCAAAACGAAAGATAAAAAGTCCGTTAGATAATTTGTGATAAAAACCAATGGTAACGGTTTTGTTTCGTATATTTATTCTATTGATTTTTAGTATAATATTCGACAACAAACGTTTACAATCGACTATAAACGATTAACAACCGAATAAAATTTGTAACTTACAGCAACTTTGTACCAGATAATTTTTTAATCATTTAAAATTTAAACGCCATGAGTACATTAAGAAACAACGTTCGCCTAATCGGTAGAGTAGGCAACAACCCGGAGACAAAAACTTTTGACAACGGAACAAAAGTATCTTTATCGTTAGCAACCAGTGATTTTTATTACAACGATAAAAAAGAAAAAGTAGAAACCACCCAGTGGCACAATATTGTTGCTTGGGGAAAAACCGCAGAGCTGATTCAGAAATATGTAGAAAAAGGTAAGGAAATTGCCGTTGAAGGCAAACTAACTTACCGCACCTACGAAGACAAAGAAGGCATTAAACGCAGCATTACAGAAATTGTTATAAACGAAGTCTTATTCTTTTAATGATTATCGAGAACTTATAATTAGAACTTCTTTATAGCTTGTTTTGGGCTTGCCGAAAGGCTTCACTACATTGAGCTATCGAAGTGACGACTACCTACATATATTAGGTACTGGTATATTTTGGAAGAGAATCGCAGATAGTCAATTTCTTTTAAAAATTAAAATCCCGATGTGTTCGGGATTTTTTTTATTTTCGATAAAAAAAGATGCAGCACATTCAATTCATTCACACCATTCTGTATGTGAACGACCAACAGTTAAGTACCGAATTTTACACAAAATTATTCAGACAAAATCCGGAATTAAACGTGCCGGGAATGACCGAATTTCAATTGGCAAAGAATTTCAAGTTAGGATTAATGCCCAATAAAGGAATCGCAAAAATATTAGCAGATAAAACGCCGCATCCTGATAAGGGTAACGGAATACCACGTTGCGAACTTTACTTATATGTGGAAAATATCGAATGGGAATATACCAACGCAATAACCGCAGGTGCACAACTTATAAGCGAAATTAAAGACAGAGATTGGGGAGATAAAGTGTGTTATTTTGCAGATTTAGACGGACACATCATTGCTTTTGCAGAAAAATGAAGTATTTATTAAAATGATTTACTTAAATTGGGGGAAATTATATTTATGACAACAAGAAACTGTTTTATTTTACTTTTTTGGCTTGGGAACTTTTTTACAGCACAAAGTCAATTATTTCTTATGTATGATGGTTTAAAGCCCAATGATAATTATTTTGATTTACCAAAATATAGTTTAGAATATAATCAAAAAATAAAAGAGAAATTGTATGAAGGTTTGGAAGAAGATTTTCATATAAGAATGTTGGTTCGCCCATCTTTTGATGCCGAATATATTTTTCAAGTTGACAGAGATATTAAAAATTATGAAGCCGAAAGTTTTGTAGTTCGTTTTCAAAAAGCTAAATCTAGTTTATGGTATGCAGAAGAAAATTACAAAAAAGTAAATGTAAAAAAATACCAAGCTCAAATTAATAAGGAAGATGCAGAATTGTTAACAAAAGCATTTGGAAAGGTGGCTCAAACAACAAGATATGAGCGAAACGACCTTTTAATGTTTGACGGAACAAATTATTTATTGAGTACTTTTGTTTCTGGTATAGGGGAGATAAGCGGAAATGTACAGTCGCCGGACGGTGGCGAAATCAAGGAGTTGATAGATGTTGTTGAAAATTTAATAAAACAAACAGTATCGAAAAAAGAGATTAAACTTTCTGAAGAATCTAAAAATATACTTACCCATATTATTAAACAGATCGAAAAAAATCCAACTTCAGCTGATTACGAATTAATGAGCAGAATAGTTAAGGTAATTGAAAATAACAAAGAAGGTTACTGCTCGAAATTAACTGAAAGTAATAAGCTTCATGTGGAAGATGCTTTACAAGTAATACAAGATCCAAAACAATTTGCGTATTATCACTTTGACAAATCGACCTTAAAAAGCTTTATTGAAGGCATAGAAGAAGAATTTATTGAATTTAATACTTTTAACGAAGACGAGAAGGCTGAAATGTTGAAAAATGGAAGGGAAATAGAAAAAGAAGAAAATATTGAAAACAGCATTTTTAAACTCATTCTTAAAGAATTTGATTAAATTACAATTTCAACAATCCCACAATTTCTTTTACATTTTCAGCCGTGTAAAAATTCTCGTGAACAATTTCATGGTCAATACGCTCGTGTGCCCACGTGGTGTGAAAAGGCACGTGAACCGCTGTTCCGCCAATGTTTAAAACCGGCAACACATCGGATTTTAACGAATTGCCGATCATTAAAAAGTTTTCGGGTTCAATCTCCAAACGCTTCAATAACTTTTCATAATCCAGTTCTTCCTTTTCCACCATCACTTCGATATGATGAAAATAAGCACCTAATCCCGATAAATGCAATTTTCGGTGCTGATCTTTTAAATCGCCTTTTGTAGCAACTACCAATTTGTATTTTCCATGTAACTGTTGTAAGGTGTCTTCAATTCCTTCTAATAAAACAACAGGTTTCGCCATTAATTCTTTGCCAATTCCAATAATTTTCTCCATTACTTTGGTCGATACCGTATGGTTCGAAACCTCGTAAGCCGTTTGTACCATCGATAAAACATAGCCTTTAATGCCGTAGCCGTATAAGGGTAAATTAGTAATCTGCGTTTGAAACAATGCCTGCGACAAACTTTGTTTCGATAAATAATTGCTCATTAAAGCACAAAATTTTTCTTCGGCTTCATCAAAATAAGGTTCGTTGATAAAAAGTGTATCGTCGGCATCAAAAGCAATTACTTTAAACGTAGAAGTCATAGTCAATTTTTTTACAAAGATACAAATTGAAACGCACTCTTTTAAGAGGGTTTTAATGTTAAAAAACACATTGATACGCTAAAAAATCGTTAATTTTAAAATAAAAAATGAATTATGACATATTTAGTAGAAAAAGAAACGAAGCAGCTTAACTATGAAGACGTAGCTGCATTGGTAACCACAGGTGCGGCTGCGGGTATTGCAGTAACAAATATTACAGGACATTCTAAAAAATTAGGGGCAGCAGCAGGTGTGGGATTGAGTTTATTATTTTATGGAATTTTAAAAAAATATGGAAAATGAGACATATTTTAAGTTTATTATTTTTAGGATGGATTTTTTCAGGTTGTTGTACTGACGATGTTAGTCCAATAGTACCAGAAAATTCAATTACTGTATTAATTGTTGATGAAACATCGAATAGATTTGAAGGTGGAAAAATATACACCTATCAAGACAATTATCCGACATACAATTTGCAGGTAGAAAACCGACCACCTGCAGATGCTGGATATATTAAGGTGCATTACGTAGAAGGAAACGAACAGTTATACTATGCTTCTCAGATTTGGATGGGCATGGGCGAAATTATAGTGCCATCGCCTTTAACACCACCACAAGATTTTGAAAGAACATTGACTAATGATTATGTATTTTTGCCAAATGATGCGGTAGAGTTAACCAATGGTCCAAGCGATAAAGACGAAGTAGAGAAATATTGGGCGCAAATTCAAGGACTTAAAGTGGTGCGTGAAGCTTTAAAACAAAATAACGGACAAGTGCATTATTTTGTTCAACTTTTAGGTGCCGGGCTCACAGATACCAACAAATGGGTGTTTATTGTTAAAAATTAAGGTTGCTGAGGTAACCTTTTTTTATTGATTTTCTAAAATAAACAACTATTTTAGCAATCGATAAAACTAAAACGTATCATTTTGAAAGAAGATCAACAGGAGAGCACATTAAAACGAGGATTATCTAACCGACATATTCAGCTAATTGCATTAGGCGGAGCCATAGGAACAGGGCTATTTTTAGGTATTGGTCCGGCGGCCGTTTTAGCAGGTCCATCAGTTATTTTTGGATATGCCTTTGCGGGTATCATTGCTTTTTTTATCATGCGTCAGTTAGGCGAAATGGTTGTAGAAGAACCCGTTTCGGGTTCGTTTTCGCATTTTGCGTATAAATACTGGGGTTCGTTTGCCGGATATGCATCGGGTTGGAATTACTGGATTCTGTATATTCTGGTTTCCATGTCTGAACTTACCGCTATTGGAATTTACATACAATATTGGTGGCCCGAAATTCCATTATGGGCTTCAAGTACCTTTTTCTTTCTGGCAATTACCGCTTTAAATCTGGGATCGGTAAAATTATTTGGCGAAGCCGAATTTTGGTTTTCCATTATTAAAGTAGCGGCAATCGTTGCCATGATTGTTTTTGGAACGTATTTATTGGTTTCGGGAACTGGTGGCGAACAGGCAAGCATCTCAAATTTAACCAACAACGGCGGTTTTTTTCCGAAAGGCTGGTTTGAAAAAACGTCTGAGGGTTATCAGGGATTATTGTCGGTTATGGCAATTATCATGTTCTCGTTTGGTGGTTTGGAATTGATTGGGATTACGGCTGCCGAAGCCGAAAATCCGGAGAAAAATATCCCGAAAGCAACCAATCAGGTTATTTACAGGATTTTGATTTTTTATGTAGGAGCGTTGATTATCTTGTTTTCGCTTTCGCCTTGGGAAACCATTACCACAAAAACAAGTCCGTTTGTTACCGTTTTTGATAATTTGAAAGGAATGCATTTTAGTTTGTTTGGAACCGATGTTTCGGCAACTAATTTAATTGCAAATGCACTAAATTTAATCGTTTTAACGGCTGCTTTATCAGTGTACAACAGTTCGGTTTACAGTAACAGCCGTATGTTGTTCGGGTTGGCAGAACAAGGCAATGCCCCAAAATTCTTAATGCATTTAAATAAAAGTTCGGTACCAACACGTGCAATCATTGTATCAAGTTGTTTTGCCGGTTTGTGCATCATCATTAATAAATTTGTTCCCGATGAAGCTTTTAAAATATTAATGTCGTTAGTAGTTTCATGTTTAATCATCAACTGGGTAATGATTTCGTTTACTCATTTAAAATTCAGAAAGACAAAAGATCGGGAAACAGTTTCAACGAAGTTTCCATCTATTTTGTATCCTGTTTCCAATTACATCTGTATCGTATTTTTACTGGCTATTTTAGTAATTATGAGTGTAACCGGTATGCATATTTCGGTAATTTTAATTCCTGTTTGGCTGCTTCTTTTGTTTATAACGTATCAAATCGTTCAAAAAAATAAACAGCAGAAATTAATGTAAGTTAACGGGGGTTACCAAAGTATTTTATAATTTTAGGGTACTAACATAAAACAAAATCGTTATGGAAATTAATCACAAACAACAAGAAACCAAAGGAGCTTTTATTGCTGAAGAAAACGGAACAAAAGCTGGCGAAATGACTTATAGCAAAGCGGGTGCTGAAAAAATTATTATTGATCATACCGAAGTAAATCCCGAATTTAAGGGCAGAGGTGTGGGTAAAGAAATGGTTTTGGCTGCAGTTGAATACGCTCGTGAAAACAATATCAAGATTTTACCTTTGTGCCCGTTTGCAAAAGCAACGTTTGACAGAAACAAGGATATTCAGGATGTTTTGTAAAAACAAACAAACAAAATAATTTTAAAGCAGTTCCATTTTGAGCTGCTTTTTTTGTAGAATTTTCTATATTTATAGAAATTAATCCACATGAAAAATTTATTTTTTACCCTTTTATTATCAAGCTGTTTGTTTTCCTGCCAAAAAGAAACTGCTGTTAAGCAAAATTCCGAAATCGTTACTTCTAAAAACTTAAAATTAGAATTAGCCGAAGCACAAAAAATCATTGCACTTCCGCTGCATTGTTTAGAAGTGGAATATCCTAATAAATTGGGACAAGTTTTGGCATCTGATGCAGAATTAAAATCTCCTAAAGCATTGCGACCAATCTTTTACGGATGTTTCGATTGGCATTCGTCGGCTCATGGTTATTGGTCGGTAGTAAAGTTATGGAAACAATTTCCTGAGTTAAATAATGATGGAACTATTGATGCGTTGTTAACCAAGGTTTTTACAGATGAAAATGTATCGGTAGAAAAAGTTTTTTTTGACCAGGAACATAACAAGAATTTCGAAAGAACTTACGGCTGGGCATGGTTCTTTAAATTGCAGGAAGAACTATATACGTGGAAAGAAAATCCGAAAGCACAACAATGGTACAAAACCTTGCAACCGTTAGAGAATGTTTTTGTTGAAAGATATTTAAACTATCTGCCAAAATTGAATTATCCCATTAGAACCGGAACACACGACAATACCGCTTTTGGCATGGCATTGAGCTTGGAATATGCTGAAACCGTGGGCAACACCAAATTAAAAGATGCAATCACAGCAAAAGCTAAGGAATTATATACCAACGATACCAACTGCCCGATTGCTTATGAACCCAGCGGACACGATTTCTTATCGCCTTGTTTGCAGGAAGCCTGGTTGCTAAGCAAAGTTTTAGAAACAAACGATTATAAAACGTGGTTAAACCAATTTTTACCACAATTATTTGATAAGAATTTTGATTTAGAAGTTGGTAAAGTTTCTGACAGAAATGACGGACATTTGGTGCATTTAGACGGATTGAACTTTAGCCGAGCAACTTGTTTGTTTGAAATTGCCAAAGTGTTGCCTGAACTGAACCATTTAAAACCAATTGCTATAAAACATTTTAATGTTGCTTTTCCAAACATTTCAAACGATGATTATATGGGAAGCCACTGGTTGGGAAGTTTTGCGTTGCAAGCGTTGGATGCGCAGTAGATTTAATTTGAAGTAGATTTATGAAAAAGAAATCGAATCAGTATCTATTATTGTTTTTTAATGTTCTTTTCATTTGCGCCATTTTATACAATTTATTCAGATTGTATAATTGACTTAGGCACTTTGTCATTAGCACCAAAAGTAGTAAATTCGGGTAAACAAAACCCAAAACCATGGAGCAAAGATTCAAAAGCCTATCACTTTTCGAGTTTCGGGAAAAATTCCCGGACGCCGACAGTTGCCTTTCCTACCTTGCCAAATTGAAATGGGGAAACGGTTTCACTTGCAAAAAATGCGGGCATGGCAATTCATGCCGGGGGATGTCCCCCCATTCCCGCCAATGCACCAGTTGCAACTACACCGAATCGCCCACGGCCAACACGCTCTTCCACAAAGTGAAGTTCGACCTTCTCAAAGCGTTCTACATTGTTTATTTCGTCAGCACCAACAAAAAAGAAATCACCTCGACCGAACTGAGCCGGAAGCTCTCGCTCAGGCAAAAAACCTGTTGGGCGTTCAAGCGCAAGGTCATGAAAGCGATGAAAAGTTCGGGAAACCATCCCATAAATGGAGATGCGGAAGTGGACGAGGCCGTTTTCGGCGGACAGGAAGAAGGTGTCCGCGGCAGGAAAAACAAGAACAAGAAACTCGTGGCGGTTGGCATCGAGAAAAAGAAAAAAGGCATTAGCAGGTTGTACGCCAAGGTAATCCCCGATGCCGGGTCTGTTTCGCTCGGGGGTTTCATGAAACACCATATCGGTCCTTCGGCAAATGTAAAGACCGATTTATGGACAGGCTACAAACCATTGGAAAAAGATTTTGAGAACCTGGTCCGTGTGCCTTCGGGCAAAAAAGGGCGGAATTTCCCGGAAATGCACAGGGCGATAATGAACCTGAAAGGGTGGCTGCGGGGAGTGCACCACCACGTAT
>NZ_FNXE01000003.1:97258-131480 GCF_900108395.1 Paenimyroides marinum | reverse complement strand
ATATTTAATTGGTTGACTACTTCGTTAACCAATCGAACGGGATGGTTTTGAGGAATTTTATTAAAAATATCTTCAGAAAAAAGACTTGGACTATTGGCTGGTAGCGACTTAAAGCGTATTTTTGACTTGTTTATCATAACGAGCTCAAGATACATATTTTGAGTGTATAAACACAAAAAAAATCCCGAAAATTTTCGGGATTTTTGCGTTTTGTGACTTTTTAGACAGCCTCTTTTCTTTTAAACAAATTCTAATTGAATGGAATTATTATAACTTACTTGTAATCCTGTAATACCACAATCTAATAAAAAATCTATTAATTTTTCAGAATAGAAATGACCTGCTGTTGCTTGTACGGATATAATATCTCTGCCATAATATTCTTTTGAAATAGCAACTTTCTCATAACGGACTAATGGTTCTCTTTCTAAAAGTTGTCTAAACTGCTCATAATTTTCAACTGAATAATATTTTAAATTATTCATTATCTTATGACCTGTATATAAGGTTGAGTTATCAAAGATTATTTCTGGAGTTGTGATTGTTTTTACAAACATCAAATAATATTTCTCTTTTACATTTTCTATCTCAAAATCAAAAATGCTGTAATCTCCAATACCATGGGTTTTTACTATCTCTATATACTTTTCAGAATATATATTATGTAAACAGTGGTATTCAGGAGCATATCCCATTATGTCAGTTATTTTTGCTTTTTTTAGCATTTTACCTTTTATAATGGGACTTTTCAATAATTTCACTATATCCTGTTTACTCCAGAAATTTTCATTTTTGTAATTAAACCATTCTATAAAATTAATAAACTTCGCATCTTTTTTATCTATAGCTTTTTCATCAATTTCTAATTGATATATCCCATTATTAACCCCAATTACTTTGGGTTCGGCTGATACTGATATTTGATAATATTTCATCTAATCTCAATTAAATTGTCTAAAATAATCATTTAAATTTTGTCCCGTAGCTTTATAATTGTCATAAGCACTATTAATCATACCGTTCAAATCTTTTTGTAAAGTTTGAATTGACCCTGGTGTTACATTTTGCATTTGATTCAATCTTTGTGTAACGTAGCTATTATACTGTGGGTGGTTTCCGTGGAAAGGTGTAGGTAATTTTTTCAGGTTATTCCCTGCATTGAGTTTCATTGCATCCTGTACTGCCGCTCCGGCTTTTTTATAAACGGCTTGTGGTATGATATGGTGTCTTTGTATTTTTATGGCATTAGCAAGGTAACCACCTACTGGTATCATTGCACCAACACTTAACCCTGCAGCAACATAATCGCCCCTGATAGCCGAAATACCACCATTTATAAGGTCTATCGGTTCGCCTATTATCGGAATCATTCCAATATAATCCAGCCCTTTCTGAAATCCATCCCACTGCTTGCTCCACATAGCATCACGATAATGCTGGTAATACGCACTATTTCTATAAGTATGGTCTCTGACCATTTCTCCCAAACCATAGGTTCCGTATGATGTAAAATTGAGATGTCCACCACCGCCTCTTGTTGCTTCCATATACATCATAGGCAGTGATTCTTCAACAGATCCGTCATAAAATACTGCGAGAGCATAACCAATATCGTTAATATAACTCCCTACAAAAGAGTCTCCCATATTCACCCAATGGGTATTCATTCCGTCAGGAGAGTTATTCCATATACTTGCAATAAATGAATCTGATAACAAGCCGGTAGGGTCATTCCAATATACCGGATTGTTATAACCATAATGATATGGTGTATAGCTAAATGAAGCTTCTGCAAGAGCATCCATTGAATAAAACCTACCCAGGGCAGCATCGTACTGCCTGAAGTCCATGGCAGTAACATTCAATCCTAGCTCATCCTGATACTCTTTACTATTGAACTTATATTTATATCCGGCACCCGGCAATTCATTATATCCCTCGTGTTTTAAACCAAAAGGGTAAAAATTGTTTTGCCTTGTTTTTTTATTTTATATTTTGGTTTCGGCGAACCTCGCAAGCTCGGTTTCTTCTACAATCTCGGTAGCTGGGTTTATGGTTACTTTGTTGTTCAGATTGACACACAACAGACAGGCATTTGCCTGTCTGTTTTTAGTAATTAAAATCTATAAAACGATTTGTATTTCAGCGATTTAATATGCTTTTAAGGGCGTCACTAAATCTGGAACATTACCCATTACCATGGTTTAATTATTAATAACCATATTTTTCCTCATACAGTTGATTAAAATATAAGATTTCTTCAAACTTACAAACTCTGCTTAATTTCGTTTTTAGATTCACGTCGTAAAATGTTTCATCAATAAATTGACTTGTATTTTTTTTTGATAAAATTTGTAGAGTATCACAGGATTCATTTTTGAATAAGTCATAAACAAATTGATTGTATTTTTCATCGTAATCATAAAGAGTATCGTTTATTCGAAAATTTTGCATTCTATTATCACAATCTACTTTATAAACTTTGTGGTTATCTTCATCAAATATAACCGCATTCCAACCTTCAAAACTATTATATGAATACAAGGGGCGTATCTTATAAAAGATATGATTTGTATTCTTTAATTCTTGGCTTATAGTTTTAAGAAACTTTTTGTTTGCTTTTAAGTTTGCTAAATTATTTTCTTTATCTAGTTTTTTAATTTCTCTATTGAATTTATAAGAAGCAGAGCAACTACTTACTAATGTAAATAGTATAATTATAAGTCCTATTCTATTTAATCTTTCCATTGTATTCCTTTATGTTGTAAACTTTTTTTATAATTATTAAAAATATTAAGTGCTTGTGTTGTCATTTCAAACTGTCCAGTATTCTTATTTTGATCATATATTCGGGATTTTTGAAATGTTGTATCATCAAATCCTTTACCTAGGTAATGTGTTCTAATAGGAGTAGATTGTCTTTCTGCTCTAAAGTAATTTTCAATACCTACTGCAAAAAATTCATCTATTATTATTGTTTGCCCAGGAACTTTAAACCATTCTGCTTTTCTTACTTTTTCATTTATAAGATTATAAGATAAAGCATGTGCTAGTTCATGAGCTATTACTAAAAATAAATCTATCTGTTCAAACTTAGCATTAGTAGTGTACGCTTTTGCTCTTTTTTCTATAGTTTCAAAATCTAAATAAACAAATCCATTCTGTTCAAATGCACCTTTCATTTTTGCTTTACTACTTTCTTGCTTTATATATGCATTTATATTATCATTATTAAATAAGCCTATAAACCAACTGCTAAAAGAGTTTCCTGCTTCGCCATTTCCTCCACCGCTACCGCCTGTAGAGAATTCATACATTGATTTTAACTCTGTAAAGACACTGTCTAAAAAACTTCCTGCTGCTGGTGTGTGTTCTTCCCATCCACCATCTTCAGCAGGTGCATATAAGGTTCCATTATCAAACTTATATTTAATTCCTTTATCATACACATAAATATACTCTCCATTTTCATCTATAAAGTACGTTGGTGTATTACCAGCATATTGGTATGGGGTCATATCCAAGAACTTCTCAGCATAATTATCCATATTAAAAAATCTACCAACAGCAGGATCATAATTACGTGCGCCGTACTCGTACATATTCAGCCCAAAACTATCTTCATACTCTTTACCATTGTACTTATACTGTTCGGCTGCTTCGCTTCGGTTACTGTTAGCAATATCGTTATACCCTTGGTGCTGTAACCCAAATGGGTAATAGTTATTTTCTTCTAATATCTCGGTAGCAGGATTTATTGTTCCGTTACCGTCGCAATCTGCATAGCTTAAGCGTACGTTTCCAAGATGATCTTTGTATTGGTACACGTAAAGATACGAATTTGTTCCGTTTGGTTTTACATAACCTTCGGCATGCGGAAAAAACTGTAATACTCCGTTTAAATACTGGAAACCATACAGGTAATCGGTGGTTTGCACCGTACCACTTGTTGGGGTTACTACCTTTTTCACCTTGTTACCCGTGGCATCGTAGGTATAGTTTATTTTGCCTGCGGCCAAGGTAATTTCTACCGGCAGGTTTAAATGGTTGTAAACAATGCCCGTAATCCCCTTGTTTTTGTCGGTTTTTAAATTGCCAAACGTATCGTAAGTGTAATCGGCTCCGGTGGTATTGCCGTCGTTAAACCCTGAAGGGTTGTTGGTGGCATCGGTCACCGTTTGCAGCTGGTTGGCGGTGTAGGTATAGGTCAGGTCATCAATTTCCACGGGTTGTCCGCTTACCAGCTCACCACTGCGGTTCACCGTTAAAATGTTGCCGTTTTTGTCGTAGCTTAAAGCTTCGCCGTATGATTCGTCCTCATTTACACCCATCATCCAGCCTCCTTTTTCATAGTAAAGCCCTTTTGCCTGTACCAAACGGTTCAGGTCGTCGTAATAATGGGCATAACCCCTTATCACATTATCGGTTTTGGTACGGCTGATCACATCGTGTATATTGCCGTTATACTGATACCTGCCTTCTCCGGCACCTCCTATATAGTTGATCTTAAAATCAAACAGGTCGTTTTCCGTATCCTCATGGTAATAGTCGGGATTGTTTATACCCGTCAGCCAGCCGCGTATATTATACGTGTAATCAACTTTCTGTAAAGGCACGGCTGTTGTATTACCTACTTTTTTGGTAATAAGCACCCCCAGTTCGTCGTAGGTGTTTTCGGCAATCAGCTTCGCCGTACCGCCGTTGATCTGCTGGGTATGGGTTTTCAGCCGTTCCCTGTGGTCATAAGTGTAATTATTGGTCACGGTCAATACCGTTGCCGCCGCATCTTTCTTTTGGGTGGTAATGGTTTTTGTGGGTACGCCCTTAAAAGTAAGCACATTGTCAGTCTGTATGTAACCTCCCAGATAGTTGGCAGTATAGGTACGCAAAGGCTGGTATTTGCTGTTGTACAGCGTATAGGACACATCGGCTTTTTGTTCCGAAGGGGTGGTTACCACCCGTGTCCAGCTGCCCGTTGCCAGCCCTTTTACGCTCTGTACAGGCGTTACGCCCTGCACCGCAGGAAACGATGACGGTGCGTTGGGAAAATCGTAATTATCGTAATAATTCACCGTAAGCAGGTTGATCGCCGTAGGGAATTTACTGTTGGTGTAGCGGGTGGTAATCCCGTTTATGGTCGTGTTTGCCGTTGTTTTTGCCTCGTTGTTGTCTGCCTGTGCATAAATGGTGGTTTTTATTGCCTTGCGGTTGGCACTTGTAACGGTGTGCCCGCTGTAGTAACCGGTGTACAGGGTACGCCCCATATTGTCGTATTTGGTAACGATCCAGCCCGGTGTTGCCGACGTGCTGAACGGGTTGTTTACAGGTCCGGTCATCACGATGCGGTCGGCTTTGTCGTACACGATAAACTCCCAGCCCTTTTGCGGAAGTTTCTTTTCTACCAAACGGTTTTTGTCGTCGTACAGGTACTGGTAGCAAAGGTTGTTTAAATTGGTTGTTGTTACCGAACCGTTTGCCAGTGGCGGTATTACATAGGCAAGGTTGCCGTAAAAATCATACACGTAGTAGGTATCGTGTGCCACACCGGCATTATACGTCCGCTTTAGAACCGCTTTGCCGTCCGCTCCCGTAAATTCTTCGGTGGTATTGTTTTTACCGTCCGCCGATTTCCAGTTTTCGTTTTTGGTAATGGTCTTCTTTAAACTGTTTGCCGGGTAGTTGCCGTTTTGTGCAATGGTGTTGGTATAGAGTTCGCGTGTGGCATTCCAGCTGCTGACTACGTCAAACTTTTTAACCTCGGTTGCGGTATTAAAAGCGTAGGTGTAGCGGATCGTATTGCGTTCGTCCTGCGGTACACCGTAGCCTTCATATACGCTGATGCTCCAGTCATAACCGGGTGCGCCCTCTTCGGTTACCCGCCCGTTGGGTGCTGCTTCATAACGGGTTTCGCTGTAAGGGTTTTCCGTGTATTCGTTATACGTGGTATAATAGTCCAGTGTTTGCTGCTTTGCGTCGGATATGTAATTTGTGTTGCCTCCCGTTGCCGTGTACGGCAGGTATTGTCTGGTCTGCCCTATGTTTTTCTCATACTCAATGTGGGTTATGACGTTCTTATTATCTACCGGCGAAGCGTTTTTCTGTATCTGCTGTATGGGGCGTCCCAGACCGTCGTAATAGGTAACGGTAACAAAATCGCCCGCATTGGGTGTATAGTTTCCCGAAGGGTTCCGTCCTTCTTTATAGATGGTTTCAATGGTGTAGTTCTGTGTAGCGGTCTGTGCAAAGCCCAAAGCACCCGTGCACAGCATAAATACCGTAAATAGATCGCGTGTTTTCATGGTGCTTTTAGTTTTTAATGTTATAAGTGTATTCTTTTATAACCAGCCCCTCGTGGTTCAGTACGCGGTACAGGCGGTTGGCACTGTCGTACTGGTAGGTTTCCTTGCGTCCGTTGGCATCGGTAACGGTACTGATGCCCACCAGTGGTTTGTAGGTATAGGTGGTTACAAAAGCATTAGGGAACACAGTACGCAGGCTGTTCAGCGCGGTTGTCAGGTTTGCCTCGTTAAAAGCGGCTCCTGCCGAATGTGTTTTTATAGCTGTAAGCGTTGAAGAAGCATTTGCGGTAATGTTCGCATACGGTATATTCTTCAACTCCGCCACCAGTTTGGAATCATTATACCCCCAGATCTGAGATACTACCATGCCGTCTTTGGTTTTGTATTCCAGTACGTTCCCGTAATTGTCGGTAAGGGTCACTTCTTTTTCCACTTCCAGCGGGCGGTTTTCCTTGGCTACCGATACCGTTTTAAGGTTGTATGCCTGTGTGGTACCCTGCTGCTGGTAGGTAAAGGTACTTTTGTTCAATGCCGCGCTATTTTTGGTTTTTTCAACAGCCGTGCGGTAAAAGGCATTGCCCAGCTTTTGGTTGGTATATTGTTCAATAAACGTCTGACCGATACTTTCCTCCGCAATTTTGTTGTAAACCGGCAGCATGGAAATAGTATCCAGTACGTTTTCGGTAGTGGTGGTTTTAAATGCCGTTCCTTCATAAGATTTAAGAATCGAAGTTGTTTTTCTCACTCTTTGGTGCTTTGAAAAATATTCGAATTCGTTGCTAAGGTGTTCCTTTAACTGACCTGATTCATCGTATTTCCAGATGTTTTTTGGCTGGTAATTATAGTCTTGCGCTATAGCTACAATTTTAGAAGTATCCATGTTCATCTGATAAACGGTCTTACCTTTGCCGGTTTCCTCCTCTGTAATATACCTGTAAAAAATCGGAAAGAAATTATTTTGATACGCGAACCACCGGTAGTCGTAAACAACTCCCGAGCTAATTTTAGGATTTGTCGGATCCTGGTAGGAGTAGCTTTTTTCATTAACCACCGTACCGGTATGGTCGGTATTGGTTATTTTTTTTACCCGTACCGAAGGACCGAAACAATAGTTGATCCATTCGTTTTGGGGCTTGAGTGTTTTTTTGTACACCTTTACATTTGAAATATTCGCCGGCGTTCCTGCATGTCGGTGCAACACCACTGTCTGGTTGGTATAGGTTCCTTCAGCCCTTTGCCCATATTCACACTGGTCTTCGTATCCAAATCCTTCCCGTATGCTGCCATCAGAACGGAATATCTGCAAACCGGGATACACCCTTAAAGGATTTCCCTCTTCATCCTTTAACACCGGGTCGGTATATAAGGTAGACTTGAACTGGACGTAATATCCTTCGTCAGATCCACCGGCAAGGGTTCCGAACGAAAAAGAATACGTGGCATTAGATGAATTATATGTTACGGGGACTTCAATATATTCATAATTGAGCTGGTTGAACTTTTCTCCAAGATCAGCAAGGGTATATGTATTGGTTTCGTATTCGATATCGATTTTACCTTTTTCGGGAAGCCTGATGGTTTTTAGCAATCCGGCGGTGTAATTCTGTACGGAGTTGTCATATGCCCATGAATTTGCTAAGGGATTTACGCAATGACCTGTTTTAAGATGATTGCCATAAACATTGACTGATGATGAGGATGCCTTCGGATTATAAATAAAATTATAGCTCTTGACCAATTGGTTGTTCCGGTCATAAAACATTAAGAGGACCGGTCCATGTTCAATCTTTTGGATTAACTGGTTTTTATAATCACTGATAGATATACCATTGTCAAAATCTATTTTCGCCTTGTTTACAACATCTATATAATCGATATTTTGGCGGTTATAAACAATACCCTCCTGATTTGTTGCCGGATCACTGTTATAGTGGTATTGTACCAACGAACGTCCGTATTTATCCGCAATATTGGTCAAAAGAAAGCTACTTTTATAAGTGTTGTATCCGGATCCGGAAGTATTATCTACCGCAAGGTTCAGCAGGGGAAGGAATTGAGACAGTAAGGGACCGAAGAACGGTTTGAACTGTGATTCTTCCGGAAGGTTAAAAAGATACGTAAAACCATCACCGTCCTTTATCGTAAATCCCAAAAGGTTGATGATTTTCGCATCTCCCGCCCCGGAAGACATGGTATAATCCGGTATTACCTCAAGATATGCGTTACTTTCGTCAAAATCAACCGTTATGGTATTATTATCGTGGTATTTTAAAGTAAAAGAGGCTTTTATACCAAACATGTTAATGTGAAAGGTATCGCCGGCCCGTTCTGGTTTCTCATAAGGTTCACCGTCACCATATACGTCGGCACTGTTGACCCTGTAATAACTTTCATCCCAGAAAGAGTTATTAATTTTTCGGTAAATGTTTGGTGAATAATCGTTGCTCCATCCCCTAATGGTGTTATTAGACGTATAAATTGATGAAGCCGCCTGTGCGTTGTAATATCGGTTCCCCTGCAAGTTGAAATCAGGGTTCATTGTTTCTATATTAAATAACGGAACACGGTATACAAAATTTCCACTGCCCAGTTCTGCACTGTAATTAGTGGAGATTTCAGTATAATTGTTATTGGAAGGTACTGCACTCTGCCCCATGACGATACCTGAAACAAGGATTGTAATAAAAAGTAAAAATTTCTTCATGATTAGTTCTTTATGACTTTTACTGAAGTGTTTACCACATCGGTCTTGATATTAATGACATAGGTTCCCATGGCGTATCTGCTTAAATCAACAGCCACCATATCGTATTTCAATTGTTCGGTGTGTAACAAACGCCCGTTTAAATCGTATACGTTGACCACACCTTCCTTATACTCGTGGTTGATCACGATCTGCGTAAAGCCGTCGGTAGGGTTCGGAAAAGCTTCTATCTTGATTTCAGGTTGTTTTATTTCTTCTTTTGGTCCCAGTTTTACCACCCAGTAATCGTCACGTCCCTGTACCGATGTTTTGTATTGGGCACTTTTGCCTGTGGAGTTTCCAGCAAACACCAGTCCGCCGTCGCGGGTAATCACGGTTTTTCTAAGCAAATCGTCACCGCTGGTAGATAGTTCCTTTTCCCATGTTATTTCACCGTCGTTGTTGACCTCAATAGCCACATAACTTTTCTTACCGGTCTTTTCATCGGCTTTGTAACCTGAAAGCAACAGGTTTTTGTTTGCCGTTACATCGGTTGAAGTTAAAAATTCACTTCCTTCTAAATCAAAACCATACTGTGAAGTAGGACTAAAGTTGTTGTCGGTGTTGATTACAAAAAAGTCGCTGCCTTTTTCTGCTTTTACCGTTAGGTTACCCGTACCGTTTTCAGAATACGTGTTTCCTGTAAGGGTATAACCACTTTTGTCTTCGTTTATTAAGATCTCGTTGAGCTGGTCGTCATTTTCACTTCCTAAAACATATTCGTTTAATTTGTTTCCCTTATTGTCCAGCTCCAGAATCCATAAATCGTAACCGCCGTAACCTTCTTTTAGTTTGTTTCCCGATGCCGGCGAGTTGGAAACACCACCGATAACGAATCCGTTTTCGGTTTCAACGATGGTTCGCGGTTCGTCGTTATAGATACCGCCGAACGACCGTTCCCATTCTACTTTGCCTTGTTTGTCGGTTTTAATGATCCAGTAATCCAGTCCGCCGAATTTATCTTCCGCTTTTTGATCGTTTTTTCCTGAATTGGTCGTTCCTGCAATCACATAGCCGCCACCTTTAACCTGTTTGATCTGTACCAGGCGGTCATCGCCGTCACCACCATAGCTCTGCTGCCACTCCTGGTCGCCACGGGCGTTAATTTTAATGATCCAGAGGTCGTTCTTGCCTTTGTTTTCAGAAGTTTTTGTTTCGCTTTTACCGGAGTTGGAATAGCCGCCCAGTATGTACCCCATATCGGCAGTTGGATAAATGCTTTTTAAGATGTCCTGACCTTCGCCGCCAAAGCTCAATTGCCATTCTTCATCACCGCTTTTATCCATTTTCCACAAAAAGTAATCAAGGTTCCCCTGTCCTTTTTGTGATTTTACTCCTGATTTGTCCGAAAGGGAACTGCCTGCAAGCAGAAATCCGTAGTCCAGTGTGGGAACCATATCAAAAAGATAGTCGGCATGTGCACCGCCGATGGTTTTTTCCCATACCACTTTCTGGCTGTAGCCGCTAAATGCAGATACACCGAAAAGCAGAAAAAGTAAGTGCTTTTTCATAATTGAGAATTAGTTTGATTTGTATAAACTGTGTTGTGAAGTGTATAAAGCAGTTCTAACTACTTTATTTGTAGTATTGTAGTGTTTCATTAATGATGTTTTTAAAGTTGCGGCAAAGGTATAATAAAATGTTAAATTAACAAAAACGTCTTTTATATTATTTTTGCAAATTATTAATAAAGAGTAGTTTAATTGAAAAAATTAAGAAGAGGTGTTGGTTTTGTACAACAATCAAGTATCTTATTGTCTAAAAACGTTTTAGCAAATTAGGAATAAAACCAAACGTACATTATCGAGATTCTAAAGATTATAATTACTTTCTCGGGAATGTTTATTGTTTTTAAAAATGTAAATGAATATTCAGTAAATCATTGTAGTTTGTTGTACTTTTAATGCAGATTTTGAAAATTTTATTTTGACTCAAAATCAGAAACATCTGAAAGCGTATCAACACAATGAAACAAATTAGAACATACGATGTTGTTGTAATAGGTAGCGGTTTAGGCGGATTGGTTTCGGCTTTATTACTAGCACGTGAAAGTAAAAAAGTGTGTGTTTTAGAGAAAAATAATCAGTACGGCGGTAATTTGCAAACATTTGTACGTGATAAAACCATATTAGATACCGGTGTTCATTATATTGGCGGATTGCATCCCAATGAAAATTTAGGCAGTTATTTTTCATATCTTGATATTTTAAACGATTTAATCTTAGAGCAGCTCAACCTCAATCAGTTTGATGTAATCAGCTTTGGCAACGAAACCCTTCAATATCCGCAGGCACAGGGATACGATAATTTTGTCCGCCAACTTTTAAACTATTTTCCCGAAGAAGAACAAGCCCTTAAAAAATACATAGAAACCATTCGTTATTATTGTAGCCAGTTTCCGCTGTATCATCTTAAAAAAGGGGTTGGTTATAATGAAGAACTGATGAGGCATTCCGTAACATCGGTAATGTCAACAATCACTTCAAATACTAAGCTAAAAGCGGTGTTGCTGGGCAATAATTTCCTGTATGCTTTAAACGGAGGGCACACGCCGTTTTATGTACACGCTTTAACGGTAAATTCGTATATTCAAAGTGCGTGGCGGTGCGTAAAAGGCGGCAGTCAGTTAACCAAAGCTTTTGTAAGGCAATTAAGGAAGCATCAGGCAGATTTGTTTAAACATCAAAAGGTAAACAAATTAAACTTTAACCATTCGGTGTTAGAAAGTTGTGAAACCGAAGATACCATTTATAAAGCCTCCCAATTTGTGTCGGATATCGATTTAAAGCAATTGTTTTCACTATTTAATGAGGAGAACCAGCGCAAACCTTACATTAAAAGAATAAACAGTTTAACAAACGGACCATCGGTTTTTTCTGTGCATTTGATTTTAAAACCCGAAACGGTTCCGTATTTTAACCACAACATTTATCATTTTGAATCAGAAGATGAGGTGTTTCAATGTTCTGATAACTGGACAGATAACCGACCCAAAATGATGGTTATTACCACCAATCCGCATAAAAAACAGTCAGAATTTACTCAAAGCATTTCGCTGATGACTTATATGGATTATGAACAGGTGCAGAAATGGAAAGATACGTTTAACACCGTTAAAAAAGAGCAGGACAGGGGAGAGGATTATGGGGTTTTTAAAGATCGTATTGCTTCAAATATGATCGAATTACTGACAAAATATTTTCCGGATATTAAGCAGCAGATACAATCGGTTCATACCTCGTCGCCGCTTTCATACCGTGATTATATCGGTACTGCAGACGGCACCATGTACGGGTTTGAAAAAGATAGTGACCAACCTCTAAAAACACTGATTTCTCCAAAAACCAAAATTGATAATTTGTTTTTAACCGGACAAAATCTACGATTGCACGGCATTTTAGGAGTAACCATTACTGGTTTTTTAACAGTGGCAGAGATGGTGGGCAAAGAAGATTTTTTTGATAAGGTATTTAAAAAAGTGGGATATGAAAAAAATTAGCTTAGTATTTCTCTTTTTTTCAATGGTAAGCTGTTCCGGTATTAAAAATCTTAAAAAGGAAACAGAGGTTTATCAAAACCAACTGGCTAAGCAATCGGTTAACTTAAGCCATTCCGATGTCTTAAACCGGTCTGAAAACGGAAACTGGCAATTGCGAATCGGCGGAAATCCTTATGAACTGGGCTACAAAAAAGGATTGCTTACTCAGAAATTATATCATTATCAGGAACATATTTTCTTTGATAAAGTTGCTGAAATCATTCCAAATCCTTCCAAACAAAAAAAATTATTGCTGTTTTTAAAGTGGTACAACCGTTTTATATTAGATGATGTTCCGTTAGAATTAAAACAGGAACTTTTTGCCCTTTCTGCCTTTGGCAGCAATACCTTTAACGATTTGGGAACAAAATTTGAACGCAATTTACTGTTGCACAGTTCGCATGATATTGGTCACGCCATGCAGGATTTAATGTTGGTGGGCTGTTCGTCAGTTGCTCTGTGGGGCGATTATACCGAAGATGGAAATTTGCTTATTGGTCGTAATTTCGATTTTTATGTAAACGATGCTTTTGCAAAAAATAAAATCGTTGAATTTATCCGCCCTGAAAAGGGGTATAACTATGCGTCGGTTACCTGGCCTGGAATGGTGGGCGTGGTTTCGGGAATGAACGAAAAAGGGTTGACCGTTACGCTGAATGCCGGCAAATCGTCTATTCCGTTGCGTGGCAAAACGCCGGTTTCTATTGTGGCACGTTACATTTTGCAAAATGCGGAGAATATTGATGAAGCGGTTCAGATTGCACAAACATTTGAGGTTTTTGTGTCAGAATCTTTTTTGATAGGAAGTGCCCGGGATAACAAAGCGGTTGTTATTGAAATGAGTCCTAAAAAGTTTGATGTGTACGAGCAGCAGAACGGAAAATTAATCTGTACCAACCATTTTCAGTCTAAAAGTTATCAGTCTGACAGGCGTAATCAGCAACACATAGAACATTCACATTCGCAGTATCGTTTAGAAAAATTAGAAGAATCTTTTCCCGAAAAACAAACGTATCAGGTAGATGATGTTTTAAATGTCTTGCGGGATGTATCGGGGCTGCACCATCAAAATATTGGTTTGGGTAACGAAAAAGCATTAAATCAATTAATGGCACATCATGCGGTGATCTTTCAACCTCAAAAATTAATAATGTATGTTTCAAACAATCCGTACCAATTAGGTGCTTTTGATGCGTATGACTTAAAAGATATTTTTTCTGGAAACGAATTAAAACCCGTAAAACGAATGGAATTACCTGCAGATGATTTTATTTCGTCATCAGCCTTCAAAAACTATCGTTTATATAAGAAGGCAGAAGAAATTATAGAGCATTCCATTGACGGAAAAACGGTGCTATCAGAAGATTTTCTGAATGATTTTGCCTGGTTAAATCCCGATTTGTGGCGTACCTGTAAATTGTTGGGCGATTATTATATGGTGCAGCAAAACTGGCAAAATGCGGTAAAAAATTACGAACTTGCCCTGCAAAAAGAAATCAGTTCAGAAACAGAACGAAAAGCAATTATCAAGAATCATCAAAAAGCCCTGAAAAAGTTATGATACCTGAAATAGAAACCAAAAACCAAGCGGAAATAGAAGCTTTTCAAAACGATTTGTTGCGAAAACAGATTGCGTATTTAATGGAAAAATCACCTTTTTATCAACGCAAATTTAAATCGGAAAATATTCAGACTGATACCATCAGAACCACAGATGATTTGTTAAAAATTTCGGTAACCACCAAAACCGATTTGCAATTGTATAACGATGATTTTTTATGCGTTCCCAAACACGAAATTCTCGATTATGCCACTACTTCGGGCACGTTGGGCGATCCGGTTACTTTTGGACTAACAGATAATGATTTAGACCGTTTGGCGTATAACGAACTGTTGTCTTTTCGGTGTGCCGGTGTTCAAAAGGGCGATCTGGTACAGTTAATGACGACCATTGACCGACGGTTTATGGCAGGTTTGGCGTATTTTTTAGGACTTCGGAAATTAGGTGCGGGTATTGTTCGGGTTGGGGCAGGAGTGCCGCCTTTACAATGGGATTCTATTTTGCGGTATCACCCAAAATACCTGATTGCCGTTCCGTCTTTCCTTCTTAAAATGATTGAATATGCCGAAGAAAATACTATCGATTATAAAAACAGTTCGGTAAAAGGAGTGATTTGCATTGGCGAAGCTTTGCGTACCACCGATTTAACCCCTACGCTTTTAGCCAGTAGAATCCGTGAGAAATGGAACATTGATTTGTATTCTACTTATGCATCTACCGAAATGAGTGCTGCGTTTACCGAATGTAACCAGTTTCAGGGCGGGCATCATCACCCCGAATTAATCATTACTGAAATTTTAGACGATGCCGGAAACAGAGTAAAAGACGGCGAATTGGGCGAATTGGTCGTTACCACTTTGGGTATTGAGGCCATGCCGTTACTGCGTTTTAAAACCGGAGATCTGGTTCGCAAGCATACTGCTGTTTGTTCATGCGGAAGAACCACGTATCGTTTAGGTCCTGTGGAAGGCAGAAAGCAACACATGATAAAGTACAAAGGCACCACGTTATACCCACCCGCCATGCACGATGCCGTGGCACATTTTAAAGAAGTAAAACTGCATTTAATAGAAATATCGTCTAACGAAATTGGAACAGATGAAATAGTTGTCCGTTTATTTTCAACCGATACTTCTGATGAGTTTTCAGGCAAATTAAAAGATTATTTTCGCGCAAAATTACGCGTAACACCACAGATTGTTTTTGAAGATGAATTAACTTTGCAAAAGATTATTTTTGATCCTTTAATTAGAAAACCTTTAACATTTATAGATAAGAGATAAGAACTTTTTATCTTTGAACAAAAAAGAAAAAGATGACAAAACAAGTACGCGTTCGGTTTGCCCCGAGTCCCACCGGTCCTTTGCATATAGGCGGTGTAAGGACGGCTTTATTTAATTATCTGTTTGCTAAGAAAAACAACGGTGTGTTCTATGTACGTATAGAAGATACCGATCAGAACAGATTTGTTCCCGGAGCAGAAGATTATATTTTTGAATCGTTAAAATGGTTGGGCATCCAGCCTGATGAAACCATTGGTAAAAACGAAAAATTCGGGCCGTACCGTCAAAGCGATCGCAAACATCTGTACAAACAGTACGCATTGGATCTGGTTCACAACGGATTTGCTTATTATGCTTTTGACACTGCCGAAGATTTAGATGCCCTGCGCAAAGAAACCGAAGCTAAAGGAGGCGTTTTTATTTACAACCACACGGTTCGCAACGGTCTGAAAACTTCATTGAATATGCCCTTAGAAGAATTAGAAGCCCGTTTGTACAATAAAGACCCGTACGTGATTCGTTTTAAAATGCCGGTAGACGAAAAATTGGTTTTGAACGATATGATCCGTGGTGAAGTAACTTTTGATACCTCTTTGTTAGATGATAAAGTACTGTATAAATCAGATGGCATGCCAACCTACCATTTAGCGAATATCGTTGACGATCATTTGCAGGAAACCTCTCACGTAATCCGTGGTGAAGAATGGTTGCCTTCGTTGCCTTTGCATTATTTATTATATCGTTCTTTTGGGTGGAATGCACCTGAATTTGCCCATTTACCATTGATTTTAAAACCGGTGGGTAACGGAAAATTATCAAAACGTGACGGTGATAAATTAGGATTTCCCGTATTTCCGTTAGATTGGAAATCTGAAACCGGGGAAATGGCAATGGGATACCGTGAAAAAGGTTATTTCCCGGAAGCAGTAATAAATTTTTTGGCGTTACTAGGTTGGAACGATGGCACTGATAAAGAAATTTTTACATTAGGTGAACTGGTGCAGGCGTTTGATTTGGTACGCGTAAACAAATCGGGTGCAAAATTTGATCCGGAGAAAAACAAATGGTTCAATCATCAAATTTTGGTTCATAAAGAAAACAGCGAACTGGCTATGTTTTTAAAGCCGGTTTTAGAACAAAAGCAAATCACAGCAACAGATGAAACCATAGAAAAAGTAATTGGTTTGGTAAAAGATCGTGCCGATTTAATTACAGATTTGTATGATTTAGTAGATTTCTTTTTTGTGGCACCTGAACAATACGACGAAAAAGCGGCAAAAAACTGGAAAGATGATACGGCCGATTTAATGCAACAGGTTATCTCGGTGATAGAAAATGTTGAAAATTTCGATCCCAAAGAAATTGAAACCACCGTTAAAACCTGGATTCAGGAAAATGAACTGGGTATGGGTAAAATTATGCAACCGCTTCGCGTTTCAATAGTTGGCGCTATGAAAGGCCCCGATTTATTTGAAATTATTTCTGTATTAGGCAAACAAGAAACCGTAAAAAGAATAAATAATTGCATAACGCATTTCAAAAAACGCCAATTTTAACAATTTAAAATTTTGTAATTAAAAAAAGAGTTCTATTTTTGGGATGTGATTAGCAAATGCCCAAATGTTAATTGCATTATGATATTTTTTTCATATCAACAACAACAATTTTTTTCTAAATTTTTCTAAATCCCATTCCCTAAAATGGGATTTTTTATTATCTTCGTTTTCACCTAATTAATGAAAAATTTTTATGAAAAAATATCTTTTTTTATCAATAATAACCTTCGGATTTTTATTTTCCTGCGGTTCATCTGACGACTCTAAAAAAGAAGAAGTTCAAACATCTCAGGGCGAATGGGTGCCACAGCAAATCCAATTAATAAAAATTGTTCCGGTATATACGGTAGCTTATCCGCATACTGCGGGTTGTACCAAAGATTTTTTGCAGTTGTCAACCGACAATACCGCTAAATTTTTTCATTATGAAGGAAGAAGTTGTGAGGAAACAGAATATGAAAATGCGTTTCAAAGAAGCGGAAACAATGTTTCTTTAAACATAATGAGTTATCAGATCAGCGGAACCATTACCACCGAAACAGAGACCAATATGGTTATTGAAAGCGATATTTCAGAATATGTACCTTTAATAAAAGCCATGTTCCCCGAATATGAACAATACCTGAGCGTATTAGAGGGCGGAACGGTAAAATTATCATTAAACAAAAAATAACAGCAGACCTCTTTGAAAAAAGAGGTTTTTTTTATATCTTACCAAAAAACAATTTAAAATGATTACACTTTACATTATCATTGCTATTTTTTTTATAATAGTACTATCGCTTTTCACCGTTAAGCAACAAACGGCGGTTATTATTGAACGTTTTGGAAAATATCATTCTATACGTAATTCGGGTCTGCAGTTTAAAGTTCCTTTAGTAGATCGTATCGCCGGACGATTAAACCTTCGTATCCAACAGTTAGATGTGATTATCGAAACAAAAACCAAAGACAATGTTTTCGTTAAAATGAAGGTTTCTGTTCAGTTTAAAGTGGTACAGGAACGTGTTTATGAGGCTTTTTATAAGTTAGAATATCCGCACGATCAAATTACTTCGTATGTTTTTGATGTGGTACGTGCCGAGGTGCCAAAATTAAAATTAGACGATGTTTTTGAACGAAAAGACGATATTGCAATTGCCGTAAAACGCGAGCTGAACGATGCAATGGTAACTTACGGGTACGACATCATCAACACGCTGATTACAGATATTGACCCGGATATACAGGTTAAACATGCCATGAACCGTATTAATGCCGCTGATCGCGAAAAAACAGCAGCAGAATATGAAGGAGAGGCAGAACGTATCAGAATTGTTGCAAAAGCAAAGGCAGAAGCAGAGTCAAAACGTTTGCAAGGGCAGGGGATCGCCGATCAAAGAAGGGAAATTGCCCGTGGATTGGTAGAATCGGTTGATGTGTTAAACAGCGTAGGAATCAATTCGCAGGAAGCATCGGCATTAATTGTGGTTACGCAACATTATGATACGTTGCAATCCATCGGAGCAGAGAATAATTCCAATTTAATTTTATTGCCCAATTCCCCACAGGCAGGCAGCGATATGCTGAACAATATGGTGGCATCGTTTACAGCCAGTAACCAGGTGGGCGAGGCAATGAAAAAAGCTGGCGATAAGAGCAATAGCAATAAAGGCTATCAAAAGCCAAAAAATAACCCGCCGCAAACAGATAATTTTACATCGGGTTTTGAGGATTAATACATCAAGAGGAGGCTGTCCCAAAAGGGCAGCTTCTTTGGTTTATGGATAATATAGGTTTTATGCAGCTACTTTATAAGATGGGTCAATTCTGACAAAAACAGCATTTTTTTGACTTGTTTATCATACGAGCTCAAGATACATATGAGGGTATAAACACAAAAAAAATCCCGAAAATTTTCGGGATTTTTGCGTTTTGAGACTTTTTAGACAGCCTCTTTTTTTTATATCTCAAAACCGATATTTACGCCTAATTTCATCGAAATCAGTTTTTGCAGTTTCAGTTGTAAATCGGGAATGGTTACCGAAGACAAAACCTCATCGGTAAAAGCGTACATTAATAATGCTTTAGCTTCTTTTTTAGGGATTCCGCGTTGCTGCATATAGAACATCGCTGATTCGTCTAACTGACCAATGGTACAACCGTGCGAACATTTCACATCATCGGCAAAAATTTCTAATTGCGGTTTGGTGTTTAATGTAGCTTTATCTGTCAACAAGATGTTGTTGTTCTGCTGAAAAGCATCAGTCTTTTGGGCAATTTTGTCAACATAAATCTTTCCATTGAAAACACCTGTAGAGCGATCGTCATAAATTCCTTTATAGTTCTGATGCGATTCACAGTTTGGTTGTGCGTGATGTACCAGCGTGTAATGGTCAACGTGTTGCTTGTCACCAATAATGGTTACGCCTTTTAAGGTAGAATCAATACGTTCTCCTTTATGATAGAAGTTCAAATTATTTCTTGTGATATTTCCACCAAAAGAAAAAGTATGAACCGAAACGCGGGATTCTTGTTTTTGGTCGATATACGTATTATCAACCAAATTTGCGGTTTGTACATCGTTTTGTAATTTGTAGTAATCTACAATGGCACGTTTTGATGCAAAAATTTCGGTTACGCTGTTGGTAAACATTGCTGTATCAGTTAACGCTTGGTGACGCTCAATGATTTGAACATGTGCGTTTTCGCCAACAATAACCAGGTTACGCGGTTGTACAAAGTTTGAAGAATCGCCTGTTGTGAAATATAAAATCTCGATAGGTTTTGATACCACCGTAGATTTTGGAATGTTGATATACGCTCCTTCAAAAGCGTAAGCCGTGTTTAAGTTGGTTAAGCTGTCTTCTTTGTTGGCTATCTGGTTAAAATAGGTATCAATAACCATCTTGTATTTAGGTTTTGTCAATGCCGACGACATTAAACAAACATCTAAACCATCGTGCGTTGTTGACGACAAATGCGATGAAAACACTCCATTAATGAAAACGACTTTGTACGTATCCACATCGTTTAAAAAGTATTTTTTTACATCTTTCCAATCAACATCTGTTTCGTTTTTAGGCAGAATGTTGTAGTCGGTTGCCAAAACAGCATTTAACGATGTATATTTCCACGCTTCCTCTTGTTTGGTTGGAAAACCTTTATTTTCAAACACCTTTAAGGCTTCGTTACGAACGTCGTGTAAATCTGATTCGATATCTACTTTTTGTTCAAATGCCAGAAAAGATGACAATAATTTTTCTTTTAAATCCATTGTTATTTGGTTTAAAGTCTAAATTTAAAGTTTAAAAGTTGAGAACTTTGAACGTTAAACCTGAAACTTTTCAAACTTATTTATTTTACCCAATCGTACCCTTTTTCCTCTAATTCCAAAGCTAATTCTTTGCCTCCGGTTTTAACGATTTTTCCATCGTGTAATACATGAACAAAATCAGGTACGATATAATCTAACAAACGTTGGTAGTGCGTAATTACAATTACCGCGTTGTTTTCGTTTTTCAATTTATTTACACCGTTTGCAACTATTCGCAATGCATCAATATCCAATCCGGAATCTGTTTCATCTAAAATAGCCACTTTAGGATCTAACATCGCCATCTGAAAAATTTCGTTACGTTTTTTCTCTCCGCCCGAAAAACCTTCGTTTAATGAACGAGAAAGAAATTTACGATCGATTTCCAATAACTCTGATTTTTCTTTGATCAATTTCAGCATTTCGTTAGCAGGCATGTCTTCCAAACCTTTTGCTTTTCGCGATTCGTTGATGGCTGTTTTTATGAAGTTTGTTACCGAAACACCAGGAATTTCAACAGGATATTGAAACGACATAAAGATTCCTTTGTGTGCACGTTCTTCAGGAGCTAAATCAGCTAAATCTTCTCCTTCTAAAATGATTTCACCTTCAGTTACTTCAAAATTCTCGTTACCTGCAATTACTGATGATAAGGTTGATTTTCCGGCACCGTTTGGTCCCATGATCGCGTGAACCTCACCTGCTTTCACTTCAAGATTGATTCCTTTTAATATTTCTTTGTCCTCTACAGAGGCGTGTAGATTTTTTATTGTTAGCATTGTTTATAAAATTTTATGCTTTGTTTTTATTTACTTTCTAACCTTGTCAGAGTTTGGAACTCTGACAGGGTTTTATATATATTATCCCACAGAACCTTCCAACGAAATTTCCAACAATTTCTTGGCTTCTACGGCAAATTCCATTGGTAGTTTATCTAAAACCTCGCGTGAGAACCCATTTACGATTAAGGCAATTGCTGTTTCTGTCGGAATACCGCGCTGGTTGCAGTAGAAAATTTGATCTTCGCCAATTTTACTTGTCGTGGCTTCGTGTTCTAGTTTTGCCGATGAATTTTTTGATTCGATGTATGGAAACGTGTGTGCTCCGCATTCATTACCCATCAACAACGAGTCGCATTGCGAAAAGTTACGTGCGTTTTCGGCTCTTGCACCAATCTGTACCAGTCCGCGGTAAGAATTCTGTGATTTTCCTGCTGAAATTCCTTTGGAAATAATGGTTGATTTGGTGTTTTTACCCAAATGAATCATTTTCGTTCCGGTGTCTGCCTGCTGAAAATTATTGGTTACGGCAATCGAATAAAACTCTCCTACCGAATTATCGCCTTTCAGGATACAAGATGGATATTTCCACGTTACTGCCGAACCTGTTTCAACCTGTGTCCACGAGATTTTGGCATTTTTCTCTGCCAGACCGCGTTTGGTTACAAAGTTAAAAACACCTCCTTTTCCTTCTTTATCGCCCGGAAACCAGTTTTGAACGGTTGAATATTTAATCTCGGCATCGTTCATCGCAATTAATTCCACCACTGCGGCGTGCAACTGATTTTCATCACGACTTGGAGCTGTACAACCTTCTAAATAAGAAACATACGAGCCTTCATCAGCAATCAGCAATGTACGTTCAAACTGACCTGTTCCTGCCTGGTTGATGCGGAAATACGTTGATAATTCCATTGGGCAGCGAACGCCTTTTGGGATGTAACAGAATGAACCGTCTGAAAACACGGCCGAGTTTAATGCAGCGTAGAAATTATCCGTTCTCGGTACCACTGTTCCAATGTATTTTTTTACCAGTTCGGGATGTTCTTTAATGGCTTCGGAAATAGAACAGAAAATGATTCCTTTCTCGTTCAGTGTTTCTTTAAAAGTGGTAGCAACCGAGATTGAATCAACTACAATGTCCATTGCAATGTTGTTCATCCGTTTTTGTTCTTCGATAGAAATTCCAAGCTTTTTATACATTGCCAACAATTCCGGATCAACATCATCTAATGTTTTATTGGCATCGGCCTGTTTGGGTGCCGAATAATAAGAAATTGCCTGGAAATCGGGTTTTTCGTAGGTTACGTTTGCCCAATTAGGTTCGGTCATTTCTTTCCAAACGCGAAAAGCCTCCAAACGCCATTCGGTCATCCATTCGGGCTCATTCTTCTTTTTAGAAATGGCACGGACAATATCTTCGTTCAGACCCACAGGAAAGGTCTCAGATTCTAAATTGGTATAAAATCCGTACTCGTATTCCTTGGTTTCTAATTCTTTCTTTAATTCTTCTTCTGTGTATTTTGACATATTTTTCGTCTTAAAGTTTAAAAGTCTAATATCTTAAAGTCGTTTAACTTTATGACTTCCGACATTGGACTATAAAGAAAATGATTCCCCACAACCACATGTTCTGGCTGCATTAGGGTTGTTAAAAACAAATCCTTTTCCGTTTAAACCACCTGAATATTCTAAAGTTGTACCCACTAAATACAGAAAACTTTTTTTATCTACAGCGATTTTTACACCATTGTCTTCAAAAATCTTATCGTTTTCTAATGCATTTTCATCAAACTTTAGTTCATATTCCAATCCTGAACAACCACCGCTTTTCACTCCCACACGAATGAAGGCTGTTTCGGGGTTTAATCCATCATCTTCCATCAACATCTTAGCTCTTTTTGCAGCCGATTCTGATACTTTTATCATGATTTTCGGGTTTTAAATTTTACTAACTGCAAAGATAGGCACAAAATATGATTTTTATCATATTAATAACAATATTATAACTTATAGACTTATAAGTAAAATTTATATAAAAAACCACCCTGTAAAAACAGAGTGGCTAAAAATAAATTATTTAAGATTTTTTAGAAGGTAAATTTAACTGATGCGTTCCATGTGCGGCCGTATCCAAAATAAACCTGGTTACTTGTATTAATGCCTTTGTAAGCTGTTTCGCCTTCTGCACCTGTTAATTGATTAGCTGTATTAGATTGCGAAATATATTCTGTATCGAACAGGTTGTTTACGTTAACGCGGAAACTTAAACGGTTTTTATCTGTTAAGTTTAAGCCGTAAGAGATACCTGCATCAACCAATTGGAAAGAAGGCAACATCAAGTTTTCTTTTTCCTGACGGTTGGCATACAAATCCTGGTAATAACGGTAATCTGCATCGATAGATAAATTTGGTAAAATTTTGTATTTAGCACCTAAACCAAAAGTTGTTTGTGCGGCATTACCTACTTTTCCACCGTCTAAATCACGCATAGAAGTTTCTAAAATTTCGCGGTCTTCTGTTCTGATTTCTGTAACGGTACTTCCTTTGTAAATCCAGTCACCAATAGAAGCAAACCCTTTTACTTCCAAATTATACAACGGTTTTGCCTGAATATCTAATTCAATTCCTTTATGGTCTTGTTTCACACCACGGTTTACCGTAAACAATTGTTGACCTGCTAAATGCGGATAATCCGGATCTGTTGAAGAAACTGTTTCCACGGATGACTCTACTCGGTTTGCCCAAGTGGTTTTGTAAGCATTTACGTTAACAGCTACAAATTCTGATACGAATTTATATCCCAATTCCAAACCAACAATGTCTTCATTTTTGGTAAAAGGATTTACTGCGTTTCCAAAACTCAGGTAAATATTATCGTGATAAGGCTGACGCGAATAAACACCTGCATTTCCAAAAAACGTATGTTTATTGTCAATGTTATAACTTAAACCACCTTTTATGTTGTAACCAACATTATTGACTTTTTCTGATTTTTCTTCAGCTTCTGTGTACTGGTAAGGATCCCAGCGTACATGTGACTGATTTGATACTGCTCCCTGAAAGAAAGCCGAGAAACGGTCGGTAGCGTATTCCAACTGAGCGAATAATCCTCCGTAATTGATGGTTTCTGAATAATCATATCCATATTTATCTTC
Organism: Paenimyroides marinum; assembly: GCF_900108395.1. GTDB lineage: Bacteria > Bacteroidota > Bacteroidia > Flavobacteriales > Flavobacteriaceae > Flavobacterium > Flavobacterium marinum. Next base: position 107,268 of record NZ_FNXE01000003.1, on the reverse strand, counting down.
CGGATTTTTTGCAAATTGCGACAACACTTTCCATGGATTGGTTGAAAACGTGTTGCGAATTTCGTTATTTGGATCTCTTAAACGGGTAGAAGTATTGTCAATAAAGTATGTTCCCCCCATTAAATCTGTTAACTGACGAAAGTGATCACCGTGGTAAGATCTTAAATCAAACCCTACATTGAAGGATAAATTCTCATTAAAATCACGGTTATAATTGGTTACCAGACCATACCAGGCGTGGTTGTTTACAGAAGCACGAACCACAGAATTTGATTCCCCTCTCAATACATTAGCATCGTATATCGACTGATAATCTTTAGTCCCTGTTCCATCCTGCATTACAGGAGCAAAAGCACCTGCAGAACCTGTCCCTCCACCACGTCCCCAAGACGCATAAATAACGGTAGATAGGTTAGATAATTCATCAATTTTCCAATCCCAGTTCAAATTAGATACAGGTTTGTGATAATAATTTCTTCGGTCGTTAAACGCTTTCCCGTTTAACATTCCCCAGTTATTGTTAAATTTTTTTCCAAAAAGATCATACCCGGGAGTTCGTACTGTTCCATCGTCATTTTTAACAGTTGCAATAGGTTTCGCATAATTCTGATCATGCCACTGTGGAGCCCCTGTAATCAAAAAGTTGAAATTGTGTTTTTGATTTGGTTTATATCCAATAGACACAAAATAATTTTGTCCTTGCCCTGCAGTCATATCGTTATAACCGTCACCTTGCCAATGAGACAATAAAGCAGTTACACCCCAACCGTTTTCCAACAACCCTGTGCTGTATCCTGCTGTAGTTTTAAAATAATTATCGTTACCTAAACCAGCTTTTAAAAATCCGCCCTGGTTCATTTCAGTAGCCTTAGTAATAAAGTTAATGGTGCCTCCTACTGATGAAATAGCTAATTTAGAAGACCCTAAACCTCGCTGAATCTGGATTGCATTGGCAATATCAGACATCCCTGACCAGTTAGACCAATATATGTTTCCATCTTCCATACCGTTAATTGGCTGTCCGTTTAATAAGAACGCTGTGTTTGATTGGTCAAAACCGCGTGTGTACATTTGTGTATCTCCAAAACCAGACGATTCACTTGTTACATAAACTGACGGGGTGTTCACCATGGTTCCGGTAATATCGCGCGCACCAACTTTTTCTTCAATGTCAGCTCCTTTTATTGTAGAAACTGCAATTGGCGTTTTACGACCTTCGGCAACATCGATTACACCACGAGCCATTACTACAATTTCATTTAAAGATTCTGAACTTTCACTTAAATAGATTGTGCCTAAGTTTATTTGGTTTTCTGAACTGAAAACAAAACTAACCGTTTTGGTTACATAACCCATTGATGCGATTTCAACCTGTCCTTGAACCAATTCTGTTGAAATAGTAAATGTTCCGTCTTCATTTGTTACGAAACCATCAGCAGTTCCACGAACGTGAACTTCAACACCTGACAAAGCTGTTTGCTTATCTGCATCATAAACAACTCCTGTTAATTTGTTTTGTGCATAAGAGGCAGTGCTTGCAAAAAGGGCAATTGTTACCAGCGTGCTTAAACGATTTTTCATTGTTGTACTTGTTAAGTTTTTGGCAAAAATAAATCATTTATCACTTCTGTTTTTATGAAAATCACAAAGATAACCTTGTTTTAATCGTTTAATAACAATCATTTCTTTTAATTAACCATTAAATGATCAATATAAAATTTAGTAAAAAATGAGGTTTTATAAAAATAAATCTAAATTTTTATACCGACTACTCTGTATGAACTCATTCTAAATTACATACTGTTTTTTTTATGTTGCACAAAGACATGCAGAATTAACAACAAAAAGCAACTTAAAAGTTGCTTTTTGTGATATAGTGAAGATCTTAATTTAAGTTATTTTACTTGCCACATTAAATGGATATATCCTGTTTTATAATGGGTTTTTAAAACCTTTACTTCATAAAAATATGTTCCTGTTGGCAGGATCTTTCCATTATTATCCTGACCAAACCATTCATTAACATAATCTGATTTTGAATAAACCTTTTGTCCAAATCTGTTATAAATGTTTAATTCATCGACAAAATATCCTTCTAAATTTAAAAAATCGTTTTTACCGTCTCCATTAGGAGAAATTCCTTTAGGCAAATCAAACTCAGGAATATCTGTATCTGCGCATCTGCTACAAACCGGATTTGGATCCTGAATATAATCAGAACTTATATTGACGGTATTTGTAAATGCGGAAAAGTGGTCAAGAGGTACACGGAGCGTTACATTGTACACAACCTCTTCATTTGGGTCTAACAAATGGATCACATCAACTAAATCGCCGGTTCCCGATTTACCGTTACCTGACCAGGACATTTCAGTGGTTTCATGCGGCATTAAATCTTCAACCAAAACATCAATTGCTCTTTGTGGACCTTTGTTTATTACTTTGATTGTATATTCTAATTGTTCTCCATGAACATAAAAATCACGCCCGTCGTCTTTAACTGCATCAATATCGGCAATATAAGGAGCAATAGTAGATGTGTCTGTGTTATTAGACATTTTTGTATCTTCTAAAGTACCTGAAATGGTTGCTTTATTTACATAATCTCCCAAATTAGTAATACGGCAATCAATTGTTAATACTTCTGTCTGGTTGGGAGCTAGAACACCTACGTTCCATACTCCTGTATCGCTATTATACGTTCCTACTGATGCCGTAGATGAAACATACATAAATCCATTGGGAAGAATATCGGTTACAACCGCATTGGGCTCTGTAAAGTACGGATTTAAATTTGTTACTGTAATTGTAAAGGTTACATCTAAATCTTCTTGTTTTGTGGTTTCTTTAATAATTTCAAGATCTGAACAAGGAACAACATCGACCGATACCGGAGCAGAAATACCCGACAAACCGCAATCTCTCATTACCTGAACAGCATAACTACCCGATTCTGTAACAATAAGCTTATTGGTGGTAGTGGTTTCATATTTGGATCCATTTAAAAGCCACACATATTGAGAGTATCCACTTTCTGCTTCTAATGTGATGCTACAATCGGCATTCCGTTTTGCAACAACAGGCATTTCTGCAGCTTCACCAAATGATGAGAAAAACGCCGACATAGAAAACCCGCTACCTTGCTGAACCAAACTTGATGTTAAAGGCAATGCCGATGTTAGAACAATGTTTGTTGGATTGTTTACATTAATGTCATTAAAAGTAATTAAATAAAGTCCCGTATTGCCAATAGGGACACGTAAATTACCTGTGAGAACTTCTATGTTTTGACCGCCAATAAATACCGGTACGGTTGGACTTTCTATTATACAAAATCCAAAATAAGGCAAATCGTTATTATTGTAATTAATAAATTTTCTCGTTTGGATATTCAATGAACCGGCACAGCCTCCTATAGGCAGTACTGTTGAAATATCTGTTTCACAATCAACCGCTGTACCAGAATACACAATAACCGGTTTATCTGCTTCTATTAAACTTGTTGAAAACAAATTAGCTCCGTCTCCGTGGTAAAATGTATATGTTTGTCCGGCAAATCCTAAATTCTGGGTTATTGGTGCACCAAATGCTGTTCCATTAGGACTGAAATGATTGATGTTAATGATTGTATTGGGCTCGGTAGCAACAACAGTGGTTTGTTCTGAACCATAACCTGCCGGTTGCTGTCCTGCAGTAGCCGGTGTTCCTTCACCACGAACAACCATATATTTGGTTCCTAAGGAATGTACAGGTGCAATTTGGTCAAAGGTTCCGTCTTCTCCATTCGCTCCACAGGTTTGCGGCGTATCACCATAACTTCCCACATTCATGACAACGACTTTATTGCTTACTACTTGTGTACCTGGTGCAGCAGTAAACAAATAGCTTTGACCTTTATTCAAAGTAATAACCTGCGAAAAAATATCAACCTGGGTGTCATCTTCTGTTGCCATTACAGAATAGACAGGATTGTCTCCTACCAAGCCTATCGTTGATGTTCTGTAATACCCCACCCTAAATTCTAATCCTAATCCTTCATAACCAAAACTAACCAAAGATGCATTTCCTTTTATGTTAGCAGAGTTACTTAATGGAGCATCCGACGCAATATTTCTTAAATTTACCAGAACAGGATGTGAAGCGGTAACAATCAACCCGCGATCATCATAAACTGTATTAATATCATTTCGTGGTGTTGCTGTAAAAGCACCTTGAAATCTATATGACACAGGATTATTTGCTGTTAAAGTTAGATTGGTGATTAGTGTTCCATCGCTTCTTCTTAATTCTACCGAAACAGTAGCAGCTGGCTCTGTTGTTCCAATTACAATTTCATTTGCATCGTTCCAATACTGCCAGGGTGCCGGTGCTATATAATGTTCTTTATAATACTGAGCTTGTACCTGAAAACCTAAAATTAACAGTAAGATCAAGTAGTGTTTTTTCATCATAATCAGTTTTATTAACAAATATATCAAAAAGACCTAATGTTTCGTTATATTTTTATGGAATCTTTTAAAAATAACATAAACTGCAACATATTTTTCATTTAAACATAAGTGGTTAAAATTCAGTCATTTATATTACGATATCAGATTCATAGATATATCATTTAGCACAGTAAGTATATAAAAACTTACTGCTCACAGATATTGAATGCGACGTATTCAACCATTTCTATATTATTTTGTAAGGACTCTGTATATCAGTAAGTATTTTATAATGCACTACGGGTAATAAAAAATGTAGTATGTTTCCCTCGATTGTGTTAAAGAAAAACATCTTTACAAAAAATGCGACGAATAAACGTCGCATTTTTTTAAATTTCTTTTACATTATTTGCCTTATTTACATCTGCCATTAATTCTGACGGATCAATAACAATGGCTTTTATTTTTTTCCCTTTCGTATCAAATTTAAAACTGTAGGTAGGATACGCCCAATCCCAACCTTCTAAAACAGTTCGTGAGATTTCAGGATACGGATTCTCTTTCGTCCAACGCATCAACGTATTTGGTATATAAAAACTTTCTGTTGATTCATCTTCATAAACCACCAATAAATCAATAGGCATTGGCATTCTGCCGATGCGCTCTAAAGTGATATTTGCTTCGTTCCCTTTAACCTCTGTGTTTTTAATAGCGTAATCAATCGTGTTTGTGGTTTGTGTCCAGTCAACCAAATACCAATCTAAAACAGCACCTGAAACACGTTCTGCGGTACGTTTAAAATCGTTTGGTGTAGGATGCGAGAAACGATAATCGTAATAAAAACGTTTTAATGTTTTAAACGTATTATCCCAACCAATCACATACGCCAATTGTGTAATAAACACAGCTCCTTTTGTGTAAGCCGAAATACCGTAATTCATATTGTCGTCAAAACGGTCAGCATGTGTAGAAAGGGGTTGTTCATGTCCTTTTCTCACCATATAATTATAATTACCGTACATGCTTTGGAAAGGATTTTCATCTTCCTGATTTTTCTTATCCATGATTTGATTTACCGCAAAATCTGAGATAAAAGAAGTAAAACCTTCGTCCATCCAGCCATGCTTGCTTTCGTTGGTAGCTAACATATGCTGAAACCACATATGTGCAAACTCGTGAGCGGTAACACCTATTAAACTCGGCAGGCTGCGTTTCCCAGTAATCAGCGTACACATGGCATATTCCATTCCGCCATCACCACCTTGAATAATTGAGTATTGTTTGTAAGGATATTCGCCAATGGTTTTATTAAAAAACTCTAACAACTTAACGGTTTCTGGTTGCAGTTTTTTCCAGTTATCTTTAATATCGGCATCATTTTTATAGAAGAAATGCAGTTCCACATTATTTGGACCCATCACTTTATCGTGGATAAAATCAGGATCGGCACCCCAGGCAAAATCGTGTACATTTGGTGCGATAAAATGCCAGGTTAACGTTTTTTGTTTTTTTGGCGTATTGACTTTCACACCTTCATCTTGGTAACCGTGACCAATTTCATTCTTATTCTGAAGATAACCCGATGCACCAATGGTATATTTTTTATCGATGGTGATTTTTACGTCAAAATCTCCCCAAACACCGTGAAATTCACGTCCGATATATGGATCGGCATGCCAACCTTCAAAATCGAATTCTGCCATTTTAGGATACCATTGCGTCATTGACAATGCCACGCCTTCATCAGAATTTCGCCCGGCACGGCGTACCATTACCGGCACTTGTCCGTTGAAATTCATTGTAAAAGTAGTTTTAGCTTTTGGTACTAATGGTTTTGCAAGCTCAACTTCTAAAATGGTTCCTACCACTTTGGTTTTTAAAAGTGTGCCGTCTTGTTTTAAATCGTTTACTTTTAAATACCCGATTTCGGTTGACTTTAATTCAGATAGTTTACTTTCTTTTTTTTCAATGCCATCGGCACCTTTAAACGATTTCACCATACGCGGATCGGGATCGGAAATTGAAAGTAAACGTGCGTCCATTTCGCTTCCCGGTTGAAATGCGTTAAAATATAAATGGTAAAAAACTTTTGTCAGTGTATCGTTAGAATTGTTGGTATAAACCAACTCCTGTGTTCCTGAATATTGAAATTTTTCAACATCCATTGTCACATCCATTTTGTAATCAACGTGCTGTTGCCAGTAACCCGGATTTGGGTTTTTATGCTGTGCAACAACAGCCGTTGAAGTGGTAATTAATAAAAGTAAAAGCTTTTTCATAAGCATTTAATTAAAAATATAAGGCAACCTTCTACAAGTTGCCCTATGTTTATCTGTTTATTTAAAATTATTTTTTCCCTTTTGAAATTTTATCTGCCATAATTAAGGCATTGTAAAGATTCACGAATTTTCCTGAAGTAGAAATATCTTTAAAGTTGCGTTTGTCTTCTTTGTTTCCTGAAACGATTACTTCCTGATTTACTGCCACACCCGAGTCTTTCATGATTTGTTTTACCTGAGCTGCAGTTAAATTTGGATAATATGAACGAATCATTGCCGCAACACCAGCCGCATTTGGCGATGCCATTGATGTTCCTTGTAAATACTCATATTTTGCATAAGGAACCGTAGCATAAATTTTAACACCCGGTGCAAATACATCTACATCAACAGATCCAAAGTTAGAGAAGTTTGCTACCATTTTTTCACCAAATGCCGGGTTTAATGCACCAACAACCAAGAAATTATCAGCAATTTCAGTATTTGTACCTTCAATACGGTCGTTAGGGTAACGTTTGATTTCTTCTCCGCTTGCCGGATTTAAATCCATAGCATCGTTACCTGCCGCAACAACAATTAACACATCTTTTTTAGCTGCATATTTAATTGCATCTTGTACCCATTGGCTGTTTTGGGCAAAGTATTTACCAAAACTGCCGTTGATTACTTTTGCTCCGTTATCGGCTGCATAGCGAATTGCCAAAGCGATGTCTTTATCGTATTCATCACCATCTGGCACTGCACGAACCGACATAATTTCTACATTGTTTGACGCTACGCCATCGCCACCAACATTGTTGTGACGTGTTTGCGCAATGATACCGGCAACGTGTGTTCCGTGTTTTGCATGATCGCGGTTACCCATTACGTCGTTGTTTCCGTAATCTTTATCGTTGATGTCGAAAATATCATCGTTTGTTTTACGTCCTTTAAAATCAGGATTTAAGTTATAATCTAACTGACCGTTAACGTACCCTTCAAAATCTTTTAAATAATCATTTGCAGCTCCGCCACCGGCAGTTAACATATAGCAAATGTTTTTGGCTTTTGTTACTTCTTCAGGTGCATCAGCCGGAATTTTATCTAAATCTGCTTTTGTAAAGCTCTCTTGTTTTAAGTATTCTGCCACTTTTTTGTGTGCATCTTGCAACATGGTCAAACGTGCTTTATATGGTTCTAATTCTGCACGTTTTTCTTCTAATTCTTTAACAGCTCTCTTGTATTCTTCTGAACCGTCATCGCCACGAGAAACAATACGGGTTAACTCTAATTGTTCTTCATTGGTTTCTCCTAAAATATTCCAACCGTGCATATCATCTACATATCCGTTTTTATCATCATCTTTACCGTTTCCTGCTTTTTCTTTGGGATTGGTCCATATTTGTGGCTTTAAATCCGGATGATCTATCTCGATTCCTGAATCAATTACAGCTACAATTACTTTTTTACCTTCTTTCCCTTTAATGATTTCTTCGTACGCACGGTCAACAGACATTCCCGGAATCGTATCTTTTAAAATATCTAAGTGGCTCCAGCGTTGTAATTCGCTTTCTGGCAAAGCAGACTTACGTGCCGGTAGATTTACTGTTTCAATTGGTTTTAACGTACTTAAATCGCTTAGATACGATGTTTGTGCCGTTTTACAACTTGTTAAAGCTAAAGCTACTAAAGCTGATAAATAAATAGATTTGTTAATTTTCATATTTGATAAAACTTACTTTACTAATTTGTATTTAAAATAATGAATGTGTTACACCGTGAAATCATAAAATATCGTTAACAGAAAAAACTTCGTTTAAGCGAATGCCTTTTTCTGTTTCTTTTACCGTGATGATATGGTTGTGGGCATCGTGTTCTAAAAACAGATAATAATTATTTAGCGCTGCTTCTTTCAAAAACTGGTCTTTCTCTGATAAAGTAAGCAACGGACGCGTATCGTATCCCATGACATACGGCAACGGAATGTGACCGGCAGTTGGCAATAAATCGGCACAGAAAACAATGGTTTTGTCCTGATATTTTATATGCGGAATCATTTGTTTTTCGGTGTGACCATCTACAAACAAAACACCAAAATTTAATTCGGAATGATTTATTAGCGGATTGTTCGTTGTTTCAATAAATTTTAACTGTCCACTTTCTTGAATCGGCAAGATATTTTCAGACAAAAACGATGCTTTTTCACGTGCGTTTGGTTCGGTAGCCCAGTTCCAATGGTTTTCGTTGCTCCAATATGTTGCATTTTTAAAAGTGGTTTCGTATCCTGTACGCGAATTGTTCCAAGAAACTGCACCACCGCAATGATCAAAATGCAAATGCGTTAAAAATACATCGGTAATATCGTTTTTACTGAATCCTTTTTGTTTTAAAGAATGCTCCAAATCAAAATTACCCCACATATTGTAAAAGCCAAAAAACTTATCGCTTTGTTTATTGCCCATACCGGTATCAATCAAAATTAAACGGTTTCCGTCTTCAATCAATAAACAACGAGCTGCCAGATCAATCTGGTTATTAGCATCGGCAGGATTGGTTTTGTTCCACAATACTTTAGGCACCACTCCAAACATAGCACCGCCGTCTAACTTAAAATTTCCTGCTTCAATAGCGTGAAGTTTCATTTTTGTTCTGTTTTTTAAATGAGTTAGTAAAAATAGCAATAAAAATAGTAATTAGCCAATTTGTTAATGAGCGAATTAAAAAATCTGTATTTTTGCCTGACATTTTATTTTATGAACCAAACCTATCCAAAAACCGAAAAATTAAAAAAGAAAAAGTACATTGATTTGCTTTTCTCTGAAGGACGCACGGTTACGAAATATCCGTTGCGGTTGGTTTACGTGCCGGTAAAAGATTTAGAGGTGCCTTTGCAAATGGGTGTTTCGGTTTCTAAAAGATATTTTAAAAAAGCGGTTGACCGCAATTATTTTAAACGGGTTTTGCGCGAATGCTACCGTTTAAACAAACAAATTCTTTTAAATGATTTACAAGAACCTTACGTTATGATGTTCTTTTACCAAACCAAAGAACGACTGACCTACACAGAAATTGAAGAAAAAACCAAACAGCTTTTTGAGAAGTTTACAGATACCTTACAAAAAACGCCCTGATTAAAATAATTAGGGCGTTTTTTACAATATACTTTATTACAAGAATACATTATACAGAAAAGTAAGACTATTTCTTCACCAGCTTTTTAACCGCCATACCTTCATTGGTTTGTAAATGTAATAAATACGTACCGCTTGCTAAGTTTTCTACATGTAGCTGTATTTCGGTTTGTTCATTAAAGTTTTGGGTA
>NZ_FNXE01000003.1:0-95337 GCF_900108395.1 Paenimyroides marinum | reverse complement strand
CAGCACAGTTGTTAAAATTAGTAAACATTTTTTCATAATTTAAAATTAAGTAAAGGCTGTATAAATACAGTCTTAAATTTATTAATTAATCAACCATTAATATCAAAGCTGAACGTTGCCAATTCCGCCACTCTGACTATCATCAAAACTGTTGGTTTGGTACTGCGAACCGGATTCTTCGTTTTGCATTTCAGCTTCCTGATAAACGTCTTCGCTACAAGCTGTAAGGGCTACCACCCCGCCTAAAAAAATAAAATTTTCTTCATGATAAATTAGATTTATGAATACCCACAAGTTGTTATCACATAACCCTAAATAAGAAAACAAAAGTGGATATACTGTTTATAATATTGTAAATATAATAAATAAATTAACATAAAATTATGTATCTTATAAAAAACAGTTTCATTAAAATAAAAAAGTAACGATAAACATTACACCGTTTTGTATATAAAAAACAACAATTAGCTTACATTTAGAAAATTTAATTTTAGTACTTTAGTATAAGCAAATTTTATACATTTGCCACATTTTTTAAACAATTTTCATTTCTTGTCGGTTTTATTGGAAATACTTCAAAAATGAAAGGGGATAAATTGGAACAATCTTGGAAGGAAAAAACAGCATTAATAAGGTCACGGCAGGCTCTCTGTTAATTACGTTAGGCATCATTTACGGAGATATAGGTACATCGCCTTTATACGTAATGAAAGCCATTTTTGGTGATGCTCCTATAGAAACCAATCTGGTTTTAGGTGCAGTTTCTTGTGTATTCTGGACATTGACCATTCAAACAAGTATAAAATACGTTTGGTTAACGTTACAGGCAGACAACAACGGTGAAGGAGGGATTTTTTCTTTATACACGCTGGTCAAAAAGCTTAAAAAACGCTGGCTGCTTATCCCGGCGATTATTGGCGGAAGTGCCATGCTTGCCGACGGTTTTATTACGCCGCCCATTTCTATTTCATCTGCATTAGAAGGTTTAAAGATTTACTATCCCGATTTACAAACCATTCCTTTTGTTATTGGCATCATTTTAATATTGTTCTTTTTTCAAAGTTACGGAACCAAAACCATTGGAAAATTCTTTGGTCCCATTATGTTTATCTGGTTTTCAATGTTAGCCGTTACCGGCGCTTTACAGATTATTGAAATTCCCGAAATTTTAAAAGCGATCAATCCTTATTACGGATACCTGCTTTTAACCGAGCATCCTGAAGGATTTTACGTATTGGGGTTTGTTTTTTTATGTACCACCGGAGCCGAAGCATTATACAGCGATTTAGGACATTGTGGTATTAAAAACATCCGTGCCAGCTGGATGTTTGTTAAAGTAACTCTGGTTCTCAATTACTTTGGGCAGGGTGCTTTTTTATTATCACATCAAAATCTGCATTTGAAAACATTGTTAAACGGAACCGAATTTATCCAAAATCCGTTTTATCTGATGATGCCTCAATGGTTCATTCCAATAGGCATTGTTGTTGCTACCATGGCGGCTGTTATTGCCGCACAGGCATTAATAACCGGATCGTTCACCATGATTAACGAAGCCATGCGCCTAAATTTATGGCCTCGTGTACTGGTTAAATATCCATCTATCATTAAAGGCCAGCTTTATATCCCGTCAACTAACTGGATTTTATGTTTCGGCTGTATTTTAGTGGTGCTTTATTTTAAAGAATCAAGCAATATGGAAGCCGCTTACGGACTGGCAATTATTATGTGCATGATGGCGACCAGTATTTTATTGACTTTCTACATGATCTTAAAACGTTTCAACAAATTTATCATCACTACATTTGTATTGGTTTACAGCGTTATAGAAGTTTCTTTTTTTATCGCGAATATCGATAAGTTTTCGCACGGTGGTTATGTTTCGTTACTGGTTGCTGTAATAATTGCCGGCGTAATGAGTTTCTGGTTTTTAGGAAAACAAATCCGTAAAAATTATACCGAATTTGTAAAACTGAAAGATTATGTAGATGTGATAGAAGATTTAAGCAACGACGACAGTATTCCGCAGTATTCTACCAATTTAATTTATCTGACCAACGCCCAAAACAAAAACGAGATAGAATCAAAAGTTCTTTATTCTATTCTTTACAAACGCCCGAAAAGAGCTAATATTTACTGGATCTTACATGTAAATGTCATTGATGAACCGTACGGAATGGAATATCAGGTTAAGAAATTTTCAGACAAAATTATCCGTGTCGATTTTTACTTAGGTTTCCGCAATGCCCCAAAAATAAGCCCGTTGTTTAAAAAGGTTTTAGAAGATTTAAGTTCCTGCGGTGAATTCAATAAGTTAAGTACGTATCATTCCCTTAGAAAAAACCAGATTACCGCAGATCATAAATACGTAATCATTGAAAAAGTAGTTTCATACGATAACGATTTGCCCTGGTACGAAAAATTTGTCTTAGATTGTTACGCCTTTATCCGCAAACGAAGCCTTTCAGAAGAAAAAGCCTTTGGTTTAGATAACAGCTCGGTTAAAATTGAATATTACCCATTGCTTTTAAACAAGAATATTCAAGACATTCCGTTAAAACGTAGAAAAGATAAGGAGGATTAATCAGGATACAGAATATATTAAGCAAGTTATTAATCTCATAAATCCACTTATTATGAAAAAGCTATTCACCGGTTTCTTAGCCATTATCGCTTTTGCTTCGTGCCAGGATAAAACCACAAAAAGTACAAAACCTGATACCGAAACAGTTGAAATAACCGATACCACACCAATTAAAAAAGAAATATTGCATTTTAAGGGTACTAAGGTTTTAGAGGAAAAAGACACGCTCTCGTTTAATGCCAATACAAATGATATTGTAAACATTACCCTTAGCGTTCCTAAAGATTCAGGCAATATCCGTATTAATCAGATTATTGCACCTGACAACACAGCCGATGGTCCTTTTGGCAGAACATATAACGACACCTTACACCTTTCAGGCACTTACCACATCATTATCGGTTCAAGCCTAATGCAGGAATTTCCTTACGCCGGACCTTATGAAGTAACTGTATCCTTTAAAAAATAATGATAAACTCTTTAATAAAAAAACAGTGTAAACGCTATTTAGATTTTACACTGTTTCCTAAAATAGATTTATATCAGGCTATTTACGCTCTTTAATCAGGTAAATATAAACAGGGAAGTGGTCGCTAAAACCGGGTTCTCCGCTTAATTGATTTCGTAACGGATACCCTTTATACTGGCCCGATTTCTGAATTAGAAAGGGTTTATTGAAAATCCCTGCTTTCCAATAACGGTACGATGAATAATCTTTTTGTAAAAGAGGTTCCGTAAAAATAATCTGGTCAAAAATATCCCACGCATCGCGGTAAGCAATGGTTCCGTGACCGTCTTTATACAATTGGTACATCGGATTAAAAACTCCGCCTTTTTTCACCTCTTCTTTTTTTCCTTTGGCATCAAGTACATCCTTTACCGATTTGTTATAAGGTCCGTCATTTAAATCCCCCATGGTAAAAACTTTTGCATCCGGATTGATTTTATATAACGAATCGATGATTTTTTTGTTCAATGCCGCAGCTGCTTCACGGTTGGGGCTGCTTTTTTTTTCGCCTCCTGAACGTGAAGGCCAGTGGTTTACAATAAAGTGCATCTCTTCGCCGTCTAACAAACCGGTTACCAGCAACTGATCGCGGGTATAAATACGTTTTCCTTTGCCATTATTACTGTCTTTGTATCGGGCATCAGATTTATCATAAATGTACAATGGAATGTTTTTAGAACTTGTTGGCTTAAAGTACTTTGTTTGATACAGCAACGCTACATCAATACCACGTCGGTCGGGTGAATCATAATGAACAATGCCATACGCTGCATTTTTTAATTTGGGCATATTGACCAAATCTTCTAAAACACCACGGTTTTCAACTTCGCTTACCCCTAAAATGGTGGGCATATTTGTGTGCTCATCTGTACCGATTTCTGAAATTGCACGGGAAAGGTTTTCTAATTTTTGTTGATATTTTTTGCCGTCCCAGCTTCTATTACCCTTAGGAGTCCATTCTTCATCATAAATCCGTTCATCTCTAATGGTATCGAAAAGATTTTCCAAATTGTAAAATCCCACGGTATGAATGGTATATGATCTCTGTTGAGGTTGTGCAAACAGCGTACTTCCTATAAAAGTTATTAAAATTACCAACTTAAGTTTCATGCTTATATTAAATTAATATGAATTTTACAATAAACCTGTTTACAAAATTAGTTAATATTTATAAAATAATTAACTTTGCACTATGTTAAGTTTAGTTTAAGCTTACTTTTTTTTAAACAGCTAATTTTTAGTCTTTTATGAAAAAACTACTACTCAGTATTTTTTTGGTACTAATTACCCTAACTACTTGGGCACAAAGTACAGAGTTACGCGGAGTTGTTGTAGATTCAAAATCACAGCTACCTTTATTTAACGTAACCGCCAGTTTATCAAACACCAATTTATCGGCAAACACCAATGAACAAGGTGAGTTTGTAATTTCTAATCTGGCACCGGGCAACCAAACATTGTTAATTAATTTTACGGGGTATCTTGAGAAGAGGTTTGCATTGGAGATAACAACCGATCAGACAGTTGATTTAGGTACCATTTATCTGGAAGAAGATCTAACCTCGGAACAACAGTTGAGTTTGATTACTCTTACCGAAATTGATTTGGGCGATGACAATTCGGGTTCTGAAACAACTTCGGGCTTATTACAGGCATCGCGTGATGCTTTTCAACAAGCTGCAGCTTTTAACTGGGGGCAAGCCCGTTTTAGAGTAAGAGGATTAGATAACGAATATGGAAATACGTTTATTAACGGTATTTCTATGAACAAAATCTATGATGGTCGTCCGCAATATTCTAACTGGGGTGGATTAAACGACGCTACTCGCAATCAAGAATTCATTAACGGATCTATGCCTAACGATTATACTTTTGGCGGTATTTTAGGTGTACAGGCAATTAACACACGAGCCTCGTTTATCCGTACCGGCACACGTGTTTCATTATCAGGTGCCAACACCAACTATAATGGTAGAGCTATGATCACACACGGTTCGGGTATGACTAAAAACGGATGGGCTTATGCTGCATCGGCGTCTTACCGTATGGCTAACGAAGGCTTTTTTGAAGGAACAGACTATGATGCAAAATCATTCTTTTTAGCTATCGAAAAAAAAATAAACAATAACCACAGCTTAAACTTATCAGCGATTTATGCACAAAACAGTCGTGGTAAAAACTCGCCAAACACTCAAGAGGTGATCGATTTAATGGGTTACAAATACAACTCATACTGGGGCTGGCAAAACGGCAAAAAACGCAATTCTCGCGATAAAGATGTAGAAGAACCTATTTTTATTTTAAGCCATTACTGGAAAATCAGTGAAAAATCGAGTTTAAATACCAATGTGGCTTATCAGTTTGGAAAAATCTCAAATACCCGTTTAGAGTATAACGGAGCAAACAATCCGGATCCAACCTATTACAAAAACCTACCGAGTTATTATTTGAATTATCACGATACATCGGGTACCAACCCAATCTGGATACCTGATTATACAAATGCAGATAAAAACAGAGTTGATTTCTTAAACAATTCGCAAATTAACTGGGATCGTTTATACCAACAAAACATTTCAAAAGGATATGCTGTAAATGCGTTGTATGCCGATGTTATGCAAGACAATCAGTTAACCGCCAACACCTTGTTTAACACACAAATTTCTAACGTGGTTGGATTTAATGCCGGTTTAACCTACCGCAATTTACGTTCTGAAAGCTATCAGGAAATGATTGATTTGCTGGGAGGACAGTATTTAGAAGATAAAGATTTGTTCTTAAAAGACGAATACGGAGATGCTGACCTAAACAACCCGGACCGTAAAATTTATGAAGGCGATAAATACGGATACAACTACATTATGCACGCAAACGTTGTAGATTTATTTACACAGTTTAATTTCAACTTTAACAAGATCAATTTCTATTTAGGTCAAAACGTTTCATATACCGATTATCAACGCGAAGGTTTGTATAAAAATGCCCTTTACGCCGATTCGTCTTATGGAAAAGGTAAAAAAATTTCTTTTGAAAACTACGGTTTAAAAGGTGGGGTAACTTACAAACTGACAGGTCAGCACATTTTTAACTTCAATGCAAGCTATTACACAAAAGCACCGTCAATTCGCAACAGTTATTCAAACGCACGTATCAGCGATGCCACTGTTGATGGCTTAACCGACGAAAAAGTGTTTGGTACCGATTTAAGTTACATCATCCGGACGCCAAAATTAAAAGGAAGAATTGGAGCTTATTTTAACGAAATCAAAGATGCAACAGAAATTGCTTTCTTTTATGCCGATGGTATCGACGTACAAATGGACGACGACACCAGCAGCGATTTTGTTTCTGAAGTTACCCGAAACATTTCTAAACAAAGCATGGGCATTGAATTAGGCGCTGAATATCAAGTAACCAAAACCATTAAGGTAACTGCTGCTGCAAACTTTGGGCAAGCCATTTATTCAGACAATGCAGATGTTTATCTAAATGTTGACAGCCGTCGCGAAAACGGGTTAAACCCAATGGTAAATTACGGAACAAGTTACATTAAAAACTACCGTATTGCAGGCAGTCCGCAACAGGCTTATTCATTAGGAATTGAATACCGCGATCCAAATTATTGGTGGATTGGTGCCAATGCCAACTTTTTAACCGATTTGTATTTAGACATTTCGCCTTTACTAAGAACAAACAATTTCTTTAACGAACCTGGGCAAGGCGGGGCAGCGTTCCCTGATGTTGATACCAATGTTGCCCGCAACTTGTTAAAACAAGAAAAATTAGACGATATCTTTTTATTGAATGTACAAGGAGGTAAATCGTGGAGAATAAACAACAAAACCTTTGGCTTCTTTGCATCGGTTAATAACGTTTTGGACTTAGAATATAAAACAGGTGGTTTTGAACAAGCCCGAAATGCCAATTACCGCGAATTATTAATGGATCACGCAAGCGGCACACGCACTTTTGGACCTAAATATTTCTACGGATACGGAAGAACCTATTTCTTAAACTTATACATCAACTTTTAATTTAAAGTGATAATGAAAAATTTAAAATATATATTCCCTATAGCTTTATTAACCATTGCAGGTTTATTTACAGCTTGTTCTCCGGAAGATGAACAGGAATTACCGCAATACAGTCCCACGATTTATTTAGAAGATTTTCAAAAAGTAATCGACGGTACTTTTGACGAAACACCTTTTACAAATGTTGCCGAAAGCGGAACCAAAAAATGGTTTTCAAACTCGTATAACGGAAACGCCTATTACGAATTTTCACCTTTTAACAGTAACGAAGCCTTAAACATTGCCTGGTTTGTTACTCCGGCAATTAATTTAGACAGTGCCGTGAAAAAACGTTTAACATTCCAAAGTGCACAACACCACGTAGTAAATACCGAAAACAACTACTTACAGGTTTTTGTTTCAACCAATTTTACCGGAGATGTAACCACAGCAACCTGGAACGAACTAACGTTTAACGGACCAAAAACAGGCAGCGGGTTCAATTACGATTTCTTTAATTCAGGTGCAGTTGATTTAAGCCAATACAGCGGAAACATTCATATTGCTTTTAAAGCAACAGGCGGAACAGCAAGTGCAAATGCAGGTGCTTATATGATAGACAATATTAAAGTATTTTAATTTTTAAGATATGAAAGCAATAAAATATACATTTGCGGTACTTGCAATTGCCGCAACACTAATAACAACAAGTTGTGCAAACAGCGACGATGTTTCTGCACCAACAATTACTTACGAAACAGCCACGCCTACCATTACGTTAGAAGAATTATACGCTAAGGCAAATACCACTTTGCAGCAATATACCGACGATGATATTCTGGAAGCATACGTTTCTTCAAGCGATGAAGGCGGTACATTCTACAAATCGGTTTCTTTCCAGAATTTAGAAGGAACAAAAGGATTTTCGGTATCGGTAGATATGTACAATATCAACAACGACATGGCTCCGGGGCGTAAAGTATACATCCATTTAAAAGATCTGTATTTCACCCTTTCTCACTCCTCATTGGTTTTGGGCGATATTTATCAAGAAACAAGCGTGGGCAGAATGCGTCCGCAAGATTTTTATCAAAAAGTACGTCCTTCTGCAGAAGTTGTTCCTGAAGAAGAATTAATGAAACCCATTACATTAGCTGATCTTAAAAACGATAATTACATCAACACCTTAGTAGAAATCGAAGAAGTACAGTTTGACGATGATGCCGTTGGCAAAACGTATTACGATGCAACCAATGTAATTGGCGGGGCAACAAACCACAACATTGTTGATGCAAGCGGATCTATGATTTTCAGAACCAGTGAATTTGCCAAATTTGCCAACAGAGTTGTTCCCGAAAACAGTGGAAAGATCCGTGGGGTTTTAACCAAATTCAACAGCGACTATCAGTTTATGGCCCGCACCTTCAATGACATTCAACTAACAAATGATCGAATTGGTGAAGAACCGGGAGAAGATGAAGAACCTACGCCGCCAACCAATTTATTATTCACGGGTGCAGATTTTGAAGATTGGACTGCTTTTACAAGTGCCATCAATAACTTCGGACTGAAATCGTATGCCGTCCAAGGTATGGGAACCGGTGCGTTAGGAACAAACTCGCTGCACATAAACGGTACACCAACAGCAAACGATTACGTGTTTACCATTCTGGCTTCGGCTCAAGGAAACATTCCTGCCGCTCCAACAAAAATTACGTTCTGGGTAAAAGGAACATCGGCAAAATCGCTGTCAATAAACATCTATCGGGCTACTTCGGGCTACGATGTATTCAACGTGGGAGCTTTAGCAGGTTCTTCACTAACATTAGACAAAGCAGTAATTAACGATGCCGGCAACGGAACCAATTCTTATACAGGTGCCATAGACACCAACGGACAATGGGTAAAAATAACGCTGAACCTTGCCGATGTTGAGATTAATAAATCAACTAACGGAGATATTTTTGCTTTGAAAGTAGGAAGTAATGCTGCTTACGATTTACATATCGATAATATCGAGATTGAGTAAAAATTAATTGATACATTTGAAAAACGCCTTTAATTAAAGGCGTTTTTGTTTTTAGAATTCCCTTGAAAATTTGTAACTTTGAGCATTCTAACTGATTAAGACGCAGCTTTATCATCTTTTTCTAATTGTGAAATATAGTACGAAGGTTTTAATCCGGTTACTTTAAAAAACGCATCTGAAAAACTGCGTGCGTTGTTAAAACCAAATTCTTCTGCAATTGCACTAATGGTAAGTTTACGCAGTTTTTTATTGTCATCAAGTTCTGTTAATACAAGGTTTATGCGCAACTGGTTCAAATAGTTTGTAAAATTCTGCCCTTTACAGTTATTAATTACTTCAGATAAATATTTAGAATTGGTATTTAAATCTTTAGCGAGTGAATTTATAGTAGTTTTCGGGTTTAAATACTCTTGTTTGTCTTCAAACACATTTAGTTTTTGTAAAAGTTCTTCTGTTATTTTATCAGAAAGGCTCTTTTTACTCGTTTTGCCCCTGTTGTATACTGCTAATTCTTTTTGTTTATTTTCTTTCTCAAATTGTTTTATTTCCGGCATCACAATATGCGTTGTCCCAAGTTCAGAAAACAACCTTTGTTGGGTAAAAAGTTCATATTTTTGACGTAACGTCTTTTGTTTCTTTTTATAATAAAATAAACAAGAAACTAAAAATACAATAACTACTGTGGCAATACCAAGTATAACGTACTTTCGGTACATCTGTATTTTAAGTTCCTTTTGTAAATAATCACGGCTGGCTTCTAATTTAGTCGTTTCATACTTGGTATGCAGTACATTGCTTAATCCTTTATATTGTTTTTGTAAGTGGTTGCTAACGGTTAACAATTTTTCGGTGTAGAAAAGCTGCATCTTTAAATTGTTCGTTGTTTTATAATAGGCAATTAAATAATCATACGCTTCTAACAAATTTAAATCGCTATATTCTTTTTCATCATATAAATAATCTACTTTTCTAAATTGTTCTACCGCTTCTTCCTTTTCGTTGAGTTGCCATAAATTTTTACCTATATATAAATAGGCTAAGTGTTCATTTGCAAAATCTTCATTGTTTTTAATAACGGGTAGTGCCTTTTGCACTTTCTCTAGGGACGCTTTATATTGTTTTTGAGCAAACAGATTTTGACCATTTAATAAAAAAAGATAACCATTCTCTAATTCTAAATGATGCGTTTTCAGTTTTTTCTCCTCATTATCAAGAAAGTTTATCAACTGCGTAGCGGCATCGAATTGTTGCAAAGCAATATGATTCTTTATTTCAAATTTAACAGAACTGATATATCCCCTTAAATCATTATATGAATTTTGATTTTTGTAATAATTGGCAGTTTGGCTAAAAAACGACAAAGCTTTCTCATAGTCACCCACAAAATAGTAAATGGTTGCGATACCGTAACGTGATTTGTTTAAATTGTAAAGGTCATTCGTTTTAGAAAGCTGCTTTTCTGCCAACAGTTCATAATGCAGCGATTGCTCCATATCACGCTCCTTATAATACACCAAAGCCAGCTTGTTATAAGCCAGTCCCATGTATTTTACGTCTTGCTTTTTTATTGAAAGCTTTAATAATTCCTGTGCATGCCGAAGCCTTTCATTAAAGTTTGCACCATGAACAATATATTTACTTTTAGCGTAAAATATTTTCTCTAAATCGTCGTTTTTTTGTGCTTTATTTTCATAGGCTTTTAAATAATCAAAATACAGCGTATCGGTATTTTTATGATTATCTAAAAAATTCCCCAAGGCTTCAAACGATTGTTTTTCTAATGTGTTTTGTGCCCAACCTAAACTGCTTACAAACAATAATAAAGCAAAACAAATATATTTTTTAACAAATTGAACCAAAATATCAAGTGTTAACAACCGCATTTTATAGTGTTTTTCTACAAATTTACACAAAAATATTTAAATTTTTATTTGTTGTAAATCAGCATTTTAAACATTTTTTTAAACTGCAAATTCATGAATTTGCACAACAACTATTTGCGTTAAAAAACAAACGTACATACCTTCGGAATAACTAAAAGCAAATAAAAAATGAAAAACGCTCTTACCTATTTTTTGCCCTGCATCTTCTTATTCTGTTCCTGTACTGTAGATGATGTTTCTTATAATGAAAAAACAGAAGAGAGTAATTCTGTATTGGTTATTGATCAGCTTTTTAAAACTTTTGAAAGTAAAACACATAAAGCTCATAATAAACAGTCGCTTCAGGATTTAATCAACCAGATTGAAGCTGAAGCATTACAGGATGAAACTTTTTTTAATTTGGTTGATGAAAACTATAGCACGCCATTAGCTGCCGATATTGAAGCCGTATTGACCGATGCTGATGCTGTATTGACAAATTTAAACATACGCACCGATGTAAAAAATTATGTAAGCTCGGTTATAAATACCAATACGCAAACGGCATTAACCACTTTAAACCAAACCATAAAAAGTAACGTATTGCTTACAACAGCAGAAAAAGCAATGTTAGCAGATATCATTAGCTTTAGAAACCAACAAATTACAGAAGGTGGCGATGATGATGAATGGAACACCAGAAACATTGTAACCTATGTACAAGGTTACACCATAAGCCGTGCAAATGCGGTTTTAAACGTACTAATTATAAAAGTTATTGAAAAAGAGGATTGATACACAGTAGGCAGATAGTCGCGAATATTGAATTACTGTTGCGGGAACGGTTGCTGTACCCAAAGAAAAACTGCCAGCCAAAGTCTTATTTCTATTCAACGACTTTAACTGATGTAGAAAAAAAGGACGCAATTAACCCAGCCCAAGTCCTTATTTTTATTATTAAATGGGGCAACTAAATTTAAAAAATTATGCGTAAATTAGTATTTAGTGCATTAGCTTGCGTAGCTTTTGCAGGAAGCGGTTTTGCTTCGAATGAGATTGTTTTTGAAAAACAAGATTTTTTAGCAGAAATGAGTAATAACAACTCAGAAATTACAGAAAGTGGAGGCAATCCTTGTAAGGTTTATGTTTGGGCTACAGGTCCAGATGGCAAAAGCGATTGGAAATCTGGCGATGGTGGTTCATTGAGTTATGATGATTGTGGTAAATATAAAGACGGTTTTGTGAAAGATTTAAGAGAAAAAGGATTTACATTTGAAGAAGAGAACATCAAGGTTATATGGGGATAAAAAATAGATATTTACTTTTTATATTATTTTCTCTTTTTTTGTGTGAATCTATTTTTTCTCAGAATGCATTTTATTACGAATGGTATGTGAAAGGTAACGTTAGAGACGGTGTACTTATTTATGATAAAGATTTGAATGAGGCTGTTTATATTGATTATCTATCTACTTCAAGAAAAGTAGATAACAAATCAATTGATAGTCTAAAACTTGACAAAGACGAAAACGCAACATTCGTTTCGGCTGGTATATCAAGTTCTGACAGATATTTTTATAAAAAAGAAAACAAAATAAGCTATAAAACCGACTTATTAAAAACGCCTTTTGTAGTAAATGATACTACTTTAAATTTAAAATGGAAGTTAGAGAACGATGTTAAAGAAATAGATGGTTTTAATTGTAAAAAAGCCACTATTAATTTTCGAGGTCGAATTTGGGAAGTATGGTATACTACTTCAATACCAATGTATTATGGTCCTTGGAAATTTTATGGTTTACCGGGTTTAATTGTTGCTGCTTATGAAAGTTCCAATGAATTTTGGTTTCAATTAAAAAAAATAAAAACTGATCCAAGTTTAAAAACACCTGTTTTAGATAAAAAAAACTTTAAAGAAGCATCTTTAAAAGAGTATGATGCAATGGAAAATGAGATTATTTATGGAAATGCGATTGACAATTTTGAAAAAGTAGATTATCAAAAAAAAAGAAATGGCATAGAACTAATCTACGAATGGGAAGAAGAAACCAAATAAAAATTTCTAAATGCCAAAATTACTTTTAAGTACATTAGCTTGCGTAGCTTTTGCAGGAAGTAGTTTTGCTGCTAATGAGGTGGTTGCTTTAGATATACAAGAAATTATTAACAGTGAAAAACCTTGTACAATACAAGTAACGGTGACAAATCCAGATGGTTCAACAGGAACAAGATATGGTGATGGAGGCAACACTTCTCTTATTGGCTGTGGTGAGTTTATGGATTTTTACATGAATGATCTTCGTGAAAGAGGGTATACATTTGATTCTGAAACAGATGTAGTTTTAATATGGGGATAGTATTAATTATAAGGCTGTCTATGACAGCCTTATAAATTTATAATAAAATATGAAAAAAAATAAATACATAATAGTTTTCTTTTTTCTTTTATGCTTGATTACTTATTCACAAAATATATTTCATTATAGTTATTTTGTAAAAGGAGAGATTAGAGAAGGTGTATTATTATATGATAAAAATATTGATCAGGCTGTATATATTGATCTTTTATCTACTACAAAAAAAACTCAAAAGACAGAAGATAAAAAAATAAAAGAGGATGTTGTTGCAGTAATAACCGCTAGAACAACAGTTGCTGACAGATTTTTCTACAAAAGAGAAAATAAATTGAAATTTACACAGGGTTTGTTAAAAACAATGTATCTTGTCGATGATGAAACATTAGAAATCAACTGGAAACTTGATAAAATAGAGAAAGAAATTGAAGGTTTAAAGTGCCAAAAAGCCACTACTCAATTTAGAGGAAGAGAATGGGAGGTGTGGTACACTACCGAGATTCCAATGTATTATGGACCTTGGAAATTTTATGGCTTACCAGGGCTGATTGTCCTTGCAAAAGAAAATAATAATGAGTTTTGGTTTAAACTCGAAAGAACAGAAACTAAAAATAAAGTAGACATTCCTGTTGTAAATGTAAAAGATTATAAAAGAGTCACTTTACAAGAATTTGATAAAGATGAATCCGAAATCATGGAAGGAAAAGATGGAATTGCTTCTAGAAATTATAATGAAGAGATAAAACCTTATAAAAGAAATGGTATAGAACTTATTTACGAATGGGAAGAATAAAACAAGTAAGATTTGTTTACAAAAAACACAGTAATTAAGTAAAATAATTTAAAAATATGTTTAGAATTCTTTTTTTATTGTTGGTAAGTACAAGCACACGGGCTCAAAATACCGATTTGTATGTTGTTTACGATCAACTTTTTGATAATTTCAAAAGAGTAGAACGCAAAGCCTTTCTATATGCCAATGAACAAACGGCTCTTTATGAAGATGATCTGCTTACCCAATATAAACAAGATATTCAGGAAAATGAAAAGTGGCAAAAAGAACAAGATGAAAAGAACCAAGGCAGTAATACCAAATCATTCCGGTATATTCCTGAAGTAAAATACAATAAGTTCTATAAATTAAACCGAGCCGAAAAAACCATAAATTATATAGAGCCGGTTGTAAAAGACTATTACGTGTATATTACTGATAAGGTAAGTCAGAACTGGAAATTGACCAATGAAAAGAAAATTATTAATGATATAGAATGTTTTAAAGCCACTACCCGCTTTCGGGGAATAGATTGGGAAGTTTGGTACGCACCATCAATTCCGTATCCATACGGTCCGTGGAAATTGCACGGCTTACCCGGACTAATTGTACAGGCAAACGATTTTAACAAGCGTACTAATTACAGTGCGTCTAAAATAGAATTTAAACAAAACGATAAACTTAATAAAGAGCTTACCGAACTGGTTACGGATCCAATTTCAGAGAAAGTTACCTTGCAGAAATTCATTGAAATGCGCGATGAAATTTTAGACAGACCATTACATACCGATCGCGATACGAATGGTACCTATCAACGAAAAGTAAAAAAACGTTATGGAGTGGAACTTATCTACGAATGGGAAAAAGATAAAAAATAATTCAGTATATTTAGTTTTTAACACAAAACGCTAATTCATGAAAAATTTACAGCTACTTGCTTTGTTATTTTGTTGCCAAATAATGCTTGCACAAACAAACGATTATAAAATTACGTATAAAAGATTTCTTTCGTATGGTCAAAAACTACAACGCGATGCTATTTTATATGTAAAAGAAAACCAGCCTACAGTGATGCATAACTCAATGGCTTCAACCGTTGAATTAGAAAAAAGAGAAACAATAAAAAAAGAACCAAGTCCAAATGCTGTTTCAAGCGAAGTAATTAAAAAGTATCTCGATCTAAAAGAATTTAGTTACAGTAATTTTCCGGATACGTATATAAAGGTCGATCAGCAAAACAACATAAATACAGCCATAGATTTTATGGGTACAAAACGTGGTTTTATAGTTATTGATGATAACTTAAAATATACTTGGCAAATAACCACTGAAACAAAACAAGTTCAAAATTACACCTGTTATAAGGCAACCACCACTTTTAGAGGCAATACTTTTGAAGCTTGGTTTACCCCCGAAATTCCAATAAATGTAGGGCCGTGGAAATGGTACGGTTTACCAGGTTTAATTGTCGAGGTGTCTGATTTAGAAAAAAAAGAAATTTATCTTTTAGAGAAAATTGAAAAACTAACAGAAGAAATTCCTTTTCCTACTGAAAAATTAAAAACAGTTTCTTTAAAAGATTTTGTTATTGAAAAAGATGATTTTTACGGAAATCCTTTAGCAGGTAGTTTGAATAGAAACACTACCGTAACCTCAAATTATAAACGAGGTGGATTAGAACTCATCTACGAATGGGAAGAAAAAAATAAATAATTCAGTATATTTAGTTTTTAACACAAAACGCTGATTCATGAAAAATTTACAGTTACTTGCTTTGCTATTTTGTTACCAAATAATGCTTGCACAAACAAACGATTATAAAATTACTTATAAAAGATTTGAAGGTAATCATAAAAGAGATGCTGTTTTGTATGTAAAAGAAAACCAACCAACGGTAATGCAAACCATTATGGCATCTACTACTCAGTTAAAAATTGTAAAAGACACAACGTATGTTGATGAAAATGGAGCTACCGTAATGAAAGGGTTTAGTGGTTCTACGGATTATAGTAAATTTCCCGATGAGTATATGAAGGTAGATCCTGCAACCAATAAAATAGAAATGATTAAAGATATTAACAGAAAAAGTTTTTTAGTTACCGATGAATTAAATTATACGTGGAAAATAACAACCGAAACCAAAAAAATTAAAGATTATACATGCTACAAAGCCACAACTACTTTTAGAGGGAATAACTTTGAAGCGTGGTTTACACCCGATATTCCTATAAATGCAGGACCGTGGAAATGGTATGGGCTACCGGGACTTATTGTAGAAGCTACAGATACCGATAAAAGCGAAGTTTATTTATTAGAAAAAGTAGAAAAATTAAATGAAGAAATTCCTTTTCCTTCAAAAAATCTATCAAGAATTAATTTAAAACAGTACTTTGAAAAAGAAGAAGAAGCACTTAATGCTATGCTGGCAGAATACAGTAATAATAATCGAGGTACCACAACTACTGTTAAAACTTTAGGAAGGTTTGGTTTAGAAAGAATTTATGAATGGGAAGAAAACCCTAATAAATAACTACTATAAAATATAAAAATGCCAAAAACACTCATTGTATTTTTAATAGCTTTATTTACAACTATTTCTTTACAGGCACAAACCTTTTGTAAAGGCACAGTGCTTTCATTAACAAAAGAGCCTATACCCAACGCCTCAGTGTTGATAAAAGACAGTAACGACAATATTTTGCAGTTTGGTTTTACCAATACACAGGGAATTTTTAGCATACAAACCGAAAGCGAAGGCAGTTTCAGCGTTGAAGTAAATAAAATGGGCTTTGTAAAGCAACAACAGCCACTGACAATTACTAAAGATAAAAAAGAGTACAACTTAACCTTTACGTTAGAAGAAAGCGTGGAAGAGTTAGAAGATCTGGTTATTGAAATAGACAATCCCATTCAGTTGCGGGGTGACACACTCGTGTACGATGCCAAAGCATTCAGTACCGGACGTGAAGTGGTGGTAGAAGATTTGTTAAAAAACATTCCGGGTATTACTGTTGAAAAAGATGGTAAAATTAAGTTTGAAGATACCGAGATTGAAAAAGTAATGGTTGAAGGCGACGATTTCTTTAACCGTGGCTACAGCATACTTACCAAAAATATGCCCAATAAGCCGTTGGACAAAGTACAAGTTTTACGCAACTATTCTAACAATAAACTACTTAAAGGTGTTGAAGAATCAAACAGAGTTGCTTTAAACCTTACTATTGATGACGAATATAAAGACTTGTGGTTTGGCGATATTTCTGCAGGTTACGGTTTGGTTTCAGAAAACCGCTATGAGGTTTCGGGCAATTTGATGAACTTCAGCAAAAAATACAAAAACTTCCTTACTTATGGTTTAAACAATGTAGGTGCCGACAATGTAGGCTCGCTTGAAGGTATGTTTTATAACAATTACGAAGTAGAATCTATAGGTCAAGGCAGCCAGCTTAGCCAAATTATGGGGTTAAATGGTAGCCGCCCAAGTCAGTTAAAAGATCACCGTACCCGAATTAATAACGCCGAACATGTTTCGTTAAGTACCATTGTTCCCTTAACAGAAAAGCTAAAGATAAAAGTGGTTGGTTTCTTGGGTTTTGACGAAAACTATGCATTTAACAATCGTTACAGTACCACGAGCGTAGGCGATACCTATTTTGAAAATACCGAAAACAACTGGTTTAAAAGCCACATGAAAAAAGGCTATGTAAACCTTTTGGCAACCTACGATGTGTCAAAAACGCAGATGTTGCAATTAAGCTCGGTTTGGAATCAGGGAAACACCAATAATTATAACAATTTAACGTTTAACGGCATCAATACCTTAGAGCGGCTGGAAACTAAAAATACTTTTTTTGACCAAAAAGTTACGTACACGCATAAATGGAAAGATAAAAATGTAGTATTACTAAAAGCACGTTATTTCTCGAATAAAATTCCACAGCTTTATAATATCGACGATTATTTAATGGGCGATTTGTTTTCGTTTGATGCCGATGCGATGAACAACGACATTAGAAACGAAAAAACTTTTGCCGGATTGGAAGCCGATTTTAAACTCAGACAAAAAAACAATGATTTAATTGAATTTCAGGTTGGATACGAGTATAACGATCAATCTATGAATACCGTTTTCCAGCTGTTCGACGATAATGTTGCTTTTCGTCCCGATGGTTTCCAGACCGACAGTTCGTTTACTTTGGGCGATTTGTATGTTAAAAGCGGATATACGTGGAAATGGAACACCTTTAAAATTGGTGGACGTGCCGAAGCACATCAATTGCTGAATCAATTTACCACGTTGAATTCCAATAAAAAACAAAATCCATTTTATGTAAATCCATCGGTCAATTTTATGTGGGATGTAAAGCCTACTCATATTTTCAACGGATCGTATATGGTTAATTTTAGAAACACCTCGTTTATCGATGTAAACGATACGTATTTACTAACCTCATCGCGAAGCTTTTCAAAAGGATTAGGAGCATTTAAACTGACCGATTCTCAAATGGCAAAACTGGGATATAGCATCCGGCATTATTTAAACCGTTACCGATTCTCTTTAAACATAAATTACAGCAAACAAAGCAATGTGCTATCCAGCAGAAGCCTTATTGAACAAAACAGTGCACTTTCTGAGAGCATATTTATCAAAGGCGGTGACACGTATGGTATCAATTTTATTTCTAATTTCTATTTTCGTAAATTAAAGAGTAATGTAAAAGTAGAAAGTAGTTATTCTGTATCTACATCGTTTAACGAGATCAATAATTCAGGACTTCGGAAGAACAATTACGGAACACAGCGATATAATTTTGAATGGCGCAGTAATTTTAAAACCGCATTTAATTTTCATTTAGGAACTGAATGGACACGTTCAAAAGTAACTTCGCCCGATTTTGAAAACAGCTACACCAACGGTTTCAGCTTTTTAGATTTATTTTATAAAATTGACGAACGACTGGATATAAAGGCAGTAACCGAATACTATTATTTTGGTAGTCTGGATAAGAACCAGCGCAACCATGCGTTCCTTGATCTGGAAGCATCATACAAATTAAAAGGCGACAAATGGACACTGGGCTTAAGAGGAAATAATTTATTAAACAAACAAAACTTTACTACTTATTATGTAAGCGACATTGGTTACAGCAGCACCAGTTACCGTTTAATGCCGCGTTATTTATTATTAACCGCTAAATACCGGTTTAGTTTGTAAATTAAGCGGCAAACACTTTTAAAAAACGATAATCAAAGTGTTATTCTCGGCTATCACAGTGATAGCTTTTGCAGGAAGCAGTGTTGCTTTGAATGAGGAATGAGGTTATTGAAACTAATTGTTCAATAGGATCGAATGGCTAAAAACTATTAATAATGATTTTTTAACTAAATATTTTCCTAAAAAATTCCCTTGAAAATTTGTAACTTTAAGCGTTCTAATTCACTTTAAAATGCACGATGTTGCCGAAACCTCACATCACCTTTACCCGTTAATATCCGACCTTGGTTTGATATTGATGACCGCCGGTGTGGCCGTTTTACTTTTCAAAAAAATAAAACAACCTTTAGTCTTAGGTTATTTAATTGCCGGGTTTTTAGCAGGACCGCATTTTACGCTTTTCCCAACCATTCAAGAAATAGAAAACGTTGAAGTGTGGGCAGAAATCGGGGTGATTTTCTTGCTGTTTAGTTTGGGACTGGAATTTAGTTTTAAAAAACTGGTTAAAGTAGGTGGATCGGCAAGTATTACTGCAGCGGTACAAATTGTACTAATGATTATTGTTGGTTTTACCACCGGAAAATTACTCGGTTGGAATTTTATCGATAGTATTTTTTTAGGTGCCATTCTTTCCATGTCGTCTACAACTATCATTCTGCGGGCATTTGAAGAACTAAATGTAAAAAAACAAAAGTTTGCCGGTATTGTTTTCGGGGCTTTAATTGTAGAAGATATCGTTGCCATTTTGTTAATGGTTTTACTATCGACCATAGCGGTTTCACAACAGTTTTCGGGTGTTGAATTAATGGAATCTATCTTTAAGCTTGCCTTTTTCTTAATTTTATGGTTTTTGGCGGGTATCTTTTTTGTTCCTACTTTATTAAAGAAAACCAAAGGACTTCTTACTGAAGAAACTACATTAATTGTATCACTGGCACTGTGTTTAATGATGGTTATTTTGGCAACGGCAGCAGGTTTTTCTCCGGCATTGGGTGCTTTTATCATGGGATCTATTATTGCCGAAACCACCAAGGCAGAACAAATTGAACATTTAATAAAACCTGTAAAAGATTTGTTTGGGGCAGTGTTTTTTGTGTCGGTTGGTATGTTAATCAATTTAGAAACACTGCAAGAATACGCTCTTCCGGTTGCCATAATTACTGTGGTAACTATTTTTGGCAAAACCATTGCTACAATGCTGGGTGCCGTAATTTCGGGGCAACCATTAAAACAATCGGTTCAGGCAGGAATGAGTCTGGCTCAAATCGGCGAGTTTTCATTTATCATTGCGACCTTAGGAATGACGCTGGGTGTTACCAGTGGCTTCCTCTACCCTATTGTTGTGGCAGTGTCTGCTATTACCACTTTTACCACACCGTTTTTTATAAAAAATTCTTTACAGGTTTATAACAAATTAAAAATCATTATTCCTAAAAAATGGGAGGACCGTCTGGATAATTATTCTGCGAATACTCAATCGATCCAAAAAACAAATCATTGGAAAAAATATATTTCCAGCATTGTATTACACATCATTATTCACACGGTTATCATTGCAGGTATCGTATTTGCCGGTATTTCTTATTTGATTCGTTTAGCAAACGGTCCGTTTACCTATTATGCTTACATCTTTTTAACGGTTGTGGCACTATTGCCCTTTTTATATGCTTTGGCGTTACAACGCGTTGCCATTCCGTCATTAAACGAATTAAAAAACGACAATAAAAACGTTACACCTCTCATCTTAATTGCCTTGTTTAGAATTTTACTGAGTTTTGTTATCGTCTTTATTATGATTAACGAATTGATCAATCCGTTAGCGGGTATCATTGTTTTATTGGTTTTGATTGCCTTTGGTATCCTTTTTCCCAAAAGAATCCAGCGTTGGTACGGCAAAATAGAAAACCAGTTTATTGAGAATTTTAATGATCGTGAAATATCTGAAGCCATTAGAAACAAAAGCGATTTGACGCCTTGGGACGGACACATGACTACTTTTGAAATTCCGCAAGAATCTTTAATTGCCGGCAAAACACTTTACGAGCTTAAAGTACGCGAAGAAATAGGCGTAAACATTGCCATTATTAAACGGGGCGATTTAATTATTAATATTCCTGATAAAGATGAAAAGATTTTTCCAAAAGATATTGTTTACGTCATTGGCACTGATGAACAAGTGAAAGAATTTGAGTTGTTTATTGACAAATCATTAGTCAGTTCGGTTGATTACAACACAGAAATTGTTTTAAGAGGTTTTGAATTGACGAATGAATCGCTGCATGGACTGACCATTCGCGAAAGTAAAATCCGTGAGAACAGCACCAGCATCATTGCCGGAATTGAACGCAACGGCAAGCGTATTTTAAATCCGCAACCAACATTTATTTTACAAAAAGGCGATATTATATGGCTTGTGGGCGATAAAAAGAAAATTGCCGCACTTTTTACAGAATAACTTATGACAATAGAAATAGCAACCCCAAACCAACTAAACCACATTATGCAGGTTATTGACGATGCCCGTGCAATTATGCGTAAAAATGGCAACCACACACAATGGATCAACGGTTACCCGTCGGCAGAAATTATTTTGAATGATATTTCATTAAACACAGGATATATCTGTTTGCACAACAACGAAATTGTAGGATATTTTTCGTTTTTAAAAGGAAACAACCCGGAAAGTACTTATCAGGTTATTGAGAACGGAAAATGGCTGAATAACGAACCATATGGCGTAATTCACAGGTTGGCATCAAACGGAAAAGTAAAAGGTGTTGCCAAAGCCTGTTTCGATTTTTGTTTTACCCAAATTAACAACATTAAGGTGGATACAAACAACAACAATACCCCCATGCAGAATTTTTTAAAAAAGTACGGTTTTACTTATTGTGGCGTTATTTATGTAAACGATGGCAGCCCAAGAGATGCTTTTCAAATGGTGGTTTAAAAAACTATTTCAAATGTAAATGCACGAAATCCAAAATATTTTTCTTGAAGTTTTCTTCTGAAAATTGTTTTGCGTGCTGATGAATTTCCTGATAATTCCAGTCAAATGTTTCAAAGTCAGTAATTGCCTTGGTTAAAGCTTCTTTTGTTTGTTCGTTAAACAGCATTCCGGTACTGCCGTTTTTAACGGTTTCTATAATACCGCCCGCCTTATAAGCAATAACCGGTGTTCCACAGGCCATTGCTTCAATAGGGGCAATTCCAAAATCTTCCAGACCAATATGGATAAAAGCTTTTGCTTTAGAAATTACAGCATTTACCTGTTTACTTTCTAAAAAACCTGTAAACTCAATATTGGATTTAGCCATTGATTTTAATCGGTGGAACTGAACTCCGTCACCAATAATAACAAGCTTTTTATTTAGCTGATTAAACGTTTCAACAATAAGGTCAAATCTTTTATAAGGAACCAATCTTCCAACGGCTACGTAATAATCATCTTTTTCGCTACACAGGGTGAAATTTTCCAGATTGACCGGCGGATAAATCACCGTGGATTCTCTGTTATAAACTTTTTTAACCCAATTTTGAACAAATTTAGAATTGCTGATAATAACATCGGGGCGTTGCGCCTGTGCATAATCAATTGTTCTTAAAACTTTTAATAACGGATTCACCAAAAATGCCATCTTGCCAAAATACAAGTCGCTTTCGTCCCAGATATATTTAAAATTACGAGCCTGAAAATAACTGATATGCAATTGATTTTCTGATGTTTTTTTTATTCCTTTTGCAACAGCGTGAGATGACGAGATGATTAAAGTGGTATCCTTACTGATTTTTATTTTTGATATAAAATAATGAAATGTAAAAAAGAAATATCTGAAATAGTTCCCTGCGATTTGTAAGAATGTAGTGTGAACAGGCTGTTTTTCTTTAAATATTTTTTGCAAGTCGTTTTCCTTCATCACATTTACCAATGAATAACTTTCATTAAAATCAAATATGTTTTGAAGTGAAGTTAAAACGCGTTCTGCACCGCCGTATTTATCCAACCAGTCAACTACTAATGCTTTTTTCAAGGGTATTAATTTTTAGAATTACAAAAATAGTATTTAATAAAGAAAAGAATACCACGCCTGTTTGCCGGTCAAAAATATTTTCTGTGAGTAGGCTAACGGCTGTGATAATGATGAATGTCTGGTAAAGAACAGACGAATGGGGATAATAATAAAACAAAACGACTAAAAACAGTAACAATCCCACAATTCCGAATTTCAGCATTTGATCTAAATATTGGTTATGTGAATTATACGTTACTTTCGTAAAATCTTCATACGACTCATAAGTAAAATTGCCGTAACAATCGTTTAAACGCTGCTGTACTTTATCTGCTCCCACACCTGTAAAAAAATGATCTGAAATTAAATTAGTCGCACAATACAAAATGCCGTAACGGTAATTAACCTCATGCGGTTGTTGCTCTTTATGTGGCAACACAAACTCTTTTTCCACATTTTTAATATATCGTTCTTTTATGGGAGAAATCCAGATAAATGCGATGGCACACAAGGGCAGAACGACCGATAAGGTCCATTTTATTTTTCTGTTTTTTATAGATTTCCAGAGGATAAACAACAAACCAGTCAAATAACACATCAATGCCATACGGGCAGAATAGATATAAACTGAAAACAATATAAACACAATGCCTGCTAGCTTTAAAAGCAACATTTTTTTTACAGAAAACATTTTAAAAGTGAGCCATAAAGCCCCAAATACACTCAACAAACCCAAATAAGGTAAATGGAGCGATGTAGCCCTGAAAAACAATTCTCTAAAAACAGGATGGTAAAAATCGTTTTGTTGCCAGGCATCATTCCAGCCAAAGTTCAATACGTTTATCCAGCCAAAAATATTGAGAACGATGACAGAAGCGATAAAAACAGTTCCAATGCTCCGCATCAGTTTTTCAGTAACAATTTCTTTATTGAGAAGGAATCCTAAAGGAAAAACCAAAAAGGGAAGACTCTTAACGATGGATTTGCCCAACTCTTTAAAATCTTCGGTAAATGGCAGATACACCACATACATTAAACAAAAAAAAGACAGAATAACAAATGGATATTTGTATTTTTTTAGCGTGGAAAACGTTTTGTTATTAACCGCATTAACCATTGCCAAAACCAACCAAATCATCATCAAAATTGAAAAATGACTGAGCTTTAACAAAGGGAACAATCCCAAGGCACAGGTGGTTACATAAAAAAATTTAGTCAAACGCATCTAATTCTGCTTTTAAAACTTCAAGGTAATTATTTCTTTTCAGATAATTTTGTGCTTTCAATGTTTTTTGCATTGCCTCTTGCTGATTTGATAACGCTGATATAATCTGATTTTTAAAAGAAAGAACCTCATCGGCGTGATAATACATACCGGTGGTTAAGCCAATTCCTTCTGCACCAACCGTTGTACTAACCAGCGAAAGTCCGTTCACCAAAGCGCTGACCGATTTTACTTTTACACCGCTTCCGTGAAACATGGGGTTGATAAATACTTTAGATTTGGTATAATACTCTTTTAAACACGGTGCGTTTACCACAAAAGTAACTTGGGGCAAATTCTGGTATTTTGCTTCGATTTCTTTATTAGCTTCTTTTAATGAACCAATGATGTAAAAATGATAATCTGCCACTTCATTCATCAATAACGGATGGATGTTTTTTAAATACCAGTCTAACCCAAATGTGTTGTTTTGCATAAAAAGCGATCCCATAAAAACCACATTGTTACCTGATTTTTCAAATGGTAAGGTAAACGATTCATTAATGGGAAAAGGCATAAAAACGCTTTTATCTGATCGGTTAACCAAAAGCAAATCATCTTTAGAAATAAACCACAATTTATCGGCCTTATCAAACACCAAAGCTGAAAGTCGTTTAATTTTAGAAGTTTCCATTTTGTAATAAACCTTCTCCCGCAAACTGTTAGAACTTTTACCCAATGCCTTAAAATAATGGTCTTCGATATTATGAACCCGAACAACGATGTTTTTATAGGTAATTGATTTGTTCAATGTAATGGGCCAGCAAAATTCGCTTTCTAAAATAAGCAAATCGTATGTTTGATGAATGTCGATGGTTGACAATCCTTTACGGCTTAGCAGTTGCAACGGAAGTTTGTTAAAAAGCTGCTGCACTTTATTTTCACGGCGAACAAAGAAAAAATGACGGACATATAAAATCATTTCGTCAAGCTGCTCTTGTGTGGGATTCATTTTATCGGTAACCGCCAAATCAATTTCGTGCCCTAAAGCGTACAATCCTTTAATCCGTTCCCAAACATCGATTGCCCCACCATAAACAGGCGGATAGGGAAGGAAACCGCTAACTACTAATATCTTCATTTTTGTTTAATCGGTATTTGACCTCAAACACATTGGTCAAGGCTAAGAATATCCAGACATCGTATTTCACGTGGTAGGTAATATAAACAATACCTGCCATTATAGAAAACGCCAATGGTATTCTTAAAAAATAAAAATCCAGATCTTTTATCTTGCTGAGATTAAAATAGCGTTTTATAAAAAAACGGTAGAAAAAAATCAGAAAGAAAATTCCTCCGTAAATTAATTCATCAAAGAAAGCACTTTTTGTTGACAATGCCTTGGTTGTTGACAGATAGCCCCTAATTTCCTGCAGATTAAACTGATCTACCAACCCTGATTCCAGGATATATTCGATAGCTTGCGGATAATAAGTTACAAAACCGCTCCAGCCTAATCCTATCGGGCACAGCACAAAAATCATCAACGAGGTAATGATTGATGAAAAACGTGTGCCAAAGGTAATGCTTGTTGTAATTTGCTCTATGATGATTTCTCTTAGCGCAAATCCAACAAATCCCCCGGCTACAACAACAGAAGCTGCCACAATAATAAATGCATTACGCAAATATTTGTTTTGTTTGAAATAAGACAGTGTAAGCGGCAAAACAGAAACCAGAACCAACAACAAAAAGCCTTTAGACTCACTAACCAAAGAATACGACAAAAATAGATAACCACTTTGCAGGTAAACCATCCATCGCCAAAAACCTTTTATTTTGAGATAATGTACCAAAAAGACAGGGAGAAACATAAAGATGACCAAAATAGTTCCTGTCCAGCTTTCTTCAGGAGTCAGCAGGCGTACACGCCAATATTTCCCCGGTTCAGTATGCAGAAAAGAAAGAAAAAATTCAGGCGTTTTTAAATAATATATTTCCAGCGTAATAAAAAGCGTCAGGAATAGCTGTACTAAATATACGGCCGAAAATAGATTTTTTAAAGAATGAAAATTATTGCTGAGATAACTATAAAAAAACTGGTAGGCAATGAATGCCACTATGGGATACACACTCATTTTAAGCGTTTTTCTAACAATATGTTCATCTAAAATCTCAAAGGTTTCATAATGAATATAAGTAACTGCCAAAAAAATCAACGAGATAAGAAAACAATACACTATATACTTCATGAAATGTACGGCATAACCACTTAGCTTAACCGTGCGGTTAGATAAGATATAGACCAACATCAACGGGCTCAGAAGAACCATTGGCGATTTGCCGATTTCTCCTATCAGATTAAACAAAGGAAAATCCTGATAGATAGCGGCAAACAAAACTATGAGATATATAAAAACCTGTTTATTTAACGTCATTGAACGTAATTTTAATCCATTCCAAAGCCAATTTAAATCTCCCTTTCCTGATTCTGTTGGCTATTAGTAACAAACTTGAAAAATAAAACTTAAAATCTAAAGAATAGTATTTTTTGATAAATTTCTTCCGGCTTTTAAAAAGCTGCATTTCCGAAAAAAAACTTTTTTCATTCTTGTAAGACGAACCAATAGATTTTCCTTCTTTGTGATATACGATACTTGTTTCGCACCAATCGGGAACAAATTTTTCATCAATTCCTCTTTCACACCAGTCCAGTTCTTCGTAATAAAGAAAAAAATCTTCGGACAGAAAACCTACATGATCTATAAAATCTCTTGAAACAAACATGGAAGCTCCCAACGGATAATCAATTTTTTTTAAATGTTCTTTCGGAGTATCTTTTAGCAAACCTTCTCCAATATGTGTGCAGATATACAGATTTTTATTAAAAGATCCCCCGACTGCCTGAATTTTATCAGGGCAGTGATAATAAAGCAATTTACTTCCTAAAATGGTTTCGGGATGTTTTGAATGATATTTTACCAGCTCTGTCAAACTATCCGGGCGAACAACGGTATCGTTATTTAAAAGCCAGAAATATCCGGCGTCTTTTTGACTCATTGCAAATTTCAGCCCCAGATTGTTTCCGTGAGCAAAGCCCTTGTTTTCCAATGCTTTTATAAAAACAACTATCTGTTGCTGATAATTTCTGTCATTCCCTTGGTTGAAACTGATATAATTCAAAGATTGCGAACGGGCAAAATCTAACAACCTATTCCATTCTTCCTCGCTTTGTGAATTATCCACAACAACAATTCTATAGTTATCTGACGACAAGGTCAATAGAGATTGAATACACTCCGCTGTATCACTGATTCCGTGATGATTTAAAAGAATTATGTAAGTGTTGCTAATCATTTTGCGAAGAATTTATTTCCTTTAAACCAAAGGCTCAATGTGATATAAGTCTCCACAGCATACAGCATGATGCATATTCCTGCCAAACCAAAATTTTTTGTCAATATAATGCCTAATCCTAACGTAATAATTACCCCAACTACAGATGTTTTTAAAATATCTGTATTGCGTCTTTCAAAAAGCAACACCTGATAATAAGGAATATTCAAGGCAATAACAACCGGCAGAAAAAGCAGATAACTACTAAATACCAATCCCTTTTTAACATCTTCAGAAAAATCAAAATAGCCTGTGGCATAAGGTACTATCAAAATAATCACGATCGCTGAAACAACCAGCAAAGCAGCATTTCCCCACATCATTCTCAAAACATAGTTTCGGGCATTTTTTGCATTTTCTTTCATCATATAACAAAACTGCGGATAGGTTGCATTGAAAAAGACTCCCAGGTAACTTCTAAAAACGGTTAAAAACAAATCAATAACTTTAAAAATTCCCGAAGCGGTATTCCCTAAAAAAGCATCAATAATAAAAATCGGTGCCTGCGTATAGGAATTAATCGCGAAATTTGAAATCACAATAGATTTATTCTGTTTAATAAAAACCGAAACTTTTTTCAACGATACCCTGTTTTTAGGAATCTGATAATAATACCATGCATAAAAAACACTGTTGCTCATTCCTAAAATTCCTACTACATAGATATAATCTTCGGTTCTTTTAACCAAAAGATAAACCACCAGAACATAAACAGCTTTTGAAAGGATAATAATCTTATTAATTTGTCTGAATTGCTCCCGTGCCTGATAAATCCACAAAGGGTTGTAATACCATGCAATCATCCAGCTGAGTCCCCAATAAAATGTTTTATCTACTTTAAAGATCGCAAACACCGTGATTAAAAGTAACGATATCAACAAACTGGAAACTAAACGGAACTTATAATTAAGACCTATATAATTTTTTACAAAAGTGCGATTATTTCTGAACGCACTCAACTCTTTAACTCCAATCAAATTGGCTCCAAACTCTACCAGAAGCCCTATTAAAATATACAACGATGTGACCAAACCTATGATTCCCCATTTGTCGATACCGCACACCGGAATTACATAAAGTGCAACTAAAAAGGGTGCCAGTAAATTCACTATTTGACCAGCGCCATAAGTAAGTATATTTTTTATTGAAGTATTCTGAGTCAAAAACTATTTCTTTAAACTTCTTACCTTGAAATTAAAATAAGCCCCTGCTATATATATCAAAAGCAAGATAAACGGAATGGTAATATAGTAAGGAAGAAACGGATTTACATTGATATTCATCATCTTAGTGGCAAGATAAATTACTTTATCCTGTTCAATCATTTGAACATCAACAGCATTTAGCTGTTTCATTAAGCCTTCTTTTGCAGTCAGCACGTCCGCTAACTCGGGGTAAGCATTCATTGTTATATCATTAACGCTGTTTGCACTGCCCAAACGCTGAAACAAACCGTTAATATGTTCAATAGATTTTGCGATTTCTTCCCGTTTTGCAATCGTATTTCTTTTCTCTATTTCTTTACGTTTGTTAAAATATTCATCAGAATTTAATTCTTCCATGATTTTATTTACCGTCATTTCGGTATCCCCCAATCCATCGGTATAAACCGTAAGGATATGGTATTTGTAGTTCTTGGAAGCCAGCTTACTTTTAGAATATTTTTCAAGGTCAATGGCACGTTCACTCAATGTTTTAAAAGCTTCAAAATGAAGAGGATCTGTCAAAATATAGTTATAAACATCATATACCGGCTCAATTTTTATTTTATAGACCTCATTTCCTGCATTGGAAGCAATTAAGTCTTTATTGAGTTTTAAACGGTCATAATCTTCAACTTTTTGATACAGATAATCAACACTGCTAAAATTGGGAACAACCAACAGCTCGTGACGCAACCTGCCTGCCTTGGTGGAATCAATATAAAACCCAAGTCCTGCCCCAACAATAATTAAAGCCAAAACCACATACCATCTCCTTCTTAAAAACCGTAACAACCGGTACGCATTAAAAATGAAATTGTCATAGAAACTGCTCATTCTGTTTGATAAATGTTTTAAATCAACTTCCTGTTCATCGGAAGATGTATTATGGGGGTATTCCTGATTCATATATTAAATATTTGTTCCAATATTTTTATGGTTATTAAATACGTTGGTTTTACGCCTGTTGTTCCCAATCCGCCCGATGCTAAGGTACTTCCTGTTTCTAAGGGGTTATCTGATGCGTAATAAGCATACCTGACTTTTACGTTTGGGTTGATGCTTTTTCTGATTTTTGATGCCGATTGTATGGCTTTTTGATAATGAGCACCTTCCATTTCCAATCCAATGACACGCCAGGTTGAATCGTGAAAAAATTTCAACAGATCTTTGTTCTGTAATGATGTTCCTAAAACGGTAATCATTGTTCCACCATAAACCGGTATATCATATCCCTGAAATTGCTCAATCGTCAATTCGTTTTCAAAAGGATAATTATCTCCCGTTCCTTCATTGATATGTGCTGTTGGGATCATAATATCGCCTTTTCTGCCTACTAAAATCCCGGCTTTTCCCATTACCGAAACCGATTCCACATTTAAATGTACATCTTTATGAAAAGGTTTCAACAATTCGTCTATGGTTTCATAAGCCTGTTCGCCAAAAGCGTAATCCATTACAACAATCACCGGTTTTTCAGCATCTTTTTCCGGCAAAACATAGTTGTTAAATGCTGTATTCTCAAATTTAATTTTGGCGGTGTCAAAAATTTGAACGTCTATATTTGTGCCCGATGTATCGGGTAAAAAAAGCATACCTTCGTTTGTGGCGCGTTCAGCAATCAAAGCACGCAAATTACTGTTTTCGGTTTTGCTTAACTCTTCAAAAATCTCTGTTCCTTTTTTGTTTTTTAATTTTTGCTTTAATACATTTTCGGCAAAAATCGAATTCATTACACTGTGCATATTTGCACTAATGATGTGCAACGGGCGGTTCAATAACTGCAAACGCTGTAATTCGGTTTTTATTTTGTTTGCCCAGATTTCGCCGTAAATGTGATGCCCCAAGCGTTCACGCAAAATCGGACTAAAAGTAATGGTTCTTTTGTTGTTTTCCAAAACTTCTTCTAATGCAATTTTTCCCAACCAATACACAACACTTAAAAAGCGATCCGGATTCTCTTCTGTAGCAAATGTATCATAAATAGAATCAATTTCAGCAAAAGTTCTGCCCAGAATAATTGATGTATGAGAAATGGCAATTTCACGCTCGGTTAATGTCAATGATTCCGGTTTTAAAACGGCTTCCTGTAATTTCAGCCAATCGCGCGACAAATTATCATCGTCGTCAATCAATATACGGTCTTTTATTTTGTGCGATTCGATAAACATAAAGGTCAAATGCGTTAAAACATCATATATGTCTGATCGTCCACGGGTAATTTCAATGTTCATCTGCTCGTCATCAATCCGGTAACAATTCCGGCGACGCTTTGGCGGAACAATAGGTTCAAAGTGCGATTGTGAATAGCCTTCGTCTGAAGTAAGATTAATGTACCGGCATTCTTCAATACCAATGGGCAAACGCTCAATGACATAAAGTAATCCGTTAAGTTCTACTTTTTCATCGGCAACAGAACCGTATATTTCCGGGCGTAATTGCAGCAATGCTTCACGCAGCGTTTCACCCGAAACACCCATGGGCTTGTAAAAGCCACGGTTAAACAAATGACGCATGGTTATGTACATTCGCTCAACGGCAGCCGATGATTCTTGTGCACGTGTTCTTGTTATGTATTTTATTTCTGTCATTTTCACTTACTTAACTTAATCATTACCACAATAGACACATAGTTATACTTTTAAAAGCTTTATTTCTATGTTACTATGTTGTAAATTATAATTTGATTGAATTAATTCATCCCTATTTTATTAAAACTCTTGAGTATATTCCACAAATTCCATTTTTTTATACGTTTTTATTTTGCCATTTTTTAATTTAATTTTTAAGATCTCTTTATTTAAAAAAATTATCTTCCCTTCAAAATAATAATTTATAATACTATCATTCTTTATTTCATAAAGACCTTCGGCATTTGATTCAAATCGTCTAAAAACACTATCTTTTTCTAAAATGATATAATATGCATATTTATTGTTATTGAATTTATATCCATAGTAATGTCCAACCTCAGAAAAATCATCAACTACCCAAAACTCATCTTTATTTGTTAAAATGTTATTTCTTAAATCATTATTTTGATTACAACTAAAAAAATTAATAAAATGGAAATTCTAAAAACGTGTTTTATTTTCATATTTTTAAATATACACTTGATTTGAAATTACTTTTACAATATTCATTACAAATCATATTCTAATTTGATAAAATCAATCCAATGGCGGGATCAACAATTTCTCTGGGTGCGTTGGGATTTCTTGGTTGAAACTGATCGTTTGGAAACCATTCTCCGTACATATATCTGAACGATGATGTTTTTTCTACCTTATTGTTCATCACATCGGGCTGATAACGGTAATCTTCAAAGA
The DNA here is from genome assembly GCF_900108395.1 of Paenimyroides marinum. GTDB lineage: Bacteria > Bacteroidota > Bacteroidia > Flavobacteriales > Flavobacteriaceae > Flavobacterium > Flavobacterium marinum. The sequence goes on along the minus strand of NZ_FNXE01000003.1, from coordinate 62,859 downwards.
GATTTTCATTTTTCACAAAATTTGCCGGTCTAAATTGATTGTTTTCGGTCATTAGCCATTCAACTGCTACAAAAATTCCGTCTTTGGGCAATTTTACGTTATGTTGCAAAACCCTGATTACATTTTTTTTATTGCCTCTTTTTACATGTTCTATGATTGGTTCTACCAGCAAATCATCACTGGGACAACCATATTCATTCATTCGCATCAGCCTTATTTTTATTGTGGCATCGGCAACGGCGCTTTTGGTATAAACAATTACCCGATCTACATATTGCACCTCTTTAATTTCATCGGTATTCGCAAAAAAGCGACCATACATATAAGGCACATTTCCCGGTTGAAAATACATGTTTTCGTAATGAGCATCGCCTATGGTATGTTGCAAAAACTTTTCGGGCAGAACCACTAACTCCGGTTGTGGAATTTCATACGCTTCCAGAACGATATTTTCTGTTTTTTCTGCCACTTCCTTTAAAATTTTGTATCCCGAAGCGTTAAAAACCAAGGTATCTTTTGCTAAAGCCGTTTGAATACAAAACATACCCAACGAATCGGTAGTGGCACCATCGCTTCCGTCTTGTACCCAAATGTTTGTTAACCGAATGGGGTTGTTTTCCTGGTTTACTACTTTTCCGCTGATTTGTGCCGAAACGCTAACACTTGTCAATAGTAAAAAAAAGAGTAAGTTTTTCATAATCATAGCAGTTTGTTTTTCATTTTAAACGTTCATAGTGCAGCATTTTTTATGTTTTTATTTTAAGTTCTGATGAATGAAATCGGCAATTTTTCGGTCGTTAGCCAAACGCGGCAATTTGTTTTGTCCGCCTAATTTTCCTTGCGATTTCATGTATTCGTTAAAACCACCTGTCGGAACTTTGGTAATTACTAAAGTACGTAAAACCGAACCAACAATCAAATCGTCGTAATAAACATTTTGTTTTCTTAACGCGTTGTCAATTTTTAAAGCAAAAGTATCCATGTCTGTTGGTTCTTTTTCAAATTCAATCAACCATTCGTGATAGGGCAACTCATCATTTGGGCTGATTTGCGGAGCAACGGTAAATTCTGTTACCATGGCATCGGTTTCGCTTAATGCCTGTTGCATTGCCTGTTCTACTTCTTTACCAATAACGTGTTCGCCAAAAGCCGAAATATAATGCTTAATACGCCCCGTAACCATAATTCTATAAGGTTTTAATGAGGTAAACATCACAGTATCGCCAATGTTATATGCCCACAAACCGGCATTCGTACTAATAATCAATACATAATTAACGTTTAATGCCACCTCGCCTATTGTGTAACGTTTGGGATTTTCGGTATAAAACTCATCGGCTTTAATAAATTCATAGAAAATTCCGGCGTTTAAAAGCAGCAGCATTCCCTTTTCTTTTTGAGAATCCTGGTAAGCAAAAAAACCTTCAGAAGCAGGATATAGCTCAATACTATCAACTTTTCGACCGATTAATTGTTCAAATTTTTTACGATAAGGCTCATAATTCACTCCGCCATAAATAAACAGATTGAAGTTTTTAAACAAGTTACCCACGCTTTGCCCCGATACTTGAATGAGTTTTTCAAAATACATCTGAACCCACGATGGGATACCGGAAATAACCGTCATGTTTTCATTTTTGGTTTCCTGAACAATCGCATTTACTTTGGTTTCCCAGTCATCTATACAATTGGTTTCCCAATCTGGCAACCGGTTTTTTTGTAAATATTTGGGAACATAATGCGCGGCGATACCTGATAAACGTCCGGTTTTGATACCGTTTTTTTCATCCATTTCCGGACTTCCCTGTAAGAAAATCATCTTTCCATTAACAAAATCAGCATTGCCCGTTTCCTGAATGTAAAAAAGAATGGCATTTCGTGCTCCTTCTACGTGATACGGCATTGATTCTTTGGTGATGGGAATGTATTTTGCACCCGAAGTTGTACCCGAAGTTTTGGCAAAATACAACGGTTTGCCTTTCCACAAAATATCCTTTTCGCCGGCAACCACCCGATCTACATAAATTTTTAATCTTTCATAATCACGAACGGGTACGTATTTTACAAAATCGGCATGTGATTTTATAGCTGTAAATAAATGGTCTTTACCAAATTGGGTAAGTTTTGCCTGCTGTATTAAAGAATGAAATAAATTTTGCTGGGTTTCAACAGGTTTAATCATCCATTTTTGTTGCTGCATGACAACAATATTGGCAAAAATTTTTGCAAAAAAAGATTTTACAGACATACGTTGGTTTTTATTACAAAAATCGGACATCTGAATTTAAAAAAAAATTTAACTACACAAAACTTTAATCATTTTAATATTAACAGCTTCTATTGTTAAAAATAACAAAATAAAAAAATAAGTTAGGCGTAAAATGTTATATCTTTGCTGATTATAAATTTGTTTCTAATTAAAAAAATATAAAACAATGGGTAAGTTAGGTGCAACCGAAATAATTTTAATTGTAGCTGTGATACTTTTATTATTTGGAGGAAAAAAAATACCGGAATTAATGAAAGGATTAGGTTCTGGAATTAAAGAATTTAAAGATGCTTCTAAAGACAATAGCGGAGCAACTTCAAATCCTAATAAAAACAACACGGATTCTAAAACGGAATAACTGAAAGATGCCAATGGCATCTTTTTTTATGGCATACCGCCATTTGAATAGGTATAAAAAAATACCCGCTCGAATAAATCGAGCGGGCATCCCTTATAAAACATAATAAAAACACTACTTTCTTTTACTTATAATTGCTTAAAAAGCAATTTCTTTCTCATAACAATTTTTTTTGAACAATTTTTTTGTTTATAAGGTTATTTCCTTTTTCATATAAAATATAACAAATTAAATACCATAAAATTAATTACTGCGAAAAAAATTGATAATATATATTAAACAATTGATTATCAATATATTTATTGTCAGAAACAAAATTAACAAAACGAAATAAAACCACCAAATAAAATGTGAAAAAATACCCGACATGTGTATTATTTCCTCTTTCAAACTGTGTATTAAGGTCAATTTATTATAAAATCATCGATAATTGTAAACGTTTTTTTGCTAAATCAACTTCTAAAACTTTCACTTCTACGTGCTGATGCAGTTTTACCACTTCGTTCACATCTGATACAAAGCCTTCTTTTAGTTGTGAAATGTGAACCAAACCGCTTTCTTTAATACCAATATCTACAAAACAACCAAAATTGGTAATGTTGTTGACAATTCCGTTGTAAACCCTCCCAATTTCTACATCGTTAATTGTTTTTAAAGAAGAATCAAACTCTAAAACTTTAGCATTTCTTCGGGGATCCAATCCCGGTTTTTCCAGTTCTTTTAACACATCAGTAATATAATGCTTACCAAATGTCTCAGAAATATAGTTCAATGGATCAATTTTATCAATCAAGGTTTTGTTACCAATTAAAACTTCAGTGGTTATTTTTAAATCTTTTGCCATTTTTTCTACTAACGAATAGGCTTCAGGATGTACTGCCGAATTATCCAAAATTAAATCTCCGTTAACAATCCGCACGAAAGCTACTGCTTGCTGATACGCCCGCTCGCCTAACCGAGGTACTTTTTTTAATTCTCTACGATTAGTAAAAGCTCCGTTTTCTGCTCGATAATTAACAATATTTTCTGCTAATTTTTCTCCGATCCCCGATACGTAACTCAACAGCGACTTACTTGCCGTGTTCAGATTAATTCCCACTTTATTCACAGAACGTATCACCACGTTGTCTAATTCCTGTTTTAACAGACCTTGATCCACATCGTGTTGATATTGCCCGACCCCAATAGATTTCGGATCAATTTTAACCAGTTCCGCCAACGGATCCTGCAACCTGCGTCCAATGGAAACAGATCCACGAACGGTTACATCGTAATTAGGGAATTCGTCACGGGCAATTTTTGAAGCGGAATAAACCGATGCACCAGCTTCGTTCACGATAAAAACCTGAACTGGCTTGTCAAAAGCAACTTTTTTAATAAAAAATTCTGTCTCGCGAGAAGCCGTTCCGTTCCCTATAGCAATGGCATCAATTTTATAGGAATTAACCATAGAACGTACTTTTTTGGTCGCCATTCCGATTTCTTTTTGTGGAGCGTGCGGAAAAATGGTTTCGTTGTATAGTAAATTTCCGTTTTCGTCGATGCAAACTACTTTACAGCCTGTTTTATAGCCCGGATCTATTGCCAAAACACGTTTTTCGCCCAACGGAGCCGCCAATAATAATTGCGACAAATTTTCAGAAAAAACACCAATCGACTGTACATCGGCTTTGAGTTTGTATTCCTGTAAAACTTCGTTTGAAAGTGTTGGCTCTAACAATCGTTTGTAACCATCGGCAATTGCCTGTTTAATTTGATGAGTTGTTTCTTCGTGTTGCGGATTTTTAATGATGGTTTCCTCAATAAAATTCAAGGCGGTTTCTTTGTCAATAGCAATAGTCAACCGCACAAAACCTTCGTTTGCAGCACGCAACATTGCCAATAACCGGTGCGAGGCGGCTTTAAAAAGCGGTTCGTTCCAATCGAAATATTGTTCGAATTTCTGTGCAGCTTCCTCGTCTTTTTTGGTTTTGATGACTTTCGTAGAAATTTCAGCTTCCCGTTGGAATTTTCTTCGGAGTGTTTTACGAACAAAAACATTTTCATTTACCCACTCAGCAATAATATCCCGTGCACCTTGCAAAGCTTCTTCTGAAGAATCAATCTTACTGTTTAAAAACTTTTCGGCTGCAAATTCTAAATCATCTGTTTTTTGAGCCATAATGATTTTTGCCAAAGGTTCCAAGCCAGCGTCACGTGCAGTATCTGCTTTGGTTTTTCGTTTCTTTTTATACGGCAGATACAAATCTTCGATCTCTGTTAAATCAAACAATTGTGAAATTTTATCCTTTAAAAAATCGGTCAGTTGCCCTTGCTCTTCAATCGAAATTAAGATTGCTTCTTTCCGTTTTATAATGGTATCATACTGAACAGCCGCTTTTTGGATATTTTCGATTTGTACTTCGTCTAAGTTTCCGGTAACATCTTTGCGGTAGCGGGCTATAAACGGAATGGTGCAATCTTGAGCTAATAATTGCAATGTGTTTTCGATAGACCGTTCAGAAACAGCTACCTGTTTTTTTATGTATTGAATTTGGTTCATTGTAATTGAATTGAATCGCTAAAATACTACCTTTACAGCAATTATTGTGATATGAAATTTGTATTCCTTTATTTAGTCATCGTGAATTACATTGCTTTTAGCTTGTTTCATTTGGATAAAGAACGGGCAATTAAAGGTAAACGACGTATTTCTGAGAAAAATCTGCTTTCGGTAGTTGCTTTCGGCGGAACTCTGGGTGCATGGATTGGCATGAACAAATACCGGCACAAAACAAAAAAAATGTCTTTTAAATTATGGTTTTACGGTATTTTAATTGTACAGTTATTGTTCTTCTTTGCTTTTTATAAACGAAAGTTTTTTATTTGATAAACCGAATAACCGTTGGATAAAAATTCTTTATTGTTCCTTTAGAAATACGGATTGCATTAATGATCGGAAAAAAGAAATTGATCATTCCTAAAACCAAGACAATAATTAAGGCTTCTTCTAAGCCAATTGTTCCTTTGCTATGAATAATTTTACTTAAAGCTCCAAAAGATATTATAATAAAAGTAACTACGGAATATAAAATCTGAAAATTAAGAATATTTTTTCCTTGTTCGTTTACGTGTTCAATTCTGTTTTTGTTTGAAAGCCAAAGAATCAGTGGTAAAATGATATTGCCCATTGGCAAAACATAACCCAACATAACCGATAAATGCAGCCAAATTAAAAACGTATGATCTTCTGTTTTTTCAAAATTTACAATTTCATCGGGAGTTACGCCCAACGCATCACAAATTAGTTTTAAAGTAGCACCGCGCGGTGTGGTTTCATTATTTTCAATTCGTTGAATGGTGCGGACATTTACTTTTGCCAATTCTGCTAATTGCTCTTGAGAAAAAGCTTTTTGTTTTCTTAATTGTGTAATTTTTGTTCCTATTGTTTCCATATAAATTTACTATTAGATTTTTATGCTACAAAACTACTTTTGAAGGCATAAAAATCTTACGGCAACCCTATGACATTTTCCCGACATTTGTGTCAGAAAGCGTAATATCAGGGAGTTTTAGATGTTTTTTCAATAACGAAGTCTTTCCATTTTTGTTTCACATCGTCAGAAAGAGAAAAATAAAAAGTACGGTCAGCTGTCTTAATTTTCAGGAAAAATCCATCATTAAATACATAAGCAACTTCATTCCCTTTTTTTCTTTTTCCCCATCCACCAAATTTGGTAAGAAAATCTGTTGCTTCAATATCTAATTCCAGAATATCATCAAATGGTATGAATACTTCCGTTTTTTGAAAGGGTTTTAATTGGTAGGAAATTCCTAAATCAGATGTTTTCAATAAAAGTTTTGTAGAAAACATATACCAGGCTGCCCAAATCAATACAAGTAGTATTATTATCCCAAAATAGAAAAAAGTTGACCCCCAATTACCAACAAGTATTACGAGAAAAATCCCGATTGGTATAAAAATACTCCATCGGGCAATAGCATTGTATTGCGTACTGTCAATAACAGAATTCATAGCATTTTCGTTATCTACACGCAATTTTATTCACTCGGTTAGCATGTCTTCCTCCTTCAAATTCTGTAGAAAGAAAAACATCAACCATTTCTAAAACTTGTGGAATAGCCGTAAAACGTGCCGGGATAGAGATTACATTGGCATCGTTATGTTGGCGTGCCAAAACAGCAATTTCTTTTGTCCAGCATAATGCACAACGCACACCTTGATATTTGTTTGCACTCATGGCAATTCCGTTGCCTGAACCACAAATAACGATTCCAAAATCAACTTTTTTATCCTCTACATCTTGTGCTACTTTGTGACCAAAATCAGGGTAATCTACAGAATCAAACGTGTCCGTTCCGTAATTTACTACTTCAAATCCTTTGTTCTGCAGCATTTCTACTATTGCTTTTTTGTATTCCGGACCTGCGTGGTCGTTTCCTATCGCTATCTTCATATCTTGTGAGTGTTGTTTGTGCAAAGATAATTTATTTTAAACTTGAAATTCACTGTTATTTTAGCAAATGCTCTAATCCCAATTCTTTAACCGAAATTTCACGCATTTCTACTTTTCGTATCTTTCCAGAAATAGTCATTGGAAAAGAATCTACAAATTTCCAGTACTTAGGCACACAATAATGCGCTATTTTCTGATTGCAAAACAATTGTAATTCTTCCGCGTTGGCTTCTATTCCTTCGTGCAGTTTTACCCATGCCATTACTTCTTCACCATATTTTTCGCTTGGTACGCCAATCACCTGTACATCGACAATTTTTGGATGCGTGTATAAAAAATCTTCGATCCATTTAGGCGATATGTTTTCTCCGCCACGAATAATTAAATCTTTAATTCTTCCTGTAATCGTAATATAGCCGTCCTCGTCCATAGATGCCAAATCTCCGGTATGCATCCATCTGCCTTCGTCTAAAGATTGACTTGTTTTTTCGGGATCGTTCCAGTATTTTAACATAACCGAATAACCTCGGGTACACAATTCGCCCGATGATCCGCGGGGAACAATGCCTCCTGTTTCCGGGTCAATAATCTTAATTTCTAAATGATCCTGAACGGTACCAACAGTACTTACTTGTTTTTCAAAAGGAACGCCTATTTTAGTTTGTGTAGATACAGGCGAAGTTTCGGTCATTCCGTAGCAGATACTTACTTCTTTCATGTTCATTTCACTTTGTACCCTTTTCATAATTTCCGGCGGACACAGTGATCCTGCCATTACTCCGGTTCTTAATGTAGATAAATCGTATTCCTTGAAATTAGGCAGTCCTAATTCTGAAATAAACATTGTCGGAACGCCATATAACGAGGTGCACTTTTCGTTCTGAACAGCTTCTAAGCTTTTTGCCGCATCAAAAGCATCGTTGGGAATAACCATACAGCTGCCGTGTGTGGTACAGGCTATATTGCCAATGACCATACCGAAACAGTGATAAAAAGGCACGGGAATACAAACGCGGTCTTTTTCGGTATAATGCAAACGTTCGCCAATAAAATATCCGTTGTTTAATATATTGTGGTGTGAAAGCGTTACCCCTTTGGGAAATCCGGTAGTGCCTGAAGTGTACTGAATATTCACAGGATCATCAAATTGAACTGCTTTTTCGGCATTTCTTAAAGCTTCATCGGATATTTCAACTGCCGTTGCTAAAAATTCATCCCAATCTTCGTTTAAATAAACCACTTCCTGTAACGATGGGCAATCTTCACGAACTAAAGTCAGCATATTTTTATAGTCAGATGTTTTAAAAGAAAGTGCCGAAACAACCAATTTTATCTCAGACTGGTTCATGGCAAAACTTACTTCGTGTGCACGATATGCCGGGTTTAAATTCACTAAAATCACACCAATTCTTGCGGTGGCATATTGCAATAATGTCCATTCATAACAATTTGGAGCCCAAATGCCCACACGGTCTCCATTAAAAACGCCGTTAGCCAGCAAAGCTTTTGCCAAGGTCCCTGTTTGCTGATAAAAATCAAGATAGGTTGCCCTGTAATTCTGATGTACCGATACCAAAGCTTCTTGATCAGGAAACTTTTCTACCATGTGTTTTAAATGAGATCCTATTGTTTCTCCTAACAATTGTTTTTCACTTGCACCGTGTACATAAGACAATTTATCCATATCTTTTATCGTTTAATTTTTACATCGCTTAATTTACAAATAAAAACATCACATTATATGCTTTAAGCTGCATTTAAATTAAAAAATTAACATTCACATAGAACTTTGAAAATTCAAAAAACAGGATACTAATTATTTATAACAAATTTTACATTTGCACCTTGATTATTTTTGTACCTTTAATAGATATTAAGCATTGTGCTTATGATAATTTATATATGACAAAGAAAATAAGAAAATTTAATAAAAAACCGGGGAAAGATTTTTCAGGTAAAATTTTAAAATTACTATCGCAAAACAGCTCCAAAGTTTTTAACTACAAACAAATAGCTGCTGCTTTTGAAGTTACCGATACCAAAGGCAGAAACGAAATTATTAAAGAATTAAAATATTTGGTTTCCAAACAAAAAATAGAAGAGACTGATCGCGGAAAATTTCGCATTGTAGAACAATCGAGTTATTTTGAAGGAATAATTGACATGACTTCGCGTAAAGCAGCCTATTTTGTAAGCAGCGAGTTCGAAGAAGATCCTTTCATTCCCACCAACAATTTAAACAAAGCCCTGCATGGCGATAAAGTTAAGGTTTACGTATATAACAAACGTAAAGGCAAAAAGCCCGAAGCCGAGGTTATAGAGATTTTAGAACGCAAACGCGATGAATTTGTGGGTGTGATTCAAATGCACGGCACCTTTGCTTTTGTGGTTTCTGCAAACCCTAAAATGTATGTGGATTTATTTATTCCCAAAGAAAAATTTGGCGATGCTGAAAACGGCGATGTTGTTTTGGTAAAAATGACCGATTGGCCTGAAAAAGCCAACAATCCGTATGCAAAAGTAATTAAGGTTTTAGGAAAACCGGGCGAACACAATACCGAAATGCATGCTATTTTGGCTGAATATGGTTTACCAACCGAATTTCCTATCGAAGTGGAAACTTTTGCTCAGAAATTAGACACATCGATTACCGAAGAAGAAATTGCGAAACGCCGTGATATGCGCAATGTGCTTACTTTTACAATTGATCCGCGCGATGCCAAAGATTTTGACGATGCATTGTCGTTTCAGGTTTTAGAAAACGGAAATTACGAAATTGGAATTCACATTGCCGATGTTTCGCATTATGTACAAGAAGGTACTATTTTAGATGAAGAAGCTTACAACCGTGCCACATCTATCTATCTGGTAGACCGCGTAGTGCCAATGCTTCCAGAAGTATTATCAAACTTTGCCTGTTCATTACGCCCTAACGAAGAAAAATATACCTTTTCTGCCGTTTTTGAACTGAACAAAAAAGCAGAAATAGTAAACTCGTGGTTTGGCAGAACCGTAACCTATTCCGACAAACGATTTGCTTACGAAGAAGCTCAGGTTATCATTGAAACCAAAGGAAATAAAATTCCTGCCGAAATATCGTTAACCAACGAAGACCAAACGATAGAAAAACCTATTGTTGATGCTATTTTAACAATAGACGATCTGGCTAAAAAGCTGCGTGCCAAACGTATGGCAAACGGTGCGGTTTCTTTTGATAAGGTAGAAGTAAAGTTTCATTTAGACGAAAACGACGAACCAACCGGCGTGTATTTTAAAGTATCAAAAGATGCCAATCATTTAATTGAAGAATTTATGTTGCTGGCAAACCGCAAAGTTTCTGAATTTATCGGTAAACAAAAGAAGACCTTTATTTACCGTATTCACGACGAACCCGATCAGGATAAATTGTTCAATCTACAAGCAGTGGTTTCTAAATTTGGTTACGGATTAAATTTCAAATCCAAAGACACCATTTCTAAATCTTTAAACCAGCTGTTAACCGATGTACAAGGCAAAAAAGAGCAGAATATGGTTGATACGTTAGCTATTCGCAGTATGAGCAAGGCCGTGTATTCAACAGATAATATTGGTCATTACGGCTTGGCATTTGATTATTACTCGCATTTTACCTCGCCTATCCGCCGATACCCTGATGTTATGGCACACAGATTGCTACAAAATTATTTAGACGGAGCAAAATCGGCAGATGAAGAAGTGTACGAAGAAAAATCTATCCATTGCTCGCAAATGGAAAACCTTGCTGCCAATGCAGAACGCGACAGCATAAAATACATGCAGGTTAAGTTTATGCAGGATCATAAAGACGAGGAGTTTTTAGGGGTAATTTCCGGAGTTACCGAATGGGGAATTTATGTTGAAATTGTAGAAAATAAATGTGAAGGAATGGTTCGCATCCGTGAGATTAAAGACGATTATTACACATTTGACGACCAACAATACGCTTTGGTGGGCGAAGTTACTAAAAACCTGCTGCAACTGGGCGATGAAGTAATCGTAAAAGTTAAAAATGCCGATTTGGTCAAAAAACAATTAGATTTTACGTTGATAAAAAAAGTAAGTGAAGAATGAAAAAACAATTTTTAATTGCAGCAGTATTTTTAGGATTTCAAACTTTTGTGAATGCACAGGTTGAAAAAAATGTGGGCGATTTTACCTCGTTAAAAACCAGCAACCGTATAAAAATTGAATTAATCCCATCAGATCTAAACAAAGTGGTGGTCAAAGAAAGTCAGGAAGATGCAATAAACATCGTCAACAAAAACGGGCGTTTGGTATTAAAAAACACGCTGAAAGAATTGGTAAGGGAAGATGAATATTCAGTTACGGTTCAGGTTTATTTCAATAATTTAAAACAGATTGATGCACAAGGTGGTTCCTATATTTTTAGTGAGACCGTTTTAGAGCAAACTGCTATTGAATTAAACGCAAATCTGGGTTCTACTATAAACTTAGATTTAAAAACCGAAACGTTGAAAGCCAATACCAACACAGGTGCAAAACTAAATTTAAAAGGTTCGGTTAGTGAGTCTGTTAAACTTTCAGCATCATCAGGCGGACAAATTACTGCTAACGAATTAAAGACCCCTCGCAACACCGTAAAAGTAAATTCGGGCAGTATTGCCAAAGCAACTGCTACCGATTATTTAGACGCACAGGTTCTTGCCGGCGGAAAAATTACCATTTACGGAACGCCAAAAGATATTAAAGAAAAGGTAACAATTGGCGGAAGCATAGAATATGTTAAGTAATTTATTTGTAAATTTGTAAACACCACCAACAGGATGCCAATGTAAAATTGGCATTTTTTTTACAAATGGATTTATTTTTAACAGGAATATTGCTCGGTTTTTTTCTCAGTTTCATGATTGGACCTGTGTTCTTTATTTTGATTGAAACCAGTATCACCAAAGGATTTAAAGCCGCTTTAACATTTGATGTAGGAGTAATTTTAGCAGACATCTGTTTTATTTTAATTGCTTATTTCAGTAGCTTTCAGTTGATCAATCGTATTAAAGACGACCCGGCACTGTTTCTTTTTGGTGGAATGATCATGATTACATACGGTATCATATCATTTATCAGGTTGCAAAAATTACATAAAGCCGAAATCCACGTTGAAGCTACTTCTTATAAAAACAACTATTTCTCTTTATTTGCCAAAGGATTTTTATTGAATTTCATCAACGTAGGCGTTTTAGGGTTTTGGTTAACCATTATCATTACCATTGGTCCGCAATTAGAAATGAACCACGGCAAAATGATTAATTTCTTTGCTTACGTTATTTTAGCTTATTTGGCTACCGATATTCTTAAAATACTTTTAGCCAAACAATTACAAAGCAAACTTACACCCAAAAACATTTTAAAAGTAAAGAAAATCAGCTGTATTTTATTGATAATCTTTGGTACAGTCATCATGTCTAAATCGTTTATAAAAAACGAACCAAATTTTATTAAGAATAATATTCATCTGCCAGGTAATTAATAGTCTTTAGAAAAATGCCTTTTACATTCTCACATCCTGCCATCATTCTACCTTTAAACTTTTTCTTCAGAAAACGGTTGTCTCTGACAGGATTAATAATTGGAAGCATGGCACCCGATTTTGAATATTTTCTGAGAATGAAAATAAAAAGTAATTATAGTCATACATTAGATGGAATATTGTGGTTTAATTTACCTTTAAGTATCATTTTGGCTTTCATTTTTCATAATATTGTTCGCCAAAAATTATCCGATAACCTGCCAATAGTTTTAAAAAGTCGTTTTTCTCAATTTGGGGATTTTGATTGGAATCGATATTTTGTAAAAAATTGGTTTATAGTGGTAATTTCTATTCTTATTGGTTGTATTTCACATATTTTTTGGGATAGTTTTACTCATGATAGCGGATATTTCGTTGAGGTACTTCCATTCTTATCAAAATCTATTATTGTTTTAAATAAAGAAGTCTCCATATTAAAAATACTACAACATTCATCAAGTATTATTGGTATGATATTTATAGTTTATAGTATTTATAAAATTCCAACAATTCAGATCAAAACAGAGTATAGAAATTTAAAGTATTGGATAACTATAGCAGTGATAACTGTTTTAATTGTTTTTATAAGAATATCGTGTGGTTTGGATATTAAACAATATGGAAACGTTATAGTAACAACTATTTCCGCAGTCTTAATATCATTTGTTTTAACATCTTTTATGGTTAAAAAACATAAAACAAACACCTAAAGTTATCTAAGGTAATTATAGATATACTTTATTATGCATGAAATTTATTCCACTTTACAACCTTTTTTACTTTTTATGCGTCTATAGTAATATAAATCAATTAATATGAAAAAACATTTTGTAAACGTATGCCTTTTCAGTGTGCTGGCATTGGGAACAGTGGCTTGTAATTCAGACGATAATGCACCAACAGAACAAGTAAATCCTTATGAAAAATTTAAAGGAACCTGGACCGGATCTTTTTCCGGGAACACTCAGGGTGGTAACTGGACAGCTACTTTTGACACGAACGGAAAAGCAATGGGTACACTTACTACCGGAAATTTCACTTTCGATTTAGAAGGTCAGGTTTCAGAAAATGGGGAAATTACCGCAAAATATAAAAATGATACTACCGAAGTAGGCACAATGACCGGTACAATGACTGAAACTACTGCATCGGGTACCTGGAAAAGCCCACTATTAAATATTGAAGGTACTTGGGAAGGTTCTAAAAACTAAAACCAAAGGTATTTACAACGGAACGAAGATTGGGTAATTTATATGATATATAACATGGCTACTTTTCATTTTCAGTAGCCGTGTTATTTTCTTTTAAATTTTTAATTAAAATCACTTTCAAAAATCACTAATTACTGCTTTGATAGGAACCACCAAAAACTGCTTTTTGTATTCATTATCTTTTGCAGCAACATTCCAACGGGTTGATGCAATTACGCGGACTGCTTCTTTATAAAAACTGTTTTCTGCCGAAATTTCTTTGGGAGAAAATTCAAACGCCTTCCCGTCTTCGCTTACCGCAAATACCACATAAAACACAAAATACGGCTGTTTTCTTGCCACTATGGGTATATCTTCTTTTTTTACGTTGTTGTAATTGAAATTATTGTTTACATAGTAATATAAATCTTCGGTATTTCCACCGGCATAATTCGCGTCTTTTACTACAGGAATATGTTCAACATCAAGGGAATCAACTTGTGAAAAACAAGAAGAGCTACCACATACTAAAAAGAATAAAACACTTAAAATTCTCATAACTGCTGTAATTTTTGAAGGTTTTCTAATGCTTTACTTATTGATCTTATCTGATCAAATGTCAACAGTAAACGCAATCCGTTTTTGGTTTGTTTTTCTTTTAAGGTTGCCAACTTTGGATACATTTGAATGAACTGTAACACTTTGCGGAACTGAGCCGACTGATAATACATTGACTGCTGATCGCTTACAAAATAACCAATCATTTTGCCTTGTTTCAATACCAGCTTTTCAATTCCGGCTTTTGAGGCGATCCATTTAATTCGAACCGAATCCAACAAATTCACCGCTTGTTTAGGCAATGCCCCAAAACGGTCAATCAATTTATTTTGAAAAGCGATTAATTCCTCTTCGGTTCTCAATGTTGACAATTCGTTATATAAAGTTAATCGTTCTGAAACATTGTTGATGTATTCATCAGGAAACAAAATTTCAAAGTCAGATTCAATCACTATATCTTTAACGTATTCTTTGGTATCGATATTTTGCTCTTCCTGGTATAAATCCTTGAATTCGTTTTCTTTCAATTCGTCAATGGCTTCGTTCATGATTTTCTGATAGGTTTCAAAGCCAATTTCATTGATAAATCCACTTTGTTCACCGCCCAAAATATCACCGGCACCACGAATTTCCAAATCTTTCATAGCAATATTGAATCCACTGCCCAAATCGCTGAATTGTTCTAATGCCGAAATACGCTTACGGGCTTCTTCGGTCATGACACTATAAGGCGGCGTAATAAAATAACAAAATGCTTTTTTGTTGCTTCTCCCTACCCGACCACGCATTTGATGTAAATCGCTCAATCCGAAATTATTGGCATTATTGATAAAAATGGTATTTGCGTTTGGAACATCCAATCCACTTTCAATAATAGTTGTGGCAACCAAAACGTCAAATTCGCCTTCCATAAACGATAAAAGAAGTTCTTCTAATTTTTTACCGTCCATTTGTCCGTGACCCACACCCACTTTGGCATTTGGAACCAAGCGCTGGATCATTCCGGCAACTTCCTTAATATTTTCAATTCGGTTGTTGATAAAATAAACTTGTCCGCCACGTTCCAATTCATACGAAATAGCATCACGGATTACCTCTTCATTAAACCCAATCACATTGGTTTCGATGGGATAACGATTAGGCGGCGGTGTGGTAATAACTGATAAATCGCGGGCTGCCATTAAAGAAAACTGTAGCGTTCTCGGGATTGGTGTTGCGGTAAGCGTTAGGGTGTCAATATTTTCGCCAATGGTTTTTAATTTGTCTTTTACCGCTACTCCGAATTTTTGTTCTTCATCGATAATCAGCAAACCCAAATCTTTAAAAACCACATTTTTATTTACTAACTGATGCGTTCCAATGATGATGTCGATTTTTCCTTCTGCCAAATCTTTCAATGTTTCTGCTTTTTGTTTGGCTGTTTTAAAGCGATTCAAATAAGCTACACTCACCGGCATATCTGTTAAACGTTCGGTAAACGTTTTATGATGCTGAAATGCCAAAATGGTTGTTGGTACCAGCACCGCAACTTGTTTTCCGTTATCAACCATCTTAAAAGCCGCGCGAATAGCAACTTCGGTCTTACCAAAACCCACATCGCCACAAACCAACCGATCCATCGGTCGTTCACTTTCCATATCGGTTTTTACATCAATAGTAGATTTTAACTGATCGGGCGTATCCTCGTATATAAACGAACTTTCCAACTCGGCCTGTAAATAACTGTCAGGTGCACAGGCAAATCCTTTCTCCAATCTGCGTTTGGCGTATAACTTTATCAAATTAAAGGCAATGTGTTTTACACGTGCTTTTGTTTTTTGCTTTAAGGCTTTCCATGCTCCTGAACCAATTTTATAGATTTTAGGCGGTGCACCCTCTTTTCCGTTGTATTTTGAAATCTTGTGTAATGAATGTATTGATACATACACAATATCGTTATCGGCATAAACCAGTTTTATGGCTTCTTGCTTTTTACCTTCTACATCAATTTTCTGTAAACCACCAAACTTCCCAATTCCATGGTCAATATGCGTCACATAATCGCCCACCGAAAGCGTGGTAAGTTCTTTTAAAGTGATGGTTTGCTTTTTGGTATAACCGTTTTTGATGCTGAATTTATGGTAGCGTTCAAAAATTTGATGATCGGTATAACACGCAATTTGATTTTCTTTGTCGATAAAACCCTGAAACAAAGGCATTACAACAGTTTTATACTGCTGAATACTTTTGTTTTGATCTTTTAAGCTCGAAAAAATTTCTTCAAAACGCTTGCTTTGTGCCTCGCTTGAACAATACAGGTAATTGGTGTAGCCGTTTGCGGTGTTTTCATTTAAATTTTCAATCAGCAAATCAAACTGCTTATTAAACGATGGCTGCGGATTGAAATAAAATTCCAGCGAAAAATCTGGTGTAAAAAAGTTTTGCTGTGCCAGTTCAACCACAGTAAAGTCATCGGCTTTCTGTAAAAACTCAACTGTTGGAAGAAACATTTGTTCAGGCGACAGATGTTTTACATCGGCACTTAATTTCTCAAATGTTTCGGTTGCTTTCTGAAACATTTTAGCAAGTTGTTCCTTTACTAAAGTTGTATTCTGAATAAACAAAACCGTATTTGGATGGATATAATTCAGAAAACTTTCTCTACTTTCCTGCAAAAATTTATTTTCTACATTGGGAATGATCGTGATTTTTTTATTGGTTTCGATTGATAGCTGTGTTTCCACATCAAACGTACGAATACTTTCGATTTCATTTCCAAAAAATTCAATACGATACGGATTTTCGTTCGAGAAAGAAAACACATCAATGATTCCGCCACGAACCGAAAATTCTCCAGGTTCCGAAACAAAGTCAACACGTTTAAAATTGTATTCAAACAGTACTTCGTTCACAAAATCAATCGTCATCTTGTCATTTACAGCAATCTTGAGCGTGTTTTTATCTAATTGTTTCCGTGTAACCACTTTTTCAAACAAGGCATCGGCATACGAAACAATGACAACCGGCTTTTTACGGGCATTTAACCGGTTTAAAACTTCGGCACGCAACAACACATTGGCATTATCGGTTTCTTCGATTTGATACGGACGGCGGTACGATCCCGGATAAAACAATACATAATCTTTAGAAATCAGATGTTCCAGATCGTTCAGATAATAAGCCGCTTCTTCTTTATCGTTAAAAATCAATAAAAAATGTTGTTCAGAATTTTTAAACAATGCCTGAATTTGAAACGACAAAGCCGATCCAATAAATCCTTTTGCGTGGATTTTATTGCCTGATTTACTGATTTGCTCTTGTAATTGCTGTGTTTTGGTTGCTTGTTCAAATACTTTTTTAATACTCATTATTCTTGTGGAATGGTGTTTAAAGTGGCACGTTTTATTGTATCGATGCGTTGATGCAGTTGCTCTTCACCTGTCTCTTTTGGTATTTTTGCTTTAATTTCAAATTCATCAAACTGGTTAATCAATGAACTGGTATTTTTTTGGATATTGGCAAGCAAAACATTGATTTCTTTGATGTTTAAAGGTTCCAACTCTAAAAGCATATCTAGATTTTGAATATTCGTTTCTAACAAAGCTAAGCGGGCTTTGGTCTCCGGTTTATTGTACAAGTCAGGAATATTATTTTTCAAAACAGCCGATTTTTCAACTAAAGCATTTGCTTTTCGAGTTAAATTCGACAAACTTGCATTGGGTGCAATGGTTAATTCGTTGGTATAATTCCGCCAGTCTTCCCAAGAATTTAATTTTGAATTGACTGATGGATTGGAAACAGCAACAGTAAATTTCCATTGATTGTAAATGCTTCGCACCAATGAATCCTGTGATACGGTCAATGGCAGATTTTCGGTGGTTTCCGTTTGTTTTTTACAACCTGTTACCAAAAATGAAAGACCTATTAAAACAAAAATATACCTCATAAATGTATTTCTATAACAAAACACAAAATTACTAATATTGACCGTATTAAAATATTTAAACCATAAATATTACGAGAAATTC
Source organism: Paenimyroides marinum (assembly GCF_900108395.1). Taxonomy (GTDB): domain Bacteria; phylum Bacteroidota; class Bacteroidia; order Flavobacteriales; family Flavobacteriaceae; genus Flavobacterium; species Flavobacterium marinum. Next base: position 44,475 of record NZ_FNXE01000003.1, on the reverse strand, counting down.
GGTTTCTTTTTTGAGAAGATTTCAAAAATATTTGGTTACAAACAGTATCTTTGTGCATCAAATTAAATAAGATGGAGACAACCAAAATATTGATTATTGGAGCTTGCGGGCAAATTGGTTCTGAGCTTACGCTGAAATTGAGAGAAATTTACGGAATTGACAATGTTATTGCCTCGGATATCAGAAAAGGAGAACAAGAAGTTTTTCAAACAGGACCTTTTGAGTTAGTAGATGCAATGAATTTTGATGCTGTTGCAGCATTGGTTGATAAATATAAAATAGACGAGGTATATTTAATGGCAGCATTGTTATCGGCAACTGCTGAAAAAAATCCGGCATTTGCGTGGGATTTAAATATGAATTCGCTTTTCCACGTACTAAACTTAGCCAAAGAAGGAAAAATTAAAAAGATTTTTTGGCCTTCAAGCATTGCCGTTTTTGGTCCCACAACTCCAAAACACAACACCCCGCAATACACCGTAATGGAACCATCTACCGTTTACGGAATATCAAAACAAGCCGGAGAACGCTGGTGTGAATATTATTTTAACAAATATGGTGTCGATGTACGTTCTATCCGTTATCCGGGATTAATTTCATGGAAAACACCACCGGGCGGCGGAACAACTGACTACGCTGTTGATATTTACTATAAAGCCATTTCAGACAATAAATATACTTGTTTTTTAAGTGAAAATACTGAATTACCAATGATGTACATGGATGATGCCATTCGTGCAACGGTTGGAATTATGCAAGCTGAAAAAGAAAATATAAGAATCCGTTCTTCGTACAATTTAGCAGCAATGAGTTTTACTCCTAAAGAAATTGCCGAAGCTATTACGAAAGAAAAGGCAGGTTTTGAAATTTCTTACCAGCCAGATTTCCGTCAGGCAATTGCCGATTCGTGGCCATCAAGCATTAATGATTCATCAGCTCGTGAAGATTGGGGCTGGGAACACGATTTTGATTTGGAAAGCATGACAAAGGAAATGTTGAAGAATCTTTCTTAAAATGTTAATTATTTAAAATTTCATTTTTTTTATAAAAAATTACAAATAATTATTACATTAGCGAAATAAAGGAATCAACATATAATTATTATGAAGAAAATATTTTCACTTTTATTATTATTTATACCATTAGTTGCTTTAACAACAGCTTGTGAACACGATGAAGAAGATCCAATTACCACTACATCTCCGTATTCCAAGTATAAAGGTGCTTGGGTAGGTACTTATTCAGGTAGTGATTCCGGTGAAATTGAGTTTAATGTAAAAAATGACGGAACGGTCATTGGTACGGTTGAATCTGAGAATTTTACTGATTTAGAATTATCCTTAAAAGGTAAAGTTAGTATTCAAGGAGAAGTTAAACTAATTTTCATTAACACTAACGAAGATGGTAATGAAGAAGAGATAGGTAGTTTTACTGGAACAATGAGCGAAACACATTCTTCCGGTCCTTGGGTTAATGACTCTAAAGGCATCAAAGGCACTTGGATTGCAGGAAGATAAAAAAAGAATGTAAATAAAACGAGGTCTGGTATTAATTACCGGACTGTTTTATTTTTACTCCATCCTTTCCTTTGCCTCATTTAAAACTGCTTTATACCATTTATCCATTAACGGAAAAATGCTTCGGGAAACTTCTTCAAGCGGATGATAAAAAACAGATTCCTCTAACTTTTCTTCTGAAACAAGTAAATTGTTATAATTGATCTTTTGAAATAAATTCAGGAATACTGAAATAATCAAGATCATTTTTAAACTTTCAAAAGCAGCTCCGGCTAATTTGTTTATAAATCCCAATGCAACAGCATTTACTAGTTTTGTAAGGATTTTCCCTAATAAAAAAAGTAAGACCAATACCAATAAAAACGTCATAAAGAAAGCACTTACCGTTATCACATTTTGATTCCACTGTGTGTTTTGCTGAAGAATTTCACTAATAAAAAAAGAAAATCGGAGAGAAAAATAAATCCCAGCAATTAAAGCAATCAGTGAAATAACCGAAACGATCAATCCTTTTTGTAACCCTTTAAACAATGCATAACCCAATAAAACAGCAATTAGCAAATCAATAACAATCATATTCATAAATAAAATACAAATATAAAGTAGTTTCGGTATTATAAAATATCTTTGTAAATGAATAGACTATTTATGGCAAGAGACGAACAATTAAAAGCACGCTGGGAATTATTGGTTAAAAAATTATCTAACCAGTTTGCCGACGGAGATACTTTAGATGTTGACGGAATTATTTATTTAATTGGTGTTCAGGAACTGGGCAAATTCAACAAAAAGTTTAAAAAAGACGAAAAAGTAAACATTATGCACATAGCCATTTGTCGTTTATTGGAGCCTTTTGGTTATTATGAATTTTCGCATTTCGACAACGATGGTTGGCCGCATTACATCATTAAAGATCAATTGCCCCACTTAAAAGCCGGCGAGCAAACCGTGTTAATGAAAGAAGCTATCGCAAACTATTTTTTAGAGAACGGATATATAAATTAATTTTTAACCATTCTAATTTTCTGCATCGGGCAAAAAGCGTAAATTTGCACAACTACTTTTTAGAAAAAAATGATAGATAGAATTAAAGAACTGATTGGTGAAGCTGAAGCTTTTACTACTGACAACAAAGAGGCTTTAGACGTTTTTAGAATTAAATTTATTTCTAAAAAAGGACTGATTAATGAGATTTTTGCCGAGTTTAAAAATGTGCCAAACGAGCAAAAAAAAGCATTTGGTCAGGCGATTAATTCATTGAAAAACGCGGTAGAGAACAAAATCAGAACCATTCAGGAAACTTTAGAAGCAAAAGAGGAAGCTATTGGTGTTTACGGCGATTTAACACGCCCGGGAACACCAATGAACATTGGCTCTCGCCATCCTATTTCTTTAGTAAAAAATCAGGTAATCGACGTGTTTTCAAACATTGGATTTAACGTTTCTGAAGGCCCGGAAATTGAAGACGACTGGCATAATTTTGAAGCACTGAATTTCCCGGCACATCACCCTGCACGTGATATGCAGGATACGTTTTTTGTACAAATGAACCCGGATTATTTGTTGCGTACACACACCTCATCGGTTCAGGTACGTTATATGGAAAACAACCAACCGCCTATTAGAACTATTTCTCCAGGTCGTGTATTCCGAAATGAAGCTATTTCATCACGTTCTCACTGTATTTTCCATCAAGTTGAAGGTTTGTATATAGATAAAGATGTATCGTTTGCCGATTTAAAGCAAACCTTGTTATATTTTACGAAGGAAATGTTCGGAAAATCAAAAATTCGTTTGCGTCCGTCGTATTTCCCTTTTACCGAACCAAGTGCAGAGGTTGATGTTTACTGGGGATTGAAAACCGAAACCGATTACCGCATTACCAAAGGAACCGGCTGGTTGGAAATTATGGGCTGCGGTATGGTAGATCCAAATGTGCTGAAAGCATCAAACATTGATCCTGATGAATACTCTGGTTTTGCTTTTGGAATGGGATTGGAACGTATGGCAATGTTGCTGTATCAAATCGGAGACATTCGTATGTATTTTGAAAATGATGTACGTTTCTTGGAACAATTTAAATCGAACTTTTAAAAAAAATTCATAATTATACAAAGCTCTTGTTTTTTCAGGAGCTTTTTTTATTTTTACCAAAAAAAGATTAGATAAAAGCAAAAATAAGCAAAACGGTTAAAGCAATTGCAATACAACGCTTTATAAAACAGTAGTCTTGGTGTGGAACTCGGTGTCGGATAGGTTTTGGGCTTGAAAACACAACGTTAGGTTACTAATTCGTTACCGATTGACATAGGTAATAACACAGCCTAACAGGTTATATTTCAGTGTTTTGCACTGCATTCTCTATTCCCTTGTAACTCAATGTAATTTAATTTTAAACATTAAACATTTGAGTTATGGAGCAGGCAAAGAAATCGACGTTCAAGCTGCTTTTCTATCTGAAAAAGAACGAACTGAAAAAAAACGGTAATGCCCCGATCATGGGGCGTATTACTATTGATGGCACACCCAAGACTTTCGGGACAAAGTTAGAAATAAACCCCAATAATTGGGATTTGAAGTACGGAAGAGTTGAGGGCAAGAGTGCCACAGCTTTGAGTATTAATCAAAAGCTGGATAACATACGGGGCCGTATCGACAAGATTTATGAAGATATGCTAAAACACGAGGGCTTTGCAACCGCACAAAAGGTAAAGCTCACGTTTCTGGGTGTCGGTGTGATGGAAGATGCCATACTGAAAGTCTTTAAGGAGCAGAATGAAGGCTTTGAAAAAATGGTCGCTAAAGGGAAACGCTCTAAAAGCACCTATGCCAAGTATACCACTGTTTACAATCATCTTAGCGAATTTATAAAGGAACGGTACCATCGGGAGGATATGGCGTTCCGGGAACTCACTTCCGATTTTATCCGGGAGTTTGATTTCTTTCTCCGCATTGATAAAGAATGTACCCACAATACGGTTTGGGTTTATACAATGCCCGTTATTGCACTGGTAGAACTGGCTATTAAAAAAGGTTTGCTACGGGATAATCCTTTTGATGATTACAAGATCACTATGGAGGAAACCGACCGTAGTTACCTTCTAAAAGAGGATGTGGAAAAGTTAATGTTCCTGAACCCATCCAAACAGAAATATGAACTGGTAAAAGACCTCTTTCTTTTCAGTTGTTTTACCGGACTTTCTTACATTGATATTAAGAAACTGAAATGGAGCAATATTCAATCGTTCTTCGACGGCCACCAGTGGATTATCAGCAGGCGTAAAAAATCTGACGTTGCTTCAAACGTAAGGCTGATGGAAATCCCCAAACGCATTATTGAAAAATACAGAGGCATTACCAGAAGCGATTATATATTTCCTGTTCCGTCCAATGCGACCTGTAATAAGCATATCAGTAAACTTATTGAGGAAGCTGGCATTGTTACCGAACAGAAAGTTACTTTCCATACCGCACGTCACACATTTGCCACCATGTTTTTGACCGAGGGCGTACCGCTTGAAAGCCTTAGCAAAATGATGGGACACAAGAATATTTCCACCACCCAGATCTATGCTAAGATTACCAGCCAGAAAATCAGTAAGGATATGGATTTGGTAGCACCTAAATTCAAGGCAATGGAAGATGCGTTTCTTGTCAAAATCGAAGATGAAGAAATAGAATTATTGAATGAAGCTCCACTTGGATTTTATGATACCGAAGAAGTGATGGCTTAAAACAGGGTATATTTTTTAACAGTCAGATTGAAGCAGGATTAAGTCCTGCTTTTTTTATGTCTATACTTTTTATAGCCAAAGCACATTTACTTTTCTCTCCTATTCCCCTTCTGTAAAAGAGCTTTTGTCTACTGCTGAAACAGAAGGTTAAAAAATATTGCCCTGGTACTTCTCCCGCACAAAACGATTTTTCAACCCTCTGTCTCTGTGGCTGTCACAGCCACACAACTTAAAAATAGAGTTTTAAAAATTCAACCAATTGGAAGTGTTATTTCAATCCATTGGGAACCATTTGCCAATACCATCTTCATTGCTTCCACTGTTTTTTTACTCAAAGAAGCCTGTATGCCCTATTGTTCCATTTCAAGAGCAAAGGTATTTCCGTGTTCTTAACGCCCCCACAAGGTCACGCAAGTTTGAAAAAAAATCTCCACCCGTTGGGTAGTATTTGTTTTCCAAAACCTTGTGCCGCCTAAACACTAACCTTTTTCTGCTCGTGAAACGAAACATAGCATACTCCGGCTCTTTAAACGAATAAAAAAAATGTCAGGTATGAAGATCAAAAGCATTGGAAATGGTAATGAAACGAAACAGCACCTCCTCTCATTGCCGAATAAATCAAAAAAATTAAATCAAATATCAATCACTAAAAAGTAGAAATCATGAACATCACAGGAAGACTGACAAGAGATGCGGAAGTACGCACAACGTCACAGGACAAACAAGTAGTAAACTTTTCGGTAGCGACCAACGACAGCTACAAAAACAAACAGGGCGAACGAGTGGAGCAAACAACCTTTTTCGACTGCTCATATTGGATAAGTCCGAACGTAGCCAAGCTACTGACAAAAGGCACATTGGTAGAGCTCACAGGCAGGGTAAGTGCGAGAGCATGGACAGGTAATGATGGTGAAGCAAGAGCAGGACTGAATTTTCATACCTCTAACATCAAACTGCATGGAGGTAGCAGAAAAGCCGAAACCGTACAGGCTACTGCACCATCTGAAAACAGCGGATTTACAGCACAGGGAACAGAGGACGACCTCCCATTTTAACAACGAGTATTCAATCATTTTTTAACATCAAAATTTTATCAAAATGGCACATAATATCAATTTCAACGAAAGAGCAGGAAAGTACAGTTTCTTTTCAGTACAGCAAAAAGCGTGGCACGGTTTGGGGCAAATCGTGGAACAATACCCAACAAGCGAGGAAGCTATAAAGCACGCAGGGTTAAATTACGAAGTAGTAAAATCCCCATTGTTTACCAAAGGTTCGGGCATTATCGAAACTGCTAACGGCATAGAGATAGGCAGTAGCGAATTAGAAGTACCTAACTACTTCGCAAACATTCGTACCGATAACAATGCCGTATTGGGCGTAGTGGGTAAAGATTACCACATCGTACAAAACCGTGAAGCCTTTAATTTCTTTGATGCTATCGTAGGTGGTGGCGAGGGTATCCTGTACGAAACCGCAGGAGCATTGGGCAACGGAGAACGCATTTTTATCACAGCCAAACTGCCCGACTATATCCGTGTAGGCAATGGCGATGATGTGACAGAAAAATATATCTTCCTCACAACTTCTCACGATGGTAGCGGAAGTATTACCGCAGCGTTTACACCTATCCGAATTGTTTGCCAAAACACCCTTAACGCATCGTTACGCAATATGACCAATGTGGTACGCATCAAACATACATCGGGAGCAAAACAGCGTATCGAGAACGCCCACAAGATTATGGGACTTGCCAATACATTGAGCAACCAGTTAGAAGCAATTTTTAATGATTGGACAAAAGTAAGGGTAAGTGACAACGAAGTAAAAAAGCTAATCCAATTGGCACTTTGCCCAAACAAGGAAACCTTAGACCTCATTAAAAAAGGTGCGGAAGATGAAATTTCAACCGTATTCAAAAACACCGTTGAAGATGCCTTTGCCTATGCTATGATGAGTGATACACAGCAGATGAACACCACCAAAGGCACTTTGTTCGGAGCGTACAACGCTGTTACGGGCTACTATCAGAACGTAAGGAATTACAAAGATGAAGAAGCCAAGCTACAGAGTATTGTAATGGGTGGAACTGCTCAACAGCGTACACAGAAAGCCTTTGAATTTTGTACCGCCTTTGCTTTGGACGGTGCGGAAATCCTAAACCTTAATTAAATAACCACAGGCTACCGCCTTAAACGGTGGTAGCCTACTAAAAACAAAAGATATGAAAGCTTTAAATGAAATGAACAACGTACAAAAGGCGTATTTGGTAGCAAAACTTTTCCCCGATACCCTTAAACAATTAATCGTCTTTATCCAACAGGAAACAGAACGCTTCAGAGAGCGTGACGAATATATGCGGAGTATATGGTCAGACAATACATTAATAACAGCCGACTTTTGGTACGGACTGGTTGACAATACAGAACAGATATTAAAACGCTACAATGTGATGTTGCATAGAAGCCCGAGAGTATTTTCTGACCAACTGTTTGACGGTTACAATTCAATATTTATCACCAACTGTTTGATTGAGTTTACAGAAAAACAGAAATGTGAAACTAAATTAAAACAGGCTATACATCTGTTTTTCGGAGAACATAAAATGATTGAGATAACCATAAATGATTAAGACATGAAAAAGAAATTTTCTTTCAAAATTGAAACCCTGCTATTCGGCATCGAAAACCCCAAGGGAGCTATTGAACAGGTGTTGTTTGCCAAAAAAGTAGCAACGCATGAGGGCATTGAACCTTTTAACTGTCTTGCCTGCCTGACATTTACCGACCCAACCATTAATAAAGCATTTTCTGGTGGGCTTCCAATGGATGAAACACTTTTGATTGGCTATGAGGGTTGGAGTGATGCCATACTGCATCTATGTATAAAGAGCGGACAAAGCACCCTTAAAGTTGCCACAGGGTATTTGCTAAGCAAAGAAGTCACCATACATAGCGAATACCGAAATGCCATATTGCTCCGTAAACTATCGGACAAGGAAATAAAAGAGATTTTCACCCATGTATGGAACAATTTGGATGAAATACGACCAAATCCAAGACTTACTAAAGAATAAACATTGAGATAGTAAGCAAATAAGAACCATTAATACAAGTACAATGAAAATCATAGATAAAGATGGGAATTGGATTGAAGTTACCGACCTCGTAAAAGCTATTCGACAAACAGGTTGGTTTAAAAAATATCGGCACGACCCACCAATGGAAAGTGACAGGGAAAGGCAGGAGTATTGGGCAGATATGCACAAGAAACTAAAAGCAATCAAGGAAAATAATAACAGTAATTAAAATTTCAGAACGATGAACACCAATTTTTTCAATCAGATACAAGCCTTGGACTTTACAGGAGTATTGCAACTGAATATTTCCAAAGGAGCAGAAAATAACCTAATCGTATCGGTTATGCTCAACAATGAACAATGCGGAGATAACGCAAAAAACCTAATACCGCCATTGACGTTTAACGCTACACCACAGGAATTTGACGAGGGATTTTTTGAGCAGATAAAAGCACCTGTTAAAACCGTTTCGGGCGTAATGGTGGATATGGAAAAATTCCTAAAGCAAATGGAGGAGGTCAAAAAGCAATCGGCAATGGAGAAAGAAAAGACCGAGAAAGCCAAAAAGGAAAAAGAAGCCAAAGACAAGAAATTTAAAGATGGAATGGCAAAGGCTGACGAATTGGAGAAAGAGGGCAAATTCCGTGAAGCGTGGATGAAAGTTCCCGACATAACCGAGTTTCCCGAAAAAGCGGACGAGATACGCAAACGCAAAACGGAATTGTCAAACAAGTTCGCCACACCGAGCCTTTTCGGAGCAATGGAAGAAGCCACACCCGAACCGCCAAAAGCGGAAGAAGTTACAGCCGATTATCCAACAGACGAAACGGACGAAGAAGAAAACGAGTATTAACCATTAAAAACGAGCATTATGTTATTAGCAACGCAATTGGAACGAGTGTTTATACTCAAAGATAAAGGACAGGACATCAGACTGACCGACCCCGAACCACGTTGGAGCGTGGAAGCCGTAATGAATTTTTACGCCAATATGTACCCCATACTGACTACCGCAAAAGCATCTGCACCGCAAATCAAAGATGATGCAGTAGAGTACAGATTTGAGAGCGTAATGGGAACGAAAGGTTAAACCAAATATTTAAAGCGATGAACTATGCACAAACATATCCTATCGGGAACTATTATAACACCCGAACAGCAAAGGCAACGACAATTGCACCGCCAGTTAAACGAGTTCGCCAATTGGATGCAAAAACCAAAGGACGCCAACGAAGTACGGAAAGACAAACGCAGGTCAGTTCCAACAGCGATGTTGCCAATGGTTTTCTAAAATGCACCTTTCTGCCGAAACTGAAAGAAACGAAAACCGTACAGGCTTGCAGGAAATCGGACAAAACGGAAAGGGATTTTTTTCAGTCCCTTTCCAAATTGGCAGAACATTATAATATTGAACCTGCACAGACCAAACAATTTACCTACCCCTACAATATGGCATTGGCTATGGCTGATGTAGAGGAAAAGTTAAAGAGCAAAGTTTTAGATTGGGAAGAAATCCGTTTGGTACAGGACAGCAAGAAAACCTATTTTGTAAGTGAAGAACGCTACAATACAGGAGCAACCTTGTTCTACATTCCTGTTTCGCCATTGTATCGCCTTTTGCACGATAAGAAGCGAAAAGCCAACGCACACTTGTTATTGTCCGTTTGTGCTTATCTGTACCATATAGCCGATATTCCTTATTACAGGCAGGAAGCAAGTTACCTCTATTGGATGTACGAAATGATGAACGATTGGGTGGAACAGGACGATTATACAGAAGAAACCGAAGTTTATCTTTCAGAGATTAAACAAGCCGAATTTATCGGGGACTTTATCGAGCAACGGATTTATAACCGCATCAATCTGACCGTATTTGAACAACGTATTGAAAAGTTCAAAGTAAGGAATGAGTTTGACAGGGAATGTTTAGCGGTAGCAAAAGAAGCCTTTTCCCTGTATCTGACCTACCCGAATGAAAGTGTGTTCCGCAATGCCAAACCTAATGGGGAAGCATCTGAAGAAGATATGGACAACATTATCGGAATGGAAAAGTACATTTCATTTTACGCAGACCACAAAGGTTGGCTAAACGAAACCTTGATAGAATCCGTAAACACCGATATACAGGAATACGGACAAATGGAAGAACCCATTATACTAAAACAGTTTGACGGCAGGGATATAACCGCCAACAATCTTTGTTTTGAAAACAGGTTATTTCAATTGTTACACAACCTAAGCGATATTTTACACCAATGTTAAACGCAAAAATATGGAAACGATAAACGATATAACACAGGACTTCGGTACATTATACCACCCAAAATCTGCTTTGGTATTCTATGAAACCAAAGGACGGACAACCGATGTGTATGTAGAGCATTTTGATATGGATAAAAATGGAAATCCAATCAATGCCCACCCATTGACCGTGAGAGAAGCAAATATATTGGCAAAGTCACTTCGCACTGAAAAAGACAAGGACAAAGCCTTTTTAAAGCCAAACGGAATTTTGCCGACAAACATTTTACATATCAATCCGAGTGCGGAAAAAGGCACGGTAATCTGGTACACCAAAGCACAGCAAAGAAAGTTGTTTTTTGTGGACAGTCTGAAAATACCCAATGGTAAAGGATATGTACCGCCAATGCTTTGGAAAGCGAGTAAAAACAGCCTTACCGTATATGCCCTTGCGAGTGACAGAAGACCGAATGATAAAACCAAACTCCATTATGCTCCTTTTTTCAATATTTACGAAGATGGTAAAGTATGTATGGGAACGGTAAGCATAGATATAAAGAAATCCGCATCGGTTGAAGAATTTGTACAGGCTTGGGAACACTATTTTTTCAATTCTTATTTCAGCCATTTGTTGGGCAAACACAATCCCATAAAAGGCGATTGCGTAAAGGTTTGGAAAGACCTTATAAACACAGATAATCCCTTTCCAAAAGAAGTATTAAAACCGTATAACAAAAACCTTAAAAATCTATTGTGATGAATACAGATAAAACCAAAGTACATTTTACAGACAACTATCTGATAAGTCCTACAAACCCGATTGAAGTCAATTTGATTGGTGCAGGTGGCACAGGCTCAAAAGTGCTGACTGCCTTAATGGAAATGAGCCATAGCCTAACAGAGTTGGGACACGCAGGATTGCAGGTGCGTTTATGGGATGATGATATTATCACGGAAGCCAATTTGGGCAGACAGCGATTTTCACCGAGTGAAACAGGATTGTACAAATCGGTTGCACTCATAAACCGTGTCAATCGGTTTATGGGAACGAATTGGAAAGCAGAAACCCAAAAGTTTGAACGCAATTCGTTGGGAGGACTGCCCGAAAATACAAAAGCAACGATTTATATTTCTTGTGTGGATAATGTAAAGACAAGGTTTGCTATAGCGGAAATGCTCACAGCTATGAGCAAACAACGCAGAGCCAACCGTGATGAGCCTAAATATTGGTTGGATTTTGGGAACAGCCAACATACAGGGCAAGTAATACTATCTACTATCGGAAGTATCAAACAACCCGACTCCGAAAAGTACGAAACGGTGGCAAGCCTGCCAATGGTTACGGATGAATTTGGCGACTTGCTGAAACAGTCCGAACAAACGGACAATACGCCAAGTTGTAGTTTGGCAGAAGCATTGGAAAAGCAGGATTTGTATATCAATGCTACATTGGCTCAAATGGGTTGTTCGTTATTGTGGAATATGTTTCGCTTCGGAATGACCGAAAACAGGGGATTTTTCATTAATCTGAAAAATTTCCACACCCAACCCCTAAAAGTTGCCTGACCTCAAAAGTCGGGCGGCGAAAAGACGCATCCTTCCGTTGGTCGGAACCGCCTTTTCGCATTTAAAAAGGTGCAACCACTTTGTCAAAATGCACCCCTACACAATTCCCTCTCTCTACATTTTACCAAACAGATTGCGATATTATTTCGTGGGATATTCTTTATCCCATTTGTTGTATTCGGGAGTGACTTCTTTTCTTTTCAGACTGCGACCAAAGAAAAGAAGCAAAAGAAGGTCGCTTGATTTGAATAGATATTTTTACGGTGTTAGGATTGGGCTGTTACTTATTGCCAAAATATTCCTGTACAATCTTCGCTACGCCCACACTAAAATATCTTCCTCCATTGGTAACTCCATCAATGGCTTTTATGAAATCGTCCCTATCGCTGCCAATGAGAAGGTAACCTGCAAAACCCATTTCCAAAAGCGGTTTTACAGCTTTTTCGGTATCTCTATCACTATGGGCAATCAGCTTAATACTTGGATATTGTTTGTGTAATTCCTGAAGATCTGCCAATACATTCTTATCGTAAAAATCAAGATCAATGATACAGACCTCAGGTAGAGAGGTTAAAGCAGATAACTGAATTATTCCGTCTTCGATATGTTGCGAGCGGAATAGTATTTCAAATCCTGAATCAGAGAGGTCATTGCAGATAATATCTACAATCGGGCTTTTATCATTGATAAAAGAAAGCGTATTTTTTTTTGTAGTGTACCAGTTTCCATATATATCAGTATTAAATTAATGGAGTACCTGCACAAAAAAAAGCGTAGGCCACCACACTTACCGACATTGAGGTACTGGTATACCCGACTACGAATAAGCGAGCACCCACGCCTATAGCGTGAGCGTCCTTACTTATTATCGTCCCGTAGTCTAAAAATTACCAGTTTTCAATGTGGGACTTAAAGTAAAAACAACTTTAAGTTTCTATATTTTATCAAACAAAGGTAAGAATGTTGTTTATTATATACAATGCCAAGCAAATAAAGAAAGGCAGTTTTGTAAATTTGCAATAAAAGAACCCTAATATGTTCAGACATAAAGGGAAAGGTCGCACTTATTCCCACAATCTTAAATTAGCTTCCATCTTATCGGGTGTTGCAGGTATTGTAAACATTACGAGCGTTTTGGAATTGAATACATTAACAACAAATGTTACAGGTCATTTCGCTTTCTTTTCAGAAGAACTTGTTTTGAAGGATTACAGAATGGCATTTGCTTATTTGTTCTATATATTATTTTTTCTGTTCGGAGCTTTTGCTTCCAGCCTAATCATGGAATGGGTATCAAGATATAAGCAACAAGCTACTTATGTAATCCCTATATCTATAGAGGTCTTTATACTATTTGTTATTAGTTTCTCTTCCTTTCTGCTGACAAAAGAACCTTTTCCGTATTCTATTCTTTTAGCTTCAGCTTTACTGTTCGCTATGGGCTTACAAAACGCATTGGTAACACGTGTGTCTCAATCAGTAGTAAGAACAACCCATCTAACAGGCCTATTTACGGATCTTGGTATTGAATTATCACAAATGTTATTTTATAAGGAACGTTCCGAGCGTATGCAACTAAGTAAAAGCATCTATCTGAAACTAGCCATTATTTGTTGTTTCTTTTCAGGAGGAATAATTGGAGGATTTATATTTCCATATCTTGAATTAAGAACGCTTTTGATTGCTGTAGGATTATTGCTGTTTGCCTTATGGTATGACAGACTCTTATTTAGATACTATATATTAAAACGAAGATTCAGAGATCATCACTAAAGCAATCAACCCGTATAGTTCTTTTCCAGAATATGTAGTATATCTGATTCTTTGTAAATAATCTTACCACCAATTTGAATGTATGGCAATATTGTGTCATCCCGGTATTGCTGTAACGTCCGTTTACTAATATGTAACAACTTACACACATCTTCACCCGATAAGTAAATTTCCCCGTTCATTACAGGGCGATAATTTTTCAAGATTATTTCGATACGCTTTTTCAATTGCGTTATCATCTCCTGATGGGCGATGATTTCTTGGGTATCATTCGTTAGTAAATCCATTGTCGTTGGTATTATACGGCTGTCCGGCTTCGAGCAAAGCCTGTACATCCGAGAGTTTGTAATAATTCTTGCGGTTTAATTTAGAGTAAGGCAACAAACCCTTATCCTTATAGGTCTGCAATGTTCGTTTGGTAATGTTCATCATCAAACACACTTCCTGGTTATCCAGCCATTTCTCTTCTTTGAAAATCGGGGTATATTTCCGAGTAGCGTTTTCGGTCAGTTCCAAAAGTGCTTCCAACTCATTTGTCATTCCGTCAAATGCGGATTTCTGTATTGCGATAACTTCCATAGTCTGCTCCATTTTTCTGTGGAAGTCGAATTTAGAAAGGCTTATTGCAGGATTGGGAAATATTGCATCCATTGGCACTGAAAGGCAGTATTTGGCGGTTTACATTTGTTATAAACATAAATCGGACAGCCTTTTGAGCTATCCGATTGAAATTAAATCAGCAGAAAAACTTCGATCAGCGTTAGGCAGGCTGTTCAATATTAAGTTCCTGTTGCTTTTTCTCCCTCTCTTTTTTCATCTGTGTATAAGACCAAAGAACAACAACGCCAAGAATAATTAAAGCATAGGCGATCCATTTACCAACACGTTCTATAAAACGGATAAACACAGATGCTTCAAAACTTGAAAAGCCCTCCGCTCCCATAGGACTACGCCTGTAAAATTTCCTTCTGCTTATCCAGTAGATAAGCCCTATTCCGATAACAAGCGGAATAATTCCCATTACCAATTGAGAAGTAACTGCATCCATATTGTGAAAATTATATCAAGTAAATTTAAACAAAAACATCCTTGGTCGAAAATCAGAAGCAAAAAAACCGACCTTTAAAGTCGGCTTTTCTTTTATCAAAGTTGTTTCTCTTAATCGCTACTGTTAAACTGAAAGCTCACTTGCTTTTCGTTCCCAAAGCTATCCGAAATCCACACCTCAAAGGACTGTGATACGGTAGAAGCCGAAGTATAATACAAACGGAACTGCTCCGTTGGCAACGGGTACAAATCATTGGGTAGGTATGGCGGTTCATCGTAATACCGCAACGTGCCAGTACCATCAAACTGAAAATACCTGAGATAGTATTGCGTACCTGTATAATTTCCGATACGCTGTATGGTAATGCGTATTTCCACGGTCTGCCCGTTGGCAACATCTTTTGGTACGGGCATCACATTTACCTCAAAAGGAAAATCGTTCTGTATTTCGAGTTCATCATCCTTGCTGCAAGATACCAGCGTAACCGAAGCTGTGAGGATTGCCAACAGTACATACAATGGCAGTAACCCCATTCTGAATTTATTGAATATTGCTATCATTGTTTTACGTTTTAAAAGTTAAACCTTAATCCCACACCTGCGGACGGTCTGAACTGTTCCAGATCCGTACCCCAAAAGACCTTTGTACGTCCTTGCAGGACTAACACAAATCGGTCTGACAGGTACGTTTCAAATGTGAGCCGTCCGCCAGCTCCGTAAATGAAATTGTCCTCGCTCAGTATTTTCGCCCCGTCATACAGCATCGTTTCTCCCCGGTTGATGGTTTCGTAACCGACCACGCCAGTTACTCCGAAATTCAATGTGATATTCTTTCGGGCATCACCCAGCAGGAAGAAACTGTAGCCGCCCTCTGCAGTATAGGTTTCCTGCGGTATGCGTAGGTTCTTGTAGCCGTGGTATTGGTGCATGTATTCCAATGCCCAAAGCTGGTAATTTCCGTTCTTTCCGTTCACGGTCATTGCTGCGCTGATGTAATAATCGTTACCAATTTTATCATCGGACAATACACCCGCACTTATTTCCAATCCTTTCTGTTTAGGCAGCATCCTTTGTGCCTGTGCCACCGTGATACCCATTAGGACGAGCATCACGGTATAGATATACTTTTTCATTGCTATTGCTTTAAAAGGTTATTAAAATTTCAGGTGCATATCGCTGATCAACCGGGCTTTTATCAAATCCGAATTTTCCACCTGAAGCGTTTGCTGCCGGCCACCGTTCTTTTCAAAAATCTCAATCAACAGTACCTTATCATTGGCAATAGTGAATTGGTCTAACAGAAATACATTCTGTTCGGTGGTTTGTCCTGAAATTTCTGTGAGTGGCTTGTAGGTACGAAGCGGTATCAACGGGCGTTCCTGTACAACAGTGCGTTTGGCTACCTTTTTATCTACCACTTTGAAATTGACAAAATCAATCTGAAAAGGCACATTGCTACGGTTTCTCAATTCCGTATGGAAATAGTATTTACCGTTGTGGATGTAAATGCCTTTCAGGATAAACTGAATACCGAAGCTCTTAGATCCGATATGCTTTACAATACGTTTGTCTTTCTTGTAAATGGTTTCCAGAAGCAAACCCGCCAATGACGGGGAATTGTTGCCCAATTCTTCAAAAAGAACATCATTACTGTTGGCCTTATCCACCGCTTTCTGCATGGTCAAAAGGTCATAGCTCAACGCATCGGGATACCCACTGTAATACACATTGAAGCTGTAAAAACGTCCGTCATTGGTAATGACCGAAAAATTAGTTTCGGGTTCAAAATCCCTTACCGATGCTTTTACACGCAGTACGTTTTCCGCATCTTCCGCCTTACCTGCAATCAGGTATTCGCTTCCCAAATCCACATAGCGTATGGCGGTAGGGAAAATCAAATGCGAAGTTTTATCGTAGGTAACTTCCATGCGGTACGGTTCTATTTTGCCCAGGGCAAGCGGTGCTTTGATGCTGTCCTGTGCGTAGGACTGTACGGCAAAGCCGAGTATCAGGGCCAAAGCCCAAAAGGTTTTAAAATGATTTTTCATTGTTTAAAATATTTGAGTTCAACATCATTGTTTGGAAACAAGGAAGACCTGATGGTCTGCCTTTAGGGTTACTTTGGGTGTGCGCACCTTTTTGGCGAAATAGCCAGAAATGCCCTGTACCACGCCACGGCTAAGGTCTGCGGCAACCTGCTGTCCGGCGGACTGCGTGAGCATCACGCTGGTTCCCGAAGTCTGGCTCATATTGCCTGCCATTTCGGTAAGGGCATTCATTTCGGGCGAATACGGAACATACAAACCTTGCTGTCCGTCTATGTCATAAATGGTTATATCTACCGGTATGATATTGCCCTCCAGTTCTATTGAAGTAATCTTTAGCTGTAATCGCCCTCCCTGAAATTTGGCATTAGCTGTTACAATCGTTCCTTTTGGAATGGTTCGTTGTGGTGTTTGAGCTGGCTCCAATAAACGAAGACGTACACCTGTTTCGCCTGCTATCGTTTGTGTTTCGTGTACACTTGCCTTTATACTGTTTTTGGGTTGTACCACCTGCTCAATGGAACCTGCGGTATAAAAGCCACGATTTCTCGTTTCGCTCCAATTGGCTAAGAAAGCACTATCCGTAGGCTCACGGTACAGGGCAGAAACGGTGTTTTTTCTTGCAGGTGTAAACGCCACAAAATGCTCTTTTTGGTTGGCAGACGAAACCGCCGGAGTAACATTGTTATCAAGTGCAGCATTTTCTGTATTCGTATTCTTCGGAAGATATTTTGCCGCCATTTCATAGGATTTCTCCATTAGCTTCAGTTGGTCATCTACGGTGGCGACAGGCGGTACATCTTTCTCGGCCAATTGTTCCTTCAGTTCCTCCAATTGCCTGCGGAGTTCAGTTGTTTCCGCATTATCATCCTGATAGAATGAACCCAATGTACTTTGCATATTGCGGTAGCTGCTCAATGCAGGATTGCCGTTTCTTCCAGAAGTTCTGCCCCCGCCGTATCCGTAGGCTTCTTCCTCTTCGGTAAACGCTTCTTCATTGTCCTGTGTACTGTCTTCCGTGTTCCAATAATCGGAAAGCGTGGTAAGTGCGTTGCGTTTTTCCTGGTCTTTTTGCTGAAGCATTTCCTGCTCGTATGCTTTCCCTTTATCATCGGGTAGCCCTGCATCCGTAGCCTGTGGTACGGCATCGTTCAGCCCGATGTTTTCCATTGCCTTTTTATCTTCGGATGGTTTAAATATGAGGTACATACAACCCACGAAGACAATTCCCATCAAGCCGAATATAAGTGGCTTTTTGAGCTTTTCGGCTTTGCTCTCTGTGCTGTCTTGCAGCACATCAGCGGTTACCGACGGATTTCCTTCCGTTACCCGGACAACCGACTTTTTGTTCTCCTTATCTTTCATAAATTCTATTTTTTAAAATTGTTGTTATGGTGTCCTGCAAGGTTGCCGGACTTTCTTTCTTTTTGAGGACAGGGTTTTCGATATGCTCGATGTGCATGTCGTTACCGGACTTTGCCGTGTCGTACCATACTTTGAAAATGACCCCTGCGGTCAACAGCAGATACCCCACAAAAAAGTAAAGGGTATATTGGTGCTGTTTCCTGATGGGCAAAGTCTGCCAGCGGTCGTCCAGCTTGTCAAAGTACCTGTCCATATTTGCTCTGATTTTTTTCATACCTTAATGATTATCGGTTATTACATTCTGAGCCGTCTGACCTGTGAAGACAGCTTTTGTTTAGGTGGTTCGGACACCAATGCAATGGCTTCTTTTCGGGTCGGCACTGTACCTGTGGATAGGTTTGTCAGTTCCGACTTCTTCATTAAATGCCCGTATTGGTCTTTCCTTGTAATGTCCATTTTCTGTACATCGAATTTGCCGTCTTCGTACCGTACCCGCATATAGCAATCAACTTTGGGTTTGTCATCGCCATTCCATTCGATGTAAGTCCTTAACGAAAAGCTATCGGGCCGCAGAGGTTTGTCCGTACCATTCTTGCAAGCCTCCAAGAACTGGCTGATACTGTCTTTAATTTTATCGGGGTAAGCTCCCTCCGTTTGGAAATACCCATCATATCCTTTATCAGTCAGTGTTTTTGCGAATGTGCTTAAATCAAGTAACTGTTTCATATCCCTAGTTTTAGCGGTTTATAACTTCGATATCCCTGTTTTCTATTACCGCGAACTTTTCGATGTTAAATCCTTGCGGATTGTTGTCCGAACGGACGGAATTCACGAGATAGCAGGAAGTAATCAGATTTCGCCTGGTCACGTTGCTTGACCGGATAATGAACTGTTTGGCATAGGTTCGCACCGAATACGGATAGTTGTCGAAGTTGCACACGACACTATCCACCTCTATGCGTTGCTGCACATTACCGGATATGATACGGTTGTAATAGCCCTTTTCCGACAGGTCTTTGTAATAATCAAAAGCTGATTTGTCGGCAAGGTTAAATGCCCGTTTCATATTGCTTTCAATGGCATTCTTATCGGGAGCAAGCGTAAAAAAAAGCTCGTGAAAACGTCTGACGTGTTCCCTTGCTTCCACAGGTCGGTTGATGCTGGCATCCTGCGATAAGGCAAGCATCAGTGATTTGCCATTATCCAACACATAGATTTTCTGGCGTTGTTCTTCTGCGAAGCGGTAGGATTGCCATACGGCATATCCTACCACGCCGATGCAGAGAACAGCAAACACAATGGCATACAAACGGATCTGCCTAAAGCTGTTTTCGATATTTCTTAGCGTTTTAAATTCCATTTTTAAATCATTTAATTGTTTTTATTTTCCCATTAATTTGCCACCGATGTTTCCGGCTGTTGAGCCAACCCCGGCACTTGCGATGTTTCCGGCTTTCATTGCGGTCTGGTTTACATTACGGGTAAAGTTTCCTGCTCCTCCAGCCTGAATAATCCAGCCCGTTACGGTCGGGATCGTGAAATAACCCACAATACCGATTATCATAAACACGATGTACACGGTGTTGCCCGTATCGGGTATGTAGGTGGGGTCTGCAAGCATTGCTATATCCTTTTCAATAATGAGGGATTGTATTTTGGCGAGCATGGAACTGAACAGATCGGCTACGGGTAGCCATAGGTAAACGCTGACATACCGGGTCAGCCATTGCGTGAGCGTGGACTGAAAACCGTCCCATACGCTTATTGCAAAGGCTATCGGCCCCAATATGGAAAGTACGATAAGGAAAAACGTTCGTATAGTATCCACGACGAGTGCCGCAGCCTGAAAAAGTACCTCCAACAGATTGCGGAACCAATTTTTGACCGCCTGCTCCGTTTGGTAGGCGAACCTGTCCATATACATTCCTGACATCGTAATCAGGTCGCTTGGCGACCAGCCCAACTCTTCGAGTTTCTTATCAAATTCCTCATTGGATACGAGGTAGGCAGTTTCCGGATTTCTGAGCATTGCTTCCCGTTCCAGCAGGTCTTTTTTAGCCTGCAAATCGTTAAGGTCAAGTACCTGGTCTTCGAGAATGGCATGTGTACCCTGTACCACCGGACTTAGTACCGCATTGATGGTGCCTAATACGATGGTCGGGAAGAACATAATACAGATACCCAAAGCGAAAGGACGGAGCAAAGGGAACATATCAATAGGTTCGGCACGGCTTAAAGCCTGCCAAACCTTTAATGCCACATAGAACAATGCTCCCAAGCCCGCTACCCCTTTAGCCACTGCCGCCATATCAGCGGACAGTGGCATCATCTCATCATATAATGAGCGTAGGACTTCGTGAAGATTACTAAATTCCATAACTACCAGTATTTTTGGTTTGGCGTTCCGTAGAGTTCAAGCACTCTTTTGGTATTGTTCTGTTTTTTTGCCCGCAGGATGCTCACGGAGATGTTTTTATTGGTGTAGTAGCGTACAAGGCTGTGGTATTCCTTTACCTCTTTATATACACGGTCAATAATATCCATACGCTCCTTGTCGTTCAGCGAAAGGCTGGATGAGGTTACAATCTGCTTCAGTTCTTTCAGCAGTTCAGTACTCTCATTTAAGAGTGCCGAGTAACCATTGGCGATTGCCGCCAGTTCCTGCGGGGAGAAATTCGGGTCGTTCATCATCTTGCCGAAATTCTGTACATACATTTCGGACACGTCACCTACCAACAGAACCGTTTGCTGTACTTTACGGGCATCTTTCACAAGGTTATTGACGGCTTTCAGCTTGTCGTAATACTCCTTGCCTTGCTTGTACATCTTTTCTACTTCCTTGAAGTTCTTAATTACATTGCTTACGGTCG
Organism: Paenimyroides marinum; assembly: GCF_900108395.1. GTDB lineage: Bacteria > Bacteroidota > Bacteroidia > Flavobacteriales > Flavobacteriaceae > Flavobacterium > Flavobacterium marinum. Next base: position 23,238 of record NZ_FNXE01000003.1, on the reverse strand, counting down.
AGGAAGTCTGAACGATTTCGTTTGCAGAGTTGATAATGCCCGAAGCCAAATTAGCCGGGTCGGTTACAACCCACTGGGCTTTTGCTGACGGTGCTACGGCGAGCATCAGTGCCGTACACACCAGATACAATACTTTTTTCATTGTTTCTGAATTTTTAAATTGTTAATGACTATTGATTTGAATTGTCCCGCCTTTGCATTGCGATATGCTTAATGGCGAGTTCTACATTACCATCCAGTTCGGAAGCAAGCTGCATTACTTCCATTTTTTCGGTTTCTTCTGTCGTGTAGGCGAGGTATTCCTCCAAACTAACTTCGGTGGCATAGACTGCCGAGTGCGTACCACCTAAGCCAATCCAAACCTCTTTGTAAAGTCGGCTTGCATCGTTGTTCATATTGATGGAAAGTACCTGCCCTTTCTCTTTGTCCGTAAGCCCCAACATCGCCTGTATATCATCAAACTTGTTCATATACTTGCGTTGGTCAAGCAGGATTTTACAGTCGGAGTTATTGATGATACTTTCCTTGACAATGGGCGACTGGATAATATCATCGACCTCTTGCGTTACGACAATCGCTTCTCCGAAAAATTTGCGGACGGTCTTAAACAAATACTTGATGTATTCTGCCATTCCTTCTTTGGCTATCGCTTTCCAAGCCTCTTCAATCAGGATGAGCTTACGAATACCTTTCAATCGGCGCATCTTGTTGATGAACACCTCCATAATGATGATGGTCACAATGGGAAAGAGGATTTTGTGGTCTTTAATCGCATCAATCTCAAACACGATAAAGCGTTTGGAAAGCAGGTCTAACTGCTTGTTGGAGTTCAGCAGGTAATCATATTCGCCACCCTTGTAATAGGGTTCGAGTACGTTCAGGAAGTTGGCAATGTCAAAGTCCTTTTCCCTGACCTGCTTTTCTTCCAGTACCTTGCGGTAGTCGCCTTTTACATACTCATAGAAACCGTTGAATGACGGGTAAACGTCTTCCGTTTTGATACGTTCGATATAACCGCTTACCGCATTGGAAAGGGCAACTTCTTCAGAACGGGTTGGCGGCTCATCGTCACGTTTCCATAAGGTCAGTATCAAAGTCTTGATACTTTCCCGCTTCTCAATGTCGAACACGCCATCATCGGTATAGAAAGGGTTAAAGGCAATGGGGTTATCTTCGGTATAAGTGAAGTAAACACCGTCTTCGCCTTTGGTCTTTCCTTTGATGAGTTCGCACAAGCCCTGATAAGAGTTACCCGTATCTACCAACAGTACGTGTGCGCCCTGTTCATAATACTGCCGTACCATATGGTTAGTGAAGAACGATTTACCACTTCCCGATGGACCAAGTATAAACTTGTTCCGGTTCGTAATGATACCACGCTTCATAGGCAGGTCGGAAATATCCAAATGGATAGGTTTTCCTGTAAGCCTGTCAGCCATCTTGATACCGAACGGCGAGGGCGAATTGTGGTAGTTGGTTTCTTCCGTGAAGAAGCACAATGCAGGCTCAATAAAAGTGTAAAAACTTTCCTCACTGGGGAAGTCGCCCGCATTGCCGGGCATACCTGCCCAATACAAAGTGGCTACGTCCGTAGTGTTGTGCCGAGGCTTACACTCCATCAATGCCAATGCACTACCGCAATCATTCTTTAGCTGTTTCAGTTCCGCAGGGTCTTCCGACCACGCTATAATGTTGAAGTGCGCACGGATTGAAGAAAGCCCGAAGCTGTGGGCTTCGTTCAGGTACTTTTCTATCCACTCTTTGTTGATTTGGTTGGCACGGCTGTAACGAGCCAGTGAGTGCATATTCCTTGCGGACTTCTCAAACTTTTGCAGGTTGTCTTCGCTGTTATCCAAAAAAATGTACTGGTTGTAAATGTGGTTGCAGCTTAACAGCAAGCCCACGGGTGCGGCGAATGAAAGGCGGCAGTCGCTACGGTCGGTAGATAGCTTTTCAAAACGGGTATCTGCCGATACCGTTCCGGGCAGGTCGTCCGTATCTGAAAGTGTATGCAGGCTTAACCTTTTGTTACCGATGCGTACTTCTTCGTTTCCGAGTGCGATGTCCTGCATTGGTGTTCCGGCTCCCCTCGATAACGTGAGGTACTGTTCCAGTAATCCCTGTGTATCTTCCGTTCCGATAATGTCCTCTTCGGTCAAACGCCGCAGGCTAACAAAACCGCTATCGTTCACGATACGCTCAAACTGGGCGACCGCCTCCATAAAGCGGTGTATCGTTTCCTTGTTCCTGATTTCCTTTGGTATTAACGTACCTTTGCAAAGCGAACTGAAGTTGCTTTGCATCCGCATTCTTTCCTTTGTGGTCTTCGTCAGGAACAGGTAGCAATAATGGTTCAGGAACGGTCGCTCGTTGAAATGGCGTTGATAGGACTTTGATAAAAAGCTCTGGTCTTCGATTGCCAAATCGGGCGCATAGCTTTCCTTAATGTACCAATCCTGTTTGTGAATGACCGTAAAATCAGGCAGGGTTTTGATAGCCTTGTGCCAGGCGGAGTGTATGGCTTCGTATTCCGCAGAAGCTACCGTGAACAGTTCCGGCAGGCGCACTTCAAAGCAGGCGGTAATGCCCGCATCTTTGGATAAGATGCAGTTGTTCTCTACTGCCAACAATGGAAATTTACTTTCCAGCGTAGTGGTTTTAGATACATTTCTCATAGGGCGTTCTGTTTAGGCGTGAATTTTAAATAGCGGTGTACCGGCTTGCGGCAGATGATGTAGCGGGGATGTCTTTTTCTCGCACCTACTTTCATCAGACCGTATTCGCCGTACTTCCTGTTCAGCGAAAAGGTCTGCCACACAATGAGCGAAGCACCGCCAGCACCGAGCAGCAAGCAGGTGTAAGAGTTCACGCCAGCCATATACAGTATCATCACGAGGATAAGCGTTCCGAGCAGCCCACCAGCGAAAATGAACAGGTATTGTGCTTTCAGCCCCTTGAACTCCACCGTTCTTCCAATGCCTTTATTGATATTGTAATTCATAAGGCAAGGAATTAAAGGAAGAATGAACGCAGGATAGTAGCCGCCACAATCAAGAAGATACACGCCCCAAACCACGAAGCCGCCGTCTTCGATGTATCTGGGTCACCGGAACTGAATTTGTTGTACACCTTAACGCCTCCGATTAACCCCACGACCGCACCGATGGCGTAGATTAATTGGGTAGCAGGGTCGAAGTAGCTTGTTACCATTTGGGTAGCTTCGTTGATACCTGCCGAGCCGTTTCCCTGTGCGAAAGCACCCATTGCCGACAGCATTGCACCTAACGTCAGCAAAATTTTTTTTCTCTGTTTGTCCATAATTGAAACACATTAATTTGTTACTGTTTATCCCGCACCTTGCGAGCTTTCGGGACAAATGTCTTGTGGAAAAAGAGGCGTTATAAGAAAGTGGCAGTCAAAGGAAGTGTTTGGCTGTGAATGGCTGTTATTGAAGTGAAAAAAGCAGTATATTAGCTGTATTTAAAACTTTTAGCTGAGGAACTACAGATAATGCCGAACGACTTAGTAGCATATTCAAGAGCAGGTGATGTATTTCATTACAGGTGGGCAGCCAGACGCTGCTTAGGATTAGTTTATTCTAACGCTTCTCTACGGACTATTGTGATCGAAGGTTCAAAAGAAAACGAGAAAGAAGGCGAGTATGTTATAGACGTCACTGAATATTACGATGAGTTAAATGACAGAAAGCAGATTAAGTATTACCAATTAAAGCACACAACGGTTCAGAAAGATACTCCTTTTGTTTTAAGTGATTTGAAAGATACCATTGAGGGCTTTTCAAAAAGATTTTCCCAACATTTAACAGAGACAAATGCTCCTGTTTTTTCATTTACCATCGTTACCAACAGACCGCTAGAAGATTCTTTCAAACGGAATATAAATTTGTTAGCAAATGATGACCCGGTCAATGATAGGTTTAGAGAAACCATTGAAAAATATACGGGATTTTCTTCTGATGAACTGAGTAAGTTTTGTAAACTTTTGAACTTCCAGGATGGCGAGGGCGATTACAATACTCAAAAAGATGAACTGAGATTAGAAATAGCACAATTGATAGCCGGAACTGTTGATAATGCACAAATTGAAAGTATTGTTGCTCTTGTACAGGAAAGGGTTTTACCGGACTCTAACGGAATAATTTCTCGGGAAGATATTTTAAAACGCTTCGGTATTTCCGCCGAGAGAGACCTGTTTCCGGCTCCTGCCATATGGGAACAGGCAGAAAATATCATTGAGCGGGAACAACACAATGAGCTTGTCAAAAATATTTCAAATTCTTCATATCCTGTCATTGTCCATGCACCGGGCGGTGTTGGCAAATCTGTATTCTGTCGCCAGCTAATACATTCATTACCTTCAGATTCAATAGGTATTGCCTATGATTGTTTTGGAGCGGGGCGATACAGAAATCGTAGCGAACCTCGACATAGACATCGGGATGCTTTGGTTCAAATTGTCAATGAACTTGCCGTAAAAGGTCTATGCGATCCTTTGCTTGTACAGGACACTTCCCAGGATAATGATATTATGAAGAAGTTCTTATGGCGGATTGACGCCGCTGTAAAAACCTTAAAACAAACAAGTGATTCTGCCACCTTATTTATTTTGATTGATGCGGCAGATAATGCAGAAATGGCAGCTCAGGAATACAACCATCCCTGTTTTGCCAACGAATTGCTTCGTGAAAATATACCGGACGGATGTAAGCTGGTTTTATTATGCAGAACAGAACGAATTCAGTTACTAAAACCTAACTCTAAAATTGCTCAGTTTAAATTAGAAGCATTTTCCGAAACTGAATCATTAATAAATTTACGGAAATGGTTCCCTGAAGCTGACGAAAAAGACGGGACGGAATTTCATCGGTTAACCAGTGGCAATCCTCGTGTGCAGGCAAATGCATTAAGTGTTCATGCATCAACCGTTTCTGAATTATTAAGCCGATTAGGTCCTGCGGGAATGACCGTTGAGGAGCAGATTGAACTGCAATTAAACACAGCGATATCAACAATAAAAGATTCCTTGTCGGATTCTTTTCAGGAACAAATACAGGCAATATGTTTAGGGTTGGCAAGCTTACCTCCTCATATTCCAATAGAAATTTTAGCAAAAGCGGCAGGAGTAACAACCGAGACAATTAAAAGCTTTGTAGCAGATATTGGTCGCTCGTTGTGGTTGTCAGACGAATCTGTACAATTCAGAGATGAGCCAACGGAAACGTGGTTTAGAAAAACTTTCTTGGCAAAAAAAGAAAATTTCGAAACCTATATAAACATATTAGAGCCTTTAGCCAATCAGTACACTTATGTGGCCGAGGTTCTGCCGCATCTGTACCTTCAGGCAGAGAAATATAAAAAACTAATCGAAATTGCACTCTCGGACAGTTATTTGCCGGAAGATAATCCAATCGATGCAAGAAATGTACGTGTTTACAGGTTACAGTTTGCTTTTCGTGCAGCACTGAGAGCAAAACAATATAATGATGCCATTAAGATAGCCATGAGAGCTGGCGAGGAAGTGGCTGGAAATCGGCGGCAGCTTGGGCTTTTTCAGAACAATATTGACCTGCTTGTTACTTTACAGGATAAACAAAAGGTTCAGGATATTGCATTTAAACGCTTACTGAGTGGTGCTTGGAATAGTTCAGAGAATGTCTTTACTGCTTCATTACTGTCAGGAATTAATGAATATAAGGGAGAAGCTAGGGGTTACCTAAGAGCTGCTGAAAATTGGCTTGATATATATTACGAAGAGCTTCGAAAAAGTGATGAACGCCAAATACGAAATGAAGTTACGGAAGGAGATATTGTAGAGTTAGCATATACATCTTTCAATATTTACGGCGTAGAAGATTGTATTGATTTCCTAAATCGATTCAAGTCCAAAGCATTTGTTTTCGGTATCATGAAAAACCTAACAAATAGGCTTATAGATATTGGAAATTTTGAAGCTGTTAATAATTTTTTGGAAACTTGTATCAGGCAACCATACTATACAGTAGCTATTGTCAGCGAACTCATAAAAGTTGGGAGATTCCCTGAAAAACAGTTCATTGAAACTTGTTTAAGGCTCTTAACAGGGTCGAAATCCAGGATTAAAAAACCAAAGCACTACTATCATAATGATAATATTACACCAGCTATAGTGTCTTTTATAGAGGCTTGTCTATATAGAAACTTGCCATCTACACAACTGCTAAGGGTATTGAGACATTATATCCCTTTAAAAGCGTCGCAGATGGTATATAGTGCACATCAATCTCAGGAACGTACCTTTTACCTAAAAACACTCGCAATCCGAAACTTATTGGAAGATAAATCGGAAGTAGATATTGATGCTATTTTGCCTCGAAATCTAGCTGACAAAAAGGAAAAAAGTGACTATGATCGGGATAATGAGATTAAAGAATTCAAAGAAATAATCAACGGCTTGTTTCCCTGGTATCTTCTAAGGGTTAGAATATTGAGCCAGCAGGACTTCAATTTTGAAGGTGAAGTAAAAAATGCGAATGAAAAATCACACAAAGCAAGAACCAATAGATATCGCTCTTACGATACTTTACCTAACGAGATTGCTGCACTTCAGTCATCTATTCTAATATTATATGACAAAGGAAATACTGAAGAAGTAAACTGGTTTTATAATACCTACATCAAGAACAATAAAGCTTTGTGGATTCCCGATGAGCTGAATACAGTAAGAGCAGCATTCAGATTACCGCATTTATCCTTAGTAAAACAGGAGCTTGAGCAAAGTGCTTATGAGCGAATAAAAAGTATCACCGAAGATGGCCCTGAAGAAATGGCGGAAAGATATATCGGACTTGCCCGTGCTGTATTGAATACAGCCTCTGATGACGCCAGTGTATATTTTGAAGAGGCCGTAAACATCGTGTCTAAATTTGGCGACGAAATAGTCAGGAGATGGGAAGCTGTTGTATCACTTGCTAAACAAGCATGCAATGGAGATAGTGTCTCTGACGAATTAGCTTATCGTTTTATACGCTGTGCCGAAGTAGTGGGAGAATATGTCTCCCGTGAAAAGTATTGGAACAGAAGCGAAGCGATTGCTGTTTGTGCGAGAATGTCGAGCGGAGAAGGAATATCTGCACTAAGCCGGTGGCGGGATAGAGACATAGGAAGGTTTGAATACCAGTTAGAAGCATTACTGATGGAATTGGTACAATCCGGCAAAATATCGCCTTCAACAGGATGGACGATGTCAAGATTTTTCTCCTATCATCAACTTGAAGAGTTGCTTTCCATCTGCCTGGAAAATGAAGGTAATACAGAAATAAAGCAAAAGATATTTGCAGATGCCATCTATCTGCTCCAAATAGAAGGTACCACCGCCGATTACTGGGAAAAGATGCAGCAAATAGCCTCCCGGCAAAATATCCAGAATGATACATTAGATGGAATATTAGCTTACCATCAAAAGAATAAAAAATTATTGCCGGAGGATAAAGAAGATAAAACTCTTCAAAACACAAATCGAACTGATGATAATGTACATTGGGAAGATGTCTTTGGAGCTCTGGATATTCTCAACAATGAACAGTTTGAAAAATGCCTTCTTGCTTTTAATGCAATATCCGATAAGCGTTTCTACAGGGACATTGAAAGCTTTTGGAACGAAGTGATACAAAGATTGAATGAAAAGGATCTCTGGAAATTTATTGATATATTACTCTTATCAAGAGTAAATCGTTATGAACTCAAATCTTTTTTCAAATTGCTTCCAGAAGAATGGAAAAATAAGGTCAGCTTCAAGAAAAACTGGCCTGTTTTAGCAAAGCAATTAGGAAGGAAGTATGCACAAGAACTGATAAGCCTGTATTCTTTTCAATATTTTGTTCAGGATTTTAATCTTAGTGAAAGTGAAATAGATAAACTAAAAGAAGGAATATTTGAAGGGCTGTCAAGCGGGTACGAATTTTCTGACGCAGAAATGTTTTTTGGGTTTGTAAGTATTGCTACTTCAATAATCGACCCTGTAAAGGTAACGGACTTACTTGATTTTACACTATCAAGATTTGAATTACATATTGAGAAAGATTTTGGTGATGGCGAATGGGATAAATGGTTATTTACATCTAAGAATGTCAACAAAAATATAGCGGGTTTCATTTGGTCTGCTCTTGGATCCCCTCGCTCATCAGAACGATGGAATGCAGCACATACGGTAAGTGCATTAGCCCAATTCAACTGTACGGGTATCATTGATGAACTGATTAACTGGATGCAGCATGACAAAGTGGATGCCTTTGGTAGCTGTCAATTTCCGTTTTATAATCTTCATGCCCGATTATATTTATTAATTGCTTTAGTAAGAGTTTCTCTTGATAAACCCGAGTTGTTGGTTCAATATAAAGACATATTCGTTCATTATGCCTTTGGTGAACCTCACATCCTTATTCAAAAGTTTTCAGCAGAAATATCGGTCAATCTCTCCACTTCTTTGGACGATATATATGATGACGAAACACTGAATAAACTAAAAGCTGTTGGTAAAAGCAATATGCCGGTAGTGGAAATGGATTACAATGATACAGTAGATAGTTATTGGCACATTAACGGACTAGTTAATACTGAATATGATTTTCATTTCGGATGGGATTTTGACAGGTACTGGTTTGAACCGTTGGGCGATGTATTTGGTGTACCGGGGAAACAAGTAGAAGATATAGCTGCTAATGTCATTATTGAAGAATGGGGTATAAAAGAGAAAAACGGTTATAACAATGATCCGAGAATATCGATATGGAATAGATATTCGAATGAAAGAGAAACTTGGCATGACCATGGAAGTTACCCAAGAACAGATAATCTTGACTTCTATTTGTCTTACCATTCCATGATGGTAGCAGCAGCAAAGTTTCTCGAAAAAATGCCTGTAGTATCAAAAAGAGATTGGTATGATAATGAGTGGGACGAGTGGATCTCAGGTCATTTATTAACGTGTGCTGATGGAAAATGGTTAATAGACTATCGTGATCCAGTGCCATTAAAGAGACCAGAATGGCTTTCTAAAAGTAAGGATGATAACTGGAAATCGGAAATTCCGGAAAAGAGTTTTTATGAAGCATTACTAACAGACGATGACAGCGGAGAACAATGGCTTAATGTACGGGGAGGATGGGAAGAAAAAGATAGCGAAAGAACCGAAAGTTTTTCAATTGCCTCTGCATTGGTTTCTAAAGGCACTTCCGGCGCACTAATGATAGCACTGGAAACCTGCAGTGATCCTCATGACTACAAACTTCCTAATTATAAAGAGGGGGATATGGAAATAGAATCAGGTTCTTTTGAGCTTAAGGGGTGGATTAAGGATGAATCTGTTTCCAAAAGATTAGACGAATATGATCCCTATGCTGATAATGTAGACTATCCTCCTTTTGTAATAGGAGATGATATTGTGGACAGGTTAAGTTTGTCTGTAGATGGTAACGGGAAAATTTGGTATTCACCCAAGTCATCATATCCAGCCTTGAAATGCGCAATATGGAGCAGTCACAGAGACGACAGAGATGAAAATCCAAATCAGGCCGGTAAACGGTTAAAAGCGTCATTACAATTTTTAAAACACATGTGTTCAACTCTTAATTGTGACCTGATATTGGAAGTTGGAATAAAAAGGGAAATTAATTATAAATACCGGAGCCGGGAAGATAAATACGAATATTCGAAACCTATACATAAACTATTTATACTGTCATCAGATGGAGAACTTAGAACTACAGGAAAAAATCATAAACTTGGGTAAACTCTTCGTGAAAGAGCTTAAATTAGAACCAGGCGTTGATACCTTCTCACGCTGGATGGCTCATTATCTTGCAGAAAAAATATCTGTTGCTGAACAATCAGAAGGGAATGAAAAAGAGGCAGCAGAAAAAGAGTGTTTTGATGTAATATTAATGTTATGGCAACACCGGCATTCTCTTCCATCTGGAAGAAGACCTTTCCAAAGTTTCGAGCCTATCCTGGATACATTGTCTAAGCTAAATCCTGACAAAGAGGAACCTTATTTTTATAATGCTTTACGCAATCAAGACCTGGCGGAATTAGAAACAGACAATTTAAATCATAAATCTGTAGAAGAATGGATGGATATTGCTAACGAAATTGACAAGACAGCCAGGATTTGGATAGAATATGCATTAGGCCAAGCCGCTAATAATGCAAAAAATGAGAGAACAAAGCAGTGGATTGAAAATGCTGTAAACCTATCTGATAATGCTGATACAAGCATCATTAATGTTTTATTAGATAATAACCCTTCTTTTGATATTGAAGATTATGATAAAGATGATTATTCAAAACAATATGATATTGAGAGGTTAAAAAAGAGGATTACTCAGCTTCAGAAATATTCACAGCTTAATGAGACTTTATTAAAAGTCTATGAAACTGACCTTAAAAAATTGTCGAATAATATCTAAATCTGAGAATGTAAACACGAGAAAGAACCCTCACACAAACTCCCCAATGTCAAAGTTTTCAAAATCATTTTTCCGCAAATTGGAAGAACCGGCTTCTGTTTCAGTAGAGAGTGTGCTGTCCAAAAGCTCGGCAATTTTTCGGGAAGCACCCTCAATGGAATTTTCCAGCAGGCTGAATAATTCGGTTCCCTGTAATCTTTGAACTATGGCTACCGTTGTTTCCTTTTGGTCTGTTTCCAGTTTTTCTTTTTGGAGCAACACCCCCACGGAGTTTAGTTCTTCAAAGGTAACCCCTTGGGCAAAACCGTCATCGCCACCGGATGTTCCGTACCTGTTCCATTCTTCTTCCTCTTCCTCAAAATCAGGCATATTACTGAAAACTTCGTCCAGCTCTTCCTGCGGAACCTGAATACCTACGTCTTCATTTTCGTCGTATTCGATGTCTAAATTAGCGGGGTTTATCTCTGGTTCCTGAATTTGGCGTTCATTGGCAGTGTTTGGCTGCGAAAGTCGCATTACAGGTTTGGGCTGCCCCATAATATCGGGCAGGTTCGGATTGACTTTTTCCTGTTTTGGCTTTTGCTCCGACCGTTTCTTAATTACAATCTTGTCCTGCAAAAGCAGGGCTATGACTATCAGCAGGCATATCACGATTAGTATTTCCATAGCTACAAAATGGGTTTAAAACGTTCGTTGAAATAATTTGTAATATCATCGCCAAACTCCCTGAAGTGGTGTTCAAGGATATTGTCAATGTAGGAATAGAGGGTTGTTTTTTCCTCCCTTGTCAATTGTACAATGCGGAGCAACCGTTCGTGGTATTCCGGACGAATGTAAACGACCTTGCCACTACGACCGGATGGGAACCGATTGACCAGAAATGTTTCCTCGTAGTCCGCTTTTTTTGATGAACTGCTTCGGGGTTTCTCTTTAGGTTTGGGCTTCGTTTCCTTTGGTGATTCCGGTTGCTGATTGTTTTTAGTCAAAGCAACTGGCTCATCGCCACTGATGATGTTCATCAAATAATCCTCATCAACATCAGGCTTTTTAAAATCGTTATTCTTATTTTCAGTACTCATAGTTCATCACTTTTATAGCTGCGTGATTTTTAAAAATTCCTCGATAAACAAATCCATTTTTGTGGCTTTCAGCAATTGTGTTTCGGCGGGCAGCAAGCTGGATCTAAATACATAGTTTTCGGTATCGTCTGTTTCTTTTCGGAAACGCTTGCTGTCCATTATTCTTGTTTCCATTATGGGTAGGCTGAGTTGTTTGATAACACTTTGATAAGCCTCATACAAGCCTGTTTTTTCCCTTCCGTCCACTTGGTTCCAGAACAGCCATAACTCTTGCTCATCATTACCCTCAATGGTTTTCGGGAGTTCAAGAAAGGCTTTGGTAAAGCCCAATGTACTTTCCACGACCAAACGGTCGGCGGTTATGGGCGAAAAGATAAAATCCATCATTTTCAAAGTGGTTAGTACCCCTTTGGTATTGGCGGTTCCGGGCAGATCAAAGAAAATAACATCCGGTACAATAGCCGATTGGCTTACATATTCCGATGCTTTTTCTAAAGCATATTCGGCTTTGCTTTTGATAATCGGATATGCCTTTTTGTTAATGGTTTGAAACTGCTTCATTGCCGCCTTTTTATGATATTCATTTTGCATTAAGGTCTTCTTATCCCGTTCACGCATATTGGTCAGGCTATGCTGCGGAAAGTCGCAATCCAATACCAAGACGTTAAAACCTAACCGGTAGTGGAGCACACTTGCCAGCAAGGTGGTCATTGTCGATTTTCCTACACCGCCCTTTTGCGTGGAGAAGCTGATTTTTAAGGTTTTTTTCTTTGTTTCCATTATTTAAAAATTTATTGTTACACGTTTTACTTGCTTTGCAGGTTTGAATATTCCTGCTTTTGAATATTACATTGTTCCCATTTTTCTGCATTGTTTGTCAGGAATACGCCTGTATATTTTTTTGCTTTTCTTACAGCCTTGTTGGATATGTTTTTTGGTAAATGGTAAACTTCTCAAATGGCAAAATGCTTTACCGCTTTTATGCTTTTACACTTTTATAGTTTTACGTTTTTAAAACTTTATGCTTTTATTCCAAACTACCTGCACACTAATCCTGATTTCTTCCCTGTTTTAATACATTTTTTACTCCCTGCTCTAAAACAATATGGCAAATAAAGTGAATGAAAGACCTGCTGATTGAAGTGTGGCACTGTTTGGCGTTCAAAGGCAGTGTTTGTCCGGGTATTGCATTGCAATACTCTTGTAAGCAGGTCTTTACTTTGTGTGATGAATTATATTAACGGATTTATGCAAAGGCATCTTGACAAAATGGACACGAAACAGGACGGCATCGGGCCGTTTTTCCCTGTTACATTTAATCCGTCACGAAGTGCGGATTTTTGTGTTCACCGGAACACGGCAAGTTGTGTTTTGAGCATCTCGGAATGATTTCCGATGCTCAAAACAACTTGCCCTTTGCAGGGGGCAGAAAACACCTTCCAAAGTCAGGGTTTTGTATGGATTTTAAAATGGATTAGTGATGAACGATAACAACAAAAAGCAATTGAAAAAGACCGGACGTCGCCCCAAAGAAGACCCGGCGACCATCCGCTATACGATTTCCTTTAACGAGCAGGAACACGCCCATTTTCTTGCCCTGTTTGATAAATCAGGTATGCAGGTAAAGGCTCATTTCATAACGTCCTGCATCTTTGACAAGACCATAAAAACCATTCAGATTGACAAGGGAACGGTTGATTTTTATATGCGGCTGACCTCTTTTCACAGCCAGTTCCGCTCCATAGGTGTAAACTATAACCAGATTGTAAAGCTGTTGTACAAGAATTTTTCGGAGAAAAAAGCCGCAGCGTTCCTGTACAAATTGGAAAAACAAACGGCTGAAATGGCGATGCTATGCCAAAAAATCATTCAGATAACCGAAGAATTTGAAGCAAAGAACCTGAAAAAATAGCAGTACAGATGATAGCAAAGATTGGCAGAAGCGGGAATTTATACGGTGCATTGGCGTACAATCAGCTCAAAGTAGAGAATGAAAACGGGAAAATTCTGTTCGCAAATAAGATAATCGAAACGCCAACTGGAGCATATACTGTTGCACAATTAGCACAATCTTTTGCACCTTACCTGATTGCCAACCGCAATACGGAAAAGCATACGTTGCATATTTCGCTCAATCCCGACCCGAAAGATAAGGTTAGCGATGACAGGTTTCGGCAAATGGCGGAAGAATATATGCGGGAAATGGGCTACGGCGAACAGCCTTTTGTGGTATTCAAACATACCGATATCGACCGCAGCCATATACACATTGTATCGGTTTGCGTGGACGAGCAGGGCAAAAAGATTTCGGACAAATTCGAGAAAATGCGGTCTATGAATGTGTGCCGTGAACTGGAAAGACAACATGGCTTGATACCCGCAACCGATAAAGAACACAAGCAGAACGACAAGATTTTCCGTCCGGTAGATTATCGGGCAGGCGATGTGAAAAGCCAAATCGCTTCGGTTGTCCGCCACCTACCGAATTATTATAAGTTTCAGACTTTGGGCGAATACAATGCCTTGCTTTCCCTGTTTAATGTTACCACCGAAAAAGTGGAGGGCGAATTGCAGGGAAAAATGCGGCAAGGCTTATTATATATTCCTTTAAACGAGAAAGGCGAAAGAGCCGGGCATCCGTTCAAGGCTTCGTTGTTTGGTAAAAATGCAGGGCTTCCGGCTTTGGAACTGCATTTTGCAAAATGCAAAGAGGATTTAAAAGACCACCCAAGTAAGCAGACCCTAAAAGCTGCAATTTCTATTGCTCTGAAATCCACAAATGATGAGCAGGCTTTTAAAAAGCAGTTGAGTGAACAGGGCATTAATGTAGTGGTCCGCCGGAACGATACAGGTCGTATTTATGGTATCACTTTCATAGACCACAATTCAAAGGCGGTTTGGAACGGTTCACGCTTAGCAAAGGAACTTTCTGCCAATACCTTTAATGATTATTGGAACAATAATATCAAACCGGAGATTAAAGAACCTGTCGTACAACTTCCAAAAACATCCACATCAAATGATGCAGATCTTCCTGCGGAAGAACCTCATCACTTGTTCGACTTCCTGAATACTACTGAAAAACACGAAGACGGTTTGATTGAGGCATTTGGCGGTTTGTTACCCGAAGCACAGGGCGATGATTACGAGGAACAGGATTTTGCTAACAAAATGAAGAAGAAAAAAAAAAGAAGACTGTAAGAGGTCAGATTTTGGAATTAAAAATCTGTTTTTAAAAAGATTTATTGAGCTGTCACTTTATAATTCTGAAAGAATTTGAGTTGTATTTAAGTAATTGCTTAAATAAACAAATTGACTATCTTTGTGCTATGGACAATAATTCTTGCATACGACAACAAGCAGACATTAAACAAATAAACCGCTGTAAAGACCGAGTTTCAGAACTCAACGGTTCTTTTGACTATTTATCGAACGGACTTGAATTAGCGGGAAACAATGTAAGACTGAAAATACTCTTTCTACTTTATGAAGAAAAACGACTTTGTGTTTGTGATATAAGTGATATTCTTGGTATGACAATTTCAGCGGTTTCACAACACTTGAGAAAACTCAAAGACAGAAAACTTATTGAAACCGAACGAGAAGCACAAACCATTTTTTACTCGTTGACAAAAGAGTATGAAAAAATGCTGAAACCGTTTTTCAAAATACTTGACGAAAACAAAATATTAGAAACATTATGAAAACAGACAAATATGACATTTTATGGAGGAAAGAGAGAACCATAATAGTTTTTTATCTATTAACAAGTTTATATGTCTTTTTAAAAGAGATAAAAAGTAATTGGGGAAATGGTATAGGATTACAAATCCTAAACTATTCATAGTTCGGAATGCGCTGCTCTAACATCCCGAACAGCGAGGATTTATATGCGTTGCTCATTTTTTTTGTATTGCAATTATGTGTTTGTTTGGTATGATGAAGTCAGAGACTTCAGGATGCCGCTCACAAGTTTACTTCGTAAAACTTGCGAGAGCGGTTCCCGTAGCTCAGCTGGATAGAGCAACTGCCTTCTAAGCAGTAGGTCTTTGGATCGAATCCAAACGGAATCACCAAACGGGACAAACTCCTTTCATAGTGAGTTTGTCCCGTTTTCTTTTCCACGAATCGCCCTGTATATCTAAGAATCATTGCGAACATAGCATCTAATTCGGGTGTTCTAACTTCATTATTTTGAAAAGAGAATTTTCCAGTAAAAATCGAGCCCAGTATTTCCTTTTTTCCTGTAACCCACTGTTTTTATACCATTCGAGAACATTTGAAAGGAAAGATATTTTTTTCTCCAATTCATCCGTCCATTTAAATACTAAAGCAATGGATTCATCTTTTTCTTTAAATTTGAAAGAAATATATGTACACTGCAAAACTCATCACTCACAGAGGTCAAAAACGCATTGCCGTTTCTTTTGAAAAGAAAAAGGAACTGATTGCCCGTTTTAGAAAATTAGACGGTGCAAAATGGAGCAGCACGCTCAAAGTGTGGCATTTGCCCGACAAGGAAGAATACCGTCTAAAATTTAAACTTCCGCTCGAAAAAAGGTTGTCAGCCGAAACAGAACAACAAATAGAAAATTTTGTAAAATGGTTGCGTAGCAAACGATACAGCGAAAGCACCATAAAAACTTATGTTGATGCTATTCGGGTTTTTCTAAAATTCTTTTCTGAAAAAGCGTTATACGATATTGAAAATAACGACATCATCATTTTCAACAACGAGTATATTTTGAAAAACAAACTGTCGGCTTCGTACCAAAACCAAATGGTAAATGCCGTAAAATTGTTTTTTCAAACGGTGCAAAACAGAAAGTTAAACATTGAACAAATACACCGCCCCAAAAAGCCCAAAACCTTACCCAATGTTTTGAGCAAAGAAGAAATAAAAGTCATTTTAGAAGCACACGGCAACATAAAACACAGAGCAATGCTGAGTTTGATTTACGCTTGTGGACTACGAAGAAGCGAACTTTTGAATTTAAAACCGACCGATATAGACAGCAAACGTGGAATTTTATTGATAAAACAAGCCAAAGGCAAGAAAGACCGCATTGCACCTATTTCGGAAAAAATAATAGAACTTTTGAGACAATATTACAAAGCGTACAAACCAACAGTTTGGTTATTTGAAGGACAACAAAAAGGCGAACAATACACTGCCGAAAGCCTGCAAAGTGTATTGAAACAAGCCTTGCAAAAATCAAACATTAAAAAGCCTGTAAGTTTGCATTGGTTGCGACACAGCTACGCTACGCACTTATTGGAAAGTGGAACGGACTTGCGTTTTATTCAAGAACTTTTAGGACACAACAGTAGTAAAACCACCGAAATTTATACCCACGTAAGCACTAAAAGTTTGCAAAATATCAAAAGTCCGTTTGATGATTTGTGATAAAAAAACTACACCAAGCCAGCCATTTATGGAATATTTGCGTATTTTTGTCGCATATATAAATGAGTTGTTAGCAATCCGCTGCGCTCCTTGCTAACAATGGCTCGGCGACTTACGTCGCTTGCCGTAAGCCGCCGCTTCGCGGACTGCTTACAACAAGCGACTTGGCTAAATAGCTCCGCTTTTGTATCTTCGATACAGCTTCGCTACTTCGCCAAGTCGCCGAGCCATTATGTGCCATTTTTGAATGACAATGCGAATAGATACAGACAAACAAATGAATTTACTTAGTGATAAGAACGTTGCAATAATTGGTGGTGGACCCGTTGGACTGACTATGGCAAAATTATTACAGCAAAACGGCATAGACGTTTCAGTTTACGAGAGAGACAAAGACCAAGATGCAAGGATTTTTGGTGGAACCCTTGACCTACACAAAGGTTCAGGTCAGGAAGCAATGAAAAAAGCGGGATTGTTACAAACTTATTATGACTTAGCCTTACCAATGGGTGTAAATATTGCTGATGAAAAAGGCAATATTTTATCCACAAAAAATGTAAGACCCGAAAATCGTTTTGACAATCCTGAAATAAACAGAAATGACTTAAGGACTATCCTATTAAATAGTTTACAAAATGATACCGTCATTTGGGATAGAAAACTTGTTACCCTTGAACCTGATAAGGAGAAGTGGATACTAACTTTTGAGGATAAATCGAGTGAAACAGCAGATCTGGTTATTATTGCCAATGGTGGAATGTCTAAAGTAAGAAAATTTGTTACCGACACGGAAGTTGAAGAAACAGGTACTTTCAATATACAAGCCGATATTCATCAACCGGAGGTGAACTGTCCTGGATTTTTTCAGCTTTGCAATGGAAACCGGCTAATGGCTGCTCATCAAGGTAATTTATTATTTGCGAATCCTAATAATAATGGTGCATTGCATTTTGGAATAAGTTTTAAAACACCTGATGAATGGAAAAGCAAAACGCGGGTAGATTTTCAAGACAGAAATAGTGTCGTTGATTTTCTCCTGAAAAAATTTTCCGATTGGGACGAACGCTACAAAGAACTGATTCGTTTGACATCATCTTTTGTAGGGTTAGCGACACGAATATTTCCCTTAGATAAGTCTTGGAAAAGTAAGCGTCCATTACCCATAACGATGATTGGAGATGCTGCTCATTTGATGCCTCCTTTTGCAGGACAAGGCGTAAACAGTGGGTTGATGGATGCCTTGATATTGTCGGATAATCTGACCAATGGGAAATTTAACAGCATTGAAGAGGCTATTGAAAATTATGAACAGCAAATGTTTGCTTATGGAAGAGAAGCACAAGAAGAATCAACTCAAAACGAAATTGAAATGTTTAAACCCGACTTTACGTTTCAGCAATTGTTAAATGTATAAAATGGAATAAAACGGCACATAACAAACAAATTGGCAATAGAGCCGGTGAAGTACTTCTATTGAACTTTTGTGCAATGTTGAAGATTAGTAATTCTATTCAACATTTGTGCTAAAAGTCGGCTCCATCGCCAATTTGCCAACCGTTGTACGACATAGTAAAACCGAACCAAACAAAATGAAAGTCAGAGAAGAAAAGTTAAGAACAATTATAGAATGGTCGGAGAAAAACGAAGATGTAAGAGTTCTTCTTCTGACAAGTTCACTTGTAAATCCTTTAGCACTTGTTGACGAATTTAGTGATTTAGACATTGAATTTGTTTTTGAGGATAATACAAATTACATTTCAGACAAAAGCTGGACGCTTAAATTCGGAAATCCAATTGCTATGATTGAAGAAGACGAAAGTTGTTTTAACCATAAACACGCAATGAAAATGCTACTTTATGAAGACGGTGTGAAAGTAGATTTTAAACTTTACAGCAAATCAAAATTTATAAAGGAAACGCAAGAGAAAGAATTACCAGAAGATTGGGATATTGGTTATAAAATTTTAATTGATAAAGATGGTATTACAAAGCAAATGCTGAAACCAACTTATCAAATTTCCATTATCAAAAAACCGTCTGAAAAAGAGTTTCAAAATCTAATAAACGATTTTTGGTGGGACACAACTTACGTGGCAAAGTGTCTTGTGAGAGATGAAATATTCTATGCGAAATTTATGTCGGAAACCGTTATTCGCACAGAATATTTAATTCCTTTAATTGAATGGCACATTGCAAGTGAACACAATTGGAACATAACGACCAATAAATATGGACGACTTTTCAAAAAGTATCTTAACCAGGAAATGTGGGCTAAAACAGAACAAACATTTTCAGGGAGCAATATAAAGGAAAATTGGACTGCTCTATTTTCAATGACTGATTTAGTTTCAGAAATAGGAACTGAATTGTCAAAAAAATTAGAGTACAAATACCCGGATAAATTAGAAAATGACATACGAAAATATTTAGCTGGACTAAAACCCAAAACATAACTACGTCGTACAACATCGTATTGGCAATAGGCGGGCTGAACGGCTTCGTATCAACGGAAGTGCAAAATTCAACTTCTGTTCTTCGATTAAAGTTCAGTGCTAAAAATCCCGCCCATCGCCAATACGCGGCACGTTATGCGGGCATTGTAAAGGACTATCTCTAAAAAAGAAAACTGAGAAATGTATGAACTTAGAATTGCAAATACTACAATCTGACAATATTAAAGAGTTCAAGGACTTAATAGTTATTTTTGAAAATGTATTTGAAATGAAAAATTTCAATTTGCCAAGTGAATTGCACTTACAGAAACTATTAAACCAAGAAACCTTTTATGTAGTTACGGCTAGGGCAAACAACAAAGTTATAGGTGGGCTGACAGTTTATGTGCTTGACCAGTACTATTCAGATAAACCATTAGCCTATATATATGACCTTGCAGTATTGACGAATTACCAAAGAAAAGGCGTGGGGCGAAAGTTAATAGCGTTTACAAATCAATATTTCAAAGAAAAGGGATTTGAAGAAGTTTTTGTGCAAGCAGATGAAGTTGACAATTATGCTCTTGATTTCTACCGTCTTACAAATCCGACAGAAGAAGAGAAAGTGCGACATTTCTATTACAAATTAACTCTTGACAGTGAAAAGTAAACAAGAACAACGACCCGCTAACACGGGTTTTGCGTCAGGCGGGGTGACGTATCACTTGGAGCTTTGTGCTTCTATTCAAGTTCAGTGCAGGTTGACAGTTTTGTGCTCCGAAACCCGCCCGAACGCAAAGCCCGAAAACGTTATGCGGCAGCTTAAAAGACGACACCAAACCAGAAAAATCATCTTGACAACCACCCGACTTTGAACTACGAAGGATGAAATTTTTCAGGGACAACTTCCAGCATTTCCAAAAAACAGTTTACCCATTGACTTGGCGACAAACAAACAATTTGAACATTCAGGTTTATTCCGAACTTTTCCGAAATCGACCTGACCTGACTTTTTCTGAAAATAGACTTCAAAGCTGTTTTGACAGTTAAATCAGGCTTTCGTAAAAGACAGGAAATAAACGCTAAATATTTGGCTTTAAGCTCAACATCAAAAGAAGACTGTTTTCTTTTAATGCGTAACAAAGCCGACTTGACAGTTGGCGGTGGCAAGAAACTTTCAGGACCTACCTCATAGACAAGTTTCAAATCAAAAAAAGTATGATAGAAAACGGTATATGGATTGTAAAGCTTCCTCGAAAATAACTTTTGTGTAGGTTCTAACTGAAGGATAATGGAACCTCCCAGAAAATTTCCAAGACTCTCAAACATCAGGATTTTGAAAATATCGGAAGTAATGCCATAAGGAATATTTGACACCACTTTGAAAGGAAATTTCGGAACTGCAAAATTCCTAAAATCACAACCGACAACTTGAACATTTCGGGCATCAGAAAATAATTTTCGTAAATGTTCAACCAAAGCTGTGTCGTTTTCAATAGCAACAACATTGTTGGCGATTTTTAATAAATGAACAGTAAGAAACCCCTTGCCTGCCCCAATATCTAAAACCGTATCCTGATTACTTATATTTGCTTGTCTTATTGCATCTTTTATTAGCACTTTATCAATAGTAAAGTGCTGACCCGTAAAACGAACGGGCAATTTCTTTTTTGTCATTAGTAACTTATTTTAAATTAAAAATTAACGTACCAAATAGCAACCGTCTCAAAAAGACGATTTAATAATTTACTTTAATTTTTAATTACCAAGGCTTGCTGAAATACATAAAATGTGAATTATTTGAATACAAAGATACTAAAAATTCCTTCACATAACATCGCATTGGCAAAATGGCAGGTTAAGTGCTAAATTGAAAGTTTCTGCATTTTATTCCGCCGAATGTGTTCCACATTCGCTTTTTATTTGTAAGTTAGCTCTGTGGAAACACATCGGCTACGTTCTCGCTAAATTGAACTTTTTGTCCAATTTATCCGCCACTTCGCCAATGCGTTTCCCGTTGGGCGCAATTAAATGGCGCGTTAAATAAATAGCCCGGCCGAGAAATATAAAAACAAAAGACGAGCGGCACAGTTTAGGGAAACAATAATCCGCGAATTAAATTAAAAAGATATGAAATAAAACCACAGACAAAACAGAATAGAAAAGGCAATTAAAGTGAAAAAACATATGAAATTAAAAAAGCCTACAATACTAGGTGTAGTAAACATTACTGAAGACAGCTTTTCAGATGGCGGCCTTTATTTAAATTATGATAAAGCTATAGAGAAATCACTTCAACTTGTTAAGGATGGCGCTGACATAATTGATGTAGGAGCCGCTTCCAGTAATCCTGAATCAAAAGAAGTAAAGCCTCATGAGGAAATAATCCGTTTAAATGATGTCATCGACAAATTGCATTCTCAAAATATTTCAGTTTCTGTTGATTCATTCAAACCCGAAGTTCAAAAATATTTTTTAAAAAAGAATGTCCACTATTTAAATGACATTCAAGGGTTTCCATACGCAGAATTATATCCTGAATTGGCAGAATCTAATTGCAAACTCATTGTTATGCATTCCATACAGCGGCTTGGGAAAGCCCAAGTAATCGAAACTGTTCCCGAAAATATATTTAATGGAATAATTGATTTCTTTTCGCAACGAATAAATTCACTTCAAAATTCAGGCGTTTCATCCGAAAGAATTATTTTAGACCCAGGGATGGGTTTCTTCTTAGGCTCTAACCCAGAAACGTCAATATATGTTTTGAAAAATATTTTTCGATTAAAAGAATACTTTAAATTACCAATTCTTGTTTCGGTTTCTCGGAAATCTTTTTTAGGAACTATTGTTGGGCGAGGAGTCAACGAGCGAACGCCAGCGACCCTGGCTGCTGAAATTTATATAAGCTATATGGGTGTGGATTACATCCGTACGCATGATGTAAGAGCTTTAAGTGACGCATTAAAAGTGCTTGGGATGTTAAATTGCTAATTTGTAATTGACAACCATTTCAAGATGGATTACGGTTTTATTATGCTGATCTATAACTTGGGAATACTAAGTTCTTAAAGGCGAAAAATAAGGTCTCTTGGTTTTGATGGAATAGATTGGGGTAATTGAAAATAAAGAGAATCAACCAACTCCCCTTAATGAGTGCCGCTCAATGCAAATAGAGAAGAGAATCGGCCGGGAAAAGAAACGCTGTGGTTACGCGCCATTTAACAGCGCCCAACAGGCAATAAAACTTCGTTCCCTTCGGTCACTACGCCCTTCGGGCAAATTGCCTTCGGCAACTTGTTTTATCGCCGGCCCGTTAGTGGCAAGGCTATGACGACACAACCCGACAGACAAATCGGGTTCTTTTTGATGTTTCGTATTTTAGTAGTTACTTAAATAAGCAAATTGACTACCTTTGTACTATGGACAACAATTCTTGCATACGACAACAAGCGGACATTAAACAAATAAATCGCTGTAAAGACAGAGTTTCAGAACTCAACGGCTCATTTGACTATTTATCAAACGGACTTGAATTGGCAGGAAACAACGTAAGACTGAAAATTCTCTTTCTGATCTATGAAGAAAAACGACTTTGTGTTTGTGATATAAGCGATATTCTTGGTATGACAATTTCAGCGGTTTCACAACACTTGCGAAAACTCAAAGACAGAAAACTCATTGAAACAGAAAGAGAAGCTCAAACCATTTTTTACTCATTAACAAAAGAGTATGAAAAAATGCTGAAACCGTTTTTCAAAATACTTGACGAAAACAAAATTTTGGAAACATTATGAAAACAGACAACAAACTAATTGGAGCAGGACTTTTAACAGCAATTGCAGCTTCATTGTGTTG
>NZ_FNXE01000001.1 GCF_900108395.1 Paenimyroides marinum | reverse complement strand
TTGCTTTTTTTAATATATCTCGTTCTAATTCAGCGTCTTTTAGTTGTTTTTCAAGTAAACGAATCTTCTCTTGCTCTGGTGTTAGTTTTAAGTTTCCATTACCAGGGAAACTTCCTTCGCCGAACTTCTCGTATTCTTTTCGCCATTTGTAAAGCAAGGTAGCTTTAATACCAAGTTCTCTGGCTAATTCAGAAATGTTGGACCGTTCGTGGCTCAATGCAACAGCTTTCGATTTAAAAGCTGAATCATAAATTTTTCTTTCTTTTTTCATACGTCAAAAATAAGATTTTATGCTTAACTTTAACTGGAAGCTAAGTTAGTATATCCATTATATTTTTTTCAAGATAAATGATATTTCGAATATCTAAAATTAGAAAACGATTTTAAAAACATACAATTATGAAAAAATATTTACTATTCTTACTCATTGTAATAAGTACTCAAACCATTTCTTCTCAATCAAAATTTTCAAATGGTTTTAGAAATGGCTACAAAGAAGGATATTGCCATAATCAAGGTATTGGATGTCTATCTCCAAATCCTCCAATAGCACCTATTCCTAATGTAAATGAAAGCATAAATAGTTATCAAGACGGATACAATAGAGGCTTTGAACGAGGCTTAAGTGCTCAAAAAACCAATTCTAACAGCACTCAAACAAGAGAACGATATAAAACAGCCGAACCAGGGTTTGTAGATAATTTTACATATCAGCCAAATTATGATTTACAATTATATTCTATAAAAGTTACGGCAGATGCATTAGTAGAATTAAATAAGAAATCACTTGAGAGCCTTGATAATGGGGATTATGACAAAGCTATCTATTATTCAGATAAATATATAGGTATTTCTAATAGACTTAAGCTTAAAGAGCATCCTGCTCCATTTTCAATAAAAGCAATTGCTTACATCAATAAATCTGAATATTTAAATTCTTATAATAATTTAAAAAAATCACAACTTTTAGGTTTTGATGATAATATGACTATTAATATGATAACGAATATTACTGAAGATTATCTAAAAAAACAGATGGAAAAAAACTACTATTCGAATGTGAAATATTTTTGTGAACATGTATGGTATCCA
This sequence comes from Paenimyroides marinum, assembly GCF_900108395.1. GTDB lineage: Bacteria > Bacteroidota > Bacteroidia > Flavobacteriales > Flavobacteriaceae > Flavobacterium > Flavobacterium marinum. The sequence continues at coordinate 165,394 of NZ_FNXE01000001.1, read as the reverse complement.
AACAATTATACTAATTACTTTCTAGGATTATCAAATTATTATTTAAGAAATTTTAAAGAAGCAAAAAAGGCTTTAAAAAAGGTTAATGATTTTGAACCTGCTGAAACATATTTAAAAGCTATTAAAAATAAAGAAGATATTCCAAACCCATTTCTCAAAAAAACTCTTCCCAAGAAGAATACTAAAGGTCTATGGCAAGAATTAATATACAATTATGATAACAAATAGATAGAAATTCTATCAAAAAAATAAAACTTAAAAGTTCTCTATTTGGGAACTTTTTGTGTATTTGTAAATATATATCAGACCAATAGAAAGAATTTTTGCAAAAAGTACACTACGTCAGTTTTGGGAAAAGCATTCGGACTCAGAACAATATTTGAAGACGTGGTATGATACGGTGAAAAATTCTATCTGGGACAATCCAAACAAAGTAAAGCAAACCTATGTGAATGCAAGTATTCTTAAAAGTAACCGAATTGTATTTAACATTAAAGGCAATAGTTACAGATTGGTAGCGAAATTTAATTTTGAAAAACAATGGGTTTTCATTCGTTTTATTGGAATACGTACGGAATATGATAAAATTGATGCGAACACCATTTAAAAGATATAAACTATGAACATAAAACCTATAAAAACAGAAACAGATTATATAGAAGCATTGTCAAAATTAGAAGTTCTTTTTGATGCAAAAGCGGGTACGCCCGAAAGCGACGAAGCTGATATTCTTGCTATTTTGATAGATGAATATGAAAAGAAAAACTATCCGATAACAGCTCCCGATCCAATTGAAGCTATCAAAATAAGAATGGAAGAAATGCAGTTGAAACAAACGGATTTGATAGATGCTATAGGCGGAAAAAGCAAAGTATCTGAAATATTGAACAGAAAAAGAAAACTTACCGTTAAAATGATTCGTAATTTGACTGTAAAATTAAATCTTTCGCCTTCTTTATTGATTGAAGAATATTAATTTTACAACTTGTAGTAATAAACACCCCCTGCCAGAGTTAGAACTCTGGCAGGGGGTGTTTATAAATTGAAAAAAGATTACTTCTTAATTCCTTCTAAATCAAAAAGGAACGCATATTCTTTAGCGACTTCTTTTAATGCTTCAAAGCGTCCTGAGGCACCACCATGACCGGCATCCATATTGGTATCCAGAAATAATAACTTTTTATTGGTTCGCATTGCACGCAGCTTGGCAATCCATTTTGCGGGTTCCCAATATTGCACTTGTGAGTCGTGGAATCCTGTTGAAATATATAGGTTTGGGTAATCTTGCGCTTTTACGTTATCGTAAGGCGAATAAGATTTCATGTAATCGTAATATTCTTTTTCGTTCGGATTTCCCCATTCGTCGTACTCGCCTGTAGTTAACGGAATAGAATCGTCTAACATAGTAGTAACCACATCAACAAACGGAACCTGTGCAATAACGCCGTTATACAGTTCGGGTGCATCGTTTAAAACCACACCCATTAACAAACCGCCTGCAGATCCGCCTTCGGCATACAAATGTTTTGGCGAGGTGTATTTCTGGTCAATTAAAAATTTAGAACAATCGATAAAATCGGTAAATGTGTTTTTCTTTTTAAGCAGTTTTCCGTTTTCGTACCATTCACGGCCTAAATCTTCGCCGCCGCGAATATGAGCAATAGCGTACACAAAACCACGGTCTAACAAACTTAAACGAACCGTAGAAAAATAAGGTTCCATGGTAGAACCGTACGAACCGTAAGCATATTGCAGTAACGGATTTGTTCCGTCTTTTTTCATTCCTTTTTTATAAACCAACGAAATCGGAATTTTAGTTCCATCGGCAGCCGTTGCCCATACACGTTCCTCGGTATAATTTTCTTTGTTGAATTTTCCTCCTAAAACTTCCTGTTCTTTTTTAACCGTTTTTTCTTTGGTACGCATGTTAAAATCGATCACCGATGAAGGGGTTGCCATTGACTGGTATCCATATCGAAGAATTTCGGTGTCAAAATCTACGTTAGTCGTAGTATATGCGGTAAAAGTTTCACTGTTAAAAGGTAAATAATAAGACTGTTCCGGATTGTCCCAAGGCTGAATTTTGATTTGAGACAACCCGTTAAAACGTTCTGAAACCACCAGATAATCTTTAAAAATATCGATTCCTTCCAACAAAACATCTTCACGATGTGGAATTAGATCTTTCCAGTTTTCTTTAGTAGTAGCCGTTTCGGGCGTAATCATCAGTTTAAAATTGGTTGCCTTGTCTTTATTGGTCACAATGTAAAAATGATCGTTGTAATGCGAAACAGAATATTCTAATCCACGGGTACGTTTTTGAAATACGCGGAATTTCCCCTCGGGATTTGACGCTTCTAAAATCTGATATTCAGAAGTCAAGGTACTTTCTGAACCAATAATCAGGTATTTTTTAGATTTTGAACGATAGATATAGGTGTTAAAAGTTTCGTCTTTTTCATTGAAAATCAGCTCGTCTGTTGTTATGGCGCTCCCTAAAAGATGCTTAAATATACGGTCGGCACGCAGGGTTTGTTCGTCTTTACGAGAATAGAACAGCGATTTGTTATCGGCTGCCCAAGTGCTGCTTCCGGTAGTTTTTTCGATTTTTTCAGGAAGAATTTCGCCTGTTTCCAGATTTTTAATTTGAATAGTATATTCACGGCGCGAAACGGTATCCACCCCAAAAGCTGCAAATTTATTATCATCACTGATATTTAACCCGCCTAATTTAAAATAAGCATGTCCTTTTGCCATTTCGTTACAATCGAATAAAATTTCTTCTTCGGCTTCTAACGTTTCTTTTTTTCGGGTGTAAATGGGGTAATCTTTGCCTTTTTCAAATCGGGTTAAATACCAATATCCGTTATAAAAATACGGAACCGAAGAATCGTCTTCCTTAATACGGCTCTTCATTTCTTCAAACAAATCTTGCTGAAAATCTTTGGTATGTGCCGTTAACGTATTATAATAATTGTTTTCTTCTTCTAAATACGCAATTACTTCGGGGTTTTCACGTTGATTTAACCAGTAATAATTATCGGTACGTATGTCGCCGTGCTTTTCCAGATTTGTGGCACTAATTTTAGCAACCGGCTCTTTTATTGTGTTATTCATTTTAGTATTTGTTGTTGAACAAGATGCAAAAATACTACAAAAAGCAAGCATAAAAGTATTTGAGTGTTTCATAATTAATAATTAGTGATTTTGGTTGAAATTAATACTTTTGTATTAAATATAAAAATTGAAAAATATGTTTGGAGATTTAATGGGTATGATGGGGAAATTACAGGAAGCCCAAAAGAAAGTTGAAGAAACAAAACAACGCTTAAACACCGTGTTAATTGATGAACAAACTGCCGATGGTTTACTGAAAGTTACCGTTACTGCCAACAGACAAATTAGAAGTTTAGAGCTGAATGACGAATTGTTAAGCGACAAAGAACAATTAGAAGATTATTTGATTTTAACCTTGAACAAAGCTTTGGAAAAAGCCGGAGCAATTAACGAAGCCGAACTGGCTGCCGCTGCAAAAGACGGTATGCCAAATATTCCGGGAATGGATTTATTTAAATAAAATATGAAAAAACTTTTATTAGTAATTGCTTGCGCTGCAACTGTATGGGCTTGTAACGATAAAAAAACAACGGGAAACACCCGGATTACCGGCGAAATTCAAGGACTGAAACAGGGTACGCTGTACATTCAACAATTAAAAGACAGTACTTTGGTTACCTTAGACAGTATTGTTTTAAAAGGAAAATCGACGTTTGAAACCAGTTTTGATTTAAAAGAACCTGAAGTGCTGTTTTTGGGATTGAACAGAGGAACATCGCAATCATTAGATAATTTTATTTTGTTTTTTGCCGAACCGGGACAGTTGACTATTAACAGCTCATTGGATAATTTTTCGGGCGGAGCAACAGTTACAGGTTCAAAAAATCAAGAGTTGTATTCAAAATATCTAAAAACAAAAACAGTTTACACACATAAACAAACCGATTTGATTAAGGACATTATTCTGGCTCAAAAAAACGATCAGTTGGCAAAAGCCGACAGTTTAGAAAATGTGTTAAACCGTTCCATTAGAATGAATTATTTAAACGCAGTTAATTTTGTGCTGAAAAATAATAAAAACGAAGTAGCACCTTATATTACTTTAACCGATATTGTTCCGGTAAACGAAAAATATCTGGATACCATTTACGGAAATTTCCCACCTGAAGTGGCTCAAAGCAAATACGGCAAAATTCTAAAAGAATATTTAGAATTGGTTAAGAAGCAATAAAAAAGTTGCTTATATTATATAATAAATTAGTTTTTTGTAAGAGTTAAGTTTAAAATTTAATGTCTGTGTTTTCTTTTAAAGTAGTAAAAACGGAATAACAATCGGTCATACCAGAGAGCAAACAATAATAAAATAGTAGGAAATAATAAAGTAGCTAATTTAAAACGAGTGTATAGAAAACCACCTATTATTCCGCCACAAAAGAAACAAAAGATAATAATAAGTTTTAATTGTATATCTCTTTTTATTTTGTTCTTTTCTGTAATTACTTTTTTTGTAATAATTTGAGAAAGTTCTATCCCCAGGTCTGTAAAAAGACCTGTTAGATGTGTTGTTCGGACTACTGAATTTGAAATTCTTGTCACTAAAGCATTTTGTATGCCCATTGAAAATAATAACAAACATGAAAGGAGGATGGAATAATTAAAAATGCTATTAGGAAACAATAAATATAAAAATGAGCAGGCAGTTAAGACTATAATTTCTATTGAGATAGGAAGAATATAAGCTAAATAATATTTTGATTTTGAAACAAGTTCTATTAATAGTCCCGAAACAAAAGCACCTGTAAGAAAAAAAAGTATATAAACCAATGAAACAAAAGCCATTTCTATATTTTTAAAGAACAATTCTTCTGAAAAAAAAGCAAAATGCCCTGTAACATTAGTGGTTAAGGTACCTAATGCTAAAACCCCCGTAATGTTTACAGTTCCTGCAACAAATGATAAAATAGATGCTAATTTAAGATTGTGAGAATAGGTTCTACCTTTTCCTTTGTGTCTGAACATAATTAATAAATACCATCAAAATTAATCTAAAAACAAAAAACACCAATCAAACGATTGGTGTTTTTTATGATCTTAATTAAAAGATTACTTTCTGCGTAATTCTTTAATTTTAGCTTTTTTACCAGTAAGTTCTCTGAAGTAGAAAATACGAGCTCTACGAACTTTACCTCTTTGGTTCAATTCAACTTTTTGTAAAGCCGGCATGTTCACTGGGAAGATACGCTCTACACCAACGTTACCAGACATTTTACGGATTGTAAAAGTTTCAGTAGCACCAGAACCTCTTCTTTGAATAACTACCCCTTTAAAGAACTGGGTTCTTGTTTTGTCACCCTCTTTAATTTCGTAGTAAACAGTAATGGTATCACCGGCGTTAAATTCCGGGAAATCTTTTTTTGTAACGAATTCGTCTTGTACGAATTTTACTAAATCTAAAGACATTTTGTAAATTTTTTAAGTTAATTCAAACCAACGTGCACGGTTTTCGCCAGAGGTTGATCCAAAAGTGGGGCAAATATAAGCAATAATTTGTAAATAAAACAAACAATTCCTTTAAAAATATGAAAGGAATTGTTGTTCTATGTTGTTGTAAATAAGTTGTTTATTGAATCTTGACAGGTTTAACTGTATAACCGTTGTCTTTTAAAAGCTTCAATATGCCGTTGTTTCCGCCTAAATGTGCCGCACCCACTGCAAAAAAGACCGATTGATTTTGCATAATTTCAGGCATCTCGTTCACCCAGTTGTGGTTGCGTTTGGTAAGCATTTCGTTATACACTTCATCTGTCATGTAACTGCTTGTTTTCATATAATCATACAAGCCCTGTACATTTTCAGATTTGTAAAGCTCAACCATTTTTTTTGTATTCTCAAAACCCTCTTTTTTCAAATCGTGAAGCATTTCAATAATGGCGTCCTGACCCAAAGATTTTGATAATATTTCCATTTGCTGTTCAACGGTTTCCAATCCGCCTAATTTTTTCTGCTGAAGCATTGCTGCCTGAAGCAATTCCATTTCGTACATTTTAAAGTCGGTGCAAGGGAACGATTTAAAGGTAATCATACTTACAATGGCTGCATCGGTAAAATATTCAAATTGAGTAATATCCAAATCAACTACTTCTTTTAAAAGCGATTTTAATTCGTTATATTTAGCAGGTTCTAATCGTTCTGAAAGGGGGATTTCACTCATCATCGATTTTTGCATTATGGCTATATTTTGCTGATCGCCAAAATTAATTTCTGCATAATACGAATCTACATTTTTTAGTGTATTTTGAATGGTTTCGGTCATTAGATAGTCATCCTGACAAATCATGTGGATGGTTCCAAAAACGTACGATGGTTTTTCTAAACCTTTACCCGAAATCTCCCACAACAAACTTTTATCTGTTTGAGCAGTTGTGATGAAGGAACTTAATGTTAATACAGATAACGCGATGCTTTTTACTAATTTTCTCATAATTGAATTTCTTTGTAAGGTAAGTCGCGGCTTATTGAAAATGTTACAGAATATCTGTGTGCATTTTATCTTTTGCAGCGAATGATCAAAGAAAAATGTGTGTAAATGGTTGTTTTTTAATACGCTACATAATTTAGTTTTGACGGTTGAATCGTTTGCTAAATTATCAAAAAAAGGAAATATAAAAGCTGACACGGGATAAAATATAAACTTCCAATTTAGCATTAAATCCGCTATTTTGCCAATGTGATGTTTCTATATTTTCCTTTTTATAGGGCTTTGTCTGTTTGAGAAGAATGATAAAATTTCAACACTATTATTTTTAGTACGATAATACAAAGTGTTGAATTTCAAAATAACAACTTTGTAGATTTTATTGTTTTCTGATTTTGGAAATAAATCTGGGTTTCGGGATATTAATTCAATGATGCTTTCAATTTTCTGAACCAATTTTTTAATTTCTTTTTCTGAAAAATTTTCCTCAAGATATTCTATCGTTTTTCCTAATTCCTTTTTCGCATTTTGTGTCCATTTAATATTAAAGCCACTTTTCATAGATTTTTCGCACGTTTGAGTGCGGTTCTAATTTGTTATTATCGGCATCAGAAACTCCTTTTTCGATTGATTCTTTTTCTACTTCAGAAATAGAATCCCACCAGTCTTTAGTTTCTTCTTTTTTGAATTTCAGTAGTTTTTCTATAATAGAATTATCTTCCAATGTAGATAGCCATTGGATTAATTCAATTTTTTTATTTAAAGTTTGTGTATTCATACAATTTGTTAGTTAAATTCAAATTTATGAATTAAATTTTAATTTATTACTATCCTTATAAAATATTGATTAACAATAAGTTACTCGTTTTCTAATAAATCGGGTCTGCGGTTTTTAGTGTGTTCGTAAGCTTTTTCTTCGCGCCATTTTTCAATTTCGGGAAAATTTCCGCTCAATAAAATATCAGGCACTTTCCAGCCTTTATATTCAGCCGGACGCGTGTAAATAGGCGGTGCCAGTAAATTATCCTGAAAACTGTCGGTTAGGGCAGAGGTCTCATTAGAAAGCACTCCGGGAATCAAACGAATAATGGCGTCACACAAAACGGCAGCACCCAATTCGCCACCTGAAAGCACATAATCGCCAATCGAAATTTCGCGTGTGATAAAATGGTCACGTACCCGCTGATCCACACCTTTGTAATGTCCGCAAAGAATAATGATGTTTTCAAACATTGACATAGCGTTGGCAACTTGCTGGTTCAGCGTTTGGCCATCGGGGGTCATATAAATAATTTCGTCGTAAGTGCGTTCGGCTTTCAGTTTGGTAATACATTTGTCAATCGGTTCAATACTCATCACCATTCCTGCACCGCCGCCAAATTGGTAATCGTCAACATTTTTATGTTTATTGGTACTGTAATCTCTTAAATTGTGAAAATGAACTTCTACCAAACCTTTGGCAATGGCTCTTTTTAAAATCGATGCTTCAAACGGACTTTTAATCAACTCGGGTAAAACAGTTATAATATCAATACGCATAAAAAAATATTTGCTGCAAAATTACATAACATTATTAATATGTTTTGTTTTTTAAAACAAGTATCTTTGCTTTGTGAAAAAACTCATTGTTATATTAGCTTTGTTTATGTTGATAAAACCTATTATTCCTGTTTTGGAATATGTGGTTTTTTACGATTATATAAAGAATGAACTTTGCATAAACAAGGATAGACCAGAGTTAAAATGTAACGGAAAATGTCATTTAATGAAAGAACTTGCAAAAGCATCGGCAACGCAAGATAAAAGTACATCGCATAACTTCTCGGTAGAAAGTAATATTGTTTTTTATCAAGATTTTCAATGTTTTAATTTTACCTTTTTCTCTAACATTAATAAGCGAATTTATAACTTTCACTACAATAATTTGTATAACCATTCTTATTATAAAGTGCTGATTAAGCCGCCTGTTTATTTAAGTTAATAATTTGAACAGTATTAATTTTAATTTACATCATATATGCAGATAGGAAGTTTACCTGTTTGTACTATTAATGTGTTTGGTAATAATATAGAAAATTTTTATGTTGGTTCTTTAGAAAAAGTTGCCTTAAATTCTCTTTTTCAACAGTTTCATCTAAACAATTTTTTTATGATTTTAATGATCGAAAAAGCTGTTGGAGAAATTGTTGCGGATGATTGTGAAACATTGTTAAATGATTTGCAGCTTGTTGTTATCAAACCTAAAAGTATAAGCAAACTACATTTTAATACAGATTGCAAAGGGAAAGTGATCTGTTTTACCGAAGATTTTTTTTCATTGAGATACAATGACAATATGCTGAATCAATTTGCTTTTTTAGAAAAAGAGGCACAGTTGGTCTTTTCGTTCTCTGAAGAAAATTTTAATTTGCTTTACAGTATCTTATCGTTTGCAGAAAACGAATTTTTGTCTTGCAAAAAAGATATGCACAAAGCTTTACGTTCATACCTTAATATCTTTTTAATTGAAATCGAACGTTCTTACAAACCATTAAAAAAATCTATTTATCCCGGATTTGCTAAAGAAAAAGCGTATAAATTTCAAAATCTTGTCAATAGTAATTATAAATTATTTAAGTTTCCTTCGTATTATGCAGGGCAATTAAATATAAGTACTAATTATCTTAATAAGATCAGTAAGCAGTATTTTGGTATGTCATCTGGAGAGATGATACGTAACCATCTGATTTTGGAATCTAAGCGTATTTTACATTACACCAATCTTTCTGTTAGTGAAGTTGCTTTTGAATTGGGTTTTGATCATATTTCGTATTTTGTATCGTTCTTTAAAAAGCATACGGGTGAAACCCCCGAACAATTCCGGAAAAAAGAATTATTATGATAATCAATCCAATTGTTTATATAATCGTTACATAATTTCTTTTTAAAACGAAACCTTTTCAACTTTGTACCGTGAAAAAGTTTATAGTCATATTAGCATTGTTTATGCTGTTTAAACCAATACTTCCAATTGTGGAGTATGTGGTGTTTTATGACTATATTAAGAACGAACTTTGTGTAAACAAAGATAAACCAGAATTAAAATGTAACGGTAAATGTCATTTAATGAAAGAAATGGCAAATGCTTCTAAAAACGAAAATAGCGATAAAAAGCATTTTTCAGTAGAAAGTACTGTTGTTTTCTATCAGGACATTTGTACTGATTTTTCTTTATTCTCAGCTAAAGAATATGTTGCTAAAAAATTGTTTTTGTACCACGCAACGTATCATTTTAACTTTTCGAGCTTTATTTTTCATCCACCCTCATTTTAATTTTTTTTACGATTTAAAAGAAACTAACTAAATCTACGATTTCAGTTACAAAACCTTATAGCTACTTTTTTGATGATCAGTCAAAAAAGTGATTTATTCTATCTAAAAATTTAATTAAAATGAAACAAAATATAAAAGCAATTGCATTATTTTTATTTACTACCTCTTTTTTGATTTCTTGTAGCAGCGATGATACCGCAGCTATTGACGAAAATACTTTTGGCGAAGCACAATTGTATTTTGATAATGGTGTAAACGGTGATAAGTTAATCTTAGGTGCATCGTACACCAATTCAAACAACGAAAGACTGACTATAAACCGTTTAAATTACATTATTAGCAACATTATTTTTATTAAGAGTGATGGAACAGAATATGTGTATCCCAAAAATAAAAGCTATTTTATTGTAAGCGAAGAATCGGGTATTAACACGATTAATTTAACCGATATTCCTGCAGGTGATTACAAACAGATAAAATTTGGACTCGGGGTGGATAATCAAAGATATCTGGAAGGCGAAACGGCTCAGCAGGAATTTTGGGATTATGCCACCAGCCTTGATATGGTGTGGACGTGGAGTACAGGTTACCGCTTTATTAATTTTGAAGGAACATTTACGTCTGACAGCAATCCAGAGTCGATCAATTTTCAAGTACATCAAGGAAGTAATTCGGCTACCGATAATTACCGTGAAATAATGTTAAATCTGCCAACAACTGCACGGGTGCGTATGGGCGATAAACCAAGCATCCATATTATTGCCGATGCCAATGTGATTTTAGACGGAATCAATAAAATAAAATTAAGCGATAACATAAACCAAGCAGGTACAAGTGCTGCAATAATGGGCGGAGAAAATCTTGTGAAAATAGCCGCAAATACACAGGCAATGTTTAAAGTAGATCACGTTCATAATGGTTCAGGTACTGAGCATTAACAGTTAAATGTTATGAAAAACATTCTATTTAGGTTGATGGCTTTTTCGTCAGCTCTGATATTGCTTTGTGCTTGCCAGGACGACGATAGCTATGAAGATATTCCTGTGAATGAAAAATTTGATTTTAAAATTCCCGATCGTTTTCCTGAAATCAAACAAGATATCAATAGTAATTATCCTACAAAATGGGGAGTGGCTTTGGGAAGAAAATTGTTTTATGATAGCAGATTGTCAAAAGATAACACCATTTCGTGTTCGTTTTGTCACGAACAACAGCATGCGTTCACACATCACGGGCATGATTTAAGCCATGGAATCAATAATTTGGAAGGTATCAGAAACGCACCTTCTGTTCAAAATTTAATTTTTCAAACAGACTATTTTTACGACGGTGCATCAAACAGCATGCAGATGCTTTCGGTAGTGCCCATTCACAATCCGGTAGAAATGGACGAAACGTTACCGGCTATCGTTGCTAAATTAAAACAAGATCCGGAGTATGTAAAAATGTTCAGGGCAGCTTTTGAGAACGGTGAAGTAAGCTCGTCAAATCTGTTAAATGCTTTAGCACAGTTTATGACGATTATGATTTCTGCTGATTCTAAATACGATAAATATGTTCGGAACGAATCCGGAGGAAATTTTTCGTCACAGGAATTGAAAGGGTTAGAACTGTTTAAGATGAATTGTGCTTCATGCCATGCAACTGATATTTTTACCGACAACAGCTTTCGCAACAATGGTTTACCACCTAATCTTAATTTAAATGACTTAGGAAGAGAAACCGTTACCGGTTTTATTGAGGATCGTTATAAGTTCAAAGTTCCCAGTTTGCGAAATGTGGAATTAACCGCACCGTATATGCACGATGGTCGTTTTGGATCGTTACAATCAGTATTGAATTTTTATTCAGACGGCGTTCAAAATACACAAAATCTGGATCCGTTGTTACAACAGCATTCCAAAGCCGGAATTCCACTAACCAATGAGGAAAAGGAAGCATTGATTGCTTTTTTAAAGACTTTAACAGATTACGAGTATATTAAAAATCCTTTGTTTTATTACAAAACTTAAAAATGAAAAAATTATTAATCCTTTTTTTATTGTTGAATCAAACAGTAAATGCACAATTTAAAAATTTATTGTCAGACCAAAGCTCATTAACCGATGCCTATTTTCTCGATGATTGTGATGCTTGCGGATGCTCTGCAAGTGGTGGCAGTATGGGGTTTAATTCTATGTTGAGCGAAAAATTTATAGGTGTCAGATATATGTACCAAAAATATCAAAGCAGAGATGGAGTGTTTAATAATTCGCCTTGGATTGATGAAAATTTCAATACCGTACAGCTTTGGGGGAGAATTCCCGTAAGTTCAAAAATGGATGTAATGGTTCTTGCTCCTTACCATTTTTTGAATAGAGAAAAAATGACCGACTCTCAAAGTTTAAGCGGCTTGGGAGATATTACTTTACTAACGTTTTACAATTTGCATCAAACCCAAAATGATACGGCAACTTTTCATCACAAAATTCTTGTTGGCGGTGGAATTAAAGTACCTACCGGAGTTTTTAATAATAAAAATAACGGAAGTATCAATCCCAGTTTTCAGTTAGGTACCGGCAGCTGGGATTATAATCTTGCAACCGAATACATCGTTCGTGCCAATAATTTTGGTTTAAATACTACATTGAGTTATGTTTTTAAAACTGAAAACCATAAAAATTATAAATTCGGAAATCAGTTTAATTACGGTAGCACGTTGTTTTATACTATTTTGGTAGATCAATTACAATTGGTTCCACAAATAGGTGTTGCAGGAGAAACATATCAGGCAAATCAAGAATTTAAAGAAGATGTTCCTTATACCAAAGGCGATATATTTTTTGGTAAATTAGGTATTGAAGCCGGATACAGGAAGTTTTCGGCCGGAATAAATGTCATGTTGCCAATCAATCAAAATTTAACCGGTGGCAGGGTAGAAGCTGACTACCGTTTGGCATTTAACATCAATTATATCCTATAAAATAGCTTTATTTTATATCTTTGTAACTTATTTTTTTATTATGGAAAACGGTATTTACGCAAAATTTACAACGCCAAAAGGCGAAATATTAGTAAAACTTACTTACGATAAAACTCCGGGAACAGTGGGTAACTTTGTTGCCTTGGCAGAAGGAGCTCTTGAAAACACTGCTCGTCCACAGGGAAAACCTTATTACGACGGATTGAAATTTCACAGAGTGATCAACGATTTTATGATTCAGGGTGGTGATCCCACAGGTACGGGTTCTGGTGGTCCGGGTTACAAATTTGATGACGAGTTTCATCCCGAATTAAAACACGATACGCCGGGTGTATTGTCAATGGCAAATGCAGGTCCGGGAACAAACGGCTCGCAGTTTTTTATCACACATATCGCTACACCTTGGTTAGACAATAACCACACCGTTTTTGGAAAAGTAGTTGAAGGGCAAGATGTGGTAGATGCAGTTGAACCGGGCGATGCAATGGATAAAGTTGAAATCATTCGCGTGGGTGATGAAGCTCAGAAATGGAATGCGGTTGAAGCGTTCAGAACTTTTGAAGGTGCTCGTGAAAAACGTATTGCAGAAGAAAAAGCTAAAATTGATGCCGAATTAGATAAAATTGCAGCAGGTTTTCAGAAAACCGATAGCGGCTTGCGTTACCAATACATTCAAAAAGGGTCGGGTAAACAAGCTGCCAAAGGTAGTAAAGTAGCTGTTCATTATAAAGGTCAATTGACGAACGGGCAGGTTTTTGATGATTCGTACAAACGCAAGCAACCTATTGAATTCAACGTAGGCGTAGGTCAGGTGATCGAAGGTTGGGACGAAGGTATCTTATTGTTAAACGTTGGCGATAAAGCTCGTTTCGTGATTCCTTCACATTTAGGTTACGGTTCGCGTGGTGCAGGCGGTGTGATTCCACCAAACGCAACATTGATTTTCGATGTGGAATTGGTCGATGTAAAATAAATAAAAAATAAAGCTGTTTGAAAAATATTTCAGGCAGCTTTTCATTTTAATTGTTTTGTATGAAAAAAATCTACTCTTTATTTTTATTGGTCACCGCAACGGCAAGCCATGCACAAATTGGCGACGCCATTCATTGTGGATACGATTTTACGAGTTATATTGTGGTAAAACCGCACGAAGACGGTAAGGATAAGACCATCAACGGTTTAAAAATGAGTATTTGTGATGAGAATGGAAACGAAGTCATCAACAAAAATTTTAAGTTGAGCTGGAAAAATAATAACCAACCGTTGCATTTTGTCCGAAATTATAAAATTGATGTGAACAACAACCGTTTAGAAGGTTTTGATAAAGGTAAATGGTTTTATTATTTTGCTGATAACCATTATCTGGTTACTGTTACTAACACATTTAACGCGGAAGCATACTACCTGAAAATTGAGGATACAGATGGCGAAGAAAACGGTGGACATTTTAAAACGTTTACCATGCAACTGGCACCTTACAATATGTATATTTTGTGCGATTCAGAAGAACGACAGCAAGCTATGCAGTTTGGTCGCCGAATGAATAAACCCATTGATGTGGTTTTGGAAAAAAGGTAATTTCATTTAAGAAAATTAAATGATTAATTAAAAAATAACTTATAAATAGGCATTTTTGTAATAGCTAAAAAGTTAAGGAAAAATCATTAAATCGCGGTGGTGCTTTCTGAAATTTTCTTTTTCATATAAATGAATTGCATGTTTATTGTGTGGTTCAACTTCTAAAACAATTTTTTTGTAGTTGTTTTCTTGTGCAAATTGTTTGATAAACTCCACAGCTTTTTTACCAATTCCTTTTCCTTGAAAACTGTTACTGATATATAATTCGTCTAACAATAAAATATAACCGCCCATTTCAAAACTAAAGAATTGAACCAAAATAGTATAACCACAAATTTCGTTGTTATATTTAATTGCAAAACATTTACCGGCTTCGGATTTATTTACAAATTCAAAAAACAAATTTGTAGTGGTTTCTTTATCGATAGGATAACCGTCAATTGCGTAAAAATCTATCATTAGGTTTACAATTTCAGGAATAGTTTCTGTTTTTAATAGCTCAAGATTTATCATATATTTGAAAAATAAGTTATCAGTTTTTTAGCGTTTGTATGAGAAAAGAAATTAAAAACACTTTAAGTGTTGTAGCTTTTGGAATAACAGCTTTTCTTGTTGTAAAATTAATACTCAAAGCAATTAATACTCAAATGGATTTAAAAAATCCGATCATTCCTCAAGATTTAATGTATAATATACTATTTCAGGATATAGTAAAAGTTATTGCTCTGCTTTGCATCTTTTTGTTTCAACTTAAATTATTTAAGAAAGAACAATACACGGTGTCAATTCTTTTGTTATTGTTGTCTTTTATAATTTACAGGCTTGGGTATTTTTTTCTATAAAATCCATTACAATTTTTGTGGCATTTTTGTTTTTTAGAACAAAATTTTTGTTTTTAGAACCTAAATCTTTTCGCAAAGAAGTGTTTTTAATTAATTCATTAAACGTGTTTGATAACTCTTCTATGTTATTCACAACCAAACAACTTCCTAACGATACCAAATCGTTTGCTTCCTGAAATTTTTCGTATTTCGGACCAATTACAACCGGGGCTCCGTAAGTTGCCGGTTCTAAAATATTGTGCAATCCGGTTCTAAAAGCACCACCCACATAAGCAATATCTGCATACGCATAAATTTGTGTCAGAATACCGATCGTGTCAATGATGAAAACATCGGCGGTGGATAAATCATCCGGATTATAGTTAGAATATCGGACAACTTTTTTGTTGATTTTCTGCTTTAACCTGTTTAAATCTTCTTCTTTGATGTTGTGCGGAGCAATGATAAACTTAATATTTTTGCTGTTGTTAAGATAAGGCAGATAAATGTTTTCATCATCTATCCACGAACTCCCGATTACAATAGTAGCTGTATTGTTTTTAAATTTTTCTATAAAATCTAAAGGTTGAACACGTTCCACAATTTCAGCCACCCGGTCAAAACGAGTATCGCCATGAACGGTAACATTTTCAAAACCAATTGATTTTAAAAGTATGTTTGACACTTCATTCTGAACAAAAAAATGATGAAAGGCAGTTAAAGCTTTTCTGTAAAAACCGCCGTATCCCTTAAAAAATAATTGATCTTTTCTGAAAATTCCTGCAACCAAATAAGTAGGAATATTGCGTTTTTTTAATTCATTCAGATAATTTGGCCAAAATTCGTATTTGATAAAAAATACCATTTCAGGCTGAACCAAATCTAAAAATCGTTTAACGTTCGGTTTTGTATCTAACGGCAGATAAATAGTAATATCAGCAATTTTATTGTTTTTTCTGATTTCATATCCCGAAGGGGAAAAGAAGGTCAATACAATTTTATAATCGGGGTGTCTTTTTTTTAAAGCTTCCATCACAGGTAAACCTTGTTCATATTCGCCCAAAGAAGCCACATGCAACCAAATGTATTTTTGAGAACGATCTGTTTTCTGTCTTAAAATAGAAAAGGTTTGTTTTCTGCCATCTATGAACAACCGCATTTTTTTATTAAAAAAACGAGTGATGGGCAGTAAAAGTGCACTTAAAAAGATAACTGTTTGATATAAAAAACGCATGCTGTGATTTAATTAATACAAAAATACAAATTTTAACTGACAAGCATTTTAATTATCGTTTGTGATAAAAATCAACCCAAAAATATTTGTAGGAATTAGTGCGGTTTTCTTTTTGAATAAGAAAAAATAGTACTTTTGTATATTAAATTTTCAATAATGAAAAAACTACAAATGGTTGACTTAAAGAGTCAATACGAACATATTAAAGAAGAAATTAATGCCGGTATTCAGGAGGTTTTAGATACCACAACTTATATCAACGGACCTAAAGTTCACGAATTTCAAAAGAATTTAGAAAGTTATTTAGACGTAAAACACGTTATTCCTTGTGCTAATGGAACCGATGCCTTACAAATTGCAATGATGGGCATGGGGTTAAAACCTGGCGATGAGGTAATTACTGCCGATTTTACATTTGCCGCTACGGTTGAGGTTGTTGGCTTGTTAGGATTAACACCGGTTTTGGTTGATGTGGAAGAAGATACAATGAACATTTCTGTTGAAGCCATAAAAAAGGCCATTACTCCAAAAACAAAAGCCATTGTACCGGTTCATTTGTTTGGTCGCGCTGCGAATATGGCCGCGATTATGGATTTAGCAAACGAACACAACTTGTTTGTAATTGAAGACAACGCTCAGGCAATCGGGGCTAATTATACTTTTGCCGATGGAACAAAGAAAAAAGCAGGAACTATTGGACATGTGGGAGCAACATCATTTTTCCCTTCAAAAAATTTAGGTTGTTATGGTGATGGCGGTGCCATTTTTACAAATGATGATGCACTGGCACATACCATTCGCGGAATTGTTAATCACGGAATGTACGAACGCTACCACCACGATGTAGTAGGAGTGAATTCTCGTTTAGACAGTATACAGGCAGTAGTTTTAAATGCAAAATTACCTCAGTTAGATACCTATAATCAAGCCCGAAAAAATGCAGCTAAAGTCTATAACGATGCATTCGAAACGAATGAGCACATCATTACTCCAAAGTTTGATTTTGAAAGAGACGATCATGTGTTTCATCAATATGTAATCCGTATCACTAATGGAAAACGCGATGCTTTGTTAACGCATTTGCAAGAAAAAGGAATTCCTTGTGCAATTTATTATCCAATTCCGTTGCACAAACAAAAAGCATATACAGACGAACGTTATAACGATGCCGATTTTGCAGTTACCAATAAATTTGTAGATGAAGTAATTGCCTTGCCTATGCACACCGAACTTGATAAAGAACAACTCGATTTTATTACCTCAACGGTTTTAGAATTTGTTTTATAAATAATTAAAGGTCCTCTCTACTCGTGAGGGCTTTTTTATTTTAAAAATAGTTGCTATATTAGTCTTTCGTATTAAAACTTAAAGAATGTAATATGAAAAAAACAATTATTATTATATTAACCTTTGTTTCTTTTTCTTTTTATGGAAAAAGTAATGATGTTTTGTTATCTTACTTTGTAAATCACACATTTGCTGAAAAATCAATTGATTCAGAAAATGAATTAACCGGAAAAGAATGGGTTGAGCAAAGAAAAAGTTATCTTATAAAAAAAATGGGGTTGAATGATACAGATTGCGAAAAGCTTTTCTATGAATGTACCGATGCTTTTACCGATATATATGCAAATTCTTACGAAAAGCTTGTGAAAATGTATAAAGGCAAAGAAAAAGATGAAAAGTATCATGAGATATATTCAAAACTTCAAAGTAGTTTTGATATAAGAGTATTGAATTGTACAGATAGTTTTCAAAGTTGTTTATTTATAAATAAAGAAATATGAAAAAAGGGATATTTAGTATAATTTGTTTATTTTTTGGAATGACTGTTTTTGCACAGGACATTACCAATGATGAGTTATTTTTAAGATATGAAGCTGAAGTTAAAAGACTGAGTACATCTGAAAGTTATTTGAATTATAGTAAAATCAACAAAGAGTATTATGATAAGATAAATAACAATCAATTATTTATAGATGCTCCGGAATTTATTGAAGATCAATTTGAAAAGCATTTAAAAGATACTAAGTTTGCAACGACCGATGAAGCGATGGAGCTTTATAAAAAGCAACAAGAAGCCCAAGATATTTTTTATAATGATATTAAAAAATCATCAAATTTGCTAAGCGAATTGCAAAAGAAATATGAAGCACGACTTATTTTTGAAACTTACGATTTAAGAAATAATTCTTTTTAAGACAAAAAACCGCCAATTGGCGGTTTTTTTTGTTATCTGATACTATAAGACTTTTGTTTTTCTTCAGATAGTTGAGCAAAACGTTCCTGACATTCTTTAATCATTGCAATAGCAGCTGCTTTATCGCCAAAACCGTTGGTTTCTACTTTTTTGTTTTCCAAATCTTTATACACCTGGAAAAAGTGCTCTATTTCTTTAATTAAGTGTTTGTTGATGTCACCTAAATCGTTTAATTCACGCATTAAAGGATCGCCTGTTGGAACACAAATAATTTTTTCATCGTTTCCTTTGTCGTCTGCCATATAGAATACACCAATTGGCTTTACTTCCATTAATAAACCGGGAATCGTAGGTTCTGTTGTTAAAATCAGAACGTCTAACGGGTCGTTGTCTAACGCTAAGGTTTCAGGAATAAAACCATAATCGGTTGGATATTTCATTGATGAGAATAACAAACGGTCAAAACGCATCATTTTTAAATCAAAATCGAACTCGTATTTATTTCTGCTTCCTGCAGGAATTTCGATGAATACATCGAATTGTTCAACATTCGTCATATGTATATAATTTTCTTTTATTTCAAATTGGTTGCAAAAGTACGTTAAAATTCAATTCTTTACAAATTAAAAATAGAATCCAAAAACTACTTTTACACCCACTTTACGCACATTGGGATTTTCTAAATAATTTCCACGCCAGTTTACATCAATCCGCAGACATTTAAAGATATTGCCTACGCCGACAAAGTATTCATAATAGATTTTATCTTTTGGAGCGGTGTATAGAATATTTGAAGCGTTTAAGGCAATGTTTTCTTTTGAGACATCTCCCCAAACACCACGAATCCCTACAAATTCACGAATTCCCAATTTTCTGATGCCCGGAATACGCGAAAAAATCCGTCCGTTAAAATTGTGTTCTAAATGCAATGCAATGTATTCATCGGTAATAAATTCGTAATAATTCATTTGACTAAAGGCATTGTCAATGATAAAGTACGATTGGTTTCCGGGAATAACGCTTAGTAACCCTAAAGGAACGGTACCGTAGGTTTTCCCGACTTCTAAAGTGGGAGTGAAGCGACCAAACCCTCCAACCATAATAGGGTGGCGGTACAGCAACTGAATTTTTTTATAGTCAAAATCACTGCCCAACATTCCTTTGATTCCCAATGAATAATTAAAGAAAACGCGGGCGTAGTTGTAATCCACATCGGTTCTGTCAACTCCGTGCCCCACTGCTTTTCTGCGGGGTGTGTAATCAACGGAAAGGTTGATTTCTGATTGTTTTAAATCGTTTTGAATGTTTCCGTTTTCATCATAATAAGCTAATGAAAAAGTAGGTGATGCCGATTTTAGGGTTTTATAGTTGAATGAGGTAGAAAATTTTAAATTTTTTAAAGGCTCAATTTCCAACCCGGCAGAAGAAAGGTTGATGTTTGATAATTTTGAATTGTCGCCACTTGCCAGCAGGGCACTCGATGCAAAACTGCGTCCTAAAACGTCTGTAATAGGAGATAAGGTTGCTGCAATTTGTTCCACATCTCTGCGGTTGCCTGCAAAAAAGATAAAACGCGAATTTTTATCTAACATAAATCTGCCCGAAATTCCGTACTTAAACTTGTCGTCTTTAAATCCGTAAGCGGTGTAGCCTTCTAAACGCCACATATCGTTCTGACCAAAATACGTACGTCCGCCCACACGCAGGCGTAATCCTTCGATATCGTTAAATCCGAAAGACGAAAAAATGGGACCGTAATCAAAATTGCCAATCTGAATATAATCACTTGCCAGAATAGTTGCCAGATTCACATACGTTTGAAAACGTTTGGTTTGCTGTAACTGATCTAACATGGTGTAAATACCTTTTTCTTCTTCTGAAAGCGGTTCAAAACGGTAACCTTCCCAAAATTCATCGGGGCGGTTCATCAGTGCTTCATTATATGTGTTGACTTCGCTTTTGTAAAAGTTCAACGGCATTTTTTTGTTGAAATTGAAATTTTTATAAAAGGTGGTACGTTTACCGTACATTCCTTTTGATTTTTCGTTTTGACGGATACTGAAATCGGTCATCAAGTGGTCTTTTGTTAATAGAAACACCGAATCGTTCAGTACTTCGTATTCCTGTTCAATATAAATATCGCGTACCCAGTTAATGTTGGCGTCTCGGCTAATAGCCATATTTATTTTTTTAATTGCCCAGGTGCCATCGTTTACCCAAAAATCGCCTCTGAATGTCAGTTCGCCTTTTCTGCGTGGATAATACACAATGTTGTAGCACAATTTGCCATCGATATAAGCGGTATCGTTTAAAACATAGTTGTAAACGTTGATTCCGGTACGTGATAAAGGCGACACAAAATCTTTGTCGTAGAGCTTTAAATAATTGTCGTAAATGTCATATTCTACATATAAATCCTTTAAAAATGCCATAATGTGCTGGTTGTTTTCAAAACCGGAATTTTTATTCCCCGAAAGGATTTCTTTTTTTAAATTGGCAGTGTTATCGCCATAAACATTTGATGCCTGTTCATTGATGAAAATAGGCAGGTAGGTTTTTCCGGTGATTTTTGAAGTATCTACCTTGTCGAAAATAAATTCCATACCTTTAAACAGTTTACTTTTCATATAAGCACTGTCGATGGAATTTAAATCAAATTCAATCTTTTCGTATTTCTGGTAGGTGTATTGATCAAATTTATGCAGACCATTTTTTCGACGGTTTTCCCATATTTTTCGGAGAATGTCTAATGCGGGATTGTCTTTTTTAGATGTTTTTCCCGAATATATTTTAATTTCAGAAAGAACGGTGTCTTCTTGCAACTCGATTTTTAAATCAAGAGATGTTTTTTTTGTTAAAGGCAAATACACTTCTTCGTATCCGGTAAAAGAAATAACTAAAGTGTCTTGCATGTTTTCAGATTCCAGATAAAATTTTCCGTCTTCGTTGGTAATAACGCCTTCAGATGTGTTTTTAAAATACACGCTGGCGTAAGGTATAGGTTGCAGGCTGGTGTCAATTACTATACCGCCCACTTTTGTTTGTGCCAATAGCAGATTGGTTGCTAAAACAAAAAAGACCAATAACAATTTTTTCATAACAAAAAACTCCAACCTTTTGGCTGGAGTTACAAATGTAAATTAAATTTTAATTATTTTCTGTATAATACTTTTTTTACTGCTTTTATTACATCTTGTGCATTTGGCAACCATTCTTTTAACAGAACAGGCGAATAAGGTGCAGGTGTATCGGCAGTTGTAATACGCTGTACCGGAGCATCTAAATAATCAAAAGCGCGTTCCTGAACCATATAAGTAATTTCAGATGCTACTGATGCAAATGGCCACGCTTCTTCTAACACAACTAAACGATTGGTTTTCTGTACCGATTTTAAAATGGTATCATAATCCATTGGGCGAACAGTGCGTAAGTCGATGATTTCACAAGAGATGTTTTCTTTAGCCAATTCATCGGCTGCAAGGTAAGCTTCTTTGATGATTTTTCCGAAAGATACAATGGTTACATCGGTACCTTCACGTTTAATGTCAGCAACTCCTAATGGAATGGTGTATTCGCCTTCCGGCACTTCGCCTTTGTCGCCGTACATTTGTTCTGATTCCATAAATATTACCGGATCGTTATCACGTATAGCCGATTTTAATAATCCTTTGGCATCATAAGGGTTTGATGGCACCACAACTTTTAATCCAGGAGTGTTGGCAAACCAGTTTTCAAATGCCTGTGAGTGCGTTGCACCTAATTGTCCGGCAGATGCTGTTGGACCGCGGAAAACAATCGGCATAGAAAATTGCCCGCCACTCATTTGACGCATTTTAGCGGCATTGTTTATAATTTGATCAATACCAACTAACGAGAAGTTGAAGGTCATAAACTCAACAATTGGTCTTAAACCATTCATTGCTGAACCCGCAGCAATACCGGCAAATCCCAATTCGGCAATTGGTGTATCAATAACGCGTTTTGGACCAAACTCGTCTAACATTCCTTTACTGGCTTTGTAAGCTCCGTTGTATTCGGCAACTTCTTCGCCCATTAAATATATTTTTTCATCGCGGCGCATTTCTTCGCTCATTGCTTCACAAACGGCCTCTCTAAATTGAATTGTTCTCATAACATCTAATTGATAGGTGCACAAAAATATGAAATATTAATTTGTTTGTGTTTAAATTTGAGATAAAAAAAGTAAGATTTTATTCTGCTCCTTCTTGTTTTCCGTTTTTGTACATTTGTACTATTGTTTCTTTTCCGTCTTCGCTATACATTTCCCATTTTCCTTCGTAAACTCCATTTTTCCAATTGCCCAAAGCTCTTAAATTTCCATTTTCGTACCAATATTTGTGAGTTCCGTTTGGTTTTCCGTCTATAAATTCTCCTTCGCGAGCTTTATTTCCATTTGAATGAAAATATTCCCAAAATCCGTTTTCTTTAAGGTTCTCAATTTTTCCTGTTGAGTATATTTGTCCATTTAGAAAATAAGCTTTTTTATATCCGTTTGAAATAGGTTTAAATTGAAGTGATTGGGCTTTTTCCTCGCTAAAATTTTGTCCGTTTTTTATAAAGTCTGGCTTAGATATTAATGTGTCGTTTATATAAATTTCATATTCATCTAAATTAAAATTTTGTGAATATAAATTCAGTATGGAAAAGAATGTAAGAATAGATATACAAATCACTTTTTTCATTTGGTTTAATTTAAAGATTATAAATCCCCAAATATATAAAAAGAAAAACGGCACAGATTGATAAAGCAGGTGTTTTTAATTTCATATCTAAATAACATTTATTAAAATGCGTTTATTTACAAACAGATATAAAAACAAAATGTAAAATATTATGCATGCATAGTAAAATATTTTGAAATTTTTTTTATCTTCGTACCTAATTAAGAATTAATCTAATAAACGTAAAATAAATGAAAATATTAGTTTGCATCAGCCATGTGCCTGATACTACTGCAAAGATTAACTTCACTAATGGAGATACAGAGTTCGATACAAACGGTGTTCAGTTTGTAATTAATCCAAACGATGAATTTGGATTAACACGTGCTATATGGTTTAAAGAAAAGCAAGGTGCACACGTAACTGTTGTAAACGTTGGCGGTGCTGATACCGAAGCTACTATCCGTAAAGCATTGGCTATTGGTGCTGATGAAGCGATCCGCGTAAACGCCAGTCCTACCGATGGATTTTTTGTTGCAAAACAATTGGCAGAAGTGGTAAAAGCAGGTAATTACGATGTGGTAATCTGTGGAAAAGAATCGTTAGATTACAACGGAGGAATGGTTCCGGGAATGTTGGCATCTTTATTAGGATACAATTTTGTAAATTCTTGTGTAGGTGCTGAAATCGAGGGTACAAAAGCTACTTTGGTTCGTGAAATAGATGGTGGTAAAGAAACGTTAACAACAGATTTACCAATTGTAATTGGCGGACAAAAAGGAATTGTAGAAGAAAAAGATTTACGTATCCCGAATATGCGTGGAATCATGACCGCCCGTACCAAAGCGTTAAACGTAATGGAACCGGTTGCTGCAGATGCTAAAACAAAAGCGGTGAAATTTGAAAAACCAGCTCCGAAATCGGCAGTAAAATTAATCAGTCCTGATAATTTAGACGAGTTAATCAATTTGTTGCACAACGAAGCTAAAGTAATCTAAATTTTAAACGCTTGTCATTTCGAGTTTGTCGAGAAATCTTTAAAAGATTCTTCCTTCGTCAGAATGACAAAAATAAGTTTCAATTATAATTAAAAAATAAACGAAAATGTCAGTTTTAATATATACAGAGTTTTCAGAAGGAAAATTTAAAAAGGTTGCATTAGAATTAGCCTCTTATGCAAAAAAAGTAGCAGAATCATTAGGAACAACTGTAACTGCGGTTGCCGTTAATGCAGGCGATGTTTCTGCATTAGGAGCCTACGGTGTTGACAAAGTTTTGAAAGTTACCGATACTAAATTGGATAAATTCAATGCCAAAGCATATGCCGATGTGGTAAAACAAGCTGCTCAAAAAGAAGGTGCAAAAGTTGTTATTTTATCATCTACAACCGATTCTTTATACATGGCACCCATTGTTGCCGTTGGATTAGAGGCAGGTTACGCTTCAAACGTAGTAGCATTGCCGGTTTCTACGAATCCTTTCCAGGTAAAACGCAATGCGTTTTCAAACAAAGGATTCAACATTACCGAATTAACTTCGGATGTTAAGGTAATTGCTTTAGCTAAAAACTCATTTGGTTTGGTTGAAGCACAAGGAGCTGCAGCCGCTGAAGATTTTGCGGTAACATTAAATGATGCCGATTTCAATATTGCTATTCAAAGTCAGGATAAAACCACAGGGAAAGTAACCATTGCCGATGCAGAAATTGTTGTTTCAGGTGGTCGCGGATTAAAAGGTCCGGAAAACTGGGGTATGATTGAAGAATTAGCAAGCGTTTTAGGAGCTGCAACTGCGTGTTCAAAACCAGTATCTGATCTAGATTGGAGACCTCACTCAGAACACGTTGGTCAAACAGGTAAACCGGTAGCTGCAAACTTGTACATTGCAGTAGGTATTTCAGGTGCCATTCAGCACATTGCGGGTATCAACGCTTCTAAAGTAAAAGTTGTCATTAATACAGATCCGGAAGCACCTTTCTTTAAAGTTGCCGATTACGGAGTGGTAGGCGATGCTTTCCAGATAGTACCGGAATTAATCACAAAATTAAAAGAGTTTAAAGCGAATAATAACTAAGATTTGCTTTTACATTTATACAAACAGCCGTAATTTTTACGGCTGTTTTTTTTTGTAAATTTGGTAGTAAAAAACCGAAAATCATTAAAAATGTTTAATATAGATTTATGAAAAAATACTCTTTCTTTTTAATCATTTCTTTTTTCTTGGTTTCTTGTTATGATAAAACCTCAAGTAATCCAACAGAAGTGTATCAATTGTGGATTGGAACAAAACCTTCAAAACAAATAAAAGTAATTAATGGTCAATATTGGGAATCGGGACATTGGACAAAAGAATATGTATTGTTCTTGGAACTGCAAACGGATAAATCGTTTTGGGATAAATTTAAGAAAGAAAACAATCTAATTATTGATACCATAAAGAACGAGATGATAACATCAGAACAGCCAAAATGGTTTAACCCTTCTAAAAATTCAATACAATATAAGATAAATGATCATTTTGATCAGGGTTCACGGTATTATGAAGATCTAACAAACAACAAAATTTATATCTATGAAATCCAACTTTAAAATTAGTATTCTGTTTTTATTTTCTGGGACATTGCTGTCTTGTATTTCTAATAACTCAAAGGGTGAAGATGATTATCAACTAACTGAAAAGATGACTATAAATACTTATAAGAAACAACTGAAAAAAATCGAAATATTAAAAAAATCGATGACCGAGTATATGGATTTTTCCGATCCTTCATATACAGAAAATGATATTGAAAAGTGCGAATCGATTTTAACTGATTTTATTCAAAACATCGATAAAACATCAAACAGAGAAGAAGTATTAAAAATTATTCAATTAACTGTTTTTCAGTTTAATGAATTAAATAAAAAATGTGATTTCGCCTTGATTGAAACAAATGAAAGAGAGCAAATAGCAGAAATTATTATAGAAGCCGGATATTTAAAAGGATATAATTCACTAACCGAAGATGTTACCGAAGAATGGCGTGAATGGTAGTTAGTGTCTTAGAAAAAAATCCCAATCAAAATAAAAAACTCTCATTAGGCTATTAAATTTAAAGATAGTATCTTTGTTTAATAGCCTTTTTTGGCTATTTTTATATCTATGAGTTTAGTACGATTAACAATTAAAGGAATTTCATACAGCCACACACAAAACGGAGCCTATGCTTTGATTTTGAATGAAGTAGATGGAGAGCGAAAGCTGCCTATTGTCATTGGTGCATTTGAAGCACAGGCAATTGCAATAGCCATTGAAGAAGATTTAAAACCGCCCCGTC
Organism: Paenimyroides marinum; assembly: GCF_900108395.1. GTDB lineage: Bacteria > Bacteroidota > Bacteroidia > Flavobacteriales > Flavobacteriaceae > Flavobacterium > Flavobacterium marinum. The sequence goes on along the minus strand of NZ_FNXE01000001.1, from coordinate 138,757 downwards.
CGTTAACGCATGATTTGTTTAAAACGTTCTGCGATCGCTTTGCCATTGTGGTAAAGCAGGTTATTATTCACAAATTGGTTGATGGGGTTTTTTTCTCAAGCATTATCTGCGAACGTGAAGGAGTCGAAGAAATCATCGATGCACGTACATCTGATGCCATTTCTCTGGCATTGCGTTTTGATGCACCTATTTTTACCTATAAAAACATTTTGGATAAAGCCGGAATCTATCTTCGCGAACAAGAGATTGCCGATCAGGAAGAAGAAAATTCAGACGAAGATTTCGACGACGATGAAGAAGATGATGATAACGATGAATCAATCAACGATGCTATTGACGAATTCTTAAACATTGTTCCTACAGAAAAAGGTAACGAATTTTCAGATTTTTCGGTACAGGAATTAAACGATATGTTAGAATTAGCTGTTTTAAATGAAGATTACGAAAAAGCGGCACGTTTAAGAGATGAATTATCCAAGCGAAATTTGTAACAGATTATGCAACAATATCTTGATTTAGTAAAACACGTTTTAGAAAACGGTGTGCAGAAAGGTGACAGAACCGGAACCGGAACCAAAAGCGTTTTTGGCTACCAAATGCGTTTTAATTTGTCTGAAGGTTTTCCTATGGTTACTACCAAAAAACTCCATTTAAAATCGATTATCCACGAACTGCTTTGGTTTTTAAAAGGCGATACCAATATTGGCTATTTAAAAGAAAACGATGTTAAAATCTGGAACGAATGGGCGAATGAAAACGGTGATTTAGGACCTGTTTATGGGTATCAATGGCGGAATTGGAACGGCGAAGAAATCGATCAGATTAAAGAATTAATCGAAACATTAAAGACAAATCCAAACAGCCGCAGAATGTTGATTTCGGCGTGGAATCCTTCTGTTTTGCCTGATACATCGGTTTCGTTTGCAGAAAATGTAGCCAACGGAAAAGCGGCTCTGCCTCCGTGTCACGCATTTTTTCAGTTTTATGTAGCCGACGGAAAATTGTCGTGCCAGTTGTACCAACGTTCGGCAGACATCTTTTTAGGCGTACCGTTTAACATTGCATCGTATGCCTTATTAACCATGATGATTGCACAGGTTTGCGGTTTAGGCTATGGTGATTTTATCCATACCTTTGGTGATGCACATATTTACAACAACCATTTTGAACAGTTAGAATTGCAGTTGTCGCGTGAACCACGTCCGTTACCAAAAATGATATTAAACCCGGAAATCAAAGACATTTTTGATTTTACGTTTGACGATTTTATGTTGACAGATTACGATCCGTATCCGGCAATAAAAGGAAAAGTTTCGGTATAATGAAAATAAGTGTAGTAGCGGCCGTTTCAGAAAACAATGCCATAGGGAAAAACAACGAATTGTTGTGGCATTTGCCTGCCGATTTCAAACATTTCAAAAATACGACAAGCGGTCATTTTATTTTAATGGGACGCAAAACGTTTGAATCGTTTCCCAAGCCGTTGCCTAATCGCACGCATTTGATTATCACCCGGCAAAAAGATTATCCGGTTGCAGAAAATTGCTTTGTATTTCAAACCATTGAACAAGCATTGGAATTTGCAAAAGCAGAGCGACAGCAAGTAGTTTATGTAATTGGAGGTGGCGAAATTTATAAGCAAACGATGGACGTAGCCAATGAATTAATCATTACACACGTATACGCTACATTTGATGATGCCGATGCGTTTTTTCCTGAAATAGCATCTGATTGGAAAACGGTTTCAGAAGAATTTCATAAATCCGACGATAAAAACAGATATGATTTCATGATCACAGTTTATCAGAAATGAAATGACATAATTGTCATTTAGAAGTAAAGAGGAGTCTTTTTAATAGTTTAGATTCTTTATCCACTTCGTTCCGATAGACAAAATATCATAAACAATGAAAAAATGGAACACAGCTTTTATGGTATTTTTTACTGCGTTTATCGTAAATGCACAAATGGCTGTGTTTCAGAAAGAAATTCCCCGATTACCACAATTAACGTATTACGCTGTTAATCATTTGGGCGATACTGTCTTTATTAAGAACAACGAAATCACTAAAAAAACAAAATTAAAAACCTATACGTTTAAAGATCCTTTTTTGGGTGAAATTGACAGGTATGACGAACGAAATCCGTTGCAACAGCTTGTTTTTTATAAAAATATTCAGCAGATCGTTTTGTTAGACAACCAATTAAGTATCAAAGAGAAAATGGTGTTGGCAGATCGTTTTCCTGAAATAGATGCTGCGTATGCTTCACTCACTGCACAAGCTTCTATCTGGATTTTTGATCAGGCAAGCAAGCGGTGGTGTATCATTTCCTCTCGAAAGGAGCTTCCGCAGTTTGTAAGTAATCCCATAACAGATTATACTTTTTTAACCACAGATGGCAACTTTGCTTACTGGCAAAAAAACGATGTTGTTTACGGAATCGACATCTACGGAAAAGTGATTCCGCAGAAAAATCTATCCGAAAATGCTAAATTGTTAGCAACTAATAACGATTTAATGGTGTATATATTAAACAATAAATTATTTTTGTTTAACACGAAACAAAACAAAACAGAGCAGTTAACAGAAATTACTTCAACAGTAAGTGCCGTTTTTTTTAACGCAAAGATTTTAAGTGTGTTAACAACAGAAAAAATGTATTTATACCAGATAAATTAAAAGATATGCAAGTTGCAATTGCCGGAAATATTGGAGCAGGAAAAACTACTTTGACCAGACTATTAGCGAAACATTTTAAATGGGAACCGCATTATGAAGATGTGGTGGACAATCCGTATTTAGATGACTTTTATCATTCAATGGATCGCTGGTCGTTTAACTTACAAATTTACTTTTTAAACAGTCGTTTTCGCCAGGTATTAACGATGAAACAAAGCGGAAAAAATACCATTCAAGACCGGACCATTTATGAAGACGCACACATTTTTGCTCCCAATCTGCACGCTATGGGCCTGATGTCTAACCGCGATTATGAAAATTACCGTCAGTTGTTTGAGCTGATGGAAGGTTTGGTAGGTGCCCCCGATTTGCTGATTTACCTGCGGAGTTCTATTCCAAATTTGGTAGGACAAATTCACAAACGCGGACGCGAATATGAAAATTCCATTTCTATTGATTATCTGAATAAATTAAACGAACGTTACGAAAGCTGGGTCAAAAGCTATGACAAAGGTAAACTGTTGATTATTGATGTGGATCCTATTAATTTTGTAGATAATCCGGAAGATTTGGGCGGAATTATTAACAGGATTGATGCAGAAATTAATGGATTGTTTTAAGTAACAAGCTTGAGTGTGGTTAATAGGATTAGATTCATAAAAAGAATATTTTGTCGTTTTGTCATTTCGAGGAATGAGAAATCTAATTGTAAAAAGTTAGATTCTTCACTTCACTTTGTTTCGTTCAGAATGACAATGACCTATTTATTATTGTTTTTCTTTATATGTCTGGCAGCAATTGGTCAAGAAAACTGGAATGTATCCTTGCAAACGTATCAAGGGGCTATACTGCCACACAGTAAAAATATTTCGCACTTAATTACCAATAAGCCTACGGGGTATCTGTTCTCAGTGAACCACAGAGTAAATGGCTCAAAAGAATGGCATCACACGTATCGTTTTCCCGAAATTGGTTTTTCATTCCACACACAAAATAATCACAATGAAACATTAGGTGATCTGTATGGTTTGTACGGACATTACAATTTTTATTTTTTAAACCGGAAGTTACAATTTAGAGTGGGGCAGGGCGTGGCTTATGCAACCAATCCGTACGATAAAGAAACCAATTTTAGAAATGTGGCGTATGGCTCTAAATGGATGCCTTCGACTTATTTTATGCTAAGCTACGATCAGGCAAGGATTTGGAAAAATATTGGTTTTAATGCAGGATTGTTGTTTGTACATCACTCTAATGCAACCATAAAATCGCCCAATACAAGTACCAATACCGTTGCGTTAAATGTGGGGGTAACCTATCATTTTTCTGATAAAGACGAGGTACAACGTGCTTCTTCTTTTGATAATTACCCGCAAAATATGCGTTACAACCTGATCTTCAGAACGGGCATTAATGAAAGCCATATTATTGGAATGGGACAAAAACCTTTTTATCACATAGCGGCAGTAGCAGAAAAACCGCTGAACAATTACGGGGCAGCACAATTAGGTGTTGATCTGTTTCTTTCACATTCGTTAAAAGAACTGATTCCGTTTTTAGCGACTTCGTTTCCCGAAGAAAATATGAATAAAGATACCGATTGGAAACGCGTTGGACTTTTTCTTGGGTATGAATGGTATCTGAATAAACTAACCGCTGAAGGAAATATTGGTTATTATGTGCACGATGAGTACAAGAACAATGGTTCGTTTTATCAGCGTTTGGGCTTGCGGTATTATGTAACGCCAAATATTTACGGAGTGATGTCTTTAAAAACACATTTCGCTAAAGCCGAAGCGTTTGAAGTAGGCTTGGGCTATAAACTGTAAGTTGTTTTTAGCATAAATATTAACTAAAGAATTAGTAAATCTGTGCATCTGTGGCAAAAAAATAGAATTATGAAGAAAAGTATCGTTTTATTATTATTGATTATTGCCGGATGTTCTGGCGAAGATGCTTGTTTTTCTAAAAAAGGAAATGCAATTACACAGAAACATCAATTACAAGGATTTCACACAGTGGATATTCCAATGAACGTTTCGGCAGAAATTATTCCTGATAATGAATACAAACTGGAAATCGATTCTTATGAAAACAGAATCGATGCAATTTCTTTCGCAGTAAAAGATTCTGTTTTGACTATTCAAAACGATGTTTCGTGCGAACTATTGAAAAGTTATGAAACAGCAGTGTTGAAAATTCATACGCCTACCTTAAAACGAATCAATTCCCGCACGCAGTTCAATGTATATTCAACTGATACGTTACGCTTTCCTGATTTGTATCTGATAACAAGTCTCCCTAATGAAGAAAGTGCCTCGACCGCATTTGATTTTAAAATTAATAATAAAAAGATTACGGTTGAAGACAACCAAGTGGGATTGTTTTTATTAAAAGGTAAAACCGATGTGCTTGATGTGAAATTATACGGTGCCAATGGTTCGGTAAAAGCTGAAAACTTAACAGCAAAAACGGTCGATGTTTACCACCGAAGCAATCAGAACATTCATTTATTTGCCAAAAATAAAATTCAGGGAACCATTGCTTCCGTAGGAAATATCTATCTGTACCACAAACCCGATACGGTGCAACTAACCCGATTATACACGGGAGATGTGGTTTATAAGTAGTTTTTAGGTTCTACGTTTTAAGTTTTAAGTCGCTTGACTTTAAGGTGTTATCATTTTTGAAACACATAACATACAGCCAATAACCTAATAGTTTATACCTTTTTCAGCAGTTTGCATTACAACGTTTTCTCTCTAAAAATAGCTTCCAGATTTTTGTTTTTTAATTGCATTGATAAAATTTTGATTCCGTTTTCCTGAGCAAAATCAAACAAAGCAGACCGCATGTCTTTATTGGCATTAAAAACCAACTCCCATTGTGTATCGTGAATGTTGTGAAAGGATTTTAAGTCAGGCAAACGTTTAATAAACTCTTCTTCAATTTTAAAGTCGAATTCCACCTCAATAATTTGGTCATTTTCATTACTGAATATCTGCTGCAATTTGTTATCGGCAACAATTTCACCTTTTTTAATGATGATTACGCGGTCACAAATAGCTTCCACTTCCTGCATAATATGTGTTGAAAGAAATACGGTTTTATCTTTGCCAATGTTTTTAATCAAATCACGGATTTCTGTTAGTTGGTTTGGGTCTAACCCTGTGGTAGGTTCATCTAAAATCAACACTTCCGGATTGTGCAACAGAGCAGTCGCCAATCCCACACGCTGACGGTATCCTTTAGAAAGCTGCCCGATTTTTTTATGAGCTTCAGGCAATAATCCGGTGAGTTGAATCACTTCGTCCGTACGTTTTTTATCTACTTTATAAACATCGGCATTAAAAGCCAAATATTCGCGAACATATAAATCTAAATACAGTGGATTGTGCTCTGGCAGATAGCCAATTGATTTTTGAACCTCTTTTGCTTGGGTTTTAACATTAAATCCGTTGACTAAAGCAGTTCCGTTCTCTGCTTCAATATAAGTGGTTAAAATCTTCATTAATGTAGATTTTCCGGCACCGTTCGGACCTAAAAAACCAACAATTTCTCCTTTTTGTATAGTGAACGAAATCGAATTTAACGCCTTTTGTGTTCCGTAATTTTTAGAGATATTTTGTACTTCGATTGACATAATGAAAGACTTGTTTGAAACAAAAGTACGTAATTTTTGCGTGATTTGCTATAGCTGTAAAATTATATCCTTTCGGCATTCAGTGAGGTGTTTTACTTATCTCTTGTATTCCTGCGTTCGTTTCGTAATGGGCGTTGTTCGGCAAATTTCTTTTTAAAATCTTTTCGGTCTTTAGTAGGTGCAGGTTTTTTGTTAACCAATGTTTTTTCTGTTTTTGGCAAACTTCCTTCTTCGGTTTTGGTACTGTCACCAATTAAGCGGTTTAGTTCAGCCATCTCGGTTTTGGTGATTTCACGGTATTTTCCCACAGGAACATCTAATGAAATATTGATAATCCGGATGCGTTTTAATGCTACAACGGTATAATCAAAATACTCGCACATACGGCGGATTTGTCGGTTTAAACCTTGCGTTAAAAAAATACGAAATGTGGTATTACTGATTTTTTCTACACGGCATTCTTTAGTAACCGTATCTAAAATAGGCACGCCGGCACTCATTCTCTTGATAAAACGATCGGTAATGGGCTTGTTTACGGTAACAATATATTCTTTTTCGTTGTTGTTTCGGGCACGGAGAATTTTGTTTACAATATCACCGTCGTTCGTCATAATGATCAATCCTTCGGAATCTTTATCTAAACGACCGATTGGAAAGATGCGTTCAGGATAATTTACAAAATCAACGATATTGTTTTTGACAGATTGATTGGTGGTACATTCAATACCCACCGGTTTGTTTAAAGCCAGATATATTTTGGGTTCTTCGCGTTCTGAAATTAATTTCCCGTTTACCCTGACTTCATCTGTTGGTAAAACTTTTGTACCCAGTTCGGGTACTTTTCCATTGATGGTGATTCTGCCTTGTTCCAGTAATTTATCCGCCTCACGACGAGAGCAATAACCAACTTCCGATAAAAATTTATTAATTCGTGTACCTTCCTGTTCCATAATGCAAAATTACGATTTAAAGCAGTTATTTTCTAAAAAATAAACCATTTGTTCATTTACAATTTCATTGTACAGACTATGCCCTAAATTAGATGTTGTAAAAAGCGGAAGGTTGGGGTGTTTTTCTAAAATTTCCAATGCATCGGTATAAGGAACCACCTTGTCGGTTTTATCGTGAATGATGCCAATGGGAATCTTTATAGAATTGATAAATGAACTGCTGTTGAATTCATTGGGGTTGATGGCAAATCTTTTAGAGAATTCTTTTAAAAATCCCTGGTAAGATTTTTGTGAAAGCGAAATCAGTTTTTTGTAATTATCGGTAATTCTTAAAAAGCGGTTGGGTGCGCCTAACGAAACAATCTTTTTTACAAAATTGGGTTGATAAACCGACATATAATAAAGCATGGTCATTCCGCCTAAACTATGACCTATTAAAAAATCAGGTTTAAAATGATTGCAGACAACATGCACAAATTTACTGTACAAAACAGCATTAAACTCTTTGCCATCGCTTAATCCTTGTCCGGGTGCGTCCAATGCAATAATGCGGTAATTTAACTTTTTAAGAAAATGGATCACACCTTGCCAGCGGTTGGCGTTGCTTTCCCAGCCATGAATCAGTAAAATGGTTTCTTTTTCGCCAAACCATTCATACGTTTGAATATTGTGTGATCCTTGTTTAAGTTTTTTCATTGAGCTGGATCCCAAAAAGGTGGGCAGCGATTTTAAAACGCCGTCACGAGGTACCGAAAATAGCGTATAAGCGATTTCTGATGCAAATTTTGCATTTAAGTAATGAAGGGAATTGATGTACAAACCAAAACCTTTTGTAAGTATTTTATATTTCAGATCTTTCCAGAATGCCATAAAAAAAGCCTCTATTAAATTAGAGGCTTAAATTTATTTTAAATTTTTGATAATATCGTCAATTTTTTCTCTTTCTTCTGTAGCTAAAGCTGCATCGACTAAGATACGACCACTATGTTCATCGGTCATGATTTTTTTGCGTGCTGCAATTTCTACCTGAACCTGTGGCGGAATGGTAAAAAACGATCCGGCTGATGCACCACGTTCAATAGAAACTACTGCCAAGCGGTTTTTAACGCCGTTTCTAATTCTGGTGTAAGCATTCAACAAACGGTCTTCAATCACAGCAGCAAACTCTTCAGATTTTTTAATCAACGCTTTTTCTTCGCGTTCTGTTTCTGTCAAAATGCCGTTTAATTCGTTTTCTTTATGTTCTAAATGGTTTGATTTTACATCTAATCTTTCTGAAGTTTGCTCAATCAAACTCTTTTTGTGTTCCACATTTGCTTTAAACTCTTTAATGTGTTTTTCAGCTAATTCGATTTCTAATGTCTGGAATTCGATTTCTTTTGTTAAAGAGTTGAATTCGCGGTTGTTACGAACGTCTTTTTGTTGTTCGTTGTATTTTTTAATTGCCGCTTTGTGCTCTTCTATATCGTTCTTTTTAGATTTTATTTGCTCTTCAATTAACTGCAATTCGTTGTTAAGCTTTTCTAAACGGGTGGTGAGCCCGGTAACTTCATCTTTTAAATCTTCCACTTCAAGAGGTAATTCGCCTCTCATGTTTCTAATTTCATCGATTCTGGAATCAATTAATTGTAAGTCGTATAACGCTCTTAATTTTTCTTCTACAGTTTCTGCTTTCTTTGCCATTGTTATATGTAGTTAACCGGATTTGTTTTAATATCAGATAAAATAATTGCAAAAGTAGGAATTTTTTTTGATAGATAATCAAAAATATAATTTTTTACAAATCTTTCGCTTTCAAAATGACCGACATCCATTAACAAGATCTGATTTTCTGCCTGAAAAAAGTCGTGGTATTTTAAATCGGCAGTTACTAATACATGTGCATTTTGAGCTTTGGCAGCAGCAATTGCAAAACTTCCCGAACCGCCAAGAACGGCCACCTTTTTTACTTTTTTATTTAATAAGTTAGAATATCGAATGCCGCCTGTCTGTACTTTTTCTTTTACAAAATGAAGAAAATCAGTTTCCGGAATTTCGTTTTCCAGCTCGCCAATCATACCTAAACCAATATTTTGGTGCTGGTTTTCTAATTTGGTGATTTCATACGCCACTTCTTCGTACGGATGTGCATTAAACAAAGCATTTATGATGCTGGTTTGAAGGTGTTTTTCAAAAGTAACTTCCAATTTGGTTTCTATAACTTCCGTAAAAACATTTTGTGAACCAATTACCGGCTGGCTATCATCATTTCCGGTAAAAGAACCTTTTCCATCTGATTGAAAACTACAATCATAATAATTTCCAATAGCACCGGCACCGGCAGAAAATACCGCTTTTTGAACCTCTGTAAAATATTCTTTCGGAACAAACGTGGTCAGTTTGTAGATAAAATCTTTTTTCGGCATCAAAATTTTAGTATTCACCAATCCTAAAGTATTACATAAAACCTTATTTACTCCCAGTTTATGATTGTCTAACCCGGTATGAACCGCGTAAATAGCAATATCGTTTTTAATGGCTTTGATTACGGCACGTTCCACGTAATTTTTACCGGTGATTTTTTTCATTCCCGAAAAAATAATTGGGTGAAAACACACCACCAGATTACATTTTTTTTCAATAGCTTCGTCAATCACGCGTTCCAAAGCATCGTGACAAACCAAAATACCGGAGATTTCTGTATTTTTATCGCCAATGAGCAGCCCTACATTGTCAAAATCTTCGGCATAAGCCGTGGGAGCCATTTCTTCTAAAATCGGAATAATTTGTTTTAATTGCACAACTTTGTTTTTAATCTTTTTTCAAAGATAAAAATAATCGTAATTTCGTACGAATCTTTAAGTATATTTATTAATGAAACACTTTTTACTCGTTTTTTTAGTTGTCTTTTTAATTTCTTGCACAAAAGAAAAAGATACTATTGCAGAAAAATTTTCTGATGAATACACCATTGAGTGGGTGAAGTTTGATTATGATTCTATTAAAGGGAGGGATAAAAACTATCAATTATTAGAGTTACTAATCCCAAAAGATAAAACCAAAGATACTTTATTTAATCAAACTAAAGTCTATGTAGATGATAAATTAAGTAAAAAATATAGTAGATATTATGATTTAGAAGTTTCTGCAACAGAAAAGAAGCATGTTTATAAAGCAAAAATTAAAATGTATTCTGAATATTCAAAGTTGAAAACTGATGAATCTAACGAAAGAAAAGTATCTATCTTTTATTTGAACTATTATAAAGATAGTTTGGATTTTAAAATTAAAGATTTCGAAGATACTGATGAGTTCGAAATAGAATTTGAAAATCATCACAATGATAGATTTACCGGAAGAATTACGGAAGGAGTATATCGGGATACTATAATTAATAATGAAAGAATGATAAATGCCCGCATAACCAAAATAGCAGTTACAAATAAAACAACTACATCAAATTTTTTTATAGTTAATGATTCTATTTTTGACCAACAAAAGTTTAGTTTAAAAGGTATGTATAAAACAGAATGATGAAAACCCTCCGCAAAATATTATTCCCTTTTTCGTTGATTTATGCAGCCATAACCAGTTTGCGAAATTTGTTGTACGATAAAGGTATTAAAAAATCAACCGGTTTTGAGATTCCTGTTATTGCGGTAGGTAATTTATCGGTTGGCGGCACGGGAAAAACCCCAATGGTCGAATATTTGATAAGATTATTATCAGATCAATATAATTTAGCCGTTTTAAGCAGAGGTTATAAACGAAAAAGCAAAGGTTTTTATTTAGCAAATGATACTACAACGATAGAAGAAATTGGTGATGAACCGTTTCAATACCATTCAAAATTCAAGCAAATAAATGTAGCTGTAAATGCAGATAGAGTAGAAGGTGTGACAAAAATTTTAGAGCTTCTGCCCAAAACAGAATTGGTTTTGTTAGACGATGCGTTTCAGCACCGAAAAATAAAAGCAGGTTTTTATATTATGCTTACCGCTTATAATGACTTGTTTTATAATGATTTGGTATTACCTGCCGGAAATTTACGCGAATGCACGTCGGGCGTAAAAAGAGCAAATGTTGTAGTTGTTACTAAATGTCCCAAAGATTTGTCGGACAAGGAGATGGAACAGATCAAGAATAAAATCAATATAGAAAACAGCAATATTTTCTTTTCGTGTATAAAATACCATCATTCCGTTACAAACACCGTTGAAGAAATCGATCTAAACGATTTAAAAGATGATTTTATTGCAGTTGCCGGCATTGCCAAGCCTGAATATTTCTACGATTATTTAAACTGTCCGGTAGAAAGACAAATTACTTTTCCCGATCATCATTTTTTTACCCCACAGGATTTAAAGGAGATTGTTGCAAAAGCAAACGGACGAAAAATCATTACCACAGAAAAAGATTATATGCGTTTGCAAAATCAACTGCCTAAAAAACAATTGTATTATCTGCCAATAGAAATGGATTTTGTAAAGGATAAAGAGCGTTTTGAGACTTTGATTGCATATACGGTAGAAGAATTTTAATAAAAATAGAAGTTTTTATGTAAGTATTCCGTAAAAATTAATATTTTGCGATAAATTTTGAAATATACTAAAAATGCCAAAAAAAATACTTTACTGCCTTACTTTACTTATTTGTTTTTCAGGTTATTCACAAAAAGTAACTCTATATAAACAGTTTTACGGTAGTTACGATTTTACCATGATGGGAAATACGCTGAACAAACAAGCAAATGGGGATCCAAACTCTTGTGAGGTGTTAACAGAATCATCTGCTCCGTTAAATCTCAGTGAAAACAAACCTGTTGTAGCTGCTTATTTGTATTGGTCAGGCAATGGTAGTGAAAAAGAAGCCGATTTAAATGTAAAGCTTAATGGTATAGAAGTAACATCAGAGCGTACCAATTATATTTATCTTGATATAGATAAAAAATATGCTTATTTTTCTGCTTTTGCTGATGTTACAAATATTGTAAAACAGTTTGGAAGAGGTGAATATACCTTGTCTGACTTAGATTTGAGAAAGCATATTGCAAAGTATTGTGGAGGTAATTATGTTGGATGGTCAGTAGTTGTTGTATATAATGATGCTGATATAGAAAATAATTTAGTTGGCATTTACGATGGATTTGAAAGTCTTGACGAAGGTAACCCAATGGTTAATATCTTATTAGATGGATTCAGGATAACGAATGCAGCTAATTCAAAAATTGCTTTTCTAGCTTGGGAAGGTGATGCAAATCTAAGCATAGGAGAAGAGCTACGGATTAATAATAAAATAGTGTCAAATGCATTAAATCCACCAAATAATGCCTTTAATGGAACCAATACATATACAGGTTCAACAGAGCTTTGGAATATGGATTTGGATCTTTATGAATTAAGCGATTTTGTGGAAGTAGATGATACGTCATTAGATATTAAAATGACAACAGCTGCCGATGTCGTGTTGATAAATACAATTGTCCTTTCTGTGTACAGTGTTTTTCCTGATGCAACAACTTTTATAAACAGTTATCAAAATTATTGCTATCAGCAGATTGTTGACATAGAATACATCGTAGCAAACTATAAAGGAAATCATCCTTTAAAAGCAAATACTCCTGTTGCCTTTTATATCGATGATGAACTCATAGAAACCACAGAAACAGAAGAGGAAATAGGTATTGGTCAGCAAGCTACATACAATGTTACATTAAATATTCCTAAAAAGTTTGGTTATCGGTTTGATCTGGTTGTTAGTGTGGATGATACGGGAAATAAAAAAGGAATTGTCTATGAAATTGATGAAGAAAACAACACTTCACAAATGCATATAAATCTGGTTAAAGATTGTCCGATACAAAAAGGAGTTTCAGCTAATTTTGATGGTATGAATGATGGTTTTGACCTTAGTGTATATCAACCAAACGAATTAAGAATCTATAACAGATACGGAACAGAAGTTTTTACGTTTGGCAAAGGATATACAAATCAATGGGCAGGACAAGATAAAAACGGACGTGAATTACCAACAGGAACATACTATTATGTATTTACAACGCGTTTCGAAACTTTTTCAGGATATGTCTATTTAATTAAAGAATTATAGCGATGATGAAAAAAATAATATTTTTTGCAATTACAACTTTATTTTTTAGTTGTGATAATGAGATTGAAGACACTATAAACGATTATAAAAACAAACCAAAATCTGAAGAGTTAAAAGGTTTTTGGTTATTGAAGGGGATTTATCAACCAGATAATTCTAAGGAATATAACGATCCTGTTATCTCAAATGGCGGTATTGCCAGAATAGGGATTAATGAAATATTTTACTTAGACAATGAATATTTAAGGTTTTTGAATAAATCAGATAATGACCCAATGTATTATTGTAATGCTAAACAAAGATTCTATTGGTATAACGAGGATCTTTACATTAAATCTTTATATGAAGATCAATTCAATACGGATAACTGGCAAAATATTGCAGAATATCGGTTGCCTTATAAATTTGGTCAGTCAAAAGATACGTTGATTGTTCAAAGTGCAGGACAGATTCTCTATTTAACAAAACAAAATAATGTAGAATATGAAGAGTATTCATTTGATTAACTGATTAATACTATTTTTTTTGTATTTTTATTGAAACTATTTTTGTTATGATAAAAATACTACGCATTTTCATCCTTTTATCGGGTATTGTAGCACATAGTCAACAGGTAACGTTGTTTAAGCAATACACCGGTAACTATGATTTTTATATGATTGGCAACACAATGAATACAGTTGCTAACGGAACCGGCGGACCATGTACGGTTTTAACCCAATCAAGTGCTGCCTTAAATATAAACGCACCACATACTATTCAGGGGGCGTTTTTATACTGGTCGGGGTCAGGTAGTTTGGCAGAAGCCGATTTAAATGTACAATTAAACGGTACACCAATAACTGCTCAAAGAACCTTCACGGTAACAGCATCGCAAACTGATCTTCCTTTCTTTGGTGCATTTGCTGATGTAACCAGTCTTGTTGAAGCTACAGGAAATGGCACCTATACTCTATCCGATTTAGATTTAACAAATGTGATACCCCCTTATTGCCCCACAGGTAGTAATTACGCTGGTTGGTCAATTGTTATCATTTATGAAAACTTAACCTTGCCCAACAGAGTGGTAAGTTTGTATGAAGGTTTTCAGATAGCAGACGGATCAGGAGCTACGGTGACTATTACTTTAAACGGATTAGATGTAACCAATCTCAATAATGCAAAAGTAGGTTTTTTAGCTTGGGAAGGAGATGAAAACATTGCGGTATCCGAAGAGTTAAGGATTAACGGCAAGCTGATCAGTAATCCGCCTTTAAATCCATCGAACAATGTTTTTAACTGTACCAATACTTTTACCAATTCATCAAATCTGTGGAATATGGATCTTGATTATTTTCAAATAGGAAATGTACTCTCATTAGGAGATACTTCAATGACCGTTCAGGTAAAAACGGGGCAAGATTTGGTAATAATAAACAATATAGTGGTTGCGTTGAGTAGCCTTTTTGCAGATGCTACGATTGAAATTAATAAGGTAGACATAGAATGTAACAGCAGAAAAATACAGGTTGATTACACAGTATATAATTCTAATTCAACCGGAAGATTGGTCGCAAAAGTACCCATAGTATTCTATGCCGATGATGTTTTGGTGGGCACAACACAAACTAAAAGCAGTATTGATATTAATGAATTTGAAAAAGGAACCATTACTTTAACGATTCCCGAAACCATAGATAATAATTTTACATTAACTGCCCGTGTTGATGATGATGGAACCCAAACCGGAACGGTTATAGAAATAGATGAAAACAATAATGAAGATACTGAAAAGGTACAGTTGATAGAGGGACCCGAAGTTAATAAACCTACCGATATGACTGCTTGTGATGAAGATGAAACAGGAGTGGTGGTTTTTGATTTGACCTCAAAAATAAATCAGGCAAGCACAAACAGTAACGTAACCATTACCTTTCACGAAAGCAAAGAAGATGCAACTGCGGGTATAAAAAGTATAAAAAATATTGAATCGTATGATGTGAAAAGTCATAGTTCGCAAACGATCTGGGTTCGGGTAGAAGATAACGAAACAGGTTGTGCCAATGTAACGTCATTTAAGCTGACAGCACAAATGAAACCCTTTACCGAATTAACAGAACCTTTAATGATTTGTAATTATAAAGACAAACCGTTAGAAGTAAATTTAACCTTGGCACAAATCCTTTTATCCCGAATGTTTTCTTATGTTGATGAGATCGAACTGAAATTTTTTGAAACACAAAATGATGCAGAGAACAACATCAACGAAATTTTAAATGTAACCAATTATCAGCCGCCAAGTTTTCCGTATATCATTTATATCAGAGCAAGTGGAACAAGCGATTTGTGGTGCGATAATATTATTGAGTTACAAGTAAACGATTGTATAGTTCCTAAAGGAATTTCACCAAATGGCGATGGTATGAACGATGGGTTTAACCTTGAAATCTTTAATTTAATTGAGCTAAAAATATTCAACCGTTACGGAATGGAAGTTTATTACCACGGTGAAGGTTATATAGATCAATGGAAAGGGCAGGATAAAAATAACAGAAAATTACCTGGCGGAACTTATTATTACATTTTTAAAACGCTTTTTGATACATATATAGGATATGTTTATGTAATTTATGAAGTAAAATAAATCAGAGGTTTGATACAGCTTCTTTAATTTAGTAAAATGAAAAACGTAACCGGTTTTTTAGATGCTACCTATCTTAAAACACCACAGCAAGCCCATATAACATTAGAGCAAAACAATGATGTGGTTACAGAATTATTGCATGATGCTGTAAAGAACAACTATAAATGTGTAATGCTTCGCCCGGAATATGTTGAAAGTGCCAGGCGGTTTCTAACAGAGAATAAAAGCAGCGTTTTAGTGGGAACCGTAATTGATTTTCCTGAAGGAACGGCGAGTTTGCAAGAAAAACTGTCAGAAGCTCAACAAGCCATTTCAAAGGGTGCTGACGAGTTAGATTTTGTAATAAATTATCAGGCTTTTAAAAAGGGCGAGATAGATTTAGTGCAACACCAGGTAAAAGAATGTACGTTATTGTGTTTAAATCATCATAAAGCGGTGAAATGGATTATAGAAACAGCAGCTTTATCTGAAAAAGAAACCATTCAGCTTACTTCTTTAATCAAAAATGTGGTGATTCGTAATTTTAAAGAAACCGACTATGCTAATGTGTATATTAAATCGTCTACCGGATTTTTTAAAACGGAGAACAATTTACCAAACGGGGCAACCCCGCGAGCAATAATGCTGATGTTAGAAAACGCCACACCTCTATCTGTGAAAGCATCGGGCGGAATTAAAACCTTAGAACAAGTACTGTTTTATTTGCAAATGGGTGTAAAAAGAATTGGAACATCGTCACAAAAAGGAATTATCGCTGTAAATAAGGTATAACAATGAATATTGAGTTTTGTTTAACACTATAAAACAGTAAATAGTTAGTTTTAAGTTTTTTTTTAAAGTATATTTGCAGACCAAATTTCATTAACAAACAAGTTATTTTGGAAGCAACTTCAACAACAATGAAAACTTCAGTAATATCCGAGTTTAAAACCATAACCAAGGCAGGTTTGGCTTTTAGTGTGGTTTTTTCAACTTTAGCCGGATATTTATTGGCGGTAGAAGATTGGCAGCAAATTAGTTACAAAGTTTTGCTAATGCTTGCCGTGGGCGGATATTGTATGGTGGGTGCGTCAAATGCTTTTAATCAAATCATCGAAAAAGATTTAGATGCAAAAATGGATCGTACTAAAAAACGACCTGTGGCATCCGGACGAATTTCTACAAACAGTGCCTTTATACTGGCATCGCTTTTAACATTAGTGGGATTGGTAATTCTTTACATTGTTAGCCCTAAAACAGCAATGTTCGGAGCCATTTCAATCTTTTTATATACCAGTGTTTATACACCTTTAAAACCATTAACGCCATTAGCCGTTTTTGTAGGTGCCTTTCCTGGTGCCATTCCTTTTATGCTGGGCTGGGTGGCACATACCGATCAATTTGGTATAGAAGCGGGAATGTTATTCTTAATTCAGTTTTTTTGGCAATTTCCGCATTTTTGGGCATTGGGCTGGTTCTTGTATAACGATTATGAAAAAGGCGGATTTTATTTGTTGCCAACCCGTAAAAAAGATAAAAAAACAGCATTACAGGTTATTTTATATTGTATTTGGTTGATCGTAGCATCATTGTTGCCGGCTACAGGCTATACAGGTCGTTTATATTTATCGCCCATAGCAGCAGTTTTAGTTTTAGCTGCAGGATTGTGGATGCTGTATGGCGGAATACAATTATACCGTAAGCAAACCGATAAATCGGCTAAAACATTGATGCTTATCAGCGTAACTTATATTACATTAATACAGATTATTTTCATTTTAGATAAATTCATACGATAATGAATGTAGAAGTAAACAAAGAACAATTACAAAAAGCAAAAGCATATAAAACCATGCTTATCTTTGGTATGGCAAGTATTGTAATGATTTTTGCAGGATTAACCAGTGCTTACGTAATCAGTAAAAGCCGCCCGGATTGGTTGAAAGATTTTCAATTGCCACAGGCGTTTTTATGGAGTACCATTGTAATTGTTTTAAGCAGTGTAACGTTTCATTTAGCAAAAAAAGCCATCAAAAAAAATAACCGTTCAACAACAACATTAATGTTAGTTGCCACGTTAATTTTGGGTTTGTTGTTCGTGGCCCTGCAATTTCAAGGATTTAATCAGGTAATTGCAGCCGGATATTATTTCACGGGAAGTTACAGTACCATAACCACATCATTTTTATATATAGTGGTGTTAGTACACATTGTCCATTTAATTGGGGGGCTAATTTCATTGTTAATTGTAATTTATAATCATTATAAACAAAAATATAATGCAACTCAAACGCTTGGAATTGAGTTAAGTGTGATGTTTTGGCACTTTCTTGGTTTCTTGTGGTTGTATTTGTTTTTATTTTTTACTTTTTACAAATAATCTTTTTACTTTTCTTTAAAAGAAAAAAGATGTAAATTTGGGAACTTTTTAACATTTAAACTTTTTATGGGAGCGACAGTTACTACAGCAGCCAGTAAAGAAAAAATTTGGAACGGAGGAGAAGATATTCAACCTCTTGGAGCAAGCTACGGAAAAATGATGATGTGGTATTTCATCTTATCAGATTCATTAACTTTTGCCGGATTCCTTGCATCTTACGGTTTTACAAGATTCAAGTTTATGGATTCTTGGCCAATTGCCGATGAGGTATTTAATCACTTCCCGTTTTTACATGGTGTAAATGCACCAATGTATTATGTGGCATTAATGACATTCATCTTGATCTTTTCATCGGTAACGATGGTATTGGCGGTAGATGCAGGTCATCAAATGAAACAAAAGAAGGTAGCTACTTATATGTTATTAACCATTGTAGGTGGACTTGTTTTCGTTGGATCACAGGCTTGGGAGTGGAAAAACTTCATCACCGGAACTTACGGTGCCGTTGAAACAAAAGGAGGCGAAATTTTACAGTTTGTTGATAAAGACGGAAAACGTTTGGCTTTAGCAGATTTTGCAGATACATCTATTGTTAGAGAAGATGCAGTTTTAACAAAAAGCAAAGGCGTTTGGAGTATGAAAGGTGGTGCTGATACATCGGTTTCAATGAGCCAGATTAAAGCAGGTTTAGAGAAAAATCCTGATGTATTAATCAGAACACAATATACCGTAGAAGGTAACAAACACAAAAAAGTGGTTTTATCTCGCGAGGAGAGTTTAAAAAGAGCCGACGATTTTGTATATGTTGTAGAAGGAGCTAACTTAATTCGTAACGAATACGGTCACAAAACATTTGCAAACTTATTTTTCTTCATAACAGGTTTCCACGGATTCCACGTTTCGGTAGGAGTTCTTTTAAACATTATTATTTTCTTTAATGTGTTGTTGGGCACTTACGAAAAAAGAAGAAGCTATGAAATGGTTGAAAAAGTTGGATTGTACTGGCACTTTGTAGATTTAGTATGGGTGTTTGTATTTACATTCTTCTATTTAGTATAATTGGTTAAAAAAAATAAAAATGGCAGCACACGCATCAAATACAAAAAGAATTTGGACAGTATTCGTAATTCTATCTGTAATTACTATAGTAGAAGTACTTTTGGGGATTGATAAACCAGATGTTTTATTTCACCACGATTTCTTAAGCTTAAGTTACTTAAACTGGATATTCATTATTCTTACCATAGTTAAAGCTTATTACATTATGTGGGCATTCATGCACTTAGAAGGCGAGAAATCATCGTTTCGCTGGTCAATTGTAGCCCCAATGTTCTTCCTGATCATTTATTTGGTTTGTTTGGTATTGATAGAAGGTGATTATATCTATGATGTTTTACAAACATCTTCATACAGATGGATATTTTAATCTATAAATAAGAGTTAAAAAGGCGGTTTCAAATATGCTTGAAACCGCCTTTTTTGTTTAATAAATTAAGTGTGTAAAAAAAAAAATAATTAACAAAATATTTGTTTATGTTTTAATTTATGTTTTAATTTATGTTTTAATTTATCATAATTAATTATAAAAAATAAAAATTATGAACAAAGTTAAACATTTAGCATTTGGTATTACAGGTGCCTTATTAGTAACAGCAGGCTTAATTTCTTGTGATAATGATGAAGTAACAGCCGCAAATGAAGAAAAAACTACAACAGAGTTACAAGCAAAAGAAAACTCACCTTTCATTGATATAGGTATTGCTAAATGGGACTGGCATAGAGCAAGTAAGGATTGTAAAAAAGGTTTTGGTATTTGTAATGGGGAGTGGTTTCCAAATCCCAATCCACCTATTCCTCCAATTACAACCCCTACACTTCCTGAGCCAGTAGATGATCATACACTTTCGCCAACTTATATGATATTGTCTTCGGAAAATTTAAATGAGGACAATGAATTAAGTTTTGATGTTTATATTAATGAAGAAGTCGATGACCCCAATAATGTTATTCCATTAATTATTGATGAAGATATTCATTTTTCTGATCCAGAGGGAACTGTTTATACGATAAAATCAGGTATTTACAATTATGATATTAACATAGGAGAATATGGTGGTTATTCGATTAATTAAGGTTTTTAAAAAAGTGACATACATGACACTTTTTTTTATCTGTTTTCTTTTTAATAATTTGTGTTCACAAAATTATGCAGATATTGCCAATACTTATCGTTCTTATTATACAGAGGATTATCGTGAAAATGTGCCTGTTAAGAATTGTGTTTTTATCATTAATCACGAGCAATTACTTACAGAATTGAAAGATTATGATAAAGCATTGGTTTATATATTTGTGAATGGTTGTAATAGTAAATATTGTCAGCCATTGTATGTTTATGAAAATTGGAGTAAAAAAAATGGCTGCAAATTGTTTTTAGTAATGGTTAATATTGAAGGTTTTGAACAAACGATTATTCAAAATCCTTCTGAACAATTATATGTTATAGATGATCGCTTTTATAAGAAAAGGAAACTGTTTGATGAATTTGAAAATGGTTTGAAACAACAGTCGCTTAAACAAAAAAATAAATACCGTGGAAGCTTATTTTTATTTGAGAAGGGGAAATATGTTGAAACATATAGAGAATTGCCCTATTTTTAACTTTACCTCAGAAGTACTATTTCTCATTTTTATTAGTTTGATTAAGATAAAGCTATAGTAGTAAGTTTTAGGCATTGTGTATGTTTATAAAAAATCTTTTAAATTGATTTGAGGGTATTTTATTCGTTTTAAATTTTTCTGATGCTCGGGTATATAATCAAAATATGGAATATCTCTTCTCAAGATAGGTTTTCAAAAAAATAGATTGTTTTAATCTATAAATAAGAGTTAAAAAGGCGGTTATTACACCGCCTTTTTTTATTTTTGTAAAAACTTTTTAAAATGAAAAAAGTACTGCTTTTTTTAGCACTTTTTGTAATACCCATTGTGGCTTATCTTTTTTTTGCATCGGGTGTAAATTCCTTTATAAAATTACCGGTGGTAACTGAAAACATTCCTGAAATGCCGGCAAACTGGCAATCGATGTCAGGAACCGAAGTTCAGTTAAAAAATAAAATTACCATTTTAGGATTTACAGGTAACGATATCGAATATGTTGAAGGAAACATAACCAATCTGGCACATAAAATTTACGATAAAAATAAAGATTTTGTCGATTTTCAAGTAGTTTATATTGCTCCAAGAGGTACAGAAGAAACAATTAACCACGTGCAACAGGAATTGCAAAAAAATATCGATTTAAAACATTGGTATTACGTAATGGCAGAACCAGACGAAATAAAAGATTATTACACAAAATTGGGGTTGGTTGCTAATTTAAACCAGGCTTATGGTACGCCAACGGTTTATATCATTGATAAAGAGCTAAACCTGCGCGGAAGAAAAGGCAAGAACAAAAAAGGAGAAGAGGAATACCGCGAAGGATATAACACCATTTCGGCAGCCGATTTGCACAATGAAATGGCAGACGATGTAAAGGTAATTTTGGCAGAATACCGCTTGGCACTTAAAAAAAAATAATAAAAAGGAAAACATTACAAACTAAACAACAATGAAAAAAAACAATTCATACATCTGGATTTCGTTAATTATACTTGTTTTTGGAATCTATGCCGTTCCTAAAATTGTAGATCGCTTTAAAAACGCTTCAGTAGTTGAAAACGATCGGTTAAATGTAGCTAATCGCAAAGAATTAAAAGTAATTGGCAAAGCTCCGGCGTTTTCGTTTACCAATCAAAATAACGAAACCATTACCAATGCCGATTATGAAGGTAAAGTGTACTTGGTTGAATTTTTCTTTTCGAATTGTCCGACGATTTGTCCGATAATGAATGAAAATATGGTGAAGCTTCAAAATGAATTTCAAATGAATGCTAATTTTGGAATCGTATCTATTACTATTGATCCTGAAAACGACACTCCTGAACATCTTAAAAAGCACGCAGAATTTTTAGGAGTCACAATGAAAAACTGGAATTTTTTAACCGGAACCGAAGACGCTGTTTTTGACCTTTCAAAGAAATTCAATCTATACGTAGGAAAAAATGATGATGCGCCGGGTGGATTTGAACATTCGGGTTTATTTGCTTTAATTGACAAAAAAGGAAATATCCGTTCGCGTAATATGGAAAATATGGATTATCCGATGTTCTATTATGACGGAACAACTGATGAAGGAGTACAAATGCTTAAAGAAGATATAAAACAATTAATCAAAGAATAATGACACAGACTCTGCAGAACGAAAAAAAATACAACATCTGGATTTGGATTTTATCAATAGCAATACCTGTAGTTGTTGCAATTTTATTTATTGTAAACCTGCATGATTTAGGATATAACGTAAAACCACTGTCTTTTTTACC
This sequence comes from Paenimyroides marinum, assembly GCF_900108395.1. Lineage (GTDB taxonomy): Bacteria > Bacteroidota > Bacteroidia > Flavobacteriales > Flavobacteriaceae > Flavobacterium > Flavobacterium marinum. The sequence continues at coordinate 115,987 of NZ_FNXE01000001.1, read as the reverse complement.
GCCTATTTATGCTTCCATAAACGGATTAACCGCTATATTATTGGTGTTGGCAGTTCGGGCAATTAAAAAGGGTAATCAACTGTTGCATGAGCGTTTGATTAAAGTTTGTATTGTTTGTTCAGTTGCTTTTCTGGCAATGTACGTGGCGTATCACATGACATCTGTAGAAACCAAATTTGGAGGTGAAGGTGCCATAAAATATATATACTTTTTTATATTAATTACCCATATTTTATTGTCGATCATTATTATTCCATTTGTTCTGGTAACTTTTGTAAGAGGTATTTCCGGATCTTACCAACGTCATAAAAAACTGGCACGCATTACGTACCCAATGTGGCTATATGTAGCGGTTACCGGTGTTATTGTATATTTAATGATTTCTCCGTATTATGTTCACTAAGCTTACAAAATCAGTATTTCTTTCTTCTTTTTTCTTTGTTCTTTCTTCCATCGAAGGAACAGCACAATGTGCCATGTGCAGAGCGGTATTGGAAACGGAAGAATCAGGTTTGCCTGCCGAAGCAGTAAATGACGGAATTGTGTATTTAATGGCGTTTCCTTATATATTATTAATTGTTGTGGGGACTGTTATTTACCGTATTATAAAAGGCAAAAAGAAAAAAAGTAAAGCTTAGTACTTATGGTTTATATTCTAAACATTGAAACGGCAACAAAAAACTGTTCGGTAAGTTTAAGCAAAAACGGTGAAATAATAGCTGTAAAAGAACTGTCTGAAGAGCAATTTAATCACGCAGAAAAATTACACAGCTTTATAAAAGAAGTTTTAAATGAGGTGCAGATTTCTTTAAACGACCTAAGTGCTATTGCGGTAAGCAAGGGGCCAGGGTCTTATACAGGATTACGCATTGGCGTTTCAGCGGCAAAAGGCTTGTGTTATGCGTTAGATATTCCTTTAATCGCCATTGATACCTTAGCGGTTTTGGCAGAACAATTAGCTATTGATTCCGGGTGTATTGTTCCCATGATTGATGCAAGAAGAATGGAAGTTTTTACTCAGGTATTTGATAATAAATTGCAGCCGGTATCAAACGCAGAAGCTTTAATTGTAGAGGAACATTCTTTTTCAGATCTAACTGAAACCATCCATTTGATCGGAGATGGAGCGTTAAAATGTACAACGGTTTTAACAGCCGAAAAATTTGTATATCATCAGGATATTATTTATCCTTCGGCAAAACAAATGGGTAGGCTGTCCTATAAAAAATACACAGAAAATGCTTTTGAAGATATGGCTTATTTTGAGCCTTATTACCTGAAAGATTTTATGTTAACCACAAAAAAATAAGACTTCAAAAATTATTTTTGAAGTCTTATTTTTTTTTTAGATCGTAGCAAGGAAATTCCCTAACTTAATCATATCTGTATCGTTTTCTTTAATTTTATTTTCTTTGTAGAATTTTTTAATGGCATCTGCTTTACCGGGAATAATTTTATCTAACGTTTTTTGTTTCCCATCAAATTCAAACGTTTGATTGTTGTACGTAATAAAGTATACCTCTCTGTTTGGCTTGTAACTTGCCTGTGTGTCTTTTTCGTAGCTGTTAGTCGCTTTCTGCGCAGGGATCAACTTAATGCTTTGAAATTTAGAAATCTTTACATTTTTGTTTTCTACTAAAACCTGATGGTATCTTTCATAAGAAGTTCCACCTAAATTATAGGTGAACAATTCATAAACACTACCGTCTTGAAAAGCAAAATGGGTGTTTTTTTCTTTAATCAATTCTAAAACATCACTGCCGTTTTTGTATTCCATAATGTCGGTATAGGCATTGTATCGAATAAGAAAATCCTGTGATCCTTTATTTACTTTGGCATTCTGGTAATTCTCATTTAGAAATTTAGAACCTGCAATGGCAGCATCATTAAAATCTGCACTTTTTCTAAAAGTTAATGTAGATCCGCCATCTTGTATGGTTACTTGTGCATTTGATGCTAAAGAGAATAATCCTAATGAAAGTATAAAAACTGCTTTTTTCATTTTTTTAAATTTAATTAATTTCGGTTATATCATTGGTCTGAATTCTACAACTGTTTAAATTGCAAACCTGAAACTTTTTATCCTGATTTTTATAGTCGCCTAAAATAGGAAGATTTAACGAATTATCTAAAATTATTTTAAACGTATTTTTCTTGTTGATTGATTCAACTTCTTCTTTTGTACCATTTTTTACAATGATGTATTCAAAAGTACGGTTAAATATCAAATCGTTTGTTAACCATTCTGAAAAAGCACTCGCGTATTCAATTTGTCCAATTATTCTATTGGTCATTTCTCTTGCAAGTGTCATGAAATAATTGTTCTTAAAAATAATTCCTAAATAGAATAAATTTCTTGACATTAAGGCATTTGCAGATGGAATAACATTGTCTTCTATTTCAAAAATTGTGCCAATTGCCTTGTTTTTACCCGATTTAAAAAATACTTGCTGTTCGTCAAAAAAGAAATCCATTGCCTGGAAGAGTAAACTTTTTGCAAACTGCAGATGTTCGATCTTTTGTGTATGGTTAAACAAATGAATGAATGCTTCAATTGTAAAAGCGTAATCGTCTAAATTTCCGTCTATATAAATCGTGTCTTTTTTGTAAGTATGACCTAAATGGTCATTTTGATAGGCTTTGAACTGTAAAAAATCAGCCAGATTATTAATAACATCGTCTAATTCTTTTGATGGAATGATTTTTTTTGCCGACAATAAACCTGAAAGTAATAAGGCGTTCCATGAAACAATAATTTTATTGTCTAACAACGGCTTCTTTCTTTTCTGGCGGTTTTTAAACAACACTTGTTCCCATGTTGATTTTAATTGCAACACTTGTTCTGCATTTCTATCAAATTTCTTGGAAATAGTATTTATGTCATCTTTTTGAAATAAAACAAATGCATCGGCTTCGTGCCAAAATCCATCAGTATTTATTGAAAAAACTTCTGAAAACAACTCCCATTCTTCTTTATCGATTAATTGTTTTAACTCCTCTTTTTTCCAAAAATAATAAGCTCCTTCTTGCAATTTATCATCGGTATTGTAACTGTCGGCATCGTAAGCCGCGTAAAATCCGCCCGATGTATCCTGCCAGTTAGTAAGAAGAAACTGCACGGTTTTGGTAACAATTTCTTTGTAAAGTACATTGTTCGATGTTAAATAAGCATTGCTGTAAGTGGTTAATAATTGTGCGTTATCGTACAACATTTTTTCAAAATGCGGGATATGCCATTTATGATCAACGCTGTAACGGGAAAATCCGCCTTCAATCACATCAAACAACCCGCCGTAAGCCATTTTTGTAAGGGTCAGTTCCACGTGGTTTCTTATAAAAGAATCATTGTTTTCGATGCTGAATTGATACAGAAAATTCAAATTGGTAGGCATCATAAATTTTGGAGCACGCAGATAACCGCCAAATTCAGAATCAAAACTTTTTTTCCAGTTTGTAAGTAAAGGTTCTAAATTGAAATTTGACGGTTCTTTTGGATAAATCTCCAATGTATTGTTGGCTAATTCAATACCGTTTTTTAATTTTTCGGCATAATCGTACATTTTTTCGGGATTGGTTTGAAACAAATCGTTTAATTGCTCCAACACATCTATCCATTGTTCTTTTGGAACATACGTGGCTCCCCAAACCGGTAATCCGTTGGGTAAAGCAACAATGTTTAGCGGCCATCCTCCTTGTTTGGTCATTAGTTGTAAAGCCTGCATATAATATGCGTCAATCACGGGAAATTCTTCGCGGTCTATCTTAAAACTCGTAAAATGAGTATTCATTACAGCTGCGACATCGTTATCTTCAAAACATTCTTTTTCCATAACGTGACACCAATGGCAGGCAGCATAACCAATACTGATGATCAAAAGTTTACCTGTTTGTTTTGCTTTTGCCGTATTTTCATTGTCCCATATTTGCCAAAAAACAGGATTGTTAGCGTGTTGAAGCAAATAGGGAGAATAAGAACCGCTTAATTGATTTTGCATTTTTAATTGCTTTTAAATGAAATAAAAAAGGTTGAGAAACTCAACCTTGATTTTTTAACCGTTTAGTGCTTCAACAATTATGTCGTTATTATGTAGCATTTGGCGTAACATATTTTCTATACCGTTCTTTAAAGTAAATGTTGAAGACGGACAACCGCTGCAAGCACCTTTTAACGTTACGGTAACGCGTTTTGTTACATCATCATAATTTTCAAAAGTAATGTTTCCCCCATCAGACTGAACGGCCGGTTTTACATATTCTTCCAGGATATTTACAATTTGTTGCGATGTAACGTCTAAATTTTCGAAATATTCTTCTTGTTGCTGTACGTGTTCTTTTGTTTGAGAAATAAGCGATTCACTGATCACTGTTCCTCCATTTTCAATAAATTGTTTAATAAACGTACGGACTTCAATGGTGATTTCGTCCCAAGAATAGCTGTCGAATTTTGTCAGTGAAACATAATTCTCATCAATAAAGACCTCTTTAATATAAGGTAGTTTAAAAAGTTCTATTGCTAAGGGTGATGGCTTAGCTTCGTCGATATTTTTAAATTCAACAGCGGTTTTAGTAAGCATTTTATTGGCAACAAATTTTAATACCGCAGGGTTCGGCGTGGTTTCACCATACACCGTAACAGGGATTTTTTTTGTTGTTTCGCTTTCGGTTTCAATCAATACTTTACCGCCGTTTGTAACAAAATCTTCAATTTGTTGTTTTACTTCGTCTTGCACATCAGCCCATTCAACAATAGAAAAACGTTCTACAGCAACAAAATTTCCTGAAATATAAACTGTTTTTACAAAAGGCAGATAAAATAATTGTTTGGCTAATGGAGAGTTTGATGTTTCATCTATATTTTTAAACTCAAAATTAGAGCCGTAGCTGATAAAATCTGGAAATTCAAACTTGATTATCGCCGGGTTTTGAGTCTCTCTTATATTTATTTTAAACATTTTTTAAGATTTTTTTCAAAATTAACAAAGAAATATCAATTGAATATTTATATTTGGAATTTAAACGTAAAATTAACATATTTGAATTCGGAAAAATTGTTAGATATATTTTAAACTTACTATATGGTATATAATAGTTTTTTATATATTTGTTAACCATTTCTAAAGAGAAAAAAAGAATTTATGAATATATTTACTAAATCTTTATTAGTTGCTATATCTTCATTATTTGTATCACAAATAAGTAGTGCACAAGAAGGGATTTCTGTGTATCAAGATTATTTAACAGATAACTATTATTTAATTCACCCTTCAATGGCAGGTATTGCCAACTGTGCAAAAGTTCGTTTAACCGCACGTCAGCAATGGTTTGGTGAGAAAGATGCACCAGCCTTGCAAACCGCAAGTTTTAATACGGCAATTTCCGAAAGATCAGGTGTTGGTATTATCGCATTTAATGATAGAAATGGATATCACAAACAAGTTGGGGCTAAATTAACCTATGCTCATCACATTACTTTTTCACGAAGTGATTATGATTTGAATAAATTGTCTTTTGGGGTAAGTGCAGGAATGGTGAATTCGCAATTAGATCAAACCGAGTGGGGGCATGACTTTGATCCGTCTGTAAACGGTAGTGAATTAAAATACAATTATTTTAATGTTGACGCAGGGTTGTCTTACCATTTTTTAGATTTCTATGCACATGCAACAGTTAAGAATTTAATTACTTCGGATCGTGAGATTTATTCGGATATAGAAAGTGATAATTTAAGAAAATATATTGTGTCAGCTGGATATGTGTTTTCTAAAAACAGAGGATATAGATCGTACAGAGACCAAGGGTTTTCTTGGGAGCCATCTGTGTTGTTTCAATATACCGAAGAAACACAGGAAAAAATGTTAGATTTGAACCTGAAAATGTATAAGGAATTTTCTAACGGACAGTTTTTTGCCGGTATTTCTTACAGAACAATGTTTGATCAGGTAGAATATATGAAAGATAGTGGAGATGAAGTAAAAAAACAAGGCTATCATTCAGTTTCGCCAATTTTAGGGGTTAAGTTTAAAAATATTTTGGTTGGCTATACGTATTCTCACCAGTTTGGAGACGTACGTTTTGCTAATGGAGGATTTCATCAGCTAACACTTGGGTTTAATTTCTTATGTAGAGAAAGTAATTATAAGTGCGATTGCCCGTCAGTTAACTTTTAATGATATAGTGAAAAAATCTCGGTATTTATCGGGATTTTTTTGTATTTGAATAAGAATATTAAAATTAAGATAAACCTGTTGTGCATTTGGACAAAAATTCGTCAGTTCGAGTAAAAATCTGAAAGATTTTGTATCGGGAACTAAATAAAAAGACTTCTCGATACAAAATTTCTTCCACTTGGTTACAGAAATCTCATTCGAAGTGACGTTAGTTGATATTTTTCGTTTCTTAAATGCACAACGAGTTAAGTGATATATTATATCTTTTTATGATAGTCTGCAATTATATAAATTATCCATTTTAAATTGTTGATTTTGTTTATTCCAACGAAAGAGGAATCTCAATAATTTAAGATTTCTCTACTTCGACCGAAATAACAAAGAATCCCTTATTAGATTGACTAATTACCTGCCAGGTAAAATAAAAACCGATTGAATTTCAATCGGTTTTTGTTATTAAAAAAGTCTTTATAATTTTAAGGTTTCTCTGAATTATTTCTTTCCAATCACTTGATTTAACATCACTTTAAAGTTAGAATTGTCTGGAAAAGGAAAATTGCTGTTGATTATTTTTCCTTCGGGATCAATAACAATAAAGCGTGGAATCGAATTTAACCTGTAAAAATCATTTAAAGCTTTTTGATTTTTTGCAAATAACTGCACTACGTTTTTATCGTTTAATTTTACCTTTTTGCGCCAAGCACTTTCTTTTTGATCAACGCTTAATGAAATAAATACCACGTCACTACCTTTGTTATATTCAATAGCGTGTTTTTCAAAATAATCTGCCTGATAAATACACGGACCACACCAACTTGCCCAAAAATCTAAAACAACAAATTTACCTTTGTAATCTTCTAATGTTTTTGGTTGATTATCAGTAGTGATCGCTTCAAAAGACAGAGCCTTGCTACCAGTTGTTAAACGCTTTTTATCTTGGATAAATTTAGAGTAATAATTATGAGTTCGCTGGTCTTTTATGAGCGGAAGAAACAATTCTTCGTAACGATTTATTTCGTTTAAATCGTTTACGTTTGGCAGTTTGTCTTCTAAAATAATTTTCGCCAATTGACTTTGCAATGTTGTATTTTTCAAATTACCCAAACCGTTTCTGTATTTCGTTAAAATATCTCCATCCGAAGTATCCTTACTTAACAATTCGTAAATTTTAAAACGGTAATATTCTGCATTTTCTGCTTTTGCTATAAAATCTTCGTTTGGCTTAAAATCAATATTTAAAACATCCTGAATACTTTTGTTTTTATATTCGTTTTTAGGATTAGATCTGGCTAAAGCATCTTTATATTGCATCCAGATTAAATTGTATTTGTAATATAATTCGTTTTTAATAATTTCGGTATAATCATCTCTAATAACAAAATTATCGCTGGTGTTAAATTTGTTAACCGTTTTTAAATCTTTCTTGTAACTGTTTTTTAAAAGAATAATGATAAGTTCGGCATTGTTTTCACTACCATCATTGGCTAATTTTTTAATGTAACCAACATCACCTCCGAGTTCTACATTTAACGAGTTTTCTGCTAAACGAGTTCCTAATATTTTAAACGATTGATTTTTTGTTTTGTCTGGAAACTGAATTTCTACTACATCATTTTTAGAAAACAAAACAGATGCTTGCATCTCTCCTTTATCACTCCACCAAGCCAAACGGTATTTTTTCAAAGGTAAATCATCTTTAATAACCTTATGGAAACGGTGGTCTTTTACCTCAATGGTTTGTAGCGTATCGTTCATCGTTCCATCTAAAAGATAAATTGTACTAATCATAGAATTTTCAGGAACACTACCTTTTATTACCGTTTCGTAGCTTTGTATCATTTGGGTAGGATGGTTTACATATAAAAACAAACCAAACAAAAGTAATGCAGGTACAGCATAATTTATAAGAATAGTGTTTTTGTTGCTAAGCCATTTTTTGTTTTTAAAAACGTACCAAAACGTAATTATAAATAGAATAATTACAGTTGCTATGATACTTAAATATTCATTATACGTTAGCCAATAGCCTAAATCGCTCGATGCTTTTAAGCTGAGGTCTAAAACAATGGTAGGAAACCATTTTGGCAGTAAACCAAAAGTGCTTAAAATAGGAGCAACAAGTAAAGAACCAACACCAATTATTATGGAAACAAATAAATTAGAAAAACGAACCGATACTGCATAAATTAAAGCTAACAGAAAACCGGTACCTAAAGATAAACTAACGGTCTTTTTTAGTAAAAAAAACCATTGAATATCTAAAATATACATTTCTGTTTTGGGCGAAATTAAATACGTAAATGTAGCCGATGCTACAATGCCTAACATAAATATTAAAATGCTGTAAATACAAATTTGGTATGCTTTTAAAAATTTGGCATTTAATAAAACAGCACGTTTAACAGGTTGTGTTTCTATTAATTGCCACGTATTGTTTTTGTGTTCTAACTGCGTAATTCGAGCTGCAGTTACAATAATAATTAGCGGATAAAATAAATTTATAAAAGGTGTTGTTTGCAAATCATACGTATCAAAAAATATGTAAACAGGTTCGGTAGCTTCTGCTTTCTCGGTAAAATAACTGTAAATACTTACGCCCGTACTAATTAAGAATGTAATTATAGCTAATATAAATGCGGTAGTTTGAATGCCCGAGTGTTTTAGTTTTATATTTTCGGCTGCGAAAGCTTTAAAAAATTTCATCATAGTGTTTTTATTTGTTTTGTTAAATCAATAAACCATTCTTCTAATCCGCCTTGTGGCTGAATTTTGTAAACCGATATATTGTGTTGTGCTAAAAAGTTTACGAAAGACGGAATTTCTTCTTTGCTTGAAAATTTAAGCTGAATTTCGTTTTCGCTGATTTGAATACAATCGGGATATTGTTGTTGGATAATATTTAAATGTTGGTCTAAATTTGCAACTTCAACCACAATTGAAGCCTGACTGTTTTTGGCTTTTAACTCGTTCATCGTTCCCTGAAACTGAAGTATGCCATTGTGCAAAATACCAACATGTGTACACAATTTCTCCACTTCGGCTAAAATATGGCTCGATATAAAAATAGTGATGCCTTTTTCACGATTCAGTTTTTGAAGCAGTAAACGTATTTCTATGATTCCTTGTGGATCCAGTCCGTTTACCGGTTCATCTAAAATCAACAGTTTAGGATCGTTAATCAAAGCCATTGCAATGCTTAATCGTTGTTTCATTCCCAGCGAATATTTTTTAGATTTAATATTTTTGGCATGATCCAATCCTACCAAATCTAACACTTCGTTAAATTTTGAATCGTTGGTATCTTGCAATTTTGCAACAAATTTTAAATGTTCCAAACCGGTTAAATGTGCATACAAAGTAGGCGTTTCAATGATACAGCCAATTTGCGAAAAAGCGAAAGGAAGTTGTTCTTGCAGCGGTTTTCCGAATAAAGATATTTCTCCCGGATTTTGCTCGCCTAATAATCCTGTTATCAGTCGAATGGTGGTTGATTTTCCTGCACCGTTTGGTCCTAAAAATCCGTAAATACTTTTTTCGGGAACCTGTATCGATACTTTATCTAATAGTTTGTGGTATTTGTTGAACTGAAAGCTCAGCTCGTGTGTTTCTATGATCATTTTTAAGAATTTGGTTAAATACGAAAATAAGCTTTTTTAACATAATACAAAAACCGATTGAAGAACATTCAATCGGTTTTTGTATATTAAAAGAATCCGCCGGAGTTTTGAACTTCGTTTTTGTCACGGGTTTTACGTTGCAAGGCACGGTTCTTTCCGCTGCCAAACATATATTGGAAACCAACAAATAATGATTGGCTTTCCCAGGTAAATACACCTGTTTGCGGGTAAGGGGCATCGCCTTCAAAACTTGCTTTCATGGTATTAAACACATCGTTGAAACGCAAGCTTACATTGGCATTATTTTCCCAGAAGCTGTAACGCAATCCGGCATCCATCTTATACATGGCTTTCATGGTTCCGTTAATGTCTTTGGCATCGCCACGATAAAATCCGAATAAGGAGGCACGGAATGCATTGGTAATTTTGAAATTATTATTCATTCGGGCATTAAAAACACCGTTGTCAATTTCTCGTTGTTGTAGTTCGCCTTCGTTCGTGTCAGGGTTTAAAACCGTAACAATCCCTCGTTGATTTCTGAAATAATATTCCACACTTGGCTGAATATCCCACCATTTTGTAATTTTATAGTTAGAAGATAATTCGGCACCGTAAGCGGTAGATTCGTCAAAGTTTCCGTAACTCATGACCATTTTCTTTTCGGCAATGGCTTCGGGAGATGAAGTATCTAAATAAAATGTACGTTCAATAGGGGCGTTAATCATTCGGTAATAAGCTCCGAAAGTAGCACTTCCCTTTACGCCAAAAACCTTGGTGTAATTAAATTCTAACGAATTGGTAAACTGCGGTTTCAATTGCGGATTACCAATCTGCACTACGCGTGGTGTACTGTAATCGCGAATAGGTCTGGTTTGCCAAACATTTGGTCGGTCAACTCTTCTACTGGCACTAATTTGGAAAAAATCGGTTTGGGTAGGTGTATAGCTTAAAAAGGCAGATGGATAAACGGTTAAATAATCGTCTTTAAAATCGGCCGGTTCTGTACCAATGATGTAATTAGCTTCTACGTTATACTTTTCTAAGCGGGCACCAATTTGATAACCCCATTTGTCATACTTTGAACCAAAAGTAGCATAAGCCGATGCTATATCAACATTGTATTCAAAACTGGCAGGCTTGCCTAACGTATTTGTGGTTGTGTATGTATTGTCAATACCGGTGTTGCGGTATTCAGCACCTACTTCTAATTTTGTTTTTTCGTTAAATGGATGTACGTAATCTAAATTCGCCTGAACAGCATCAACCGTATTGTCGCTATAATCCGTGTACGGATTGGTACCTTGGTTTAAAATATCAAAATTTCCACCCTGATCGTTGTTGGTCTTGCTGTAATTTACTTCAAAATCTAACGTTTGGCCGGCTGTAGCGAACAATTTCTTATAAGCGGCATTGTAAATTTGCGACTGATTAGATCCTTCATACTGGTCGGTTTGCAGAAACAAGGGATTGTTGGGGTAAAAAATAGTGTTGCCCACCGTACCAATTCCGTCAGCGTATGTTTGATTGGTGTAAAATGAAAACGTGTTTTTATCGTTAGCATACACATCGAATCCTACCTTAAAGGTGTGCGTTTTATTGTCGTTTACTATATCAAAACGTTGCTCGCTCATATCATCTAACTGTGTCATCATCCCGTCGTTAAATGTTTTTTGATCAGAATAATTGTAGTTCCCGAAAAAGTTCACTTTCCCTTTGCGGTAATTCAAATCGATACCCTGATTAAACTTAGGAACTTTTGCAAACGTGATGTTTCCGTTGTAGCTTCCGTTAAAACCATCCTGCATGTTTTTCTTCAACACAAAATTAATCATCCCCGACATTCCTTCCGGATTGTATTTTGCCGATGGATTGGTGATAAGTTCAATTTTGTCGATTGCATTAGACGGAATTTGTTTCAGCAAGGTTTTAGGATCTAATTGCGTGGGTTTTCCATCGATTAAAACACGTACATTTTGATTGCCCCGCATGGAAATATTTCCATCTTGATCTACGTTAACCGACGGAATGTTGTTCATGATATCCGAAGCTGATGCACCGGCGGTAGATAAATCTTTTCCCACACGAATCACTTTTCGGTCAACCAATTGTTCCATAGTGCTGCGTTCTGCATCAATAACTAATGTTTCCAAAACTTCTTCATCGGTTTCTAAAGCAATTGTTCCCAAATCAACCGTTTTTTGGGCAGATAAATTCACTGTGTGCTTATAGGTTTTAAACCCAATGTATTCTACCGAAACTTCTACTTGCGTATTTGGCAGATTGGTAATGGTGAACGATCCGTCTTCATCGGATAAATCGCCCGAAATAATTTGTCCGTTTGCCGAAATAGCAACCGAAGCAAAACCAACAGGCTCATTAGTAATTTTCTCGGTAATTTTTCCTTTTATTATTCCGTCACCGTTTGTGGGTTGTTGTGCCCAGACACTTGCAGAAACAGCCATAATAAATGACAGGGTTAAGTACTTCTTTTTCATTTTTGTTTTTATTTTGTATGATTTTAAGCGGTAATCAAAATTGATTTTCCACTCAATTTATTGTTTGATGAATTAGTCTATGTTTAGATTAAAATGTTACACCATAAAGAAAAAACATTCGGTTATTTTTAATAAATGGTAAAACAACTAAAAGTTTTATCTTTGCATCTTAATAATTTAAAAAATCATACAATGTCTTTACAAGAAATTTTAACGCCGTATATACAGCAGGCAGTTCAGCAATTATTCGATTTAACAATTGATAAAGTGGAATTTCAGGCTACGCGACGAGATTTTGAAGGAGATGTTACTATGGTTGTTTTTCCACTGGTTAAACAGTTGAAAGGAAATCCTGTTGAAATAGGAACAAAAATTGGAACCTTTCTGACAGAGAATGTTGATTTGGTTTCAAAATTCAATGTGGTTCAGGGCTTTTTAAACATCGTGATTGATGATAAATATTACACACAATTTTTCAATGGTATTTTAAACGATGCAACCTTTGGATTTTCTACTCAAAAAGAAAACGAAAAGGCGGTAATGGTAGAATACGCATCACCAAATACCAATAAACCTCTACATTTGGGACACGTTCGTAATGTGCTGTTGGGTTATTCGGTGGCTCAAATTTTAAAAGCAGCCGGTAAAAAAGTATATAAAACGCAGGTTATTAACGATCGCGGAATTCATATCTGCAAATCGATGTTGGCTTGGGAAAAATTCGGAAACAATGCAACACCAGAATCTACCGGGTTAAAAGGCGATAAGCTGGTTGGTAATTATTATGTGGAATTTGACAAAGCTTACAAAGCCGAAATCAATCAATTAATTGAAAAAGGTTTGACCGAAGACGAAGCCAAAAAACAAGCGCCATTAATTTTAGAAGCTCAGGAAATGCTTCGTAAATGGGAAGCAGGCGATGAGCAGGTTGTGTCACTTTGGCAAAAAATGAACCAGTGGGTTTATGCTGGTTTCGAGGCAACTTATAAAAACATTGGCGTAGATTTCGATTGTAATTATTATGAGAGCAATACCTATTTGTTGGGGAAAGATGTGGTTGAAGAAGGTTTGGCAAAAGGAATTTTCTATAAAAAAGAAGATAATTCGGTTTGGATTGATTTAACTCCGGATGGATTAGACGAAAAATTGGTGTTGCGTTCAGACGGAACTTCGGTTTACATGACGCAGGATATTGGAACGGCAATTCAGCGTGTAAAAGATTTTCCTGATGTGGGCGGAATGGTTTATACCGTTGGTAACGAGCAAGATTACCACTTTAAAGTTTTGTTCCTAATTCTTAAAAAATTGGGTTACGATTGGGCTGAACATTTGTATCATTTATCGTACGGAATGGTTGATTTACCTTCGGGAAAAATGAAATCGCGCGAAGGAACCGTTGTAGATGCCGATGATTTAATGAACGATATGACGGTGACTGCCAAAGAAATTTCAGAAGAATTAGGTAAGTTAGATGGATTATCAACCGAAGAAAAAGACAATTTGTACCAAATGATTGGTTTAGGCGCTTTGAAGTATTACATTTTAAAGGTGGATCCTAAAAAACGTATTTTGTTCGATCCAAAAGAATCGGTAGATTTTGCAGGAAACACCGGTCCGTTTATTCAATATACCTACGCTCGTATTCAGTCTATTCTTCGCAAAGCCGATTTTGATTATAGTTCTGTCGTACTGAACGATAACGAAGTATCTCTTCACGAAAAAGAAAAAGAATTAATTAAAATAATAGCACAATTTCCGGAAGTAATTCAGCAAGCAGCCAAAACATACAGTCCGGCATTAATTGCCAATTACACCTACGATTTGGTTAAAGAATACAACTCGTTTTACCAGTCGGTTTCTATTTTAGGAGAAGCAAATCACGATAAAAAAGTATTCCGTGTGCAATTATCAGATAAAGTAGGGCAAACGGTTAAAAACGCCTTTGCTTTATTGGGAATTGATGTTCCGAATAGAATGTAAAAAATACGAAAACGCCTCTTTTGAAAGGGGCGTTTTTTTTTGTTTTTTTTGAATTTACTCTTTTTAGTATATTTCGAAATAATATTCTTTTTTATTAATTACTTCAATATTATTTTTCCTAATGGAGATCTTTTAAAGATAAATTATTGTTGTTTTTTTTATAATCACAAAAAACTACCGCTTATACAGTTTTAATTCTGTTTTATATTGATCTTTTGGTTCTTCTAAAATAAATAATTCAAGTTCATTTTTATCGTTGAAACCACCAATTTTTTGTCTGTAAAGAACAGATATTTTAGGATTTTCAATCTCGATTTTTCGGTTTTTGCTTATTGTCAAAAACTCTTCTTCTTGGTCAATTCCTAAAAATCGTCTGTTTGCCAAATTTGCCGCAATTCCTGTTGTTGAACTTCCTGTAAATGGATCTAAAATCCAAGCATTTGGCTTTGTTGAAGCCAAAATAAGTCTTGTCAAAACCGATAATGGTTTTTGTGTTGGATGTTTACCACAAGATTTTTCCCAAGGTGCAATCGCTGGTAACTTCCAAACGTCTTTCATTTGTTTATCGCCATTCAATTGTTTCATCAGTTCATAATTGAAGTAATGCGGAACTTTTTCGTTTTTTCTTGCCCAAATTATTTGTTCAGTTGAATATGTAAAGTAACGACAAGAAAAATTTGGTGGCGGATTTGTCTTTTCCCAAGTAATAATGTTGAGAATTTTAAAACCTAATTCGGTCAGAATTTGACCAACCGAAAAAATGTTGTGCATTGTTCCACTAATCCAAATCGTTGCATCATCTTTCATTTTATCCCGAACCAACGAAAGCCATTTTCTGTTGAAATCGTTGATAAATTCAAATCCTTCGGATTTGTCCCATTTTCCCTTGTTTACACTTACAATTTGCCCATTTTTTATTGACAAACCATTATTAGAAAGAAAATAGGGTGGATCTGCAAAAACCATATCAAACTTATGTTCAAATTGAGATAAAAGTTCCATTGTATCTCCGTGAAGAAGATAGAAATTTTTGTCTTTGGATTTGAAAAATGGTTTAAGCATTTGTTGGTAATGTATAATTTATAACTTCAGCTATTTTTTCAAAGAGAGGAATAAAGTGATTAAAATCTTCTCTTTCCAAGTTATTTATATTTTTAATTATTGTGGATTTTATTGAATCAATTTTTAATTCATCAAATCTTTTAAAGTTTTCTCCTCTATGTTGAGTTAGTTCTATCCCTAATTTATTTTCTAGGGTATCATCAGAAAATAAATATTCTATAAATGTTTTCTTCTCGAAATAGACGGCAGAGTCAATTCTTGATTGAGGAATTGGAAGAATTACAATATTATTATTACCTTTTTTACAGTGAGTATCATCAACAACTTCAAAACTATGATCGGAAATAATTTTTTTCTTTTGTTGTTGCCCTGCATAATCATTGTCTAATATTCCGATGATTACATTTTTAGAGGTGTTATTTTTTACCTTATTACCAACCACACCTTCACCTCCACCTCCTTCAATTTTAATAGTGTCATTATAAAGTTCCGTTCCATATAATTTTTCAAAGGCTTTTTTTAAAATAGAAACATCAGAAGTTCCTTCACAAAAAATTATTGGTTTATCATTTTCTTTTAGTAATTCTTCTAACTTTTCCTTTTCTTTTTTAGCATCACTTAATTCCTTCATTACATTGTAATGATTTTCATCAATTTTTTTTAAGTGAGATTCCAAATATTCCTCTAATTGTATTGGAATAATTTTTTTCTTGTCCTTCTCAAGAAATAATACATTGTCAAATTGAGATATAAGAGTTGAATTATGAGTAATTATAAAAATTTGTTTATTATTTTCTTGTGAAACTTTTTCTAAGTGTTTATATAATCTGTGTTGATGGTTAAAATGCAGATGAGAATCTGGCTCGTCCAACATCAAGACATTTAATTTGAATTGTTCATAATCACCATAAGCTAACACTGATAGTATATTTAATACATTTATAGTACCACTTCCTAATTGGTTTATTTCAACTTCTGTTTTTAAAACCTCATTTTTAGAAAAAATCTTGATATAACTATCTTCGTCTTCTAATCGTTTAGAGAATGAGATGTCACCAATGTTTAGGATATTCTTAATTGTGTCTTCTATTTCTAATAATTTATCTTCCTTAACCTCTTTTTTTATTTTTTTTCGTTCTGGAGAAATAGCATAAAGTAAATTTCTAATTATCTCATTTGCTTTAGATTCACGTAGCTTATTTAAAATATATCCTTTAGAGTATTGTGGCTCTTTATTTGGCAGTAAGAATATTGGGTTTATATAAGTAAATAAAAATATTTCTTTGAAATCAGAGCCTAAAGGTATGCCTAGTAAGTCTGATATTTTTTTTGAAATATCAGGTCTTTGATTTGGTTCTTTGCAAAGTTGAAAATTAAGGACTTGACCTTTAGTTGTTTTTAAGAAAATTATCGGTAGAATAATTTCATTAGTACCATCTGATATAGTAAGGGTGATTTCAAAATCTTTCTTAGATTTATTTTTAAATAAATTCTGAAAATCTAATATTCTTAAAAAAGATATATCATCAATAGTAAAACTAAAAAATTGAGAAGCATAAAATGAACTTGATTGATTATTTGTTCTATCTTTTAGAAATTTTTGAAATGCCAACTGCCAAAGTCTAAGGGCATCAAGAATAGTTGATTTTCCACTATTATTCTCACCGATAATTAAATTAAAGTTTGGATCAAAATTAATTTCAATTTCGTTATAACATTTAAAATTCTTTACACTTAATTTAGATATGTACATATTTTAAAATTCTAAAATTTCTTCCTTTTGAATTTTCTTGATAAAATCTTCAAGCGTTATCAAATTGTACAAACTCGGAATTATGTTATATGCTTCTTCCAATTTGTTCTTAGCAGAAAACCAACCTTGTCCGTCAGTTATCCAAACAAATTCGTAATTAGGATATTGATTTATTTTTGGTGCAACATCGGAATAAGCTCTTGCAGTTTCATTCAATTTTGAACCGCCACTATTATAATAATTGGTTTCAATCAGGTAGGTTTTCTTTTTGGTTTTGATGACAAAATCAAATCGTTTTACATCAGCTCCTAAGCTGATAATTTCAGGAAAAATAGTATTGTTCACTTCCTTTTTATAGAAAACATCAGCCTTGTCAAAAATCAAAGAAACAGCTTTTGACATATTATCTCCACCTCTGTTTTTTCTGGCGTTTGTATCTAAACCGACTTCGATTCCGAAAACGTAATCTACCAAATTTGTAACGTCTTTATTTCTAAAAACCTCTGCTAATCCTGTTTCTTCTATGTATTCCAAAATCAATTCAGGCGATGTGAAATAAGAATCAAGTAAAACAATTTTGCCTTTGTTGTTGAAAGTTTTGGCTTTTTTGTTTTTACGAATGGCAATCAGAATGTCCAAAACTTCAAAAACTTTCGGATTTTCGTCATAAAGTTCGTTTACAGCTTCTTTTAAATTTTCTTTTCCAATCAGATAATTTAACTGATTGAGTTTAATTGAAATCTTATTTACGTTGCTTTTTATTTTTTTAAAATCAGTAAAATAATCAAGCGTTGCGTTGGTTTCCGAAAGTTGAGATAAGAATATTTTAAATTGCTCTGACATATTCTTGATTAGCTGTTTGGTTTGTAATTAGTAATTCCGTTAACTTTCCTCTTTTGTCAGGATTTGCATTTATATTCCTTTTTGCTTCGACTCGTTGAATATTAAAGTCAGAATATAGCTCATCAAAGAAATTATCATTTTCGTCTTTTCCCTTTACATCCGAATTGCTTAAAATCCAAGTAAGATTTAAAACGTCTAATTTTGAACAAAAATCTCTCAAACGAACTTGTTCGTTGTCGTTAAATTCATCTTTCGCATACGAATTAAAACTTGAAGTTTCGCTCAACGGTTTGTAAGGTGGATCAAAATAAAATAGTGAATTTTTGTCTGCGTAATTTAATGTTTGCTCAAAATCTCCGTTCAGAATTTCAACTTTTTGCAGAGCCTCACTTACAGCTAAAATATTCTCTTTGTCGCATATTGTTGGTTTTTTATAACCGCCCATAGGGACATTGTATTCATTTTTTCTATTCACTCGATACAAACCATTAAAGCAAGTACGATTGAGAAAAATAAACAAAGCGGCTTGACCACTTTGCTCTTCTTTTCTAGAGTTATAAAGTTCTCTTTTTTTGTAGTAATAGACCTTTTTATTGTCTTCGTTCCCTTCTAAACTGTGAAATTCGTCTTGCAAAATTTGAAGAATTGAAATCAATTCTTTTGGATTCGAAGCGATAGTTTTGTAAGTATTTATTAAATCTTCGTTGATGTCGTTAATTACTGCTTTTTCAAGTTTTGGGAAATTGTTTAGCATCCAAAATAAAACCGCACCGCTTCCAACAAATGGCTCGATATATGTAAATTTCTGTTTCGTCAGTTGTGTTGGCAAAATTCGTTCAATGTCTTTTATTAGCTGGGTTTTACCACCTGCCCACTTTAAAAACGGTTTTGCTGTTTTTATATCTGTCATTGTAATTTAATTCAGTTATGCACTTATACGCCTCAAATTTACAATTTAATTTTTTTTAAGAATATAGTTTAGACTTTAATTTTAAGGCATTTGGCTGATAGTAGTCCTAAATAACATATTTTACTAATCTTTAGGTTTTAAAAGACAGGATATTTCAATAAAACTAAAATTGATTATCTCGTTTTCGTTCTCATTTGTTTTTGTACTTCATAGATAAAAAATAGTAACTGAAACAAAATCTTGATACATCTTTTACTTTATTGTATATTTGCACTTTAGTTATAATACGAAAAAAGTATGTTTGATAATTTAAGCGATAAATTAGACAAAGCCTTTCATATATTAAAAGGTCACGGAAAAATTACAGAAGTCAATGTAGCCGAAACCTTAAAAGAAGTGCGTCGTGCCTTATTAGATGCCGATGTTAATTTTAAGATTGCCAAAGATTTTACCAATCGCGTAAAAGAAAAAGCCATTGGTCAGGATGTATTGACGACCTTGCAACCGGGACAATTAATGGTTAAAATCGTTAAAGACGAATTAATCGAATTAATGGGTGGAGATGTTGCCGGAATCAATCTTTCAGGAAATCCGTCTGTTATTTTAATGTCGGGTTTACAAGGTTCGGGTAAAACCACTTTTTCCGGAAAATTAGCGAACTTCTTAAAAACAAAAAAGAATAAAAAACCATTATTAGTTGCTTGTGATATCTACCGTCCGGCGGCTATTAACCAGTTGCACGTGGTGGGAGATCAGATTGGTGTAGAGGTATATTCTGAACCTGAAAACAAAAACGCTGTTTCTATTGCAACCAACGCCATTGAACATGCTAAGAAAAACGGTTTCAACGTGGTCATTGTCGAT
Source organism: Paenimyroides marinum (assembly GCF_900108395.1). Lineage (GTDB taxonomy): Bacteria > Bacteroidota > Bacteroidia > Flavobacteriales > Flavobacteriaceae > Flavobacterium > Flavobacterium marinum. The sequence continues at coordinate 96,296 of NZ_FNXE01000001.1, read as the reverse complement.
ACAGCCGGTCGTTTGGCGATTGACGAGGAAATGATGAACGAGATTGCAAACGTTCACGCTGCCATTAAACCACACGAAACGTTGTTTGTTGTAGATTCTATGACTGGGCAAGATGCTGTAAATACGGCAAAAGCGTTCAATGACCGATTGAATTTTGACGGAGTTGTTCTTACAAAATTAGATGGTGATACGCGTGGTGGAGCTGCGATTTCTATTAAATCTATCGTAAACAAGCCAATTAAGTTTATCGGTACGGGCGAGAAAATGGATGCAATTGATGTGTTCTACCCCGATCGTATGGCAGACCGTATTTTGGGTATGGGTGACGTAATCTCTTTAGTAGAGCGTGCACAGGAACAATATGATGAAGAAGAAGCCCGAAAGATCCAAAAGAAAATTGCCAAAAACGAATTCGGTTTTGACGATTTCCTAAGTCAGATCCAGCAAGTGAAAAAAATGGGATCGATGAAAGACCTCGTAGGAATGATTCCCGGTGTGGGTAAAGCGTTGAAAGATGTTGAAATAGAAGACGATGCTTTTAAACACATCGAAGCGATCATTCATTCAATGACACCTGCCGAGCGTAAAAAACCGTCGCTTTTAGATGTAAAACGCAAACAACGCATTGCCAAAGGTTCCGGAACCGATGTACAACAAGTAAATCAATTGTTGAAACAGTTTGACCAAATGGGTAAAATGATGAAGATGATGCAAGGTGCTCAAGGCAAAAACCTGATGCGAATGATGGGGCAGATGAAAGGTATGGGAATGAAATAATTTTTTCGAAAATTTTAAAAATCTAAATAAATCCTGCAAGGTTTCCAATAACTTTGTAGGTTTTTTAAATTCATACAAAACAACTACAAACAACAACACACATGCAATTATTAGACGGTAAAAAAGTATCGGAAGAAATTAAAAATGAAATTGCTGCCGAAGTAGCTCAAATTAAGGCACGCGGAGAAAAAGTTCCGCATTTAGCAGCGGTTTTAGTGGGTAGCAACGGAGCAAGTTTAACTTATGTAGGCAGTAAAGTAAAAACCTGCGAAAAAATTGGTTTTGATTCCACGTTGGTTTCCTTGCCCGAAGAAACAACAGAAGAAGAGTTATTAGCAAAAATAAATGAATTGAACAATAACGACGCCATCGACGGATTCATCGTTCAGTTGCCATTGCCAAAACACATTGATGAGCAAAAGGTTTTAAACGCCGTTGATCCCGATAAAGATGTAGATGGTTTTCACCCGGAAAACTTCGGTCGTATGGCGTTAGAGTTGGAGTCTTTTATTCCGGCAACGCCTTTTGGTATTTTACAGTTGTTAGAACGTAACAAAATCGAAACCAAAGGTAAAAATGTGGTAGTTATTGGTAGATCAAACATTGTTGGTAAACCAATGAGTTTATTGATGAGCCGTAAAGCCTATCCGGGAAATGCAACCGTAACTTTAACACACTCGGCTACACAAAACATTGAAGCCATTACCCGCGAAGCCGATATTGTAATTACTGCTTTGGGGGTTCCTGAATTTTTAAAAGCCGATATGGTTAAAGCCGGAGCGGTTATTGTCGATGTGGGTATTACACGTGTTGCTGACGAAACCAACCCGAAAGGTTACGTAATTAAAGGAGATGTAGCTTTTGATGAGGTTGCACAAAAAGCATCGTGGATTACTCCGGTACCGGGTGGTGTAGGTCCTATGACCATTGCAATGCTTATGAAAAATACGTTGATTGCCAGAGAACGCAGAGCAAAGAAAATAAAATAATTTTTGATAATAGAAACCATCTCGAAAGAGGTGGTTTTTTTGTTTGAAGAATATAATACAGTCTTTTTAGTAAACGACAAAAATTAAACATCTGTTTGTTTCAGACAAGACCTAACAGGTTTTTAAAACCTGTTAGGTCTGAAAATCAGTAAATTATTTTTTATAATGTTTTTTGTCGTGTACCAAATTAAAAGAATTATATTTATTGTATAAAAATCTTTTTATATGCGAAACCTTTTGGTATTGACAATAATTCTTTTGATAAATTTCAGTTGTAATTATCCTAAAAAAGATTCAGAAAATTTTGTATTAGATTATAATTCGCAAAGACTGGAAAAAACAGGTGAAGTTCTTTATTCAAAATTTTGTATAGCGTGTCACGGTTCTAAAGCAGCAAACGACAATTTTTTTGTAGGAAATATTAAAAATGATAAATACGAATTATCTTTTTTAATAGATTATATCAATCATCAAGACAGCCTACTTCAACATAAAAACCAATTGACTGTCAAAATAAAAGAAGAATACAGTAACATTGTTATTTACATAGGTTTAATCTAACAGAGCAAGAGGTAAAAGCAATTGTATATTATCTAAAAAACTAAAACCATCTCATTTGCGAGATGGTTTTTTTGTAAGTACTTTTAAGCAAAAAATAATCATGTATTCTGATATTAGCAAACAGCAGCAAAACATTTTATCTAAGTTAAAACAAACAGCAGTTTGGTTAAGTTGGTCAAGAATTATTTTGCTGGCAGCAGCAATTTATCTTTTTTATTTAATGATGTACCAACGCAACGAATCATTAGGTTGGTGGGCGTTTGGTTTGTTAGTGGTTTTTATTGTCGCAGTGAATGCATATCTCAAATTGCAGGGAAAAATAAAATATCATACTACTTTAAAAAAGATCAATGATGATGAAACAGCTTTTTTAGCAGGTACAAAAACATTTGATGAAGGTGCGGAGTTTCAAAACCCGCAACACGCTTATTCGTATGATTTGGATTTATTCGGTAAAAACTCCATTTTTCAGTTTCTTAACCGCACCGGAACATCTTTAGGGAAAAAGCAGTTAGCCAAGGATTTGCAAAGTATTCCTTCTCAGGAAATCATCAAAAACAAACAAGAAGCTATAAAAGAATTAACCGGAATGATTGGTTTTCGTCAGCATTTTCAAACATTAGCACAATTGGCAGGAACCACAGAACAAGAAGATGCGGCAATTAAAAACTGGACATCGTCTGCAATAGACAAACCCAACAAACTATTTTTGCTACTGGCAGTTGTCATTCCCGTTTTGTTCATTGGCTCGTTAGCCGCACTGATTTTCGATTGGCATCCGCTGGCGTCAAAATTAACCATGTTTTTCTTCTCGATGAACTTGTTAATGGCAGGATTAATGATGCAATATATTTCTAAAGAAATAGGAAAAAGTGATAAAATAGCCAACAGTTTACAGCAATATGCTAAAATGATTCAGGTGTTTGAAGCTACTGTTTTTCAATCAAAGGGATTAATCGAAATTCAGAGCAGATTGGAAACAAATAATCAAAGTGCAACAAAAATTGTAAATCAGCTGGCAAATTTGTTTGAAAAATTGAACACAGTTGCCAATCTGTTTATTTTTATTGCGTTTAACGGAACGTTTCAATACCATTTTTGGGTACATAAAAAAGTAGTGGAATGGAAAGTGAAAAACCAAAAATATTTATGGGATTGGATTCAAATCATCGGGGAAATAGAATCGTTAAACAGTTTGGCGAATTTTGCTTACAATAATCCGGAATATCAATATCCGGTACTCAATCATCAAGCAAAAATATCGTTCAATGATCTGGGACATCCGTTGATTTCAAAAGAAAAACGCGTTCGCAATTCCATAGACTTTTCACAAAAACATTTTGCGATACTTACGGGCAGTAATATGAGCGGTAAAAGTACGTTTTTACGTACTGTGGGTATTAATTTGGTTTTAAGTTATGCCGGCACACCGATTGATTGTACCCAGGCATCGGTTGATCCGTTGCCGTTATGGGTATCTATGCGGTTGACTGATTCGCTTTCTGATAGCGAATCGTTCTTTTTCGCAGAAGTAAAACGATTAAAGCAGATTGTCACCGAAGCGGAAAATCAATCCGTTTTTGTTTTGTTAGACGAAATTTTAAAAGGAACCAACTCCGACGATAAAAAGACGGGAACTATTGGTGTTATTGAAAAGTTACATCAGTTAAAAGCAATGGGAATGATCGCTACCCATGATTTAGAAGTGTGCCAAACCACCGCTCGTTACCCTGAAACAATGATAAATAAACGTTTTGAAGTGGAAATAATTAACAATGAGCTCCATTTTGATTATTTGCTGAAAGACGGCATCTGCCAAAATAAAAACGCTACATTCATCATGAAAAAAATGGAGATTATTTAAAATGAAGATCACACATATATCAAAAAATAATATCGAGGCGAATAGTTGGGATGGGGGTAAAACCTATGAATATTTTATTTATCCGCCTGGATCGAATTATTCAGAACGAAATTTTTTGTTTCGGATAAGTGCGGCGTCTATTGAAAAAGAACCATCATATTTTACCAGATTTGAAAATTTCAACCGTTTTTTGGTGATGTTAGATAATGATTTGAACATTCAAAGAAATAGGGTAGAAGAACATTATTCCAAACAAGAAATTTTTAAATTCGATTCTAACGATGAAATAATTTCTTATTCTAAAGGCAGCGATTTTAATTTAATGGTGCATCAAAGTATTAAAGATGTAAAGGTGTTTTTACTGAACGGCACCATGAATCAGCGGGATTCTTTTCAGTTTTTATTTGCAAAAGAAGAAGCCTTAGTAAAAGTAAATCAACAGGAAATCTTGTTAAAAGCAAATGATTTATTAGTCATTGAAAATACAGAGGAAGAAGAGATTCAGATTCATTCAGACACAACGATTATTGCTGGGAGTTTAACCTAAAAAAATAGCCGGACCTAAAGCCCGGCTATTTCATTTTTGAGTGGTTTTTCTTTTTTGTGTTTTCTTTTTTGTGTTTTCTTTTTTGTGTTTTCTTTTTTGTGTTTTATTTTTTGTGTTTTATTTTTTGATCAATTTATAAGATGCCTGAGCACCGTCGTTTGTAATTACTGTAACAAAATATAAACCGTTAGCAGCTGTTTGTAAATTAATTTGTCTGTTAGAAGTTGATAAAACTTTTTGTCCTAAAGAATTATAAACGTCAATTTGTTTAACATCTAACTCTGTTTCTACATTAAAAATCCCTGTAGTTGGGTTAGGATAAACAGTTACTTTACTTGTATCAAATTTAGGAGCACTGGCAGTAGCAGATTTCCATTCAACATTGTCTATCGTAACGCCTTGATGTACCCCTGTATAAGTAAATTTAAAAGCAATATATTTATGTCCCGCATTTGCAGGAATCGCAGTAGTAGTGTATGTACCACCGTTAGGGGTAGGAGTTGTTATAGCTGAAAATGTGGTATAATCAGTATTATCGCTCATGGTACCTATTTCAAGGTTCTCATTATTATTTGGAGTTGCCGTTGTTAAAACGTACTCTAATAAATGGTTTCCATCAATTGTTGATAATTCTGGAGAAATTAAATATATAACTCCACCAGAAGTTGGAGCACCCCCGCTGTAAAGTGTAGCACCATCATTTCCCATAAAGTAAACAGTCGCATTACTTGTCCAGCATGAAGGTAAAGCTGTTATACCATCAAAGGTTTCGTTAATAGTTGCAACAGCACTACACTGACTATTTGCATTAAAAGAAACTAACCCGATAGCTAATAAGCATACAGATGTTAAGCGTTTTTTGTTGAAGTAAAAGTTATTCATAATTAGATTATTTTAAATTAACGGAACAAATTTATTTATATTAAATCTAAATAAAAAATAAAAATTGAAAAAAAATTAGTTTTTATTTTTTTGTGCATCAGCTTGTATTTTTTACATCAAAAAATTATAAAAGAAGCTGGTAAAAAGACAGCTTCTCTTATAATTGATTTTTTGGGGAGGTTATTTTTTAATTAATTTATAAGATGCCTGAGCACCGTCGTTTGTAATTACTGTAACAAAATATAAACCGTTAGCAGCTGTTTGTAAATTAATTTGTCTGTTAGAAGTTGTTAAAACTTTTTTCCCTAAAGAGTTGTAAACGTCAATTTGTTTAACATCTAACTCTGTTTCTACATTAAAAATTCCTGTAGTTGGGTTAGGATAAACAACAACTTTGCTTGTATCAAATTTAGGAGCACTGGCAGTTGTTGTCCATTTAATGTTGTCAATAGACACTGCTTGGTGTTGTCCGTTAGATGTGAATTTAATAGCAACATATTTATGACCTGTATTTGCCGGAATATAAGCTGATGAATGTGTACCTACTGAAGGGTTGAAAGAGGTTCCAACAGGGACAAATGTTGAAAAATCAGTATTATCTGTCATTGTACCCACTTCGATATCTGATGAAGTTGCATTTGTTGAAACAATATCAAATTCTAATAAATGATTTCCGTCAATAGTTGATAATTCCGGAGTAACAAGATAGATAGGATCGTTTGCACTCATAAAACTATATAAACTAATGAACTGATTTCCCGAAGCATCATCATCTAAATCAGCCATAGGAGCAGTTTTGTTAGATGTCCAACAATTTTCAGGGAATGCAGTAAAGGTTTCAAAATCTTCGTCAATAGTTGTAACAGCATTGCACGAAGGGTTAGACGAAGTATTAACTGTAATGGTTATTTCTCCATAAACTGACGTATCTGCAACAGAAGTAGCACGAATAGTTACTGTTCCATCTGCAATTGCGGTAACTAAACCAGTATTATCAACCGATGCAAAACTGTTTCCTGATTGCACAGACCAAGTAACATTTTGGTTCGCTGTAGAAGGCAAAACAGCAGCTTCTAACTGCAAAGTTCCATTGATTGTTGTAATTGTTGCAGGGATATTATTTAATGTGTTAACCACAACTGAATTAGTGTTTTGAATTGTTTTATAAATACAACGAACAGCATGTCCCTGACCTCTCATTGCACCAGCAGCAGGATTTGCCATAGAGCTTCCTATATAAAAATATTTTGCTCCTGTAGATGATGTTGTTGAACTCCAAAAATAACCTCTTTGATCAACAAAAGTATAGTTTCCTGTTGAAGAACTTCTGTATCCGGAAGCTGGTAATTTTAAATTACTAGCAAAAGCAGAGGTAGGGTTATTAATGCTTTCTGTACTTTGAATACTTGTCCAATCACTTTGAGTAGGCATTTTCCAACCTGCACCAATCGCTTTACATGGGTCACATCCGTCAGTAGAAGAAATAGTAGAAGGAGATGTTGCTGACCAGGTATCTGTTAAGGTACCGCCGTCCCACCAATCAGTACTTGATCCAATGATAAACGAATTATTTGTAGAAGTTAGACCCGTAGGATCATTTGGACTTGGGACTGAAGTTGTTGTTGCAATTCTTTTTTCATGTCCATCATTCCAACGTCCCCATTGATAAACATCTCCGTAACTTAAAGTATCAGCCATTGATGTTGCTACTTGTGAACTTCCTAAATTTTGTTGAAGCCAAATGTTTCCATCAGCTCCTCTAACGGTAGTTAAAGTAGTAGAAACCCCATCGTATGTAAATGTTACGCAACCGGTATCTCCTGCATTTGGTCCCGGATTAGTACATGCTGTTTGAGGAATCGGTTCCCAAGAAGCATCGTCCCAATAAAATCCAGCCCATGATGTGCCTGGGTTACGAATAGCCAGTCTCGCATTTGAGGGTACTGTTGTAGGTACTGTAAGAATTCTTTCGGCTGTAGGGTCGGTATAAGAACTATTTGTTACATTAATGGTTTGTATTATTACAAATGTAGAAGCATTAGTAATATCTGTAATGTAACCGAAATCTAAATCGCCAGGTCCAGAATTTGCTCGTAGTTTAAATCTGAATTGATGCGTTCCTGCATTGATATTATTCACTTCAGGCATAACAACGATGGACTGTAAATTGGTACCATATCCAAATTGATATATGTTGTTTGTACCTGATGCCGGACTTGTAGTTGAAATTATTTGGTTTGCACCTGTTGCTGTACTGATACTGTTCCAACAATCCGGAACCACTCCCATATTGCAGCAAGTTAAGCTGGGAGCATCAAAGTCTTCATAAAAACTACTAACTGCCGTACAAGGCGTTGGAGTATTAACTACCACATTGATTTCATCATACTGTGTTGGATCTAAAACAGAAGTTGCCCGAATAGTTGCTGTGCCGTTTGCAATAGCGGTAACCAAACCTGTATTGTCAACCGATGCAAAAGTAGTTCCCGATTGTACAGTCCAAGTAACATTTTGGCTAACAGTAGAAGGTAAAACAGCAGCTTCTAACTGCAAAGTTCCGTTGGCAGTTGTAATTGTTGCAGGAACATTGTTTTGAGTAGTTACAGTTACAGATTGTACAGAAGATGTGGCAGATTCCCATATTATATTATCTAATAATATTGCACTAATATTACCCCCAGGATTTAATTTTATTGCAATATAGTCATGCCCTGCTGTCGCAGGAATTGCAATGGAAGTATAGGTTTGATAGGTAGTTGTAAGAGCTATGGGACTACCTACAGGTGAAAAATTAGCGACACTTGTCTGGCTGTCTAAGGTGCCTATCTCCAGCGTAGAACCTGCACCCAAGCTACTCAATAATCTAGCATCAAATTTTAAATGATAGTTTCCGTTTATTGTGCTTAATGCAGGAGATATAAGATAACGTCCTCCCGGTTGATTAACATTCCCCATTATTACAGCTACATTATTAGGAGTAGAGGTTCCATCGTCCATAATATAAGCAGAACCTGAAACAGTGCTTGGATCTTTTACAAATCCCCAACAATTCATTGGAAAAAATGCGGTTCCCACAGGAAAAGAAGAAAAATCTTCATTAAGTGTCGCAACTGGCGTGCAGGTTTGACTGTTTGCATTAAAAGAAAGCAAACCGGTTAGTAATAAACAAAAAACAGAAAACAGTTTTTTGTTTAGGTAAAATTTATACATGATTAGTAAAAGTTAAAAAATTGATTTGGCAAAATTATTTGTATTAAGTCTAAATAAAAAAATAAAAGCAAATAAATTTTTATTATTTCTCTTTGTTATTTAATTTTTTCAAATAACTTTGTTTTTCAAAGTGAAAATATATGGATCAAAAAGTTTCTGACGATTTAGCACATATCCGTTCAATGATGGAACGATCATCACGGTTTATTTCATTAAGCGGATTATCCGGAGTAGGGGCAGGTATTGTTGGTTTGGTAACTGGCTTGATTGCTATGTACTTTACTAATGGTAAAATTCAATATGTAAGAAGTAATCATATACAACCCTATGAAAGTTATATGGTGAAATTTCTAATTTTATTAGGTATATCAGCTTTATTATTGGCAATTTCCTTCGGTTGCTTTTTTACCATTCGTAAAAGTAAAAAACTGGGTTTACAAATTTGGACAGCTACAACCAAAAAAATTTTAGTTCAATTGGCTGTACCTTTAATGGTTGGGGGTATTTTTGTTTTAGCATTGTTACAGTATAATTTATATGGATTGATTTCCGGTGCAACATTAATTTTCTACGGATTGGCTTTGGTTAATGCAGAAAAATATACCTATTCGGATATTAAATATTTAGGATTTCTTGAAATTATTTTGGGTGTTCTTTCTTTATTTTTTATTGGAAAAGGCTTGTTGTTCTGGACAATTGGCTTTGGAGTTTTACATATAATTTATGGTGTTATTTTATACCGAAAATATCAGTAAATGAGTATTATCAGCGGTTTAAATAAAGAATTTGAAAGTAGGGTACGGTTAGGAATGATGTCGGTTCTTATGGTAAACGACTGGGTGGACTTTACCGAAATGAAAAACCTTTTGCAGGTTACCGATGGTAATCTGGCAAGTCATTCTTCTGCATTGGAAAAAAATAATTATATCGAAGTAAAGAAAGAATTTGTCGGCAAAAAACCACGAACATCATATAAAATTACAACCATGGGAAAAAAAGCTTTTCAAGAACATTTAGCGTTTTTAGAAAAAATGATGAAACAGTAAACTTAAAATTTTTTATCAATAAACTTTGAAATTCAAAGTTCTTTTAATTTAATAATTATGAAAAAACAATTTTTAATTTTTATCAGCACCGTTTTGTTCGCCGTCTTGTTTTATAATCAGGAAGTAGGCGTAAACCTTTCCATTTTTGCTTTAATCTTGTTAGGGTTCAATTTTTCTCAAAAGCCCGATCTTTTAAAAGATAAAAAAGCATTGATTTTAGCTTCGTGTGTGGTTTTAAGTAGTTTGTCAAATGCTTGGTTGTTTACTTTTACAACGTTTATCTCGGTTATAATTTCGTCGTTTGTGTTTAGATATTATTCGGTTAATCCTAAACTAAAATTACTTTCGCAAGCGTTCATAAATGCATCGAATTGGTTTGCGGCTGTTGTTCAGATCTTCCAAGTTGATGATTGGTTTCAGTACGATAAATCAAAACCTCAAAATACGTTTTCGAAAATCTTTTCGTATTTTATTCTTCCTTTTTTAATTTTATCGGTCTTTTTTGGAATTTATGTAGCTTCCAGTGATACGTTAAGCAATTGGTACCATCGATATGAGTTGGATATCAATAGTGTTATTTTAATTTTGGTTTCCGTTTTAGGATTCTATTTTAGTTTTGTGTTTTGGAATGCAAAGATTTACAACGCTTTTAAAGTTTTAGATCGAAGTTTGCGTTTAGATTTTACAAATCAGGATAAAAAACAGATAAAACCAACTTTCGAATTTTTAGAAATCGATTTTGAAAAACGAAGTGGCATCATCACATTAATTTGTTTAAATAGTATGTTATTTGCTTTCATCATTATTTTTAATGTAGAACATTTTCAAACCACTTCACAACAGTTTTCCGCATACAGTTCCCGAATTCACAATCAAATCAATTCGCTTATCGGATCTATTGTTCTGGCAATGATGGTTATTTTATTCTATTTTAAAGGAGCTTTAAACTTCATTCAAAACAATAAAATACTTCTTCTTCTATCAAAAATTTGGTTAGGTTTAAATGGATTTTTAGTTATTTCGGCAGCAATTCAAAATTCGGTTTATATCGACGCTTTGGGATTGACTTATAAACGTTTGGGAGTTTATTTATTTTTGATTTTATGTATAGTGGGATTGTTTTATTCGTATCAAAAAATAAATCTGCAAAAAACGAATTTCTATTTGATTGATAAAATGACCTGGGCTGTATTTTATTCTTTAATTGGTTGTTCGCTGCTTAATTGGGGAAGTATTGTTACGCGTTATAATTTACAGAAAGAAACAGTTGATTGGAACTATTTAGTTTATAATTTGTCGGGAAATGAAAAAGATCTGATAAATTATTATAAGGAAAAGAATGTTGCAATTCCCGAAGATATTTTAAATAGATTAGAATATTTTGATGAGTTACCGTTATTATCGAAACAGTTGTATTACAATAATTTTTAAAACAAATGATAAAAGCATTTATTAAAAAGTTCAATTTAAAAGGATATCTATTTTTATTGATAGTTTGGATTCTTATTCAAATATTCACATTTTATATTTTTCCGTTTTTTATTATTCCATTTATTTGGTTATTATTCATACTTTTCTTTTTAGTATTAATAATAAGGAATTTAATTATTGCAATTAAAAATAGAAATGTTCCTTTAATTGTTAATCAAAGAATGGTAAAATTAATGGTTAATGTAATCTTATTTGGTTTAACTTTTTACGGATTAAATTATATACCGCAGCTGATTATAGAGAAAGTAGATTGGGTTGTACTTTATAATCACAGAAAAAATATTATTGATGAAGTTAAGAATAACAAATTGCAACCGAATGTCTCTTACAATGATTTTATGTGTGAGCTTCCTTACGAATTTCCGATTGTTTCAAACGGAGGAAATGATATTGCAATTTATTACAACGATGAAAACGAATATACTATTGAATTTTATGTTTTCAGGAATTTTTTTGACGCTCCATCAACTAAAATAATATATTCTGAAAATCCAGAGAATATTAATTATTTCGAAGAAAAGATTAAGAGAGATCCTACTAATAATTGGAAGATTAAAAATAATTGGTACAGAATATATGGCGATTAAAAAAAACGTGATATAATTTGTGTGTTAAAGATGTAAATTGGATTATTTTACTGAAATATCCTTAAATTTGCGGTATGACAAAAATAAGCGAAAAAGCTTTGTGGTTTAAAGAATTATCGGGTGATAAGCCGTTGGTTATTGCCGGGCCGTGCAGTGCCGAAACTCCAGATCAGGTGTTGGAAATTGCACATGCCATAAAAAATATGGCAACCATTTACCGTGCAGGAATCTGGAAACCGCGTACGCGTCCGGGTGGTTTTGAGGGCGTGGGAGCTATTGGCTTAAAATGGTTACAGCAGGTTAAAAACGACACAGGTTTGCTTTTGGCTACCGAAGTAGCAACCGCTGAGCACGTAGATTTGGCATTGGCTCACGATATTGATTTGTTGTGGATTGGTGCACGAACCACGGTAAACCCGTTTGCAGTTCAGGAAATTGCTGATGCGTTGAAAGGAACCGATAAAATGGTTTTTATAAAAAATCCGGTGAACCCTGATTTAAGTTTGTGGATTGGTGGTTTTGAACGTTTGCAGAATGCAGGCATCAAAAAGTTAGGATTTATCCACCGCGGGTTTTCAAGTTATGAAAAAATAAAATACAGAAATAAACCTGAATGGCAGATTCCAATTGATTTGCAGATTCGTTTTCCCGAAATTCCATTGATAAACGATCCGTCGCACATTACCGGAAACAGAGATCTGATTCAGCAAGTAGCTCAAAAAGCATTGGATTTGAATTTTGACGGCTTGATGATTGAAACACATTGCACACCTGATTCAGCATGGAGCGATGCGGCCCAACAGGTAACACCTATGCAGTTAGGTGCTGTTTTGTCTGAATTGGTTTTACGGGATATATCCAGTCACGAAGATTCTTATTTGCACGAAATGCAGAGGTATCGCACCAGAATTGATGATATTGATACGCAAATTTTAAAATTACTGAAAGACCGTATGCAAATAGCCGATGAAATTGGACTGCTGAAAAAGGCTAAAAATGTATCGGTATTGCAACCCGAACGCTGGCAGGAAGTTTTAATTAAAATGAAACGCGAAGGCAAAGAAAATAAATTAGGAGAGGCATTCATCACTTCGTTGTTTAAAGCGATACATGATGAAAGTATTACCCGCCAAGACCATATAATCAACAGAAAATAAAAGTGAATGACCGGAATTGTTTATAAATCTACAGGTAGTTGGTACACGGTAAAATCGGATACGAACGAGTTTTTTGAATGTAGAATCAAAGGAAAGTTTAGAATGAAAGGTATTAAAAGTACCAATCCTGTTGCAGTAGGCGATAAGGTTGATTTTGAACTGGACACCACTTCCGATACCGTTACAGGAGTCATTACAACTATTCACGACCGGAAAAACTACTTAATCCGCAAATCGGTTAATCTTTCTAAACAAGTTCACATCATTGCGGCAAATATCGATCTTCTTTTTATTTTGGTAACAATAGATAATCCGGTAACCACAACAAGTTTTATAGACCGTTTGCTGGTAACTGCCGAGGCGTATGATATTGAAGCGGTTTTAATTTTTAATAAAGTAGATACCTTTTCAGAAGAAACCTTGAACGAACAGTTGTATCTGCAATATATTTACGATAAAATAGGATACAAATGTATGCGTGTTTCGGCTGTCGAAGGAAAAGGTCTGGAAGCATTGAAAGAATTAATGAAAGATAAAGTTTCAATGTTCACGGGGCATTCCGGCGTTGGTAAATCAACATTGGTAAATGCATTGGAAGTTGGTTTGAATCTGAAAACAAAAGAAATATCCGAACAACATCAACAAGGACAACATACCACGACTTTTGCTGAAATGTACGATTTAAGTTTCAATGCAAAAATTATAGATACACCCGGAATCCGAGGGTTTGGTATTGTTGATATGGAACCACAGGAAGTAGGTGATTATTTCCCTGAATTTTTCAAATTAAAAGATCAATGTAAATTCAATAATTGTCTGCATAGAGAAGAACCTCATTGTGCTGTGAAAGATGCCTTGGAAAACGATGAAATTTTCTGGTCGCGTTATAAAAGTTATACCCAGATTTTAGATGGTGACGAAGAAACGTATCGCACCGATGCTTATGGAAACGGGAAAAATCAGGAAGAATAATGAAAGCAGTAATACAACGGGTTTCGCAAGCTTCGGTAACTATTGGCAATGAAAAAGTGGCTGCTATAGGTCACGGATTATTGGTTTTAATAGGGATTGAAGATACCGATGCCCAAGAAGATATCGATTGGCTGACCGCCAAAATTGTCCAGTTACGCATTTTTAATGATGAAAACGGAGTGATGAATCATTCGGTAAAAGATGTGAACGGAGATGTTATTGTGGTAAGTCAGTTTACATTGCACGCATCTACTAAAAAAGGAAATCGTCCATCGTATATAAAAGCATCTAAACCCGATATGGCCATTCCGTTATACGAAGCTTTTGTTGCGTCGATGGAAAAATCAATAGGAAAAAAAGTTCAAACCGGACAATTTGGTGCCGATATGAAAGTAAGCCTTGTAAACGATGGACCTGTTACCATAATTATTGATACAAAGAATAAAGAGTAAAAACATAATAATAAAACGCTAAACACTTATGAAACGGATCTTATTAAACGCTTTTTTAATAGGAAGTTGCTTACAAATAAATGCACAAAAAAAGATTGATATTTCTTTACCAAATGTTCCAAAAGATTTCTTTGAGAACACAAACAAGGTAATTATAGATCGAACCGAAAATAACGAAATACTATCGCAAACTACTTTAAAACAACGATTTTCTGAAACAAACTGGATTGTAAACGAAAAAGGATTAAACGATCTTGATTTATCTATTGTTTACGATAAATTTTCGAAACTTAATAATCTGGAATTCAAGATATACAATAGAAAGGGTGAGTTGGTAAAAACGTATAAAGAGAAAGACTTTACCGATTCCAGTTTAGCCGATGGCTTTTCGATTTTAACGGATAACAGAATTAAAAGTTTAAATCCGGCGTATTTTGACTATCCGTTGTACACAAAGTTTGATTATGAAAGAGAAGAAGAAAATACCATTCATATTCCACCATTTTCTCCAATTCAATCAGCAGATGATCGTGTGGTACAAGCTTCTTATCAGCTTACTTTTCCAAAAGGATTTTCAATTAAAAAAACAGAGAAAAACCTAACGGACTATAAAATTGTTGCAGAAGAAAATCAAAACTCAATATCTTATAAAGTATCAAACCTAATTGCCCCTGAATATGAAGAATTAAATGTTCGCTACACTAATTTATTGCCGCTTGTTCGATTCTCTAACAACATGTTTTCATTAGGAAACGTAAAAGGTAAGGCTGATAATTGGAATGAGTTTGGTATTTGGTATTATGATAATTTCTTAAAAGGATTAGATCATTTGCCCGAAAGTACCATTGCTAAAATGAAAGAACTTACTAAAGATGCAAAAACCGATGTAGAAAAGGCACAGATTGTATTTGAATATATGCAAAATAATACGCGCTACATTTCGGTTCAGGTAGGTTTGGGTGGTTGGAAACCTTTCCCCGCCAAAGATGTTGATAAATTAGGTTATGGCGATTGTAAAGCGTTAACCAATTATACAAAAAGTTTGTTGGAAAGTGTAGGTGTAAAATCATATTATACGATAATCCATGCTTCGGATCGAATTGTTGATATCGACGAAAATAATATTTCGTTACAGGGCAATCACGTTTTACTGACCCTGCCAACTCCTGAAGGAAATTTATTTTTAGAATGCACCAGTCAAAAAATACCGTTTGGTTATTTAGGATCATCAACAGATAACAGAAAGGCTTTGGTAATTAAACCAGATGGAGCCTATTTTATTGAAACACATTCTACAAAAGAAGATAAGAATGTTTTAAAAGCAAATTTTATTGTTGATTTAACTAATCTGCAAAAGGTAAAAACGAAAGTTAATTTCGAAAATAAAGGGTCTTTCTATAATAATATTTACTCATTAAATAGTAACGATAAAAAAGAGATTAATAAATATGTGAAAAATGTATTTTCGGGCTTAAAAGATTTAAATGTTGTTGATTATAAGTTTACGAACGATAAAGCTGAATACATTTTTAACGAACATATAGATTTAGAATCGGCTTTCATTGGATCAAAAATGGGTAATGATTACATGATTGCGGTTAATTCGTTTTTTCCAGTTGCTTATTCTGTAAAGAAATATAAAAACCGAAAAACTGGTTTTAGCATCACACGCGGAAAAACAGTTAATTTACAAACCGAGTATATTCTTCCTAATGATATGCAGGTTGATTTTTTACCAGAAAGTAAAACGGTTGAATCAAAATTTGGTAAGCATGTATTAACTATAAATAAAAAAGAAGGAAAGATAATTGTTGAAGAAAACTTCATTTTAAAATCGGGCGATTATACTAAAGACGATTATAGTTTGTACGAAAAGTTTATTGCAGATGTTGTTCAAAACAATAACAGCAAACTAATATTATCAAAAAAATAAAACACAATGAAAAATATAGCACTACTAATTATGGTTGCATTTTCTTTATCAGGGTATGCACAAGAATATAAAATTAAAAAAATTACCGCAGATGATTTTAAAGAAAAGAAGTATGCAAATGATAACGTAGCAACCGCAGTTGTTGAATATAATATTGGGAATACCTATTTCGAAGTTGCAGGCGGAAATTATCAACTTGTTACAATAACCAAAACAAGAATTAAAATTATTAATAAAGATGGTTATGATTACGCAACAGTAAAAGTTCCCTTATACAGAGATAGATCTACCAGAGAGTTTTTAACAGTTTCGAATGCGTTCACTTATAATTTAGTGAATGGAAATGTAGAAAAGACTAAATTAAAAGATGATGGAGAGTTTTTAGAAAAAGTAGAAGGAAATCATTTTTTGGCAACCTTTACCATGCCTAATGTAAAAGAAGGCAGTATTATAGAATATACAACAAAAGTTACCTCTCCTTATTTTACATATGTGCCAGAATGGTATTTTCAGTTAAGAATTCCTGTTGTTTACAGTGAGTATTCGTTAACATTGCCTTATTCTTTAATTTTTCTAAAATATATTAAGGGAAGTGCGAAGATAAATCAGATAACAGTTGGCGATAAATATACATATAAAGCAAAAAATGTTCCTCCTTTAAGAAATGAGAGTTTTGTTGCTAATATTAATAGTTATCGTTCATCGGTAGTCCATTCTTTTAGCGGATATAGAGATAAAAGTGGATCAATAAGAAAAGTAGCAGGTACTTGGGAAGATGTTGTTAAAACCATTGCTGAAAATGAAAATTTTGGAAAACAACTAAAAAATATATCTTCTTTTAAAGAAATAGCCATCCCTATAATTGAAGGAAAAAGTTCTGACGAAGAAAAAGCAGATGCTATTTTTAAATATGTGCAACAAAATTTTAATTCAAACCAAAATACGGCACTTTACACATCACAAAATTTAAAAGACACCTACAAATCTAAAATAGGTAATAGTGCCGATTTAAATTTATTGACTATAGCATTAATGAAAAGTGTAAATATTAAAGCATATCCTATAATATTATCAACCAGATCTCGCGGGATTTCTTATTTGCCAACTATAAATGCGTTTAACAATGTCATCATTGGTGTTGAAATTTTTGGAAAAACTTCTCTTTACGATGCTTCAAACAAATACGCCAGTAAAGACATTTTACCCATTCATAATCTTAACTGGATGGGAAGGTTAATACATGACGACGAAACTTCTAAGGATGTACTTATAGAACCTAAAATAAAATCACGTTATGGTGTTAGTGCGAGTTTAAAAGTGAATTTAACCAATCATTCAATCGATGGTAAGTTTAGAAGAAGTTTTAGTAATTATGAAGCTTTTGTTGCTAGAAACAGATATGAAAATTTATCAAACGATAAAATTGCTAAAATGATTGAAGAAACATTTGGATCAGAAATAGAAAATTATGCCATTAACAACTTAAATGATCTTGCAGAAAATGTAGAAGAATCATTTACCACCACTAGAGAATCTAGTTTTGATGTTATTGGTAATAAAATTTATTTAAAACCATTGCATATTTTTGGTATTCAAAAGAATCCGTTTAAGGAGGAAGAACGAAATTATCCAATAGATTTTATTTATCCACAAACAAATGCGTGTACCATAACTTATGAAATCCCTGAAGGTTATGAAGTTGATTTTTTACCAGCCAGTAAAAAGTTTGTAACAGGTTCAAACAGTATTTCAGCATCGTGGTATGTTACTAAAGATGAAAAACAAATAAAAATCAGATATAATCTTGATTATAATATTGCATTTATAGATTCTAAAGAATACCACGATATCAAGAAGATTTTTGATGAAGTAATTAAATTTAAAGACGAAAAAATTGTTCTTAAAAAAATATAAAGAATAATGCTTAAAAAAATTCTTTTATATACGGTAATTTATATGGTAATTTCATTTGTAATGAGTTATGATGAAATCCAGTGTGCTTTTGACGGAGAAGGTTTATGCTGGTACAATTTAATCGGAAAATATATTATTTTTATACTGTTAATATTAGTGTTTGATCAATTCATCAGACCTAAAATTTTTAAGCGATGAATAAAAAAATAGCCTATCTGATTGCCGGATTGATTATTTATTTCATAATAGGAATGATTATGAGTTACTTCAGTTATTCTTTTATAAATTGGAGATTTGTAATTTTTTGGACAATTTGTATGACAATAGCAGATTTTTTTTTCATACGAAATATAAAACAATGGTTATCTAAAAACAAAACAAGAGAATAATGGATATAAAAAATGCACAATTAGCTGTTGACAACTGGATAAAAGAACACGGCGTTCGTTATTTTAACGAGCTGACGAATATGGCACAACTTACCGAAGAAGTAGGAGAGGTGGCCCGAATCATTGCCCGCCGTTACGGCGAACAGTCTGAAAAAGAAAGCGATAAAAACAAAGATCTGGGCGAAGAATTAGCCGATGTTGTTTTTGTGGTTTTGTGCTTGGCAAATCAAACAGGAGTGGACTTACAAGCCGCTTTTGATAAAAAAATGGATGTAAAAACAAAACGCGATCACGACCGTCATCATAATAATGAGAAGTTGAAGTAAACCAACCTGCAAGGTTTTACAAAGTGCAACAATCTAAACCTTGTGGTTTTATTTTTAAATTGCAACAAGAATTTAAATCTTACAGAACAGTATAGCAAATAATGGACATAACCCTTGAACTGAAAAAACGTATCACAAACCAACATTTAACGATTTCAGGATCTAAATCTGAAACCAACCGTTTGTTATTGCTTCAGGCGTTATATCCGCAGCTAAAAATAGAAAATACTTCTAATTCTGATGATTCTGAAGTAGTGAAAAACGCATTGTTTACATTAAATGAATCCACAGAAATAAACGTACATCACGCCGGTACCGCCATGCGTTTTTTAACGGCTTATTTTGCTACTCAAGAAAATAAACAGACTGTTTTAACCGGTTCTTCCCGAATGAAAGAACGCCCGATTAGTGTTCTGGTCGATGCATTATTACAATTAGGAGCTGATATTTCGTATGTCGAAGAGGTTGGTTTTCCTCCGTTAAAAATCATCGGAAAAAAAATCACAAAAAATAAAGTCACTATTGATGCCAACGTAAGCAGTCAGTACATAACGGCATTAATGCTTATAGGCTCAACTTTACCCAACGGAATTGAAATCAATTTACAAGGCAATTTAACATCGTTGTCCTACATTAATATGACGCTTTCTGTGTTGCATTCGTTAGGGTTAAAGGCTGCATTTAACGATAAAATCATCAAAATTCCATTTGAGAAAGAAATTAAAAAAGATGTTTTTATTGTAGAATCAGACTGGTCTTCAGCTTCGTATTTTTACAGCATCATAGCCTTGTCAGCTGTAGGAACAAAAATTACGTTGGGATATTTCAGGCAGAACAGCTTTCAGGGCGATTCGGTTTTGCCTGAAATATATAAGAATTTTGGCGTACAAACAACGTTTCAAAATGCTGAAATCATTTTAGAGAAAACGTCAAACGTTAAAACTCAAACGTTTAATTTTGAATTAAACAACACGCCCGATATTACCCAAACGCTTATTGTAACGTGCCTGGGATTAGGTATGACCTGTAATATATCCGGACTACACACACTAAAAATAAAAGAAACCGACCGTTTACAGGCATTAAAAAATGAATTGGAAAAATTTGGAGCTGCGGTTGCTATAACTAATGATTCCATTCATTTAAAAAATAAAGTTGCTTTTTCAATTAATCCGGTTGAAATCGAAACGTATCAGGACCACAGAATGGCAATGGCATTTGCTCCGCTGGCTTTAAAACAGCCGTTGATTATAAAAAACGCAGAGGTGGTTTCAAAATCATATCCTGACTTTTGGAATGATTTGAAAGCTTTAGGATTTTGTATAAGTTAAATTAGAGAAGGAACAGTTTTTATCATAAAAAGACAACATAGTTTTATAGTAAAATAGTTTTTATAAATTTAATTCTTAACAAAAATTTGGTAATCGTATTATTTTTTATATATTTCAGAAAAAAATAAACTATGAAAACAAAATTTGATATAGAGTATTCTATAACGGCTTCGCCACAGTTGTTATATCAATATATTTCAACGCCATCAGGATTAACAGAATGGTTTGCTGACGATGTAAACTCGCGGGGCGAATTTTTTACATTTATTTGGGGGGATAGTGAAGAAAAAGCCAAATTGGTAACAAAAAAATCCGATGAAAAGGTAAAATTTCGTTGGTTAGACGAAGACGATGCAGAAACAGAATATTTTTTTGAATTAAGAATTGTGTTAGATGAATTAACTAAAGATGTTATCTTATTGGTAACCGATTTTGCCGAGGATGATGAAATCAAAGACCAAACCCAGTTGTGGGACAATCAAATATCCGATTTGAAAAAAATATTAGGGTCGGCATAAATTAAGCCTTATATTTGCTCTGAATTTTCAGAGCTTTTTTTATGATTAATTTTAACGGAAATTTAGTTGCACAATCGGGCGAAAATATTGAACAAAACAGAGGTTTTTTATTTGCTGATGCTGTTTTTGAAACTTTAAAAGTATTAGACGGAAAAATTCTTTTTTTCGAAGATCATTATTTTAGATTGATGGCAACTATGCGGATTTTACGTATGGAAATTCCGTTAGAATTTACTTTAGAGTATCTTGAAAGCGAAATTTTAAAAACCACAAACGCCTTACATCTTTCAAATGCGCGGGTTCGTTTAACTGTTTACAGAAATGCCCGTGGAAAATATGTTCCACAAGAACAAACCGTTGGTTTTATTATCGTTGCCGAGCCTGCACAAATCCTTTATTCAAATGATGATTCAAAATACGAAGTAGAACTTTTTAAAGATTTTCATATTTCAAAACATTTATTAAGTACTTTAAAAACAACAAGTTGTTTGGTAAATATAACCGCTGGTATTTTTGCTAAAGAAAATAATTATGAAAATTGTTTATTGATCAATGATGATAAAAATGTTATTGAAGCTATAAACGGAAACCTCTTTGTTGTAAAAGATCATGTAATTGCAACGCCTCCGGTTTCCGATGGTTGCAAAAACGGAATTGCCCGCAAAAAGATAATCGAAATTATTAAAAAAACCGAAGGTTTGGTGTTTGAAGAACGTTCCGTTTCTCCGTTTGAATTGCAAAAAGCCGACGAGCTTTTTATTACAAATATTATAATGGGTATTCAGTCGGTAACGCAATACCGTAAAAAAATGTTCATAAACACTATGGCAAATAACCTGTTGAAAAAACTAAATGCTCAAATCCGATTTAATTCATAACAGGATCTTCCGGAGCATTTGCCCAGATGATGAATTCGTCGCCAAGTTCAATCATTAATTCTCGCCATAATTTAGAAGGCGTTTTTTCTAATAAATTATTTTCGAACTGGTTTTCAATGCATGTCCACGATTTTGCGTTGATTTCTTCCTGCAATTGATTTTCATCCCATCCACTGTAACCCAGAAAAAAACGGATATCTTTTTGAGAAACCTTGTTTTGCTTTAAAAGTTCGAACAAAACTTCATAATCGCCACCCCAAAAAATACGGTCTTTAATTTCAATACTGTTTGGTATTAACGATGGAATGGTGTGTATAAAATACAAATTGTCAGTTTCAACAGGACCGCCATCATAAATTCTGAAATTGGTACGTGCCTCGGGTAAAATGTCTTGCAGTGATAAATCTAACGGTTTGTTTAAAATAAAACCCACACTTCCTTTCGCATTATGTTCAGCTAATAGTAAAACGGCTCTACTAAAAACTGTATCTAATAATATCGAAGAATCGGATATTAATAGTTTTCCTTTAGTTGGTTGTAGTTTTTTCATAGCTTTTTATTTTAAAAGTATAAAAAAAATATAAAAAAAACCACGCTTTTCAGGTGGTTTTTCATTCTTCAGCAAAGAAAAATTATTTTTTCTTTTTAGCACCAGCTTTAACAGGAGTGTTAACGGCACCGTCTAAATCAGCACCAGCTTTAAATTTAACTACTTTTTTAGCAGCAATTTTGATTGTTTTACCGGTTTGTGGATTTCTACCTTCTCTTTCAGCTCTTTCAGATACTGACCATGAGCCAAAACCTACTAATGAAATTTTATCTCCTTTAGTTAAAGTTTCACCTACATTTTTTAAAAATGATTCTAAAGCTGATTTAGCAGCAGCTTTACTAATGCCTGCATCTCCTGCAATTGCGTCGATTAATTGTGTTTTGTTCATAATAATTTTTTTATTGAGTTAATCTTAACATATACAAATTTAAAAGTTAAATTCATTTATACAACTTTTTTTAGTAAAAAAGTATAAAAAAACACAAAAAAAAAGCGGTAAAAAGGCCTAAATGCAGTGTGCATCGTCTGAAAATTGCATTCCGTTGAGTAATTCTGCGGTTTTCATTTTCTTTTTTCCGGGAAATTGTATGGATAAAATTTCGATAAATCCATCAGGTGTAGTTATTTGAATTGTTTTTTTTGTGGTTAAGAATTTTCCTGAGGTATAATCATGTTTCTCTTCTAAAAAAGTTACGTTGTGTAATTTAATGTTCCATTCGTTTTCCCCATCAACTAAAATAGTATAGGCAGATGGGTACGGATTTAATCCGCGAATCAAATTATAAACGTCTTTTCCTGGTTTGCTAAAATCTATTCTACAGTTTTCGCGGTTTAATTTATAGGCCGTTTTTCTGTCTTCTACAGGTTGCAGAATTGTTTTTACCTTATTGCTTTCAATTAATTTTAAAGTATCAATAACCGTTTCTGCTCCTAAAACCATTAATTTATCATGTAATTCACCGGCTGTTTCGTTAGCTGCTATTTCTGTTTCTTTCTTTAATATAATGGCACCGGTATCAATTTTTTCATCAATAAAAAAGGTGGTAACTCCTGTTTTTTCTTCACCATTAATAATTGCCCAGTTAATTGGTGCAGCACCCCGATAATCGGGTAATAAGGAGGCGTGTAAGTTAAAAGTTCCCAGTTCTGGCATGTTCCAAACCGCTTTAGGTAACATTCTAAAAGCAACAACAATCTGTAAATTGGCGTTTAATGCTTTTAATTCGGTCAAAAAATCTTCGGATTTTAAATTTGTTGGTTGTAAAATGTTCAAGCCTTTTTCCTGTGCGTAGATTTTTACGGCTGATTGATTTAATTTTTGTCCGCGGCCTGCCGGTTTATCAGGTGCCGTAATAACAGCCGCAATTTCATAGTTGTTTTTGTAAATAGTGTCTAAAATTCCCACCGCAAAATCGGGGGTTCCCATAAAAACAATTCGTAATTTTTTCATTATAATCTTATATATGTGGCATTTTTGTAAAGGTATTCACTTTCTTCGATTAATTCTTTTAATGCCTGTGCTAAATATTCGGTTTTGTTAAGGTAGATCGTTTTTAGATCAGATAATTCAAAAACATGTCCTTCGGGATACGTTTTTAATTCTTTTTTAATGGTTTCTAATAAATTATTCTGCTGGTTTTTCTTCTGAATACAAACCGAACACTTTCCGCATTCGTCGTTATATTCTTCATCAAAATAATTTAAAAGGATCCGGTTTTTGCAAACAGTTGTGTTGGTAACATAATTCAACATAGCCTGAAACTGCTGGTTTTTAATATAATTAAACTGTACCAGATTCTTGGCAATACGATTTATGGTAATATCATCTTCTCTAATTTCGTTTAAAATAATATTGGTATCATTCGGAGCTTGGGTAAACGTGCAAAATCCTTTTAAAACCCATGATTCTATTGTTTCAACAATTTTATTTGAAGGCATTTTGGTGTGTTTCGATAAAAGATCAATATCAATTGATGTTTCTCCTTCCTGAATGCTCCGGTAATGATGCAAAATACTTAAAAACAAAACCTCTTCTAACGAATGATTACTGAAATAATGAATGGCATCGGTAGAATTTATCAAAAAATGAATGTAGCTTTTGTATTTAAAATTTTGTTCAAAGGTAAGTACCGATTGCCGGCCTAAAAATTCAAAAGCATGAAATGTTTTACTTACGGGCAGATTGTATTTTTGACAAAAATCTTTAAAATTAAATCGGATACTTTCGTTAAAACCTTCGCCGTACGCAATTTGAAAATGATTTACGAAACGCTTGTAAACCAGTTTTATAAAATCGGTTTCTAAGTGATTTAATTCGTGAAAATTTTGAGCTTCGCTTACGCTGTATGAATTCAGTAACAAAGTAGCAAACGATTTTTCACCATCGCGCCCCGCACGCCCTGCTTCCTGATAATAACTTTCTAAATTGTCGGGTATATGCAAATGAATCACATTGCGAACATTGGGTTTGTCTATTCCCATTCCAAAAGCATTGGTAGCAACCATTACTAAAGTGGTTTCGTCGATCCAGTTGTTCAGTTTTTGTTTTTTAGTTTTAAAATCCAATCCGCCATGAAAAAAATCGGCAGAAATACCGTAAGATTTCAAATTCCCGGCTACTTCAATAGTTGCTTTTCGGCTTTTTACATAGATGATTGCCGGCGATGAAGCCTTTTTTAAAATTTGAAGCATCAGTTCTTCGGTATTTTCTTGCTGATATACACCGTAATAAATCTCGTTTCGCAAAAAAGATTTTTGAAAAACCTGTGGATTTTTTAATAGCAAACTATCGATAATGTCCTGCTGAACCCTTTTGTTTGCAGATGCTGTTAAGGCGATAAAGGGAATTGTGGGCAGCCATTCTTTTAATTTTCCTAACTCTAAATATGCCGGACGAAAATCGTGTCCCCATTGCGAGATGCAATGTGCTTCGTCAATAGCTACTAAATTTATGGGTAGTTGAATAATCCTGCTTAAAATCCATTCATTTTTTAGTCGTTCAGGAGCAATGTATAAAAACTTGTAATTTCCGTACATTGAATTATCTAACAAAGTTGAAATTTCTTCTATTGATAAATTTCCGGAAATAGATAAAGCTTTGATGTTTTGTTCTTTTAACCGGTTGATCTGGTCTTCTATCAATGCAATTAGTGGAGAAATAACCAAACAAATTCCGTTGGTCATTAATGCGGGTACCTGAAAACAAATGCTTTTTCCGCCGCCGGTTGGCAGTAATGCAAGGGTGTCGTTTTTTTGAACAACCGATTCTATAATCTGTTCCTGTGGAGCTCTGAAAGCATCATAACCCCAATATTTTTTTAAAATGTGTAATGCCTCAAACAAAACAATGTGTTTTTTCTTTAAAAATAAAGAAAAATTATAAATTTTTCAATATAAAATTTACTCTTGTTTCCAAATCCGATTTTGGGACTTCAATTAGTTCATAACCATATTTTTCGTATGTTTCTACTAAGTGGTTATGAATAAGTTTTGCCTGTTCAAAATTCTCGTAACGTTCATTGTCGCTTACATAGATTTTTTCCCAGGGCGGTAAAATAAAAATTTTAGAATAGCGGTTTGTTTTACAGGCTTCATCAAAAAAAGCGGGGTAAGCATCACCTATATAGTGCATATAAGCTAAAACATCGGGAATACCACGGTCTATAAAAACACAATCTGCTGGTTCTTTTAGTGCATTGTTGAATTGCTGAATGCGTCCTTTTAAAAGTAATTCGCTAAACAATAAAGGTTCTTTTAAAAACAACTGATCAATTCCGGTTTTTTGTGCTTCTAAAGTAACCTGGCGCGAAATTTCGGGATAACACGTATATCCTTTTGTTATCAGTTCATTTATGATTGTAGTTTTTCCTGAACCCGGTCCACCAATAAGTAAAATTATCTTTTTATTCACCTTAAAAAAATCAAAATGCAAAATTACACATAAAAATTAAGTTACTTTCATTTAACAACCATAATTAGTATTTTTATCTTAATGTAACGTATATTTGTACTAATTTTTATTTTATGAAAGAGAATACAGAAGAATTCTATACACGCCTTAAAAGCGAATTAGAAAACACAACAGAAAAGTGGCCAGCCGAATATTTATATAAGTTTATTGTACCTGCCGATGAGGCTAAAATTGCCCGGATAGAAAAGGCTTTTAACAATATGGGAGCTGTTATAACAAAAAATAAATCAAAAAACGGAAACTATTCAAGTGTATCAATAAACGTGGTGATGCCTAATGCCGATGCCATCATTGAGAAATACAAAGAAGTTTCAACTATCGAAGGAATCATTTCCCTGTAATTTATATGAAATTTAATCCAACAGAAGCAATAAAAAGTTTAGAGTACAATACCGATCGCAGAGATTTGGTGTTGCCTGAATATGGTCGCCATTTGCAAAAATTAATCGATCAGGTTATTTTAATTGAAGACCGTAACGAGCGTAACAAAGCTGCCCGTGCCGTAATTGATATTATGGGAACGATTAATCCGCATTTACGTGATGTTTTAGATTTTCAACATAAATTATGGGATCAATTGTTTAAAATGTCGCGTTTTGAATTAGATGTTGATTCTCCGTATGAAAAACCTAAAGCCTTAACCAATTTTAACGAGCCTATTTTGATAGATTATCCTAAAAATAATCAAAAATACCGTTATTATGGTTCTAACATTGTTGATATGATTAACGAGGCAATTACCTGGGAAGATGGCGAACGCAAAGAAGCTTTAATTATGGTTATTGCCAACCACATGAAAAAAAGTTACGTGAACTGGAACAATGAATCGGTTAATGATGCAGTGATTTTTCAGCATTTAAAAGAATTATCAAAAGGCGTCATTGATTTAACAAACGGTTTAGATGATAACAATAATGCGGTAAATTTAATGAAGCCAAACAGCAGAAACACCCAGTTTCAAAATCGGAATGCTTCGGCCGGAACCAATAATCGCAATAACACCCAGTTTCAAAACCGAAACAATTCCGGCAACAACCAGCAACGTAACAACCCGAACAACAAACAAAACAATAACAACGGAAACCGATTTGTAAAAAAATCAACCCCAAACAATAATTCATCTAAAAATACGAACAGAAACACAAATTAATGGGAACTTTTAAAATTGAAGGCGGACACCCGCTAAACGGGGTTGTACAACCACAAGGAGCGAAGAACGAAGCGTTACAGATCTTATGTGCTGTGTTACTAACCGATGAAAAAATTACCATCTCTAACATTCCTGATATTATCGATGTTAATAAATTAATTGATTTATTAAAAAACTTAGGTGTTGTTATTGAAAAAATAAACCGTAACAGCTATAGTTTTCAGGCAAATAATGTTAATTTAGACTATTTAGAATCAGATAAATTTAGAGAAGAAGGTAAGGCGTTGCGCGGATCTATTATGATTGTGGGGCCGCTTTTGGCACGTTTTGGAAAAGGATACATTCCTAAACCCGGAGGCGATAAAATAGGACGCCGCCGGTTAGATACCCATTTTGAAGGATTTATCAACTTAGGGGCTACTTTCAGATACAACCGCGAAGAGTATTTTTACGGCGTAGAAGCACCTGACGGACTAACCGGAGCCTATATGCTGCTTGACGAAGCGTCGGTAACAGGTACGGCAAATATTGTAATGGCAGCTGTTTTGGCAAAAGGCGTAACAACAATTTATAATGCGGCATGTGAACCTTATTTACAGCAATTGTGCAAAATGCTGAACAATATGGGAGCAAAAATAACAGGTGTTGGTTCAAATTTATTAACCATTGAAGGTGTCGATGAATTATCAGGATGCGAACACCGCATTTTACCCGATATGATTGAAATTGGCTCGTGGATTGGTTTGGCAGCAATGACCCGTAGCGAAATAACTATTAAAGATGTTAGTTGGGAAAATTTAGGCGTTATTCCTTCAGCTTTTAGAAAATTGGGAATTACCATAGAAAAGGTTAACGACGATATTTACATTCCGGCTCATACCAACGGATACGAAATTAAAGGCGATATAGACGGATCGATCTTAACCATTTCCGACGCTCCCTGGCCAGGATTAACCCCCGATTTGCTGAGTGTGATTCTGGTGGTAGCTGCTCAGGCAAGAGGCGAAGTATTGATTCATCAGAAAATGTTTGAATCCCGCTTGTTTTTCGTGGATAAACTCATTGATATGGGTGCTAAGATTATTTTGTGCGATCCACACAGAGCCATCATCATCGGTCACGATTTCAAATCGCAGCTAAAAGCGACCAAAATGTCATCTCCGGATATTCGTGCCGGAATTTCCTTATTAATTGCGGCGCTATCTGCAAAAGGAACAAGTATCATTCAGAACATTGATCAAATTGACCGCGGATACGAAAACATCGATGAACGTTTAAGAGCTTTAGGAGCAAAAATTGAGCGTTTAGATTAATATATTAAACAAAAGAGCCTTTTTAAAGGCTCTTTTGTTTTAACTATTGAAAAATAAATCCTAAATAAAACAATGAAATATTTTTTTTGTCTTTTACCTTTTTTATTGGTGTGCTGCACTTCAAAAATGAATATTGAGGAACAATATGAAGAAACTTATCAATTGAAGTTAAAAGAAAATAATCTGTTAATCAATAGTTTACAAAAGAATCTAAATGATAAAATTAGTAATCAATTTGATTTGCTGAATAGTAAGAAAATACAAAAGTGTGACAGTATATCGAAAGAATATTTTGATTATTTACAAACTGTTGAAAAAGAAATTGAAATAAATGGTTTCGAAATATTTTTTGAAGGCGATGATTATTCCAAAAAAGGAAAAACATACATTGAAGAATCTAAAAAATATTTAACTGAAATTGAACGGTTAACAGAATCGGAAAACCTTATAGAAAGAATGAATTTGATTTTTAATACTAAAGAAATAGAACCATATAATGATGGAATGTATTTTTATTATCTTGACTATTATTTTAAAGGATTTCCAAAGATTCAATCCATCGCTTTTATAAATGATAGAAGAAAAGCCATTTTAGAATTTGAAAATGAATTGATTGACGAACTAATTATTAGAAGTAAATAGACCAAAATAAACACCATACCGCTTTTAAAAATTGAAATAGTCCCGTAGTTTAAATACTAAAAAGAATATTGAAAGAAGAAATGTTGTTAGTTTTGAAATTTTCATTTGCCAATTCAAAAAATATACAGATATTTGCACTCGCTAAGAAAAAGCAATAACGTTCTTTTTTTTACACAGAAAAAGCAAAAATAATTTGTAGGTTTTAAAATAAATACTAATTTTGCAACCGCAAATACAAATAATGGTCCGTTCGTCTAGGGGTTAGGACGCCAGGTTTTCATCCTGGTAACAGGGGTTCGATTCCCCTACGGACTACCAAGGTTTTTATCAATCCTTAAAAATTGATGGCCCGTTCGTCTATCGGTTAGGACGCCAGGTTTTCATCCTGGTAAGAAGGGTTCGATTCCCTTACGGGCTACTGTTAGTTGTAAATAAGTTTTGTAAAATAATAGTTAGTGTCTCAATTATTATTTTATTAGTTAAAACCAAAGTGATTGAAATTCAATTGTGGGAGGTTTTTCTTTTTTAACTAAAAGTTTTTAAAATAATTATTACAATTAAAAAAGATTAAAAAATGGCAAATCACAAGTCAGCTTTAAAAAGAATCAGAAGCAACGAAAAGAAAAGAGTGTTAAACAGATATCAACACAAAACAACTCGTAACGCAATCAAAGCTTTACGTTTAGTTGAAAACAAAGCAGAAGCTACTGAAAAATTAGTTGTTGTTACTTCTATGATTGATAAATTAGCGAAAAAGAATATCATTCATGCTAACAAAGCAGCTAACTTAAAATCTAAATTAACTAAGCACGTTAACGCATTATAATAACGTATTTAGATTAAAGATAATAACACCCAAGCTCTCCTACCCGAGAGCTTTTTGTGGTTAAACAACTGACCACAAAATTACAAGAAATCTATTTTTATGACTCAGATTAGAAACATCGCAATTATTGCACACGTTGACCACGGAAAAACGACCATGGTTGACAAAATTATGTACCACTGTCAATTGTTCAGAGAGAATGAAAACACTGGTGATTTGATCCTTGATAACAATGATATTGAAAGAGAACGCGGAATCACCATTGTTTCTAAAAACGTATCGGTTCAATACAAAGGAACAAAAATCAATATTATTGATACCCCGGGGCACGCGGATTTTGGTGGCGAAGTAGAACGTGTTTTAAATATGGCAGATGGTGTGCTTTTGATTGTTGATGCTTTTGAAGGACCAATGCCCCAAACCCGTTTCGTTTTGCAAAAAGCCATTGAATTAGGCTTAAAACCATGCGTGGTAATCAACAAAGTGGATAAAGAAAACTGTACACCAGACGAAGTTCACGAAAAAGTATTTGACTTGATGTTTGAATTGGGTGCGGAAGAATGGCAGTTAGATTTCCCTTCGGTTTATGGGTCAGCAAAAAACAACTGGATGAGTACTGACTGGAAACAGCCAACCGATTCAATGGAACCGTTATTGGAAATGGTTATTGACCACGTACCGGCCGCTGAAGAAAAAGAAGGAACTCCACAAATGTTGATTACATCGTTAGATTATTCATCGTTCACAGGCCGTATCGCAATTGGTCGTTTACACCGTGGCGTTTTACGTGAAGGAATGAACATATCTTTGATAAAACGTGAAGGAGGCGTTGTAAAATCAAAAATTAAAGAATTATACACTTTTGAAGGTTTAGGCCGTATGAAAGTGACCGAGGTGAAAGCCGGGGATATTTGTGCCGTTGTAGGAATTGAAGGTTTTGAAATTGGTGACTGTATTGCCGATTACGAAAATCCTGAAGGATTAGAAACCATTAAAATTGATGAGCCTACAATGAGTATGTTATTTACCATTAACGATTCGCCTTTCTTTGGAAAAGAAGGAAAATACGTTACTTCTCGTCATATTAAAGAACGTTTAAACAAAGAATTAGAGAAGAATTTAGCATTACGTGTTAACGAAACCGATTCAGCTGATAAATTCATGGTATTTGGTCGTGGAGTATTGCATTTATCCGTTTTAATTGAAACAATGCGACGCGAAGGATACGAATTACAAATTGGTCAGCCACAAGTAATCATCAAAGAAATTGATGGCGTAAAATGTGAGCCGATAGAAGAATTAACAATCGATATTCCTGAAAACTTATCTGGTCGTGCGGTTGAATTCGTAACATTGCGAAAAGGAGAAATGCTTTCAATGGAACCACGTGGCGAACGTATGATTATTGTTTTCAATATTCCTTCTCGCGGAATCATCGGA
Organism: Paenimyroides marinum; assembly: GCF_900108395.1. Taxonomy (GTDB): domain Bacteria; phylum Bacteroidota; class Bacteroidia; order Flavobacteriales; family Flavobacteriaceae; genus Flavobacterium; species Flavobacterium marinum. The sequence continues at coordinate 64,581 of NZ_FNXE01000001.1, read as the reverse complement.
TTGCGTAACCAATTGTTAACAGCAACAGCGGGTGAAGCAATTATGTCGCACCGTTTCTTAGAATATCAGCCATACAAAGGTGAAATTTCCGGACGTAATAATGGTTCGTTAATTTCTATGGAAAACGGTAAGGCCATTCCTTATTCAATTGATAAATTACAAGATCGCGGCAAATTCTTTGTTGATCCAAATGAAGATATTTACGAAGGTCAGGTAATTGGAGAAAATTCTCGTTCTGACGATATGACGGTAAACGTTACCAAAACGAAAAAACTAACCAACGTACGTTCGTCCGGAGCTGATGATAAAGCACGAATTGTTCCGGCAATCAAGTTTTCATTAGAAGAGGCATTGGAATACATCCAAAAAGATGAATACGTTGAAGTAACTCCAAAATCGTTGCGTTTACGTAAAATCTACTTAAATGAAAACGACCGAAAACGCTATAAGATAGATTAAGTTTTGTCTATTTTTACTAAAAGAAAGCCGTCCTGATTTTTTATAAATGGGACGGCTTTTGACTAACATAAACAAAAATTACTTAATCTCTGCTTTTTTTAATTCTAATTCTTGTTGGCTTACCTTTAATTTTAATTCTGAAACTTTAGTTTCTAATTTTACCAGTTTAGATTTTTCTTTGATTTCTTTTTGAGCATCTAATTTGTTTTTCAATTTTTTTAGTTCAAAACTGTTTTTTGCTTCCTCTAACTTCATTTCGGCTTTGCTTAAATCACTTTCAGCTTTTTTAAGTTTGTCTTTTGCTTTGGTAACATTCTGAATTTTTTTAGCGGCAACTTTATCGGCTTTTAGCTTTGCTTTTTGTTCTTTTTCAAAATTTTTCTGAGCTTTTTGAGCAGCTTTTGCCTCGGCTTCGGCTTTTTTCTTAGCAGCCTTTGCAGCTTTTGCTTCTTGTTTTGCTAATTCTTCTTGTGCCTTCTGTTTGGCTTTTTCTGCTTTTAAAATATCTTCTTCGTAGTTCGATTTAGTAGTAACAGAAGATGATGTTTCTATGTACTGTTCTTGATTATTTGTGACCTTATCAGTATTATTTTTCAGAGTTTCTAAAGGTTCTGTGTCTATTGTAGTTTTTTCTGAAGTTAAACTTTCTTGTGCCGATACTGATATGCTGATCCCTAAAACCATTGCTAGTAGATAAATACTTTTTTTCATAATTCTCTATTTATTTAATTTCTAAATTTAATGTTGTTTTCTCAAAATGTGTGCCAATTACCATTCGTTCACTTTATTTGCATCTAATTTTAGAAAGATAAATAACAATAAGGTAAAGGCAATTAAACTGGATCCACCGTATGAAAAGAAAGGTAACGGCACGCCAATAGTTGGAAAAATACCGATTAACATGGAAATGTTAACAAAAAAGTGCATGAATAAAATGGCGGCTACACAGTATCCGTAAATCCGGTTAAAGTTGTTTTTTTGTTTTTCTGCTAAATAAGTAACTCTAAGTATCAAACTTAAAAAGCAAACTACTACAGAAAGGGATCCTACAAAACCCCATTCTTCGCCAACGGTGGTAAAAATATAATCGGTGTGTTGTTCGGGTACAAAGCCGCCTTTGGTTTGTGTACCTTCTAAATATCCTTTACCTGTCCATCCGCCTGAACCAATGGCTATCATTGATTGATTAAGGTTGTATCCTTCTTTTTTCATATCAACATCTTCACCAATCAATACATTGATACGATCTTTTTGATGAGGTTCCAGAACATTTTCAAAAACATAATCAACTGAAAACACAAAACCACTCATCACAACTGCCAAAATTGCATATATAAACGGATTTCTGTGAATGCTTTTATTGTATATAAAGTGTATAATGCATCCTAATAAAATTAAGACCAGTAAAATTACCGGTTTTATGACCAATGCTAAAATAAATAAAAGAATGGCGAAAAATCCGGTCCAAAGATACCAGGCGGGGAAGCCTTCTCTGTACAAAACAAGGAAAAATACCATAAAAATCATCGCAGAGCCTGCATCGGGTTGTAACATGATAAATGCAACAGGAAGAAAAATAATGCCCATGGCAATTACTTGTTCTTTTAATGTTTGAAAGGTTGTCTGACTTTCGGTAATGTATTTAGAAAGAAATAAAGCGGTACCAATTTTTGCAAATTCTGAAGGCTGCATACTGATCCCCCCAAATTGATACCAGTTTGTTTGTCCCTTAATGGTTTTTCCAAAAATAAATAATCCCATTAATAACAGAATGCCGATGATATAAAAAATTAAGGAGTACTTTTCGTATGTTTTAGCATCTAATGAAAGAATGATAACAATTACAGGAAGGGTGATGCCAATAAACAGAATTTGCTTTCCGTAAATTTGACTTAAATCAAAAATAGAAGTTTCTTCAAGCGGTAGCGAAGCAGAGTAGATATTCATCCAACCAAAAAAAACCAGTGCAGTATATAAAAATATACTTAACCAGTCTATGTTTGCAATGACACTTTGGTTTTCTAAATGTTTAGTTTTTACCATTTTGTTTCGCCTTTAGTTGTAACTGACGTTCTTTTTCTAAACGTTTTAATCGGTCCTTTTCTTCTTTTTGTTTGTCTGAGATATCTCTTAAAACGTAATTTGCAGACAAATCACCTTCTAACATTCTTTTTTCTAAATCGGTACGGGTGATTTCTCCTTTCAGGTATTTTTCAATCATTAACGATGCAATTGGTCCTGCCCAACTTGCACCCCAACTACCATTTTCAATAAACACGGCAACGACAATTTTTGGATTTTCTTTAGGCGCAAAAGCTAAGAAAACAGAGTGGTCTTGTAATTTTGTTTTCTCTCCATCAACCATAGCGAAGTTTTCAACAGTTCCGGTTTTTCCGCAAATTGCAATATCAGGAATTTGTAAACGACTTGCAGTACCTGTTCTGTACACTTCTGCTAAACCTTCAATAACCGGACGAAAATATTGTTTATCGATTGTTGTTTGTTTTCTTTGAACAAAAGATTTATCTATTTGCTTATTTTCGATTTTTTTGATGATATGTGGAGTAAAATAATGTCCTTCGTTGGCAACCGCACACATTACATTGGCTAATTGAATTGGAGTCATAACAATTTCTCCCTGACCTATAGCATTTGATATAATGGTAGTACTTTTCCACCCGCCATTAGGATACCATTTTTTGTAAAATTCAGAACTTGGAATGTTTCCTTTTTGTCCCGATGGTAAATCGTAACCCATATAATCATCCAGTCCAAAACTTTTTAAGTGACTGTACCAGGCATCTACACCTTGTGCCGGTGTTGGATATTTGTTTATAATCCTCATAAACGTTTGAGCAAAATAGGTGTTACATGATTTTGCAATGGCAGCGTGTAAATTCCAGCTACCCGCGTCGTGACAAGCCATAAAAGCTCCACGGGCGTAATGAAAACCATGAGAACAGGGAAAACGGGTTTCGGTATCGATCACTTCTTCCTGCAGACCAATTAATCCGGTTAAAATCTTAAAAGGGGAACCGGGTGCAAATTGTCCCTGTAACACTTTATCTAAAAAAGGTTTACCCGGAATGCTGTCTATAGCTACATAATTTTTTGAACGATCACGACCAACTAATAATTTTGGATCATAAGAAGGAGCAGTTATTAATGCCAGAATTTCTCCTGTTTTGGGTTCTATAGCTACAATACCGCCACGTTTGCGAATCATTAATTCTTCTCCGTATTTCTGTAAAGCACCGTCAATGGTTATGGTTAAATCGTTTCCTTTTACGGCAATGGTGTCATAAATACCTTCTTTAAAAGGACCTATCTCTTTGTTGAATTTATCTTTTTGAATGTAATGCACACCACGGATTCCCCGCAAATCTTCTTCGTAAGCTTGTTCCACACCTCTGATTCCGATTAATTCACCAGATTTGTAATAAGGCTTTCTTTCCAGTTCCATTTCATTAATCTGACGGATGTATCCAAAAACATTGGCTGCATAATCTACCTGATAATCGCGCAGATTTCTTTTCTGAATGTAAAATCCTTTAAAATGGCGGATTTTTTCCTGAAAGGCGGCAAATTCCGTTTTGGTTAATTGTGCCAGAAAAACAGATGGAAGCCGGGGAGAATAAACCTTTGCTTTTTCTATTTTTTTTATAAAATCATCTTTGGTGATTTCTAAAATATTGCATAGCTCCAGCGTGTCGGTATTTTTCATTTCACGCGGAATAACCATAATATCATAACTTGGCTGGTTGGCTACTAAAAGCTGTCCGGTCCGGTCATAAATGTAACCGCGTTCGGGATATTCATATACAATTTTCAGGGCGTTGATGTCGGCTTTTTTTAAGAAAGAATCATCGACAATCTGTAAATAAAAAAGCCTTGCCACAATGATTATTGCAGCTGTCAGTACAATTATGGGAAACAGAAGTTTTCTCATCTTCGTGGCGATTTAATTAATCCTATTATTAAGAAAATCAATAAAATACTGAAAATGGAAGAAGTAATAATACGCAATAGTATTTCCCATATAAAGTGAAGGTTAAAAATTTCGAGAACGATTAATACGGTATGATGAATCAATACGCTTGTTACCACGTACGTAACCAGTTCTGACGAAATTTTATCGGTAATGCGCATCATGTGAAATTCGTAACTATAACCAAACGACATTTTCAACAGATTTTGCCTAACAAATGCCAGAGTGATACAGGCTGTGGTGTGAACACCGCCCGAGTTGTTGAAAATATCTAAAACCAAACCTAGCAAAAAGCTGAAAATCAAAAACAAATGGCGGTTGACATTTAACGGATACAACAAAATGAATAAAATGTACGGGTAAGGCGTTATGAATCCAAAAAAGTGGATATTGTTAAATACTGTTACCTGAAAAAATACAAGAACAATAAAACGCAACGTATTTAAAACAGTAGTATTATTCATTTATTGTTTCTTCTTCAAGTTCTAAAATTTCTTTAATGTGTACGTTTTCAATTAAGTAAACCGAACTAATGTTGGTCATGTCATTAAACAAGCGCACGCTTATGGTGTAAAAATTGGAATTTTTTGATGTGTAAACCTTATCAACCAACCCAACAGGTATGTTTTCGGGAAAAATAGTCGAAATTCCCCCGGTTACAATAGAATCGCCTTTGTGTAATGCTGCCAGTTTGGGTATATCAACAAGCTGCACATAACCTGTGTTTTTACCGTCCCAGGTAATGGTACCAAAATGATCGGTGTTGCTTATTTTCGCACTAATTTTTGTATGCGTGTTAAGAATACTTTGTATAGTGGCATAATGATTAGATACATTTTCAACAATTCCTATGACTCCTTTAGAATTGATTACTCCCATATCTTTTTTAACACCATTTAGCTTTCCGCCTTTTATCGTTAAATAATTGTCTTTTTTAAAGAATGAATTTTTAATGATTTTTGCATGAAACAATTTGTAATCTTGTGCAATACGGATTGAAGGATTCACAGCAAATGTACTGTCAACAATTAATGCACTGTTGTATAAAATTTGTTTCATGCGGGCATTCTCTTCTGCCAAACGGTTGTTTTCATCTTTTAAATGAAGGTATTCAGTAATGTTATTTGTTTTTTCATAAACCGTACCCGAAACAACGTTGGCACTGTGAAACATTTGGCTTTGATGATAGGAGTGTGTCTGCGTTGTTAAATACAATGAAACTACTAAAAGCAGCAAAAACAGTAGCCTGGTACTGTTTTTAGATATAAAATAAATGATTTGCTGCATATTCTATGGCGGTTTTATTTTATAAGAATGCTCTTAAATTTCTCAATGTTTTTAAGCACAACTCCGGTACCGCGAACCACGGCACGTAAAGGGTCTTCGGCAATATATACTGGTAAATCTGTTTTTTGAGAGATGCGTTTGTCCAATCCTCTTAACATAGATCCACCACCAGCTAAATAAATACCCGTGTTGTAAATGTCGGCAGCTAATTCCGGAGGAGTTTGTGACAAGGTTTCCATAACGGCATCTTCAATACGCTGGATTGATTTGTCTAATGCTTTCGCTATTTCACGGTACGATACATTCACCTGTTTTGGTTTACCCGTTAACAAGTCACGACCTTGTACCATTAAATCTTCCGGTCCCTGCTCTAAATCTTCAATGGCAGCACCAATTTCAATTTTAATTTTCTCTGCAGTACCTTCACCCACAAATAAATTGTGTTGGGTACGCATATAGTAAATAATATCGTTCGTAAAGACATCGCCGGCGATTTTTACCGATTTATCACAAACAATACCGCCTAAAGCCAAAACAGCAATTTCAGTAGTACCACCACCTATATCAACAATCATGTTACCTTTAGGTTGCATAATGTCCACACCGATACCGATTGCTGCTGCCATTGGTTCGTGAATCAGATATACTTCTTTACCGTTTACGCGTTCGCACGATTCTTTAACGGCACGCATTTCAACTTCGGTAATACCTGATGGAATACAAACCACCATGCGCAATGCCGGTGTGAATAGTTTCTTTTTTAATGCCGGGATACTTTTAATGAACAAATTGATCATTTTCTCAGAAGCATCGAAATCTGCAATAACACCATCTTTCAACGGACGTATGGTTTTGATGTTGTCATGTGTTTTTCCCTGCATTAAGCTGGCTTCTTTACCCACAGCAATTATTTTTCCTGATACGCGGTTACGAGCAACAATAGAAGGGCTGTCAACAACAACTTTTCCGTTATGTATAATTAAAGTATTTGCAGTACCAAGGTCCATAGCAATTTCCTCGGTCATGAAATCAAAAAATCCCATATATTTTTTTAATGGTGTTAAGTTAAACTATTCCGTTATATTTTTAATGTTTAAAGTGACGAATACCTGTGGTCACCATTGCCATTTTGTTTTCGTTACAATAATCAATACTTAAATTGTCTTTAATAGAACCACCTGGTTGAATAACTGCTGTAATTCCGGCATTTTTTGCAATTTCCACACAATCAGGGAAAGGAAAAAAAGCATCACTTGCCATAACAGCGCCGTTTAGATCAAAGGCAAAAGAATTTGCTTTTTCAATAGCCTGACGTAAGGCATCAACACGAGATGTTTGTCCTGTACCAGAGGCACATAATTGTTTGTTTTTAGCCAATACAATTGTATTTGATTTGGTGTGTTTACAAATTTTTGAAGCAAACAATAAATCTTCAATCTGTTCAGTCGTAGGTACTAAAGTGGTAACGTTTGTTAAGTGTTCTTTAGTATCTGTAACGTTATCTTTATCTTGTAATAAAATACCGTTTAAACATGTACGAACTTGTGTTTTAGGCAGTTCAACATCTTTTATTACCAAGATAATTCTGTTTTTCTTTTCTTGTAAAATGGTCACAGCATCATTGTCATACGATGGTGCAATAACAATTTCGCAGAACAATTTATTAACTTCTTCAGCTGTTGCTTTGTCAATGTTTCCATTAGCAATCAATACCCCGCCAAAAGCAGAAGTTGAATCGCCAGCCAGCGCAGCTAAATAAGCTTCTTTCATCGTTGGTTTTTGAGCCACACCACATGCGTTATTGTGTTTCAATATAGCAAACGTAGGTGCATCAGCTTTAAATTCATTCATTAAATTAACAGCGGCATCAACATCTAATAAATTGTTGTAAGATAATTCTTTTCCGTGTAATTTATCAAACATTTCGTCAAAATTTCCAAAAAAAGTTCCTTTTTGATGTGGATTTTCTCCATAACGTAATGTTTGTGCTTCACTTTCACTGATTTTTAAAATAGGTTCTTGAGCCTCTTGGTTAAAATAGTTGAAAATAGCTCCGTCGTAATGAGATGAAGTATGGAATGCTTTTGTAGCTAAATATTTACGTTGAGCCAAGGTGGTGGTACCGTTTCCTTCTGTGTAAAAGTTTAAAAACGTAGCGTATTCTTCAACAGAAGCAACAATTACCGTGTCTTTGAAATTTTTAGCTCCGGCACGAATTAATGAAATTCCGCCTATGTCAATTTTCTCGATGATGGCTGCCTCATCAGCACCCGAAGCGACTGTTTTTTCAAAAGGATATAAATCAACAATAACTAAATCAATTTGCGGAATAGCATAATCTTTCATTTGCTGAACATCCGTTTCGTTGTCTTGCCTGTTCAAAATTCCTCCAAAAACTTTAGGGTGTAACGTTTTTACACGACCGCCTAAAATAGAAGGATACGATGTTACCTCTTCTACAGGAACTACCGGGATACCTAAATCTTTAATAAATGTTTCGGTTCCGCCTGTTGAATAAATTGTAACGTTATTTTTATGCAATTCTCTTACAATTGGCTCTAATCCGTCTTTATCAAATACCGAAATTAATGCCGATTGAATTTGTTTAGTTGTATTCATTGATTGTTTATGTTGTTAAGGTGCAAAAATAGTATATGTAATTGATTTAATGAAAATTATTTGTGTTGATTTTTGCCACATTTTATCTTTTAAAATACGGTTGATTTTTTTTGTTAAACAAGATGCGTTTAAATACGATAAACGATTTTGTGGGATATTGTCTTTTTGGTGTGATGTTATTGAAAATCAATGCTGCCAAAAACAGAATAAAGATGCCGGTAATTACCGGAGAAAAAACATACTCATACCCCAAATTGGTAATTGCCGGACCGCCTGTAACGGCAATTAAAGCGGTGGCACCACCGGGTGGGTGTAGTGCTTTTGCCATTTGCATACCGATAATTGACACAGAAACAGCCAGCGGTGCGGCAATCCACAAATAATCGCCTAACAATTTGTACGAACTAACACCTACAATTGCCGAAATAATGTGACCTAAAAATAAATTTCTGGGTTGTGCCAAAGGACTGCCGATATTTCCGTAAATTAAAACAGAACTTGCACCAAATGAACCGATTAAAAGTGTCAGGTCGTATTTAGAAAGGTAATGGTAGTTCAAGTAGCAAATCAAACCAAGACCTACGAATGATCCTATAAAAGACCAAAAATGTTCTTCAAAATCAATCAGTGTTTCTTTATACAACAGATACCGTGTGCGGCGGTATGTTTTCGTTTTTTTTATTGGCATTTCTATGGCGTATTTATGCTTGTTTTTAAACCTGCGAAATTAGCAATAAAAACAATCTCTTAGCTGATTATTGATAAAAAAACAATCAAAAAAAGCTGTTGGGTTGTGAATAATGCATTTATGAATTTTTTTGCTAATTAAGTGAACATCTTTTGCCAACAATAAAAAGCATTATTTACAAAATAGTAACTGTTTTTATACAATTTACTTCTTCAAAACCACCTTTTTGATTTCGTTTAACTTCATTAAGGCTTCAACAGGGGTTAGCGTGTTGATGTCTAAATTTACAATTTCCTCTCTGATTTCTTCTAAAATGGGATCGTCTAATTTGAAAATGGATAATTGTAAATCATCTTGTTTCAGAGCATCTTGAGTACTTTCGGTTTTATGGCTTGCCTCTAACTTCTTTAAAATTTTCTGTGCTTTTTGAACGACTAAATTCGGCATTCCTGCCATTTTTGCCACGTGGATTCCGAAACTGTGTGCACTTCCACCTGGAACTAATTTTCTTAAAAACAACACATTATCTTTCAGTTCTTTTACCGAAACGTTGTAGTTTTTAATGCGTTCAAACTGTTCGTGCATATCGTTGAGTTCGTGATAATGTGTGGCAAATAACGTTTTGGCTTTTTGCGGATGTTCGTGAATGTATTCGGCAATTGCCCATGCAATAGAAATTCCATCATAAGTGGATGTTCCGCGACCGATTTCATCTAATAAAACCAAACTTCGGTTGGTTAAATTATTCAGAATAGAAGCCGTTTCGTTCATTTCCACCATAAAGGTCGATTCGCCCATAGAAATATTGTCCGATGCGCCTACACGTGTGAAAATTTTATCAACAATTCCCATTCTCACGAAACTCGCCGGTACAAAACTTCCCATTTGTGCCAATAAGACAATCAATGCCGTTTGACGCAAAATAGCTGATTTACCCGACATATTCGGTCCGGTAATCATAATGATTTGTTGGGTGTCGGTATCTAAATACACATCGTTTGCGATGTAAGGTGTACCAATCGGCAACTGTTTTTCAATAACTGGGTGACGGCCGTTTTTGATTTCCAAAATATGGTTTTCTTCTAAAACAGGACGAATGTAATTATTTTCCGTAGCCAACTGTGTGTATGATTGCAAACAATCCAATTGAGCGACTAATTGTGCATTGAGCTGAACCGGTTGAATATACTGCGAACACCACATAATGAATTTCTCATAAATTTCTGCTTCAATCTTAGAAATACGTTCTTCGGCACCTAAAATTTTGGCTTCATATTCTTTTAATTCTTCTGTAATGTAACGTTCTGCACTAACCAATGTCTGTTTGCGGATCCAATCTGCAGGAACCTTATCTTTATGCGTATTTCTAACTTCGATATAATAACCGAAAACGTTGTTAAAGGCTACTTTCAACGAAGGAATTCCTGTGGCTTCGCTTTCTCGCTGTTCAATAGCTTCTAAAAACGATTTGCCCGATTGTGAGATATTCCGCAGTTCGTCCAGTTCTTCGTTTACCCCATTGGCAATCGCATTTCCTTTGTTCAGTGCCACCGGAGCATCGGCAGAAATAGTGGTTGAAATTTTTTCACGTAACAATTCACAAGCATGCAGGTTGTCGCCAATTACTTTCAGCGCATCGTTTTTAGATTGCAAAGCTGTTTCTTTTAAAGGAATAATCGCATCCAGGCTTTCCTTTAAAATGACAAATTCACGAGGAGAAATTTTTCCGGTTGCCAGTTTGGAAATCAATCGTTCCAAATCGGAAATCTGTTTGATCTGATATTGAAAACTCTGTAAAACTTCGGGATTTCCTTTGAAATAATCCACCACATCAAACCGCTTGTTAATAGCATCAATGTCTTTTAAAGGCAATGCCAGCCAGCGTTTTAACAAACGTCCGCCCATGGGCGACAGTGTTTTGTCGATTACATCCAAAAGCGTGGTAGCGTTTTCGTTTGCCGAACCGTATAGTTCCAGATTGCGAATCGTAAACCGGTCCATCCACACGTAAGCATCTTCGGCTATGCGTTGGATATTGGTAATGTGCTGTATTTTATTGTGCTGCGTTTCAGATAAATAATATAAAATCGCTCCGCACGAAATAACGCCTTCCTGCAATTCATCAATTCCAAAACCTTTTAACGAGTTGGTTTTAAAATGACTGGTCAAACTTTCGTTGGCATAATCGTCTTTAAAAATCCAGTCTTCCAGATAGAACAAATTGAAATCACTGCCGAAATGATGCAGAAAATTATTTTTGTTGCCTTTTTGAACCAAAACTTCGCTCGGTTTAAAGTTTTGAAGTAATTTATCGACGTATTCTTCGTTACCTTGCGACGTTAAAAATTCGCCCGTGGAAACATCTAAAAAGGCAATTCCTATGTTTTTTTTACCAAAGTGTAATGCCGCCAAAAAGTTGTTGCTTTTAGATTGCAACACTTCATCGTTAATGGCAACACCCGGTGTAACCAATTCGGTAACACCACGTTTTACAATGGTTTTAGTCATTTTTGGATCTTCTAACTGATCACAAATAGCCACGCGTAAACCTGCTTTTACCAGTTTGGGTAAGTACACATTTAAGGAATGATGTGGGAACCCTGCCAACTCGGTTTCGCTGCTGGAGCCCGCTCCGCGTTTGGTTAAGGTGATTCCTAAAACTTTTGCAGTTCGCACGGCATCTTCGCCAAAGGTTTCGTAAAAATCGCCCACTCGAAACAACAAACACGCATCGGGATATTTCGTTTTTATCTGATTGTATTGCTGCATGAGCGGGGTTTCTTTTTTTACTTTTTCCTTTGTTGCCATTGTTGAAAATTTTAACTACAAATATATCATAACTATTACTAATAGACAAAAGTGTGAAAATTATATCTTTGTAGGATATTTTAAGCAAAATGAAAAAACTAATTTTAGAAGAACTCAATAGAAAGAATATCGACGAATTTAAACAAGCAGAGAAAACACCGATTATTGTAGTACTTGATGATATCAGAAGTTTGCACAATATTGGTTCTTTCTTTAGAACCTGCGATGCTTTTTTGGTTGAAAAAATCTATTTGTGCGGAATTACCGCAGCACCGCCTAATAAAGAAATCCACAAAACAGCTTTAGGTGCAACCGATACGGTGGAATGGGAATATGTAAAAGAGGTAATGGACGTTGTGCAGCAACTAAAAACAGATAAGGTGCAAGTGATTTCTATAGAACAAGTAGAAGGTTCCGTAATGCTGAATGATTTTAACGTGCAACCCGGTGAAAAATACGCTTTGTTTTTTGGCAACGAAGTCAAAGGGGTTCAACAGCAAGTGGTTGATAACAGCGATGTGGTTATTGAAATACCACAATTAGGAACAAAACATTCGCTTAATGTTTCGGTAAGCGGCGGTATTGTGATCTGGGATTTTTTTCAGAAGATGCAGGTTCTTCCATAAAGGTTATTGCTTTATCTTTTGATTGATAACATTCAGTACTTTTAAATAATCTTTGTGGTTTTCAACAAAATCTATATTGGTTACATCTATAATCAGTAGTTTTTCTTTAGGAAGCGTTCCGATATATTCGTTGTAACTTTTGTTAATGTTGTTTAAATAATCAGACTGAATATTTTCTTCGTACCCGCGATTCCGTTTTTTAATGTTCGCTAATAAATTATCAGTGTTCTGAGAAAGGTAAATGTATAAATCGGGCTTGGTAATTTCTTTATACATCACATCAAAAACAGTGCGGTACAATAAAGCTTCGTCTGGCTCAAGAGTAACCTGGGCAAAGATTAACGATTTGTAAATATAGTAATCGGTAATTACAAAATCATTGAAAAAATCGTGTTTACCTAAGGCAGCGTGTAATTGTGTGTATCTGTCGGCAAGAAAAGACATCTCTAATGGAAAAGCGTATCGTTCAGGCTCTTTATAAAACCTGGGTAAAAACGGATTGTCGGCAAAACGTTCCAGAATAGTTTTGGCATTGAAATCCTGTGCTATTTTTTGTGCTAAAGTGGTTTTTCCCACGCCGATATTTCCTTCGATAGCCAGGAAATTCAACTGCTGGAAACAATAATTCTCTTTAGGCAAATGAATGTCTGATACTTTTTTAATTTCTGACGAGTCATTGCAATTTGCCAATAGTTCACGTGTGGTTTGTAATAAAAGCGGATGTTTCCAATCAAAAATAAGATCGTTTAAAGGCTCCAACACAAACTTTCGATGCTGCATTTGCGGGTGGGGAATTTGTAAATCGGGAGCATTCAAAACCAAATCGTTAAAATAAACAATATCGATATCAACGGTTCTGGCCTGGTAACTATCGGTTGTTTTCTTCTCCCTGCCTAATTTCTTCTCGACCTCTTTTAAACGGATTAAAAGATCTTGCGGCAACAAATGCGTGTGAATTAAAATACACATATTATAAAACGGAAAACTGTCAAAACCCCACGAAGGCGTTTCGTAAACAGCCGATGCCTGCGTTACAAAACCTATTTCGTTGTGAATAAGATGAACGGCGTTTATAAGATGGTTTTTCTTATCGCCTAAATTACTTCCTAAAGCTAAAACTACTTTGTTATACCTATGCATGGTACAAAAATAGTCAGAAAAGCTTAAAAAAGAATATTTTTAGATCGTGATAAGGTAGGGGACAGGACATTTTATCATCAGGATACCTGTGAAGCCTCTATAGCAATAAACGGTTGTTTTTCTTTTAGGTTTTCTTTTTCTTTCTCTTTTTTTAAATAGAAAGAAGGGCTTATTTTTGTTTTTTTTAGAAACGCCGAAGAGAAACTTCGGGCACTGGTAAACCCTAACTCTCGGGCAATTGCCTCTATTTTTAGTTTATACCATTTTTTATCGGTAACCGATGCTTTCAAAAAATAATCAATCCGTAAATCGTTTAAATAATCTGTAAACTGTTTTGCTTTTGTCTGGTTAATGTATTTGGAGATATACGTGCGGTTACTATTCCATTCGGTTGCCAGGTCGTTTAGGGTAATACACCGCAGAAATTGCTTTTCTTCTTCAAAAGTAGTTACGCGTTGGGTTAACTCGTCCCATATTTTTTTGCTGAAGTGATTGTTTTCTTTGGTTTCCTCTGTTTCTACTACCGTTTCCGAATACCGAGCCCATTGGTAACCGGCAAGCTCTTCTGTCTGGTTAATGGTAACTATATTATACAGTTCATCATTTTCAACAGTGTCCGGTTCTTGCTGCACGCGTCGTTCTTTAAGTAAATTGTTGTAATTTTTTAAGTACATACGTTTTTTACGGCTGTTGCGTATTGCAATAGTGAACAGGAGCAACACAATAGCTCCGCCTGCAAGGGCAATGTAAAGCGTAAAAATTCCTTGTTTGTTTAAATCTTTCTCTAAACGTTCTTTATCAGCCAGTAATTCCTGAATATCAAATTTGTAATGCAAGGTTCCGGAAAGCGACTGATATTCTTTTTGTAAATACTGCATTACCTCTATCATACGGTTGGTGTAAAACAATTCCTCGTTCACGTTGTTTTGTGTCCGGTAATGGTTTATCAGGTACGTGTAAGCTTCTTTAATTTCCGGGTTGCTATACTTATGATCTTTAAAAATGGCATCGGTCTTTTTAAAATAAACCACCGCATTTTCTTTATTGTTTAATTGCTGGTAATTTAACCCCATATAATAATAAAGGGTAGCCAGGTTTGCAAAATCGTTTTTTGAGCCAATGGCGTCTATCTGATTCTTTAACAGGGCAACGCTTTCTGTATAGTGTTTTTCGCGGTACATATTTAATGCCAGCACATAGTTAAAATAAGAAAGCTTATATGCAACATCATCAGCTCTTAACAAGTTTTTCTTGTTTAAACCTGTTTGTATAAGATTTGTGCTTTCGGCATAGTTGTTTAAATAATATAAAGCAAACGCTTCGCGGTATAACGAATTAAAATAGCCTTGCACATGGCTGTAATCTGTGCTTTTTTGATAGTACATTCGTGCCTGGTTAAAATATTGGTACGCTTTGTCATATTCCTGTATATGAAAATACACCAGCCCAATACCGTAGATGCTTTTATAATAAACATAAGGTTCTTTTTCTTTGTCTATTTTGTCTAATGCCAGTAATTCGTATTTCAGCGAATTAATGTAGTCTTTTTCATAATAATAATTGGTGGCTTTGGTTTGTAAGGCTCTTATATAATAAAATTCGGGTAGTTTTTTAGCAACATTAAATAAGCTGTCTATATAAATATGGGCAATTTTAGCAGAAGGTTCATAGCCTGAAAGCTTGTAATAAGCCTCAAACAAATGTGCTGTATGTTGTTCTTTTTTGGCTTTATTCAAATACAACTGCAAAAAAAATCGGTAAGAACCATCTTCTCTGTTGGCTACATTTAAGGTGTCATTTAGCTGTTTAAAGGTAAAAGAATCTTCGTTATATTTTAAAAAAGACTGACCATTTACAGAAAAAAACACCAAAAAAAGGACTAAAAAAAAGTAATATTTTAACATATATACGCTTTTATTTTTCTGCAAAGTACAATTTTATGCTGATACTACCAAAAAAAAGTGTTGTTGATAATCAGTGTTTTAAGTCGTTTTTAACTGCAAATTGATCAATCTGCATAACAACTTTTTGCACAAAGTTTGGTTAAATGATAATTTTGAGATACTTACAAAACAATTTTTATAAACCATTTTAAAAAGTATTACCCCATGAAAAATTATTACCTGTTATTTTTATTGTTAACCATAACCATTTCCTGTTCGGAAGATTTTAATGAGTCTGCCGAAACCGTTTCTTTAGAAAATTATGCAACCAACAGCGTGCAGGCAAATGCACCCATTAGTTTAAACACTATTGTTTCACAGTTGGTATCGGGCTATACGGCGGTAGTTTCAGAAAACACCCCCGCAACACTTACCCAAAAAATAACGTTGTTAGACAGTGTTTCTTTACAAAACACCGCCTTTTTACAAATTAAACCGGCAGGTTACACCCTGATAAGTAACACTCAGGCTCAACGTTTTTTACAGAATTATGAAGAAGAATATACCGTATTAAACACTTCGGCAGCAGTTAACGACTATTTTGAACTGATTATCGCAGAAGAGGATAACCTGACTACCATAATGGGATGGGTGAATACAGATACCGTGCTTACCAATAATGAAAAACAGTTGTTGCATTTTATTATTAGTTGCCTGGACAACAATCCGCCACCGGGTAGCGGAGACAATGATTGGAGTAAAAAAATGATTGTTGCCGCTACCTTAGGCTTTAACCAAAACACAGCACAGGCAGTATTTAATGCATCATTGCTTATTGTGTATTAACACCGCCAACAGAACATAAAGAAGAAATTAACCCTAAAACCAATAAAAATATGGCAATCAAGTACAAATTAATCGAAAAAGGAGAGCCGGGCGTAGTAGGCGGCGGCACCAAAAAATGGTATGCAAACATTGTTACCGATGGCGAAGAAACAATAGACGATTTGGTAAAAGCTATTGAAAAATTCAGTGCATTGAGCGAGGCAGACATCCGCGGCGTTATCATTGCTTTGGAAAACGTAATGCAAGATGCCCTTGCCAACGGTAAAATTGTACGTTTAGACAAAATCGGTTCGTTGTATCCTTCCTTGTCAAGTGAAGGTACGGCTACCCCCGAAGAGTTTAATGCACAAAAGCATGTGCGTAATATAAAAGTAAATTACCGCCCGGGCAAACGCCTTTCAGACAGTATGAAAGCCGCTGTGTTACAGCGGGTAAAATAGTATTTTTTTAAACACCTATGTATTTGTTGTTTAAACCACGTGTGCTTTAGTTAGTTGGCACGCGTGGTTTTACTAAAAAGCACGTTAGGTTTTGTTCAAAAGCACACGTGGTTTCACTCAAAAGCAGGCGTGGTTTTATCTAAAAGCAGGCGTGGTTTAAAAGTATTTCTTTTTAAAGGGTAAAATAGCCACAAATGCACAGATAATAAAGTTCAAAGGTTAATGTCCGAAGTCATAACGGAACACTATACGCATAGGAGCATTTTATAACACCAACACCACTTATTCCCTCCTTGAGGAGGGTTAGAGAGGTACAAAAATAGCATGTAAAAACCAATTAGTAACCTTTAAACTACCGGTTTAGGTATCGGTAGCACCCGGATAACATATTTTTTTAATTAAAACATTCAAAAAATGACGAAAATTACGAAACCGCCCATTCGGGCATTGGGCATCATACTGATGTTCCTGTTGTCTTTACAATTAAAGGCACAAACAACAAATACCCCTGTACTTACCTGGGATCAGGAAGTAGGGTGTATAGAGTACGATGACGAACGCAGTTTACCCTATGTTTACTCATTTGAAAGTGTAGAAAACGCAGAATGCTTGCGCTTTTGCGAAGGCAGCATGGTAAATTATACACTGCAGGCAAATAATGTACAGCAGGTAACCTGGCAGCCAACCGGTGGTACGTTACAAGCCGGAAGTACCAATACCAATGCTGCGGTACAATGGGGCAGTTCGGGTATGGGAAGTCTTACAATTACTATTTCTTATACCAACGGTATGGTTGATATACGTACTATATGTGTAGAAAAAATAGTAAGCCCTAAAGCCGAATTTAAAATCAATGGTATAGATCCGGATCAGAGGGAGTTTTGTATAGACATGCCTATTTCGTTTGACAACCTTTCAACAACGAATAATGGCTCAGATATCGTACATTATTTCTGGGATTTTGGAGACGGTACTACATCTTCTTTATTTGAACCCACCCATGCATATAGTAATGGAGGGCATTATGCAGTACGGTTAACCGTTACCAACAGTTGCAATTGTACCTCGGAATACGTAATGAAAATTGATATTAGCGATGTTAAAGCCATTGAAATTACCTGTGCCAATGTAACTTGTGAATTTGATCAGGAAACTTATGAGGCAAATGATGGTTGTGGTGGCGAGTGGGAGGTTATAGGTGGCACTGTAGTTGGTGGCGGTACCGGTAATCCTTTTGTCACTGTAGTTTGGGATCAGGTAGATCCTGAAGACGGCTTTGGATATGTAAGTTATAAATCAGATTGCGGATGTCCGTACTGGAATACCGTAAAAATTCCGGTGGTATTACACAACGGCATCATTAAAGGACCCGATATTATTTGCGAAGGCAAACAAGGCAGGTTTAACTTACCGCAATGGCCAGTAACCGAGTTTGACTGGGCGTTAGACGGTAACCCTAATCATCAGCAGTTGGTATATGTAGATCACCGTAACGAAGTGGTTGTAGACGGTCTGGTTCCTGGTGATTATGTATTGTCTGTAGACTATAAGAATACGTTGTATGAAAACTGTGTTGGTACAGCCAAAATACATTTTACCGTAGTAGAAAATGTTGAGGTGGTTACAAGCGGATCATTAACTTTTTGTACAGGTACTTCCAAATCGTTTAGCAGCAGTAACGGTCAGCCGGTAACCTGGCAGATACGTTTAGGCGAGGCAGTAGTATATACGGCTACCGGTGTAAGCACTTCTTATACTTTTAATACAGGCGGTACCTATGTGGTAACGGCAAACCAAGGCGGTTGTGAAAGCGAACCTGTGGTAATAGATGTTATTGCTAAACCTACGGTTCCGGGAGGAATCAGCGGACCTGATAAAGTGTGCTTAAATGTACCATACATTTATTCTGTAAGCGAAGACGATCCCGAGGCGGTATATGTATGGAGTGTGGTTCCTGCAGCCAATGGTTCGGTAGTAGGCGGTAACGCAGGTACGCAAGCCGAAATTATCATTACAGCACCAACAGCAACCGTACGTGTGGTAAAACAATATACCAAAAACGGCGTTACCTGTTATTCAGACCCGGTTGATTACGCGGTGAGTCAGTTAGTACCTAACCCAACCATTATAAACGACAGCGGATTAACCCTGTTTTGCCCAAGCAGTGTATATACGTTTACTGCCAATATGAATGGTTTTGTGGCAGATCATATAGAATGGGAAATTGTAGGAGTACAGTCTCCGGGTAATTATACCACAAACTTTGGTAACGTTATAGACGGTATTAACAGTGCTACTGCAACCGTAAGTTTTAACGAAATAAGCAATGGTGTAAATACCGGTGAACTACGTTTAAAAGTTACCAAATGCGGTGTTACTACCACCAAAACATATACGGTAACGGTAGTATCGCCGCCTACATTAACGGTGTCTTTGGATAATATATGTCCCGGAGATGATTCTTTCCCGGTTACTGTAACCACAAGTGCATCAAGCGGTACGCTGGAATTTAGATACAGCAACAATCAGGGAGCTATTCATACCGAATCATTCAGTACTTCGGGTACTCACACGTTTAGTATTCCGCAGGAATTTGTTGCAAGTACAACAAATTCTGTTGGTGCCACTTTAATAGTTACCTTAAAAGAAACCAGCGGCTGCCAGCAAAAAGTAACAGTAAACCAACCGGTATTAATACTACCTTTAGTAACGGTAGAAATATACCTTTCTAAACGTACGTTATGTGAAAGCAGTACTACCGATAGTGTTTCTATTACCGCAACGGTATCTACCGGTATAACGGCAACTACAGATTTTGCATGGTATAAAGACAATGAAACGACACCTTTTGAGACCACTAACGGTGTTGCGGGAGCTACCATATCGGTAAACGAAACCGGTACTTATTATGTAGTGGTTACCGATACCAATGGCTGCGAAATAAAATCCAAGCCAAAAGGGATATCTGATTATTGCGGATCTTCCGGAGGTGGTTGCTTTGGTGTAACCCCAACATTGACTTATGACTGGATAAATTGCACCACCGTAGAAGTAACAGCAACCTACACATCAATGACTAATGTTTCCGGTTTTTATTTTACGGCTTCCGAAGGTGGAATTATTGATCCGGTAGTTACTAACCCAAACCCAAACATTTATGTGGCTCAGATACAGTTTACCGAACCCGGAGGGCACAATGTAGGCGTACAGACAAATTACACGGATTGTGGGGCTGTTGGACGCTCGTCAATTAACATTCCAAAAGCATATAAACCCGATTTAAGATACGAAGTGGTTTGTAACGGCGATGGTACGTATGATGTTATATTGTACAATAACAGCAAATTGTATTTAATTGATATAGGTGATATTAATTTTTCCTATACGGGACCGGGAGTACCGGCAGCACCGCCAACCGCACAAAGTGTAACCATACCAAACCTTACGGCGGGTACATATACGTACAACTTAAAATTATCTACAAATTTACAATGCAGCGATTTATCAAGTACATTATATCCGTCGCCAGAACATGATGTAGATATACCGGACTGTGAAACAGAGATAACCTTTACATTACTGCCACAACCGGTACTTAATTTTTCGTTGTTGCCACAGTATTGTGCCGAAGAGCCTATTACCTTAACCATAGGTTCGCCGCAACCCGGTTACGAATACAGCTGGTGGTTTAACGGTACCCACTATAAAGTAGACGGCACCGGTGCTGTTGACATTAATGTTTCGGAAGAAGGCTCTTTAGGAATTACTTTAAAAGCTTTGGCACCTGATGGTTGCGAATATTCAAGTGCACTTCAAACTACAACTATTAAAAAGGCAAACTTTTTTGGTAGCATCAGTCCTAATCCGGTAGATGCCTGCGAAGGCAACGTACCTGCATTGAGTTTTAGTCCGAATCCTTTTACTGCCACTCCTACAAGTGTGATCTGGATGCACGATGACCAGCAGGTAGCCACCACCGCTACCTATACCCCAACCGAAAGCGGCAGCTACTGGGCGGTATTGGTAAACGGCGACGGTTGTAAGTTTTATGGCACAGTAAACAATCCGGCAATAGTAACGGTACGCAAACCGCCGTTTGTAAGCATTAACGGCAACACCAGCGTGTGTTTTGGCGAAGACACCGTGCTAACCGGTATTGTTACCGACCCTACTGTTGAACACCGCTGGGTAGGTTCCGGTTTACCGTTTGGCTACACCAACTGGGTAACGGGTATAGGTACAAACCTTAACGTACCGTTAAACGGTTTGGCAACAGGTACTTATACCTATACCTTACACGCCCGCCCTGTAAGCGACCCAAGCTGTGCCAGCCAGTTTACGGTAACCGTAACGGTACACCCGCAGGTAACCGCACCAACCATTAGTTATGTGGTAACAAACTGCCAGCCGTACACCCTGCGTTTAACCGCCAGCGGTCCGGCAGCAGGCACCTATAACTGGAGCAACGGCATGACGGGGCAAACCATAGAAGTACTGCACGGCGGTGCCTACAGCGTAACCTATACCGCACCAACAGGCTGCAGTGCCACAGGGTATAATAACAACATACCACACAGCCCTGAACGTGCCTTGTGGGTTGTGCCAACAGGCTGTTACGGCTTGTGTGGTTACAGAGGTTACTTAATAGGACCTTGGGGGCAGTACGCAGGCTTTGAATGGAGTGTAGATGGTATGGTACTGCAAACAGGTACAGGTACCATTTTAAACCAATCTATTGTGCAGCCGGGCCACTATCAGTTAGCAGTTACACAAAACGGCTGTACCTTTTACAGCAGCACACCGTTTATTGATCCGGGTGCCTGCAGCCGTGCCGCTAATACCGGCAGCAGTAATGTTGTGACAGCTTTTGCATTATCGCCTAACCCGGCGGTTGATGTAACCACGGCAAGTTACGATACCGGCACCCAAAATGCCACCGCCATTACGGTACACGATGTTACCGGGGTACAGCGTTTACAGCAAAACGTAAGCGGCACCACTGGCGAAGTACTGTTAAACGTAAGCCACCTGGCACCGGGTACCTATCTGGTAAACCTGCATGCAGGCGGCACCGTAGTAGCACAACAAAAATTAATTAAAAAGTAAGCTTTAAGCATTACAAACTCCGCCAGAGTTACAACTCTGGCGGAGTTATTTTAATTTTTTTTTATTATTTTTATAACACCAACACCACTTATTCCCTCCTTAAGGAGGAGGAATAATTGTCCCCTTGAGGGGACTTTAGGGGTGTCAATCAACTTAAAACAAAAAACTATGCAAAATACATTACATAAAAAAACAAAACTCCTCTTACTACTACTATTCCCCCTTTGGGGGTTAGGGGGCTACTCCCAAAACTACCAATGGGATTGGGCAGTAAGTGGCGGAGGTACTTATGGAACCTTAGGTTTTGATAATGACTCCCAGCAAATTTACGATATAAAAGTGGGTAGCGATAATAATTATTATTTTATAGCCACTATAAAAAATGGTACGCCACAATTAAATGGACAACCGGTTATGGTTTACAGCCCCAATAACAGTATAGCAGGGGGGCGTAACGATATCTTTTTGTTTTCTACCACAAATACCGGCACCATACGCTGGAGCCAGGCAATTGGCGGAGGTGCTGATAATATAGCATATAATTTGGTGTTAGACAGCAACAATAATGTTTATATAGGTGCCTTTCTTAGATGTTATGCGAATGATCCAATACATTTTAGTGCGTCGGAAACTATAACAGCTGTTTATCAAACCAATTATTTGGTTAAGTATGACAGCAACGGTGTTTTTCAAACCAAAAAAGCGTTGCAGGGAACCGTAGCAAATGTAAACCTTGGTGTAGGACAACTTTTTGATCTTGTAATAGACAGCCAAGACCAGTTGCATTTTGTAATAGGGCTTCAAAAAGGAACTCATTTAGACGGCAACGTTACAGTACCTAACAATATAACCACTTATCAATATTTTGTAGTAAAATATGATGCCAATTTAGATTATATAAGTAGTATCTTGCTTCCGATAGCTGATGGTACCGGATTTCCCGGAGTGGGACCTGGACAACGTTTTGCGTATGATGAAAATTTAAACCGGTACTATATGGCAGGTATGCGTTCTTATAATATTACGGCAGCATTAACACCCTTAACTTATGGTGGCAAGCCTTTTTCAGAGCGTGCCTATATATTGGCAATAAATGGCAGTAATGGCACAGAGGTTTGGAGAAGGGAAGTGTATTCTCAATATTTGAACGGCGAACCTGCGGTTCACAATTTTAGTTCTTTAGTAATAGACAGTAATTCAGATGTGTATGTAGGTGGTCAAATTTGGAGAATGCTTAATGAACAAAACCTTAAAATATATGACTCCTATAACCCTGCAACCACTACTTATACCTTTACGCCCACTCCTCATACCAATTTGCCAACGGTTATTAAATTTAACAGCAGTGGTATGGTACAGTGGGTAAAAACCCCTACGGCATTTGCACCTAATTTTACATCAAATGTTATAAATACCCATTCTAAAGGACTTGCAATTAATGGCAACGAAATAGCCTTTGGCAGCAGCGAATCTTATTTTATATGGGACAGTTTCTCTAAAAACAACCCGCAATTTTACCAGCCTGATCCAACCTTATTGCGTTTTAACAAACAAACCGGTACAACTTTAGGCATGCACGATATAAAAGGTGAAGCTGGTACTCCTTCCTATATGAGGGCAGTAGCTGTTGATAATAATGGTAATTATGTAGTAGGTGGCGGTTTTTCTGGTCAGTTATTTACAAATGCAGGTGGTAATGTATCAACTATTACTTGCTCAGGGTATCATAATTTCTTTGTAGCCAAACTTACCAACCCGTTAAGCAATGAAGAGTTTAACAAACTAAACGTAAGCGTGTACCCCAACCCAACCACAGATATAGTAAACATAGAAACCGCAGAAACCCTGCAAAGCTATGAGGTGTATAACGTATTGGGTCAGCAAATACAAACAAGCAACTTTAACGGCAGCACCCAGATAAACCTGCACGGTGCAGCACCCGGCACCTACTTTATAAAAGTAACCACCACCCAAGGCAGCAGTGCTAAGGTAAAAGTGGTTAAAAAGTAGTTTTCTTAATAGTAGAATGTATATTGTATTAACGTATAATATACATTCTATTTTATAACACAAACACCCCCACACCCCCCTCAAGGGGACAATAAGTGAATTCCCTCCTTGAGGAGGGCTAGGGAGGTGTAAACAAATCAACGATTAATCGATTCAACAAAATATACAATTATGCAAAAAACAATACACAAAAATAATATCCCTTGTCATCCCGAACGAAGTGAGGGATCTCATTCTCTAATCCGCAAATTACCTCATTGGCTAATTTTCTCATTCTTATTCATCAGCCTATCGGGCTACGCCCAACCCTACCAGTGGGACTGGGCAGTAAACGGCGGCGGCAGTTTAGGTGAAAGCGGCTGGTATTACCAGGTAGAGCAAATTTTTGACATACAGGTAGGTACCGACAATAACTATTATTTTACAGCCCAAATAAAAAACGGTACCCCACAATTAGGCGGGCAGCCGGTAACGGTATACGGCAACCAACTGGGTGGTAACGATATTTTTATTTTCTCAACCACTTGCGACGGGCAGGTACGCTGGAGCCAGGCAATTGGGGGGGGGTGTTTGACGCAGCCTATAAAATAGCGTTGGATAGTAGTAATAATGTATATGTGGGAGCGAATGTAAGAAATGAGGTAAGTACTGCCTACCCAACCCATTTTAGCCCAACCGATTTTTTACCCCCTTGGCCTACTGATCCAAATGCAATAGATGCTGCTTATAAAACGGCATATTTGGTTAAATACGATACCAACGGGCAGTTTCAATGGAAAAAGGCATTACAAGGCGATGTTAATTTATATAACAAAGATTCCTTTATTTACGATATTACAATAGACAGCAATGATAACATTCATTTTATAGCTGGTTTTTTAAACGGGACTCATTTAGACAATACCATAACAGTACCTTCTACATTTACAAATGCTTATCAATATTATGCAGTAAAGTTTGATACTGCAGGTAATTATAATAGTACTTTATTACCTGTTACAGGTCATTTTGCAGAACCAAGTTTTACTTTTAGGTACGATGAGCCCCGCAACCGTTACCTTATAGGTGGTTTTCGTTCAAGAGTAAATGCTAACGAAGACATTCCTTTAACCTACGATGGCACGGCATTTACCGAAAACGCTTATATACTGGCAATAGATGCCACCAACGGCAACGAAATCTGGCGTCGTGAAATGGAAGCAACAGCAATTGCAAATGACAACCGCATTTACGATTTGGTGGTTGACGAAACTAATGGAGATATTTATATAAGCGGTAAACTTGTTGCAACGGGACAACCTGGTGAGTATATTAGAATAAAAGATCCTAAAAATACGTCAGCCACACCTTTTACATTTAATATAGCGGTTTGGGGCAACATGCCTTTTATAGCAAAACTAAACAGCAGCGGTACTGCACAATGGGCACGTACACCAAGTGGTTATACTTGGAGTACAGCCCAGACAGGAGATTATTGGGGCTTTGGTTTGGCATTGCGGGGTGGCGAGGTGGCCTTTGCTACTATGGGCAGCCATACCATTTGGGATGGATTTAGCATCAACCGCCCGCAAGGTCACCAAAGTGATCCTATGTTAATGCGTTTCAGTAAACAAACCGGTAATGTTTTAGCTATGCACGACATAGAAGGCAGCACAGGCAATAACCACATGCTAACTGCCGTGGCTGTAGATAACGATGGCAACTATGTGGTAGGTGGTTGTTACCAGGGTAATTTGTTTACAGGCGGTGGCAATGTTGGTTTATTAGGCGCTATTGGCAAATACGATTTCTTTGTAGCCAAGCTGGCAGCCAGCGTTTGCGGTACATCTGTAAGCAATGAAGAGTTTAACAAACTAAACGTAAACGTGTACCCTAACCCAACCACCGATATAGTAAACATAGAAACCGCAGAAACCCTGCAAAGCTACGAGGTGTACAACGTACTGGGGCAACAAATACAGAAAGGCAACTTTAACGGCAACACCCAAATAAACTTACACGGTGCAACCGCAGGTACCTACTTTATAAAAGTAACCACCACCCAAGGCAGTGCCGATACGGTAAAAGTGGTTAAGAAGTAGTTTTCTTAATAGTAGAATGTATATTGTATTAACGTATAATATACATTCTATTTTATAACACAAACACCCCCACACCCCCCTCAAGGGGACAATAAGTGAATTCCCTCCTTGAGGAGGGCTAGGGAGGTGTAAACAAATCAACGATTAATCGATTCAACAAAATATACAATTATGAAACAACAACTACATAAAAATAATACCCCTTGTCATCCCGAACGAAGTGAGGGATCTCATTCTCTAATCCGCAAATTACCTCATTGGCTAATTTTCTCATTCTTATTCATCAGCCTATCGGGTTACGCCCAAAACTATCAATGGGACTGGGGTCTTACAGGTGGGGGCAGCACAGGCGAAATTGGTTGGAACTATCAAGCAGAACAAATTTTTGATATTGCCATAGACAGCAACAACAATTATTATTTTTTGGCTAAAATAAAAAATGGCAGCCCCCAGTTAAACGGACAGCCGGTAACAGTATACGGCAACCCACAAGGAGGTAACGATATTTTTTTATTTTCAACCACCAGTAGCGGTACGGTACGTTGGAGCCAGACAATAGGTGGGGGTGGGCTTTTTGATGCAGCCTATAAAATTGCTTTAGACAGCAACAATAATGTATATGTGGGTACAACCTTAAGTGTTGCTAATGCAAATAAGCCGGTACATTTCAGTCCTACAGAAGCTTTACCGGGAACAGCTGCCTCACCAAGTACTTTTAGCGACTATTTTAAAACCACTTTTTTGGTAAAATACGATACCAACGGGCAGTTTGTATGGAAACGAGCCTTACAAGGTGATGTAAATAATTACAACAGCGATTCTACAATTTTAGATATATTGATAGACAGCAATGACAACATTCATTTTATAGCAGGTCTTTATCATGGTACACATTTAAACAATACGGTAACAGTACCAACTACAAGTACAGGCTACCAGTACTATTTGGTACGTTACACCACTGCAGGGCAGCTAATAAACAGTATGTTGCTGCCTGTGGCAGACGGTACGGGGTTTGTCCCTCCCAGTTTTACTTTTAAGTTAGACGAAGCCAATAACCGTTACTACATAGCCGGTTTTCGTTCATATAATAACGCCGGTGAAGACATACCGCTAACATACAGTGGTTCTGCATTTACAAAAAATTCATATATACTGGCTATAAATGCTACCAACGGTAACGAAATCTGGCGTCGTGAAATTGACACAGAATCTGTTACTTCAGATGATAATCGTCTTTACGATTTAGTTGTGGATACCAATGGTGATATCTATATCTGTGGTAAATTATCCCGAGGATCTAATAAATATATAAAAATTATTAATCCTAAAAACCCTACCAATAACCCCTATAATTTTACTTTTGATGTAGCCTACGGTCTTATGCCCTTTATTGTTAAATTAAATAAAAATGGTGTGGTGCAATGGGCACGTACACCAAGCGGCTACAACTGGGGGCCGGCAATAACAGGTTCGTATTATGCTTTTGGTGTTGTAATTAACGGCAATGAAGTGGCATTAGCGACTGATGGATCTAATACTATTTGGGATACTTTTAATATTACCCGCCCCCAAAATCACCAAAGCGACCCGTTGTTAGTGCGTTTTAATAAACAAACCGGTGCGGTGGTAGGTATGCACGATATAATGGCAAGTGGTGGAAATATACAAAAAATGACTGCTGTAGCCGTTGATAATAATGGTAATTATGTAGTTGGGGGCTGTTTTATGGGCAATATATTTACCAATAACTTTAACGGCATACCCGAAACAGCAACTAACGGCACCTACTATGATTTCTTTGTAACCAAACTTACCAACCCATTAAGCACCGATAAGTTTAACAAGCTAAACGTAAACGTGTACCCTAATCCAACAAATAATATAGTAAACATAGAAACGGCAGAAACCCTGCAAAACTACGAGGTGTACAACGTATTGGGTCAACAAATACAAAACGGCAGCTTTAACGGCAACACCCAAATAAACTTACACGGTGCAACAGCAGGTACCTACTTTATAAAAGTAACCACAGTACAAGGCAGTACCGCTACGGTAAAAGTGGTTAAGAAGTAGTTTTCTTAATAGTAGAATGTATATTGTATTAACGTATAATATACATTCTAAATTTTATAATACCAACACCACTTATTCCCTCCTTGAGGAGGGCTAGGGAGGTGTAACCAACCATTAAACAAAAGAAATTATGCAAAATAAACTACACACAACAATAGATCAGCCCAAACCGTCACTTCGAGCGAAGTCGAGAAGTCAGCATCTCATTTCCAAATTAACACATTTCCAAATTTCCAAATTATTAATATTAGTATTGTTCCCCCTTTGGGGGGTAGGAGGCTACGCCCAACAATACGATTGGCAGTGGGCACTAAGTGGTGGCGGTGATATAGGAGGAACAGGGTTGGGATTTTCGGACGAACAAATTTACGATGTAAAAGTAGGTACCGATAACAACTACTATTTTATAGCCACAATAAAAGGAAACAGCAATACACAGCTTAACGGACAGCCCCAAACGGTATATAACGTACCAAACGGCGGTGAAGATATTTTTTTATTTTCTACTACCTGCGACGGACAGGTACGCTGGAGCCAGGCAATTGGTGGCGAACACAGTGACCGTGCCTATAATCTGGTATTAGACAACAATAATAACGTATATGTAGGGGCTTATGTAACAGGTGGTAGCAGTTACAATATTCACTTTAGTCCTAACACTGCACACGATATTACACCCTTTCCAGCAAATATGGATGCCCACAAACGCATTTATCTGGTAAAATATGATAATAACGGCGTGTTTCAAGGCAAAAAAGCGTTACAGGGAACTGTGAATGGTTCTATAGACCGGGAAGCGGTTATATTAGACCTTGTTATTGACAGCCAGAATAAATTACATTTTATAGTAGGTCTACTAAATGGTACACATTTAGACAACCAGGTAACCGTGCCTTCACAATATGTATATGAACCCTCTACTGGAATTCGTCATTTTCAATATCTTTTGGTACAATACGATACCAATTTAGATTATGTAAACAGCATGGTATTGCCTATAGAACCAACATCGATATTTGAATTTGGAACGACCCGCTTTGCTTATGACGAAACATTAAACCAATACTACATAGCAGGTATGCGTTCTATTGAAAACAGTCCGCCCGTACCTTTAACTTATAATGGAGCACCGTTTGTAGAACGTTCCTATATACTGGCATTTTACGGTGTAAACAGTACTACAGGTGTTGACGGAGATGAAGTATGGCGTCGGGAAATTTATGCCGATCCTGTAAATAACCAATTATCAGATAATCGTTTTAATTCTTTAATTATTGATAATAATTCTGATGTTTATTTTGGTGGTAGTATATATCAAAGTGCAAATGCACAAAATCCTGTAAAAATATACGACCCTACCGATACAAACGTGCAGCCTTATTTATTTACTCCCGGAGCCGATTGGACCATACCAATGATTGCTAAACTTAACAGTGATGGTGATGTACAATGGGCACAGGCAACAGCAGCCTATAGTTCTGGGGTCTTAGGACCTGCACCACGACGTGCAAAAGGTATTGCTCTTACTGGTAATGAAGTAGCTTTTGGTGTACAAAGCGGTGGTGATTTTTGGGATACTATAGAAATAGTACGTCCAATAATAAATTATCAACCAGACCCCGTATTAATCCGTTTTAATAAACAAACCGGGGCAGTATTAAATGCACACGATATAAAAGGAGAAGCAGTAAGTACTAAACAAATGACAGCTGTTGCTACAGATAAAGACGGTAATTATATTACCGCAGGTACTTTTAATGCTAATTTGTTTATGAACAACACATTGGGGATAACACCTTTGGTAAGTACCGGTGAGGCCGATTTCTTTGTAGCCAAGCTCGCAGCCAGCGTATGCGGTACCACAGTAAGCAATGAAGAGTTTAACAATTTAAACGTAAACGTGTACCCCAACCCAACCACCGATATAGTAAACATAGAAACCGCAGAAACCTTGTTTAATTATGTAGTTTACGATATAAACGATCGTGAGATACAAAACGGTATGTTTGGCAACAACACCCAAATAAACTTACACGGTGCAACCGCAGGTACCTACTTTGTAAAAGTAACCACCACCCAAGGCAGTAGTGCTACGGTAAAAGTTATTAAAAAGTAAATTTTAAGCTTTAAGCAGTAAGCTATAAGCAAACTCCAACAGGGTTTTAAACCCTGTCGGAGTTATTTTACTTTTTTTTTATAATGTCATATTGAGTATTGAAGTGAGATAAAGATTATCAATATAACAAGGCGGTATTATTTTTTCATTGAGTGTCAACGTATTGAAAAACAGTCAAAATCAAATACGAACGCAGTGAGCGATTATTTGATTTACTGTTTAAAAGACAAGTTGACCAAAGAAAAAATACAACCTTGATTTTTTGGTTCTTTTGTATCAAGACAAAAGAACATATAACCTAAAACAAAAGAAACTATGCAAAATAGAACTACACAACGCAATCATTTAATGATTAACTTTTATTTTTTGTAACTACAAAACAAATAATTTGTAACATTTTCAGAAATTTGCATACTAACAGAAAAGATTAAATAACAATTAAAGAAATGAATTTTTTAAAAAATGTATTGGCAACATTCGTAGGGATCATCCTGTTTTGTATGGTGTCTTTTTTCTTGTTGCTGATTGTAGGTGTAGTTGCAGCGGCAGGTTCAGGCGGCTCGTCAAAATCAACAAAGAGTAATTCAATTATTAAATTAGATTTAGAAGATGTTTCCAACGATTATGGCGGAAGCATTTATATTGAAGATTTCGATTATAAAGAAACCAATAACGATGGTTTGATAAACGTTTTACAGGCAATTGAATATGCCAAAACCGATGATAAAATTAAAGGGATTTCAATAGAAAATAATTCCTCTTATTTAGGATTGACACAACGCAAAGCAATTGTTGATAAATTAAATGAATTTAAGAAAACCGGCAAATTCGTTGTAGCGTATTCCGATTTTTACACGCAAGGCGAATATTATTTGGCATCGGTAGCCGATACGGTTTATATGAACCCAATGGGAAGCATCGATTTTAAAGGTTTAGCATCCGAGGTTTTGTATATGAAAGATTTACAGGAAAAAACCGGAATTAAAATGGAAGTTATCCGTCACGGAAAATACAAAAGCGCCGTTGAACCGTTTTTACAGCAGCACATGAGTGATGAAAACCGTGAGCAATTAACCGTTCTTTTAAACTCTATGTGGGATGCCTATGTGGGCGATGTTGCTAAAAACCGTAAAATTTCGGTTGAAACCTTAAACGATATTGCAACCAACTTAAATGCACGTAATGCAAATTTAGCACTGCAGAATAAGTTAATCGATAAAATCGCATACATCGACCAATATCAAAACGGAATTAAAAAAGCATTAAACATAAAATATGACGATGACATCAACGAAATTGAAATTTTAGATTACATTAACGATGTTAATTTAAATATCAAGAAAATTTCTGCCAAAGACCAAATCGCGGTTATTTTTGCCCAAGGTGATATTAAAGAAGGCGAAGGAAATGTAAATACAATTGGCGAAGGATCTATTAACCGTGCGCTGAAGGCAGCCCGTAAAAACGACAAAATTAAAGCGGTTGTTTTACGTGTAAATTCTCCTGGGGGAAGTGCATTGACATCAGATATCATCTGGCGTGAAATTGAACTGACTAAAAAAGTGAAACCCGTAATTGTTTCAATGGGCGATGTGGCTGCATCGGGCGGATATTACATTTCGTGCAACGCAAATAAAATTTTTGCCGAACCGGGTACCATAACAGGGTCGATCGGCGTTTTTGGAATGATTCCTAACTTTAAAAATGTTGCTGAAAAATTTGGAGTAAATTCTGAAGTCGTTACCACACACGAAAACGCATTAGGGCATAGTTCTTTTAAAGACATGTCGCCGAAATACAGAGAAACCGTTACAGAAAGTATTGAAATTATTTACGATACATTCATTTCGCGCGTAGCAGAAGGAAGAAAAATGGATAAAACCAAAGTTGATGAAATTGCACAAGGCAGGGTTTGGACAGGAACCATGGCTAAGGAATTAGGCTTGGTTGATGAACTGGGAAGTTTAGATGACGCCATTACTTATGCCGCTAAATTAGTGAACAGTACCAATTATAAAGTTTCTCTTTATCCGGAATACAAAATAGAAATAGGCGATTTGTTCCGCAAGTTTTTAGGTCTGTCTGTTTCAAGTGTTAAAGAAGAGGTGATTAAAAATGAAATCGGAGCAGAAAATTACGAACTGTTACAACGTATGAATTACATCAAACAATCAGAAGGTGTTCAGGCAATGTTGCCTTATCAGTTGAACATCAAATAATTTAATGTTTACTTACTCAACGAAAAATCCTTTGGCGTAAACCAAAGGATTTTTTTATACAATCTCCGAATATAATTCTCCCCGATGAGGTTTTAAAACATCGCGTAATTTTCGCATCAACTCATCATTTACCACCATAAAAGCAATGCTGTGAAACTCGTTTATTTGTTCAAAACCGGTAATTTCAATCGGTAAGCGTTCTATCTGGATAAATTCTTTTAAATGAATTTCCTGATGTTCAGCGGTTTTCAATGCATCAGGACCTCTGAAATCCCAAATTAATTTTATCTGTCGTTCCATATTCTCAAAGTTTTCGTAAATTTAAAACAACCTTTTCAACAAATCTATAATTAACGTACTTTTGTAGTTTCAAATTTGCTTTATAAAAAAATGCCTCAAGAAATACAGTTACAAGTCCTTCCCGAAATAGCAGCAGCCAATCATTTGCTGGTAGATTTTGTTGCAAAGTTAACACATACGCCTGCAAACGAAATTCAGCACATTACCATTTTAAAACGTTCCATTGACGCCCGCCAGAAACAAGTGAAAATTAATTTAAAGGTTCAGGTATTTTTTCAGGGCGAAGATGTAGTGCATCGCAACATTGATTTTCCAACCTATAAAAATGTAAAAAAGGCACCGGTTGCCATTGTGGTCGGTGCAGGTCCTGCTGGTTATTTTGCGGCTTTGCAGTTGATAGAATTGGGTGTGAAACCCATTGTAATTGAACGTGGTAAAGAGGTACGTGGCCGGCGAAGAGATTTAAAAGCAATTAATCGGGATCATATGGTCAACCCCGATTCCAATTATTGTTTTGGCGAAGGAGGTGCAGGAACGTATTCCGACGGAAAATTATACACCCGCTCTAAAAAACGCGGTGATGTCAATCGTATTTTAGAATTATTGGTTGCTTTTGGTGCGTCACAGGATATTTTGGTAGAAGCACATCCGCATATAGGCACCAATAAACTGCCAAAAATTATGGAAGATATGCGTCATAAGATTATTGAATTTGGCGGAGAGATCTTATTTGAAAAACGGGTAACAGATTTTATAATCACCAATAATGAAATAAAAGGAGTTTTTTTGCACACGGGAGAAACTCTTGAAGCATATCAGGTCATTTTAGCAACAGGTCATTCCGCACGGGATATTTTTGAATTGTTAGACCGAAAAAAGGTTTTAATAGAGTCAAAACCGTTTGCATTGGGTGTACGTGCAGAGCATCCGCAGACGTTGATCGACAGCATTCAGTATTCATGCGATTTTCGTGGTGAATTTTTACCTCCGGCACCTTATTCCATTGTAAAACAGGTCAATGGTCGTGGGATGTATTCGTTTTGTATGTGCCCGGGTGGTGTTATTGCGCCATGTGCTACCGATGTGGAAGAAGTTGTTACCAACGGATGGTCGCCATCGAAACGCGATCAGGCAACGGCAAATTCAGGAATTGTAGTTGAATTGAAATTAGAGGATTTTAAACCTTATCAGAAATATGGGGCTTTGGCAGGAATGTATTTCCAGAAAGAAATAGAGCATACCGCCTGGAAGCTGGCAGGTAAAACGCAACAAGTGCCAGCACAGCGAATGGTTGATTTTTCTAATAAAAAAGTTTCTGAGTCATTACCTAAAACATCGTATGTTCCCGGAGTTGTTTCAACAGAATTAGGCGATGTTTTTCCAAAGTTTTTGACGGGAATCATGCGTCAGGGGTTTCAGGAATTTGGTAAAAACATGAAAGGCTATTTTACCAACGAAGCTATTTTACATGCCCCCGAAAGCAGAACATCGTCACCGGTACGTATCCCGAGAAACAATGAAACACTGGAACATCTGCAAATAAAAGGCTTGTACCCATGTGGCGAAGGTGCTGGTTATGCAGGCGGAATTATTTCTGCTGCGATTGATGGTGAAAAATGCGCCATAAAATGTGCCGAACAAATTTTTGGATATAGAAATTAAATAAATTAGTTTAGGTTGAGCTTTAAATAGCTTTAAGCCTTAAACATTAAACAAAACAAATAATGGAATTAAAATTAAACCGCCCGATTTGCTTTTTCGATTTAGAAACAACGGGAATAGATGTAGCAAAAGATAGAATTGTAGAAATAGCAATACTAAAAGTTTTTCCGAACGGAAATAAAGAAAGTAAAACCTGGTTGGTGAATCCTACAATTTCTATTCCTGCACATGCAACGGCAGTACACGGAATTACCAATGAAAAAGTGGCAAACGAACCAACATTTAAAGAACTGGCTTCACAGGTCTATAATATGATTAAAGATGCCGATTTGGCAGGATATAATTCTGATCGGTTCGATATTCCTTTATTGGCAGAAGAATTATTGCGCGCAGAAGTTGATTTTGATATGAAAAATCGTGTTTCTGTAGATGTTCAGACAATTTTTCATAAAAAAGAAGAGCGTACGTTGAGTGCCGCTTATAAATTTTATTGTCAAAAATCGTTAGAAAATGCCCATTCGGCGGCAGCTGATACCGAAGCTACGTACGAAATTTTAAAAGCACAATTAGATCATTACGATGATTTAGAAAACGATATGAAAGCACTTTCTACCTTCACTACGCGTAAAAAATCGGTTGATTTTGCAGGATTCATCGCCTTGAATGAAGAAGGACAAGAGATTTTTACCTTTGGAAAGCACAAAGGAGCTCTGGTTGATGATGTTCTGGATCGCGAACCCGGCTATTTTGGCTGGATACAAAATGCCGATTTCCCGTTATACACTAAAAAAGTGTTGACAGGTATTAAATTGCGAAAATTGACGAATAAGTTTTAAATATAAAACGTATGAAAATAATCTGCGTAGGACGTAATTATATCGACCATATCAATGAACTTTCTAACCAAAAACCAGAAGAGCCGGTCATTTTTATGAAACCTGATACATCGGTTTTAAACAACGGTTTTCCGTTTGTGATACCCGAATTTTCAAACGATGTACATCATGAATTGGAAGTGGTGGTAAAAATCAATAAAGTAGGGAAGTACATTCAACCAAAATTTGCTCATAAATATTACAGTCAGATTGGTCTGGGAATTGATTTTACAGCCAGAGATTTACAAGTAAAATTAAAACAAAAAGGACTGCCTTGGGAAATAGCCAAAAGCTTTGACGGCGCAACTGTTTTAGGAACTTTTGTTGATAAAGATCAGTTTGATGATTTGCAAAACCTATCATTTCAATTAGAAAAAAACAGAACGGTTGTTCAAAGCGGTAATACTCAGGATATGTTATGGAAAATTGACGAGCTTATTGCTTATGCATCACAATTTTTTACGTTAAAAACGGGTGACGTCATTTTTACAGGAACTCCGGCAGGTGTTACAAAAGTAAATCCCGGAGATGAATTAGAAGGCTTTCTGGAAGATCAAAAATTGTTAAGCGTAAAAGTGCTATAATGAAAGCGGCTATTGTTACCATTGGCGATGAATTGTTGATTGGGCAAGTAATTGATACCAACAGTGTTTTTATTGGTAGTATGTTAGAAGAGGTTGGTTGTTCTGTTATTGAAAAGGTAGCTGTTAAAGATACAGAAACAGCCATTTTTGAAACGATGAGTCGCTATCAAAATCAGGTAGATTTGGTCATTCTCACCGGCGGATTAGGTCCCACAAAAGACGATGTGACCAAAAAGACCTTTGCAAGGTATTTTGATGATGAGTTGGTATTACATAAAAAAGTTTTCCTCCACGTAAAACAGTTGATGGAACAATTTTACAAACGTCCCATTTCAGAAATGAATATTCAGCAGGCTTATGTTCCTTCAAAATGTAAGATTTTGTTTAATGAGGTTGGTACAGCTCCCGGAATGTTAATGGTTAAAGAGCAGACCACTTTTGTATCATTGCCCGGTGTACCTTACGAGATGAAGTATCTGGTAACCGAAAAATTACTACCTTATATTACAAAACACTTTCAATTAAACGCCATTGTTCACACCACCGTTTTAACCGCAGGAATAGGAGAGAGCCTTTTGGCAGAAAAGATAGAACAGTGGGAAAACAGTTTGTCTGCTCTTGATATAAAACTTTCGTATTTACCGCAATTCGGAATGGTTCGATTGAGATTGAGTAAAACCGGAACAGATGAAGAACAAATAAAGCAGCAAATTCATCATAAAATGGAAGAATTAGAGCAGCTGATCCCTGATTTTTTTATTGGAATATCTAACGCCTCTTCTTTATTAGATGAAGTTTCCCGATTATTGAAAGTACATCAGCTAACCATTGCCACGGCAGAAAGTTGCACCGGAGGAAGTATTGCCCGGCAGCTCACATCATTAGAAGGCTCGTCGGCTTATTTTAAAGGAAGTGCCGTAACGTATGCCACCGAATCAAAAGTGCAGGTGTTGGGAGTGCAGCAACATATAATTGATACCTTTAGCGTGGTAAGCGAAGAAGTAGCAAAAGAAATGGCAGTAGGGGTGAAAAAGTTGTTTCAAACAGATATTGCCGTTTCAACCACGGGCAATGCCGGGCCATTAAAAGGCGATTCCGAGAAAGAAGTAGGCACGGTTTGTATCGGAATTGCCACACCTGAAAAAACAGAAACAGTGACCTTTAATTTTGGTCAGCCCCGTTCTAAAGTGATTGAAGCAGCCGTTCATAAAGTATGGTTTTTGCTGTATCAATATTTAAAGCAGAAAAAATCGGCTATCTGATTCCTGACGACTGTCAACTGAAAAACAAAATATAAAAGAATAATTTGTTTAAATAAAAATTAATTTGTTACTTTGCACCCTGATTTTAAAAGTAAGAAATAATGTCAAGAGTTTGTCAAATTACAGGAAAGCGCGCGATGGTTGGAAACAACGTATCACACGCTATGAACAAAACTAAGAGAAAGTTTTCTGTTAACTTAGTAAAAAAGCGTTTCTACATCGCTGAAGAAGACAGATGGGTAACTTTAAAAGTATCTACATCTGCATTAAAAACAATTAACAAAAAAGGTATTGCAGCAGTTTTAAAAGAAGCTAAAGCAAACGGATTATTAAAGTAATTCAGTTCACCATTAAAATTTTATCAAGATGGCAAAGAAAGCAAAAGGAAACAGAATTCAGGTAATTTTAGAATGTACTGAGCATAAAGCAACTGGATTACCAGGTACATCACGTTACATTACAACAAAAAACAAAAAAAATACTCCGGATAGAATGGAAATCAAAAAATTCAATCCAATCTTAAAAAGAGTAACAGTTCATAAAGAAATTAAATAATTTTTGAGTCATGGCAAAGAAAACCGTAGCAACATTACAAGGAGGTTCTAAAAAATTAACCAAAGCTATTAAAATGGTTAAATCTCCAAAAACAGGAGCTTACACATTTGTTGAAGCAGTTATGGCTCCTGAATTAGTTGATGAATTTTTAAAACAAAAATAATCATTCAACAACAAGAAATTTTCAAAGATCACCTATTTTAGGTGATCTTTTTATTTTTACTATATATGATATTTGTCAAAGAATAATTTAATTAATATCAGTATATTTGTTACTTAAAAAATTGTAGAATATGAGTTTTTTTAAGCGTTTATTTTCATCTGAAAAAAAAGAAACACTTGATAAAGGGCTTGAAAAGTCAAAAACATCTTTTTTTGATAAATTGTCAAAAGCCGTTGCAGGAAAATCAAAAGTAGATGATGAGGTTTTAGATGATTTAGAGGATGTCTTAATTACTTCAGATGTTGGAGTAAACACCACCCTAAAAATCATTGACCGTATCGAAGAACGCGTTGCCCGCGATAAATACCTTGGAACAGATGAATTAAATAAAATTCTTCGCGAAGAAATTTCAGGATTGCTTTCTGAAACCCAATCTGGAGAAGCCACCGAATTTGAAATTCCAAAAGATAAAAAACCGTATGTAATTATGGTGGTTGGCGTAAACGGTGTTGGTAAAACAACAACTATTGGCAAGCTGGCGTATCAGTTTAAAAAAGCGGGTCACAAAGTAGTTTTAGGTGCGGCAGATACGTTTCGTGCTGCTGCAATTGATCAGTTGCAGATTTGGGCAGACCGCGTGGGCGTTCCCATCGTAAAACAACAAATGGGATCAGATCCTGCATCTGTGGCATTTGATACGTTAAAATCTGCTGTGGCTCAAAATGCAGATGTGGTCATTATCGATACTGCCGGACGTTTACATAACAAAATCAACCTGATGAATGAGTTGACCAAAGTTAAACGCGTGATGCAAAAAGTTGTTGGTGATGCGCCGCACGATGTAATGTTGGTTTTAGACGGATCTACCGGACAAAATGCTTTTGAACAAGCCAAACAATTTACTGCAGCAACCGAAGTTTCATCATTAGCGGTTACCAAATTAGACGGAACGGCAAAAGGTGGTGTAGTTATCGGTATCTCTGACCAATTCCAAATTCCTGTGAAATACATCGGAGTAGGCGAGGGAATCGAAGATTTACAGGTTTTTAATAAGTACGAATTCGTAGACTCATTCTTTAAATAATGAAAAAAGTAATTAGTTTCATCGTATTCGCTGTTATTGTAGTTTCCTGTTCAAAACCAATTTCTACTGAAGAATTAAAAAATTTAAACGGATATTGGGAAATCAGTGAAGTAAAGACAGTCGATGGCAATACCAAGAAGTTTCAGTCAAACAACAATGTCGATTTTTTTGAGTTGAAAGATTTAAAAGGAATCCGCACTAAAGTAATTCCACAATTAGACGGAAAAAAACAATCAAACGGTATTCAGGAACATTTTTCAGTAATTGATTCGGCTAATGCCACTTATTTAAAATACACTACCGAATATGCCAAATGGACAGAAAAAGTAGAGAAATTATCTGCTGATGTGCTGGTCATCATCAACGCAAACGATATAAAATATACATATAAACGATTTACACCCATTGAGATAAATGAACAATAAAAAATTCAATCCTTATAAAAGATTACACGAAGGATCTTCGGTGCAAAACGTACTGGGTAAAATGATCGAGGGGTACAATCTGGAAAAGGGGTTTGATAAATTAAACGTTCGCGAAGCCTGGATAAAACTATTGGGGCCCGGTGTAGCAAGTTACACCAATTTGGTAGAACTGCGTAGAGATACGCTTTTTGTATCGCTTTCTTCAGATGTTTTAAGAGAAGAATTAAGCTACGGAATTGATAAAATCATCTGTATGATTAATGAAGATCTGGGAAAGGAAGTTGTAAAAAAAATAATCTTAAGGTAAACTCATAAATTTTATGAGTTTTTTTTACGTGTTTTGTTTTTTATTTGTATATTCGGTTAAAATACAAAACATTATGAAAAGAAAAATACTTTTAGCAACAGTTTTATTTGCATCGTTAAGCGTTTTTGCACAAAAGTTTGAAAACCGTGCCTCTTTTTGGGCAAAACCGGGTAATACAGAAAACACCAAACAAATATTTGGCAAAGCCACGACAGACAATCAGTCCAATCAATCGTTAACAACATCAATCGGAGCAGGAAGCTCAAATTTTTATGTGGTTTTTAAATCAGAAGACCAAGTAGAAAAAGATTTGATGGATTTTACATTCACTTGTTATCAACATACCTTGACTACGCACAATATTAATTATACAGATGTGCAAAAAGTGGAAGAGAAAAGACGTACAGGTGCTATTGTAAAATACGGTTTCGATTTTCCTAATGCAAACGGCGATAAAAATTACGTAACCATTGTTGACCAGCCAAACGATTTAACAAATGTGTACGAGGTTATTTATGTAAACGATGCTTTCACAGAATTAGACCATCAGCAAATTCAAACTTATTTATCGGTGAATTATGGAATTTCGTTAATAAATTCAGGGAATTATTTTGATGTCAACGGAAAACAAATCTGGAACAACAACTTAAACCCTCAATACAATAACGCCATTACCGGTTTAGGCCGCAGCGATTATTTTAAATTGAATAAGACTGAAACAGTAAATTCTGTTGACAAACGATTAGAAATCCGTACCACTGATTTTAATGATAACGAGTATTTGTTTATTGGTTCAAATAACGAAAACAACGCTTTTGAACAATCAAACGGATATGAAATTTTACAATCATCTTGGTTGGTACAAACAAATACAAAATCAAATTTAACCACTATTAAAGTAAATTTAGGTAATGCGTTAAAATCAACCGGAACGTATGAATTGTTAATCAATCCACAGGCAACCGAATTTGTAAATAACGAGCATGTTTTAAAAGTACAGGGTAAAGTTGATGGAACGTACTTGGTTTTTGAAAACGTGTTATTTGATGCAGACGGCAATGGTTTCGATACGTTTTCTATTGGATATACAACCACAGCAAAAGAAAGTATAAAACCAGAGGTTGTTTCTGCAAACACATCTCGTGTAAATGCTTATCCAAACCCGGCAAACATCAATGAAACAGTCAGCGTATCTTATAATTTTGGCAAAGCTACTAATTTAAATATTCACGTATTCACGGTTGATGGCAAGCTCATTAGCAAAAAAGAAATCAATAACATTGATCATTATGTTTTTGATACTAAATTTAATGCAACCGGCGTATATTTAATTGTATCGACTTATAACGGAGAAGTGTCCACAAATAAAATAGTTGTCAAATAAGTAAATTTAAGTTCGTTTAAAACGCCCTTTTTGCAAAGGGTGTTTTTTATTCGTATTAATTGTAGTAAATTTGAATTTTACTTTAGTACGATATGACAGCCGAAGAACAAGTGATTTTAGTGAATGAAAACGATGAGCCTATTGGTTTGATGGAAAAGATCGAAGCTCATAAAAAAGCGTTGCTGCACAGAGCCTTTTCGGTTTTTATTTTAAACAATAAAAATCAAATAATGTTGCAACAGCGTGCTGCAGGCAAGTATCATTCCCCTTTATTATGGACCAACACTTGTTGCAGTCATCAGCGCAAAGGAGAGACCAATATTCAGGCAGGTAAACGACGATTACGTGAAGAAATGGGCTTTTCGGCAGAATTAAAAGAATTGTTTTCATTTATTTACAAAGCCCCGTTTGACAATGGTTTAACCGAACACGAGTTAGATCACGTAATGATTGGATATTTTAATGAACAGCCGGCAATTAATACAGAAGAAGTAGAAAACTGGAAATGGATGGATATCGAAGAAATTAAAGAAGATATGCAGCAACATCCTGAAATTTATACCGCCTGGTTTAAAATTATTTTTGAGAAGTTTTATCACTTTATCGAGGCACAGAAAATTTAATCTATGAGAGTTACCGTTTGCAGAAAAGCACATTTTAACGCCGCACACCGTTTGTATCGTAAAGATTGGACAGATGAAAAAAATCAGGAAATTTTTGGTAAATGTAACAATCCAAATTTCCACGGGCACAATTATGAGTTAATTGTAGAAGTAACAGGAACGGTGAATCCGGAAACAGGTTATGTGATTGATATTAAAGATTTAAGCGATATGATTTATGAAGAAGTAGAACTTCCGTTCGATCATAAAAATTTGAATCTTGATGTACCGGAATTTCAAGAATTAAATCCCACGGCAGAACACATAGCTTATGTAATTTGGCATAAAATACGCAAACGACTTCCTTTAAAATTAGATTTGGAAATCATTTTGTACGAAACGCCGCGAAATTTCGTAAAGTATTGCGGTTTATAATAATTTTAGAAAAATCATTTAATAAAATTTGTAAATTGCACACTTAATTTTACGCGAACGTATTTAATTTGAATTCAACAAAACAACATATAAATAATCCACTAAACACTACCGGTTTTA
Source organism: Paenimyroides marinum (assembly GCF_900108395.1). Taxonomy (GTDB): domain Bacteria; phylum Bacteroidota; class Bacteroidia; order Flavobacteriales; family Flavobacteriaceae; genus Flavobacterium; species Flavobacterium marinum. The sequence goes on along the minus strand of NZ_FNXE01000001.1, from coordinate 22,431 downwards.
AGAGTTATCCACTTCATTTTCAGCCTATTTTTAAAGAGCGGATTTGGGGTGGCAATAAATTACAATCGATAGGAAAAAAACTTCCGGGCAATAACATTGGCGAAAGTTGGGAAATTTCTATGATAGATACCGATGTTAATATCATTACTGATGGTGTTTATCAAGGAAAATCATTGGCAGAATTGATTGATTTGTATCCAAACGAAATATTGGGAACCAAAGTATATCAAAAATACGGTAAACAATTTCCTTTGCTTTTTAAGTTTTTAGATGCAAAAACCGATTTGTCTATTCAGTTACATCCAAATGATGAATTAGCAAAAAAACGTCACAATTCTTTCGGAAAAACAGAGATGTGGTACATTATGCAGGCAGATGAAAATGCACGCATAATCTTGGGTTTTAAGAACGACAGTTCGTCAGAAGAATATCTGGAACATTTAGAAAATAAAAGTCTGCCAAGCGTTTTGCAAGAATATTACGTTAAAAAAGGCGACGTGTTTTTCATAGAAACCGGAACAATTCACGCTATTGGCGGTGGTGTCTTACTGGCAGAAATCCAACAAACATCAGACATTACTTATAGAGTATATGATTGGGATCGGGTAGATGAGCAGGGAAAGGCACGGGAACTTCATGTTGATTTAGCTTTAGAAGCTATTCATTATGGAAAAAGAAATCCAAAAATAGAATATGTAAAGCAAGAAGATCAATCCGTAGAATTGGTAGACTGTCCTTTTTTTACCACAAAGATTATTTCTTTAACCACAGTTTATAAGGTTCAAAAAAGTAACGATTGTTTTTTGGTGTACATTTGTACCGAAGGAAGCGCAAAATTGTCTATAGATCAAGAATCTTTTGATATTAAACAAGGAGAAACCATCTTGGTTCCGGCACAATTAAGCCAATTTGAATTAAAAGGAGAAGCAACATTATTAGAAGTATTTATAAATAAAATATAATTATTATGGCAAACATTAGAAATTTAAAAAAAGATATCAATTTTGTTTTAGGAGATATTATAGAAGCAGTTTACATTTGGGAGATGTCAACATCAGGAAAACCAACAAATGAATCTGAAGCAATTATAGATGAAGCAATTGAAAAATTTGATTCGTTAATTGCTCGTGTAAATGATAAAAAAGCTGAAAACAAAAAAGCACATTACAAAGCAATTTATTCAGATTTAGAAGAAACTGCTACTCAATTAGTTGAAAAAATTAATGCGTTATAGTTAAAAAAAACTGATAAAAAAAGTTACGGTAGCTCTTGCAAAATCAAAAAACAGCAGTATATTTGCAACCGTAAATGAGTCGCCTCTGTAGCTCAGCTGGCTAGAGCAGCTGATTTGTAATCAGCAGGTCGTGGGTTCGAGTCCCTCCAGAGGCTCCGGTTCTTAAAAATAAATTGAAAATATTGTATATGCCTCTGTAGCTCAGCTGGCTAGAGCAGCTGATTTGTAATCAGCAGGTCGTGGGTTCGAGTCCCTCCAGAGGCTCCGGTTCTTAAAAATAAATTGAAAATACATTTTATGCCTCTGTAGCTCAGCTGGCTAGAGCAGCTGATTTGTAATCAGCAGGTCGTGGGTTCGAGTCCCTCTAGAGGCTCTGTAATTTAAAAAAAAACAGCTTAGATTTTTCTAAGCTGTTTTTTGTTTTATTATGAATTGTGGGACTTAATTTTTTTTAGAAAGAACTAACTTACTTTCCCTTAAAAAATATAATGGTATTGTGGATCAAATATAATACGTAATGTTTTTTTATATTGGTATTAAATTTATTATAAGACATTCAGTAAAAAGCCCAAAAATTAAACAATTTTTGGGGCTTTTTTAAGCTTTTTAATAGATCCCTAATATCCTTTTCCAGAAAGGTTTATCTTCTATTTTAGAGCCATAGCCATAACCGTAGCCATAACCATAACCTTTTGTAACATCTGAATCATTTAATACTAATGTTAATTTGCTTAGTTTGTTTTCTCTGTATAGCTCGTTTGGAATTCGCAACATTTCCTTGTCAATTTTATTTGCTCTGACTACATAAATAGTTGCATCAGCGTATTTACTAATCAAAAGAGTATCGGTTACTAAACTTACCGGAGCTGTATCGACAATAATGTAATCGTATTGAGTTTTTAACTGATCAAAAATATCTTTTATTTTCTTATTCATTAAAATTTCAGTCGGATTTGGAGGAATTGATCCAGACGATAAAACATCAAAATTTTTGTAACCCTCTACTGGAATGATATAATCATTTAAACTTTTTCCATTTGAAGTGATATAATTAGATACCCCTAAAGGATTTACTTTTATATACTCATATATTTTAGGATTTCTTAAATCTAATCCCATTAACAATACTTTTTTCTCAGATAAAGAAAAAGTAGCCGCTAAATTTGCTGAAACAAAAGTTTTTCCTTCTCCTGAGATAGTTGAAGTTAAAAAGATAACTTTACATTCATCTTCGTTTTTATCAGATAAAATAAAATCTAAATTTGTTCTAACAATTCTAATAGCTTCTGCAGCACTTGATCTGCTACTTAATTCCATTAACTGGTCACTTGTTTCAGATGTTGGTATATCACCCAAAAACGGAATATTTGAATTATCTGTAATATCAAATCGGGTTTTAATTTTTGTATCTAAAAGATTCTGGATATAGATTACAATAAATGGTATTAATGCACCTAAGATTAAAGCCGCTAATAAAACGATCATTGTTTTTGGAGCTACGGGTTTGTCGGTAGCAATAGCTTTATCAATTACTTTTGCGTTTAAATCTGTTGCCGCTAATGTAATGTTTGTCTCTTCTCTTTTTTGAAGCAGGAATAAATACAAAGCCTCTTTTACTTTTTGTTGGCGGTCAATAATTCTAAACTCGCGTTCTTGCTTTGGAACTTGTGACAGTTTAGATTGCATCTCGCTTTCCTGACGTTTATAATCATTTCTGATTATTTGTAGCGAACTTAGATTTCTTTTTAAACTTGCAACCAAATTTGATTTTAATGAACGGATTTGTTGTTCTAACTGAATGTAATTTGTGTTTTCTGAAGTAGCACTAACTGATATTCTCTGTTTTTCAAGAATGAGCTGATTGATTTCCTGAATCAAACCTTCTGATGAAACATCGCTTGCTAATAATCCCGAAGGAACCAAATCATCATATTTTGTTTTTGCAATATGATTAATTACTTCATTAACAATGTTAATTTTAGTTTCGTTTTCTAATGCAGATTTTTCTACTGAAGATAATTTGTCTAAATACAATTTTACTTCTGTTTCTATATCGGATAAGGTATTTGTTTTTTTGTATCCTTCAACTTGCGATTCAACATCACCTAATTCTTCTGCTATTAAAAGTAATCGGTCTGAAATAAAATTAGCTGTATTTTCAGATATAAACCTTTTATCTTTAATACCGGCTAAATTATAATTAAATATTAATGTGTTTAAGAAATCGGCAGCTTTTTCAGGTGTTTGATCTATTATTGAAACATCGATTACGCTTGATGTCTTGCTACTTGGTGCAACATTTAAGTTTTTCTGGTACGCTTCTGCTTGCTGCATCTTTGGAAACACATTGATTTGTATTTCACTAATTTCACCAATCGGCATTAAGCTATTAATGACAAAAGTTCCGAATTCTGATTTTATTGATTTTCCAAAGGTACTTTTGCCTATTTTTTGGTCATTTACAGATACATTAAACGAATTTTCTTCAAAATTGCTGATTTGAATAGTTATTACCTCTGTAACGTTATGTTCGTTCCAAACAAGTTTAACGGGTGTATTTTTATATAAATCCTTAGCAACAACTTGTGAATTGTCAATGTATTGAATATTAAAATTTAATGAGTCTAACGTGTTGTAAATTAATGTTCTTGATTTTAAAATTTCAATTTCGTTCTCAATATTATTTTTGCCGTTACCTAAGATGCTCATTTCTGAAAAAGCACTTAACTGATTCGCTAAATCATTGCTTTTTTCATCTTTAATCAAAATTTTAGTGGCTATATTATAGCTTTTAGGTGTAAATTTTAAATATAATACCGCACAGATAAGAGTTAAAAAAACACTTAATACAAACCATCTCCAATGTGATAAATATTTAAATAACTCTTCTTTTAAATTAATTGTATTATCTTGTTCTTCAATCATGGTTATTTTTTGGTATTAGTAAGAATTAAAGCGGTTGTAGTTAATAATAGCGATATTGCTGTCATATAAATTGAAACGTTAGGTCCCACTGCCGATGAATTTACTCGTGTTTTGTTAGGTTCTACATAAACCATATCGTTTTGACGTAAATAGTAAAATTCTGAATTTACAAAATCAGGTTTAGTTAAGTCAACCCGGTACGTTTTTAATTCATTGTTTTCTTCCCGGGTAATTAATATATTATCTCTTTTTCCGTAAATTGTTAAATCACCTGAAAGTGCTAAAACTTCGGGTAGAGAGACCCGTTCAGAAGAGATCGTATGAACCCCAGGGCGATTAACTTCTCCTTTTACCGAAACCTTAAAATTCATTATTCTAAGATTGATAATTGGATTCGTAATGTATTGAGAGATTTTCCCTTTTAAAGTTTCAACAACTTCTTGTTTTGTTTTGTTGCCAATATTTATAGAACCAATAACAGGGAAATCGATATTTCCGTTTTTATCAACCAGATACAATTGTTGCTGTCTTTGTGCAGTACCAGATTGGTTTCTGGGGTCAACAGATAAATTAGTTGTTAAATTAAAAGGTTCTGCAGCCTCAGGATTAGTAGCAGAAACAATAATCATTAATAAATCGTCAGGCTTTATGGTAGTTTCAAATTTATTAAGAGCAATAGGCTGTTGGTTATCTATATCTTGATAATATACTAATTGTTCCCGGGAAACACAAGAACATAATAAGCTAGCTGATAGAATGAAAGGGATAATAATCTTTTTTCTCATATAATAATTAATCAAGTTTTTCAAAAGTTGAATTCAAACTTTTAAATTCAGGTACAATTTTTTTCATAGTTGCAACAGTATCTATTACCAGATAAGCAGTAGCACGTTTTTTCAATTCTTCTATTTGCTCAGATATAAATTCGTAATCTTCATGTATATCTTGTGCAATCATGATTTTTTCATGGTGCGTAGGTAATGTAGTAGCACTGTCGTTTAACAGTTCTTCATACAATTTCTCTCCCGGACGTAATCCTACTACTTTTATTTCAATATCTTTATCGGGCTCTAAACCTGCTAATTTAATCATTTTCTTAGCAAGATCAATAATTTTTACGGGTTTTCCCATATCAAAAATATAAATTTCTCCGCCGTTCCCCATAGAACCTGCCTCTAAAACCAATTGACAGGCCTCTGGTATGGTCATAAAATAACGAATGATATCTGGGTGTGTAATTGTTATAGGTCCGCCATTTTCTATTTGTTTGGTAAATAAAGGAACCACCGAACCGTTTGACCCCAAAACATTACCAAAACGCGTAGTAATATATTTTGTAGTAGTAGTATTTTCTTTTTTTAATTTTTTCGCTAATGATTGTACGTATTTTTCAGCAATACGTTTGCTTGCTCCCATTACGTTACTTGGATTTACTGCTTTGTCTGTTGATACCATTACAAAACGTTCTACTTTGTGTTTTAGAGACAAATCTGCCATATACTTACTACCTAAAACATTGGTAAAAATAGCTTGTTGCGGATTCATCTCCATTAACGGAACGTGTTTGTATGCTGCGGCATGATATACAATATCAGGTTGATAATCATTAAAAACCTTATCTAGCGAATCGTAATTTCTTACATCGGCAATTATGCAGATTATTTCTGCTGATGTGTTACATTTAGTAATTTCTAAAGAAATTTGGTGCAATGGCGTTTCTGCCTGATCTAACAGAATTAGTTTTTTAGGATTAAAGGCGGCTACTTGCCAAACAATTTCACTTCCGATAGAACCTGCTGCCCCAGAAACCAGTATTACTTTGTCTTTTAACTGACCTGAAATTTGACAGTTATTAATTTCTATGGGTTTACGTTCTAATAAATCTTCAATTTTTATTTTTCGGATATTAGATGCAACTTTTTTCTGATTGCTTAAATCGGTTAAACGAGGTAAATTATATACTTTTATATTGTATTGTAAACAATCTTCAATAATTTCTATTTTTTCGTCTTTTGAAAGATTTTCTTCTGCTATAATTAAAGTGCTTGCTCCCAAGCCCCTAACTAAAACCGGTATTTTGCGGGTTTTACCAATTACTGGTACATCTAAAATACGGTTATTGAAGCTTTTTGTAGATGGATTTATAAACCCTTGTAATTTATACTTTCTGGGTATTTCTGTATTGATTGCATTGGCTATGGCAATCGCTCGTTCATCATTTCCATAAATGACAGCTTTAATTAACTGATTCTTGCCACTTGAATAAGTTGAAAAAAAATCAAAACTAATTTTGACAATTAATCTGAAGAATACTAAAATACAAAAGACAATGGCTATACTTAGTAACAATTGGGTGTTTAAAAACAGGCGCTTGTTATAAATTAAACCAACGGTAACATTTGTAATATATAGTACAATAAAAGATAAAAGCTCAACAAAAAACAATTTTGCCGCATCATTTACAGTGGTATGTCTAACAATACCTGTAAAAGTTTTAAAATATAAAAAGAAAAAAGCATGAACAGCTATGAAAAGCAGAAAAACAAGAGAAGCAGGTAAAAGAGACTCAAATTCTATCCCAACTCCTTTAAGGATCAAATGCCCCATTAGAGCTGAAAAAATAACAATACATATATCAATAGAAAAAATAATCCATCGGGGTAAGTATTGGATCGTTTTCAAATACGAAATATTTTTTTCAACACTATTTAGCATAGCTTAAAGTTTTCTTGGTTCTGCAAAACTATTGTTTTTTTATTTTAATTAAAAACTAAAATTCTAATTTCTTTTTTCTCAATTCAAAATTCTGTCCTAAATACACTTTCCTTACCATTTCGTCTTCTGCTAAATCTTCAGGGATTCCGGCTTTAAGGATGCCGCCTTCAAACATTAAATAAGTCTTATCGGTGATGGCTAACGTCTCCTGTACGTTGTGGTCGGTAATTAAAATACCGATGTTTTTGTTTTTTAACTGAGCTACAATTCTTTGAATGTCCTCAACAGCAACAGGATCAACTCCTGCAAAAGGCTCGTCTAATAAAATAAATTTTGGATCGGTTGCTAATGCACGAGCAATTTCCGTTCGCCTGCGTTCTCCACCTGAAAGTAAATCTCCGCGATTGGTTCTAATGTGCTGTAAGCTAAATTCATCAATAAGCGATTCCATTTTAACTTCTTGCTCTTTTTTAGAAAGTTTGGTAAGTTGTAATACAGAAAGAATGTTATCTTCGATACTTAATTTTCTAAAAACCGATGCTTCTTGTGCCAGGTAACCAATACCGTTTTGGGCACGTTTGTACATGGGATAGTTTGTTATGTTGAGATTATCTAAATAAATGTTGCCCGAATTGGGTTTAACCAATCCCACAATCATATAAAATGATGTTGTTTTTCCGGCACCATTTGGACCCAACAACCCCACAATTTCGCCCTGATTTACTTCAACCGAAATACCTTTTACAACTTTCCGTCCTTTATATGTTTTAATTAAATTATCGGCTCTTAACTTCATTAGGTTACTTGTTTATTGTGGCTGCCTGTTTCTCTTTTTCGATGTTGCGTTTCGTAATTATTTTTGCAACAATAATACTACATTCATATAAAATAACCAACGGAATTGACACAATAGTTTGACTGATAACATCCGGCGGAGTTACAATGGCAGCTACAATTAATATTAAAACATAAGCATATCGGCGATATTCTTTTAAAAACTTATCGGTAATTAAGCCCAAATAAGTTAAAAAGAAAATGATAATTGGCAATTCAAAAACCAAACCGGTAGCAAGCGATGTAGTTTTAACAAGACTAATATACGAATTAATATCGATTTGATTTTCTACAATGCTGCTAATGGTAAAATTGGCTAAAAAATTGATGGACAAAGGAACCAATACAAAGTATCCAAAAATCACCCCTAAAAAGAATAGGATGCTTGATACAAAGATGAATAATTTGGCATATTTGCGTTCTTTTTGATACAGTGCCGGACTGATGAATTTCCAAAATTCCCACAATATAAAAGGAAAAGCAATGATGAAACCGGCACTGATACACGTCCAGATCATCACTGATAATTGTCCTTCCATTGCCCGGTTTTGAATTACAAAGGGTAATTCACTGTTACAGAACGATTGGTCTAAGTCATACTTCTGTGCAAGTTCGCAGAAAAACTGATAGGTTACAAAATCACCATTTTTGGGACCAAAAATAATGACATCAAAAATAAATTCGTTAAAAAAAACAGCAATTACCGATGCTATTAAAATAGCAATGCAGCTGCGTACTAAAAGCCATCTTAATTCCTCTAAATGGTTTAAGAATGACATTTCTTTATTGGTTTTATTATTTTTCACGAAACAATTCCTTCTTTTAATATATCGTGTAAATGAATAATACCCGCATATATATTGTTGTTAGTAACCACAAGTTGTGTAATTTGAAACGATTCCATGATGTTTAAAGCCTCTTCAACCTTAGAATTAACATCTATGGTTTTAGGATTTTTGGTCATGATGTCTTTAGCAGTTATAGTAGATAACTCGGTAGTTTTTTCAAGCATTCTGCGAATATCGCCATCGGTAATAATACCTTTAATCTCGTTTTCTTCCAATACCGCAGTTACACCTAAACGCTTGTTTGAAATTTCAAAAATAACTTCTTTAATAGTTGAAGAAGTATTTACTGCGGGTTTGTTGTTTTTGTCTAATATATCCTTAACCCGTAACAACAGTTTTTTCCCCAATGCACCACCAGGGTGAAATTTAGCAAAATCGTTTGCTGTAAATTTCTTCATTTCAATTAAAGCAACAGCTAAGGCATCGCCCAATGCCAACTGAACAGTTGTACTTGTGGTTGGAGCCAAATTGTTGGGGTCAGCCTCTTTTTCTACAAAAGCATTAATGATGAAATCGGAATTTTTCCCTAAAAAAGAAGATGCATTGCCAGTCATTCCTATTAAAATATTGCCATCGCGTTTTAACAACGGAACCAAAATTTTGATTTCCGGACTGTTGCCGCTTTTAGAAATACATAGAATAGTATCGTCTTTTGTAATGATCCCTAAATCACCATGAACGGCTTCTGCCGCATGCAAAAACAATGATGGAGTACCTGTAGAGTTTAATGTGGCTACAATTTTTTGACCAATGTGTGCACTTTTGCCAATTCCGGTAATAATTAATCTGCCTTTTGTGTTAAATATTGCCTTAACCGATTTTATAAAATCATCATTTAAAAACTCGATAGCCTTTGTAATAGCATCACTCTCAGCTTTTAAAGTTTCTTTTGCAATATTTAATATGTTAAAATTAGTGTTCAAAATACAATCGTGTTATGTAAACTTTGCTAAAACTAAAAGATTTGTATATCTTTATGAATGCAAATTTAGGTAAAATCGCACAATTAAAAACATGAAATCAATCGAAATTGACTTACATAAAGAATTAAAGAAATATTTCGGATTCAGTCAGTTCAAAGGACTACAAGAACAGGTAGTAAACAGTATTATCTACGGAAATAACACTTTTGTTATTATGCCTACCGGTGGTGGTAAATCACTTTGCTATCAATTGCCGGCATTGGTTTTAGAAGGTACAGCAATTGTTGTTTCTCCGCTTATTGCTTTAATGAAAAATCAGGTAGATGCGGTAAGGGGCTTATCAAATGAAATTGGAATAGCACATGTACTGAATTCTTCATTAACAAAAACAGAAATTGCACAGGTTAAAGACGACATAAAAAACGGAATTACCAAACTGTTATACGTTGCTCCTGAATCGTTGACTAAAGAAGAATACGTAGAATTTTTAAATTCGGTTCCTTTATCGTTCATTGCTATTGACGAAGCACATTGTATTTCTGAATGGGGGCATGATTTTAGACCAGAATACAGAAATCTACGAAATATCATTAGAAAATTAGGCGATATTCCAATAATTGGTTTAACAGCAACCGCCACTCCTAAAGTTCAGGAAGATATATTAAAAAATCTTGAGATTCCTGATGCCAATGTATTTAAGGCGTCTTTTAACCGACCTAATTTGTATTACGAAGTACGCCCTAAAACAAAAAATGTAGAATCTGATATTATCAAATTCATCAATCAGTTTAAAGGAAAATCAGGTGTTATTTACTGTTTAAGCCGTAAAAAAGTAGAAGAAATTACTCAGATTTTACAAGTAAACGGAATTTCGGCTGTTGCATACCACGCAGGGTTAGATGCAAAAACGCGTGCCAAACATCAGGACATGTTCTTAATGGAAGATGTAAATGTTGTGGTGGCAACCATTGCTTTTGGAATGGGGATCGACAAACCCGATGTACGTTTTGTAATTCATCACGATATACCCAAATCATTAGAAAGTTATTATCAGGAAACTGGCCGTGCGGGTCGTGATGGAGGTGAAGGATATTGTTTGGCTTATTATGCCTATAAGGATATAGAAAAATTAGAAAAATTTATGGCAGGTAAACCACTTGCCGAACAAGAAATAGGTTATGCGTTGTTACAAGAGGTTGTTGCATATTCTGAAACCTCTATGTCACGTCGTAAATTTCTGCTTCATTATTTTGGTGAAGAGTTTGACGAAATAAACGGTGAAGGTGCCGATATGGACGATAATTCCCGTAATCCAAAATCAAAATCAGAAGCACAAGACCAGGTGGTTCTTTTATTGAAAACCATCAAAGAAACCAAACAGATTTATAAGTCAAAAGAAATTGTTCTCACGTTATTGGGTAAAATTAATGCCGTGATAAAATCATATAAAACCGACGCACAACCTATTTTTGGAAAAGGTAAAGATTTTGATGATAGATACTGGATGGCATTAATCCGCCAGGTATTAGTATCAGGTTTAATATCAAAAGATATAGAAAGTTATGGTGTACTAAAAATCACGAAAGAAGGAGAAGGTTTTCTTAAAAAACCAACTTCTTTTATGATGACCGAAGATCATAATTATGATGATTCAAAAGATGAAAACATCATAATCAATGCAAAATCATCAAATGTTGCTGATGAAGTTTTGGTGTCAATGCTAAAAGATTTACGTCGGAAAGTTGCTAAAAAAATGGAAGTTCCGCCGTTTGTAGTTTTTCAGGATCCATCTTTAGAAGATATGGCATTGAAATATCCTGTAAAATTAGATGAATTGGCAAACGTTCACGGAGTCAGCGAGGGGAAAGCTAAAAAATACGGTAAAGATTTTATTGATTTAATTAGCAGGTATGTTGAAGAAAATGACATCATTCGTCCGGACGATTTAGTGGTAAAATCAACAGGAGCAAACTCAGCCTTAAAATTATTTATCATTCAAAGTGTCGATCGTAAGTTGTCTTTAGAAGATATTGCAGCGGCAAAAAGCTTGGATATGGACGCATTGTTGAAAGAAATGGAACAAATTGTTTATTCCGGCACGAAATTGAATATCGATTACTGGATTGAAGATGTTTTAGATGAGGATCAGCAAGATGAAATAAAAGAATATTTCATGGAAGCAGAAAACGATTCGATAAAAACAGCTTTAAAAGAATTTGACGGTGATTACGATATAGAAGAACTCCGTTTAATGCGCATAAAATTTATTAGCGAAGTGGCTAATTAATAAAAACACCCCTCTGAAAATATTTTCAGAGGGGTGTTTGTTTAAGAATAATTGCAATTAATTTTTTTCCTCTTTCTGCCCCATCATCATTAAATAGGCTTTCAAAAATGGTTCAATTTCGCCATTCATAACACTGTCAACATCGCTGGTTTCAAATTGTGAACGAACGTCTTTTACCAGTTTATAAGGATGCATCACGTAATTTCGTATTTGTGATCCCCATTCAATTTTCATTTTATTGGCTTCAATTTCATCGCGTTTTGCCTGACGTTTCTTTAATTCAATTTCATACAATTGCGATTTTAACAATTGCATCGCCTTGGTTTTGTTGTCAAGCTGTGAGCGTGTTTCTGAATTTTCAATAATGATTCCGGTAGGATGGTGGCGTAAACGAACTGCTGTTTCTACTTTATTTACATTTTGACCTCCGGCACCTGATGACCGCATGGTTTCCCATGAAATATCCGATGGATTGATCTCAATTTCAATAGTATCATCTGCTAAAGGATACACATAAACGGATGCAAAGGATGTGTGTCTTTTCGCGTTGCTGTCAAAAGGAGAAATACGAACCAAACGATGCACGCCATTTTCGCCTTTCAGATATCCAAAAGCAAATTCACCTTCAAATTCTAAAGTAACCGTTTTAATGCCGGCAACATCACCTTCCTGAAAATTGAGTTCTTTTATTTTATACCCATTTTTCTCGCCCCACATTAAATACATACGCATAAGCATTGATGCCCAGTCACAGCTTTCTGTTCCGCCGGCACCGGCAGTAATCTGCAATACGGCACTCATACTGTCGCCTTCGTCTGAAAGCATATTTCTAAACTCAAGATCTTCTATGAGCTCAAATGTTTTTTGGTACTGTGTTTCAACATCATCTTCAGAAGCGTCACCCTCTGCAAAAAACTCCATTAAAATCTGTAATTCTTCGGTGTTATTTTTTGCATTTTCATAGCCGTCAACCCACTTCTTTTTAGATCGGATGTTGCGTACAATGCTTTCTGCTTCTTTGGGGTTGTTCCAAAAATCGGGAGCAAATGTTTTTTCTTCTTCGTTTTGAATTTCGATTAATTTCTGATCGATGTCAAAGATACCTCCTTAACGCACCAAGGCGATTCATAAGGTTTTTAACCTGTTCTTGTGTTATCATTTCAAATAAATTTTTACAAAAATAAGCAACAAAATCCATATCTTTATATGAAAAAGAGATTATATGAAAGCAATTGGATTAATGATGGGAGTAATGCTTCTTTGTTTTGGATGTGCTTCTTCTCAAAACAAACCGTTAAAGCATGCAAGCGATGTAGATAAAAAAGGAACAACGGTTTTTGAGAACGGTTCGGTTAAAATATCCAATCCTGAAGTAGAATATGAGGTGGTAATTTTTGACAATCAGTTTGAACGGTGGTTTGTAACCAATGCCCGTCCGCGGGGATATTACAGTAAAACCTTTTTAGAAACCAAAAACCGATTGTGGGTTAACAATTTTAATTCAAAAAGCAGAACAGGTACAAGCGGATTTGATTATACCATTGATTACCAACCATCAATTGATTATGGATACGAAGTAAATTATATGCTGTATAATTATTTGTTGTATTTTCAGCAGGTTAATAATTTAAAATTAGATTAAATAATTGTAATTTTGCAGAAATAAAATGTGTTTATGGCATCGTTAAAAGAAAAATGGGGTATTACCTCTAATTTTCAATTTATTGTTATTTTATTGGTTTTTGCTATAACCGGCAGTACATCGGCTTATGTAACCAGACCCGTTTTAGAATGGATCGGTATTACAAAAGACAGTTTGCATCCATTAATTTATTGGCCTTTGTCGTTAATTTTAATATTACCGGTTTATAAAATACTATTAATTGTTATTGGAACACTTTTTTTTCAACATACTTTTTTCTGGAATTTTGTAAAAAAAATGCTGATTCGTATGCGATTAGGTTTTTTGTATGGAATAAAAAATAAGCAAAATTAATTTGCTTATTTTTTATGAAGTATAAATATACATGGTCTTTTATGTAAATCCATTTTGTGTTTTTTCCAGAAACTTACAGGTTTTGTCAGCATAATTTCGGTTGGTAAGGTTAAATCGCAAGCAACACATAACAAAGTGTTTGGATTTAAGGTTTGAACCATTTCTTCCATCAGTTGATTGTTTCGATAAGGCGTTTCGATAAAAAGCTGGGATTGATTGCGTTCAAACGACCATTTCTCTAAATTTTTTAACATTGCCTTTTTTTCTGATTTATCGATTGGAAGGTATCCGTTAAAAGTAAACGATTGACCATTCATTCCTGAACCCATCAATGAAAGCAAAATAGAAGAAGGTCCTACCAACGGAACAACCTTTATTCCTTTTTGATGTGCAAGACTTACAATAACCGCACCAGGGTCGGCAACTCCGGGACAACCGGCATCACTCATTAATCCCATATTTTTTCCTTCTAATAATGGTTGAATAAAAGATTGAATTTCTTTTTCATCGGTATGCTTGTTAAGCTCAAATAAGTTTAGTACCGACTGTTGTTTCTCAGGACACATTGCCTTGATGAATTTGCGGGCAACTTTACTGTTTTCAACTACGTAATCGTCAATCAGTGAAACGGCTCGTAAAGCACTTGCAGGTAAAACTTCGTTGGCAACGGTGTCGCCCAACATTACCGGAATTAAATATAAAGTACCAAAGGTTATCATAGGTTGGATGAAATTGTTTCTATTGTTCTAAAATTTCAGAAGGAACAACTTTTTCAAGTAACGTTTTCATTCTTGGATTATCAATTGTTATAAATTTCCAATTTTTTTTATCGTCTGTAGAACTTGCAATAATTTCTTTGTTGGCATTAATTTTAAAAAAACCAGTTTCTTGGTTGTAAATAACATTTTCTCTTCCAAATTTTGTTTCAAAAGAATTTAGCATCATTTGTAAACTGTTTTTATCATTTAAGTCAATATCAGTAAATTTCATTTCGATTGGAGATATTGTTTTTATTTTTATGTAATCAATATTTTCTAATTTTTTTACTTCACTTATTTCTTTAATTATAGGAGAAAAAATCTTGTACTCAATATTTGGCATTTTAAAAACGGCTTCCATTAAGTTTTTCATATTTTCTTTAGGAAAAACCTCGAACAATTTAGGATTTGCATATTCTAAAGCTTCATCAATCTTATTTTCTGAAATTAATTTACTGTAATTGATGAAATCTCTTTCAACATTTTGTTTTGTAGTTTGAGAAAATGATAAGTTTAAAGTAAATAGAAAAACTCCTAAGAGTAGTATTTTTTTCATTCTGAATAAAGTGTTTAGTAAATCTAATTATTGTTTTCAACAGCCAATATACAAAAAAGCCAACACAAAACTGTATTGACCTTTTGAATATTTTAAGCGTTTTCAATTTTCATCTTTATCTTCTCGCAAGCCTCGTTTAGCATTTGATATACATCATCAAAACCAGAATCGCCGCCGTAATAAGGATCGGGAACTTCCATGTTTTTATCGGGGTAGATTTCGTTTAAAATCAATTGTACTTTCTCCAATGCTTTTTCATTTGGTGCCAATCGGCACACGGTTTTATAGTTAGATTGATCCATCACATAAATATGATCGAAATGGTCAAAATCTTCTGGTGAAAATACCCGTGCACGCTGACTGGTTAAATCAATTCCGTATTTCTTTGCAATGGCAATAGAACGTTTATCCGGCAAGCTGCCTGAATGCCATGCTCCGGTTCCCGCTGAATCTACAAAAATGGTTTCTCCGTTCACCTTTGATTTTAAAATACCTTCAGCTAAAGGCGACCGGCAAATGTTCCCTAAACAAACCATTAAAATTTTTGTCATTACATGGAAAGTTTTTTGTTGATGTCTTCAAAATGAGCTTTGAATTCTTTATCGGTTTCTAATAAATTATCTACTGTTTTACAAGCGTGCAATACGGTTGCGTGATCGCGGCTTCCAATTTGAGAACCGATATTTGCCAACGATGATTTGGTATATTTTTTTGCGAAAAACATAGCTAACTGGCGTGCCTGTACAATATTTCTTTTACGCGATTTTGAACAAAGCGTATCAATATCCAGTTCAAAATAATCGGATACTATTTTTTGAATATAATCTATAGAAATTTCTTTGCGTACATTTTTAACGAATTTTTCAATTACGTTTTTCGCTAAATCAATAGTTACTTCTTTTTTATTGAAAGATGATTGTGCAATTAACGAAATAATGGCTCCTTCTAATTCGCGAACATTTGTTTTTACATTTTTAGCAACATATTCCACCACATCGTTAGGCATTTCAACACCATCTCGATATAAGATATTTTTCAAAATATTTACACGGGTTTCAAAATCGGGATGCATAATTTCGGCAGACAATCCCCATTTAAAACGCGATAATAAACGTTGTTCAATATCCTGCATATCAACAGGGGCTTTGTCAGAAGTTAAAATTACCTGTTTTCCGTTCTGGTGCAAATAATTAAAAATATGGAAAAATACATCTTGTGTACCCGATTTCCCTGCTAAAAACTGAATGTCATCAACAATTAACACATCGATCAATTGATAAAAATAGATAAAATCGTTACGAGTTTGTTTTCTGACCGAATCGGTATATTGCTGCATAAATACTTCGGCAGAAATATACAAAACTGTTTTTTCGGGATGTTTGTCTTTTATTTCAACTCCGATTGCATGTGCCAAATGGGTTTTTCCTAAGCCCACACCACCATAAATCAACAGCGGATTAAAAGCGGTTCCGCCCGGTTTATTGGCAACAGCCATACCGGCATTACGCGCCAAACGGTTCGATTCGCCTTCCAGGAAGTTATCAAAACTGTAGTTTGAATTTAACTGTGATTCAATTTTAACATTTCTGATGCCCGGAATGATAAACGGATTTTTTAATTCAGGATTTTTTGTTTGTACAGGAACATCTAATTCCTGCGTTTTAACAGGTTCTCTCTGGGTACTAGGTAATTGTTCGGTAAAAGGTTGTTTCTTTCCCGAAGTATTTTCCATTTTTACTTTATATACTAACTTTGCTTTAGAACCAAGCTCTTTAGTCAATGCAGATTTTAATACCTTTACATAATGTTCTTCTAAAAATTCATAGAAGAATTTACTGGGAACTTGAATGTACAAAGCATTTTCTGCCAACTCAATAGCCTCTATGGGTTCAAACCAGGTTCTGAACGCCTGGTCGCCAATGTTGTCTTTAATAAACTGAAGACAACGATTCCAAACAGATATTGCGGTTTCTTGTGTATAATCAAGCATTTTTTTAGAGATAATAGTGTTTTAATAGAGCTAATTAGAATACATTTACATTTACAAATATGTGAATAAAAATTGTCAAAAAAAATGATTTTGCTATTTGATTTTTAGAAATAAAATTGTAAGTAGATATTTATTTTAAATATAAAATTTTTGTAATTTAATTTTTATGCAACAACACAAAATTAACATACGCGTTCGTTACGCCGAAACCGACCAAATGGGCGTGGTTTATCACGGAAATTATGCACAATACTTTGAAATGGGACGCGTGGAATGGCTTAGAAATAAAGGGATTTCATATAAAGAGCTTGAAAAAAGCGGAATCATGCTTCCGGTGGTTTCATTGAGTATGAACTACAGAAAACCGGCGGTATATGACGATGAACTAACTGTTACAACCAAACTAAAATATTTAGGTGGAGTGAAGATTGAATTTGACTATGAAATCACTAACCAACAGGGCGACTTATTAACAACGGCACATACTGTTTTAGTGTTTGTTGATATGGAAACAAAACGTCCGGTTGCGGTACCTGATTATTTAGAAAAATTAATTAACGGATAATTTGTTAAAACTCAATAATCATTTTTATAAGTAAACTTTAAATCGTAACTTTTATTAAAATTATGATGATGAAAAAGTTTATTGTATTGATATGTTTGTTTTACTCAACCGTTTTTATGGCACAAACTCCTGTCGCCGTCAAAGCTCGCTTGTATAAACCTGTTGAAAAAGATGTAATTTCGATTCAACATAACAACCAACCTATTGAAAAATTAGGACAAAATGTTTATAAAACCTTTCAGTTGAAAGCAAATGACAGATTAACATTTTTTATTAATGACAATGTGGTAGAAACAATTGAAGTCTCGCAAAAAACGATTGACAGGAAAAGATTGAATATTTTATTGACCGAATCAACGGTTTTAGACGAAATAGAAATTGAATATACCAATCTGAATAATAAATTGGGATTAGATTCCGGGCAGAAATATACCAAAGCAGAACGGGCTGTCAAAAAAGACAATCAAATCACTTATAAAGATAATTATTCTGCTACGGGAAATATAAAATTAGATGGTTTGGTTAACAAGCTTTCGGGTAGATCAAAAGCGAACAAAAAAGCTCTTTCAATAGAACGGGAAATTGATGCAATGAACCGTTTTTTAGACGCTTATCCGGCTGATTATTTGTATGAAAACTATAAGTTGCCAAAAGAAAAAGCTCCATATTTCGCTTTGCAGATGATTAATTTTATTGATGACCAAACCAATTTAAAATCAGATGCTTTTAGAATGTTGATGGAAGAACAATTGTTAAATTTTAAATATGATTAATAGAAATTGCAACAGATTCACAGATTCATTTAAACAACCGGCAAATGTTTTATTTATAAGGGTCAGATACTATTTATTCAGTTTTAGATTTATCAACCAATAAATAATTTAATCTGTGCAGTGGTGGTAAATATATTAAGATGAAAGCTTAATCTTCTTTTTCATTGATTGAGACTTCAAAAATCTGGTTAAAAGCATTGAAGATTTCATCTTTTTGAGAAATCCGGCATGAAATTTCAATCAAACAATCCAATTCAAGGGTTTGGTTGACAATATTGATGTTTTTCTCTTTAATCACACGCATAACCTTGTTCATGTTTTTATAATCAAAACGAATCAAAAAATGTGAATCAATCGTTTTTTCAATAATTTCAGATTCTTCTAATGCCATTTGTGCAGCGGTTTTATAAGCAGTTACCAATCCGCCAACACCTAATTTAACGCCGCCAAAATAACGAACCACAACCACTAAAATATTGGTTACGTCAAACGATTGAATTTGTCCGTAAATAGGCATACCCGCACTATTGTTGGGCTCGCCATCGTCATTTGCACGATAGATTTTATTTTTTGTACCAATTTGATACGCATAGCACCAATGGCGTGCAGAAAAATGTTGCTTTTTAACTTGATCTAAAATTGTTTTCACTTCTTCTTCAGACTGTACCGGAAAAGTATAACCGAAGAATTTACTGTTCTTTTCTTTAAATAAAACTTCTTCGCCCGGCTGATCTATCGTTTTGTAAGTGTCTTGCATTTTTAAGCATTCATTTTATCATCGGCAAAATTAATAAAACATAAACGAAAAAGCATTAGGTTACTTACTCCCTTTTGCTTTAATCATTTGTTCTAAGGTATCCCACAATTCTTTAGGGATTTGCTCTAATAGATTAAATTGTCCGGCACCTTGCAGCCATTCACCGCCATCAATGGTAATGACTTCACCGTTGATGTATGCTGAAAAATCGGAAACCAAATAAGCAGCTAAATTGGCTAATTCCTGATGTTCGCCCACACGTTGTAATGGAACTTGTTTAGAAAGATCAAACTGGTCTTTTAAATCTCCGGGAAGCAGTCGGTCCCAAGCTCCTTTAGTTGGAAATGGACCTGGAGCAATAGCATTCATCCTAATGCCGTACTTTGCCCATTCTACCGCTAAGCTTCGCGTCATTGCCAATACACCTGCTTTCGCTGTTGCACTTGGTACCACATAAGCCGAACCCGTCCAGGCATATGTTGTAACAATATTTAGTACGGTTTTGTTCTTTTCGCCTTGGTCAATCCAATGTTTTCCTAAGGCTAATGTACAGTTTTTACTACCTTTTAGTACAATATCAATAATGGTATCAAACGCATTTGCAGATAAGCGTTCGGTAGGTGAAATGAAATTTCCGGCAGCATTGTTGACTAATATATCTGCTTTGCCAAAAGTGTCCAACACCATTTGCAACATATTTTCTACCTGATCGTAATGACGTACATCACAAGCAATCGGCAGGCATTTTCCGCCGGTTTGATCTTCTAATTCTTGGGCAGTAGTTTTTAATTTTTCTAAATCGCGGGACGTAATGGCTACTTTGGCACCTAATTCTAAAAAATAGGTGGTCATGGCTTTGCCCAAGCCACTACCACCGCCTGTTACAATAATAACTTTATCTTTTAACGCATTGTCGCGTAACATTTTCTGAGAAAAATCCATACTTTACTATTTGGTTGATAGGTAAATATACAAAAAAGTATGCGTGCATATAAATTTTTTTATTACAGATTTATATTTTTATCACAGATGCACGGATGATTATTTAAAATTTTGTGTTAATACAGAGGATACAAACCTCAATTTGATTAATAATTCATTGATAATTATAAGAGTTGGTTAATCCTGCAAGGTCTTTTTTTGACCTTGTAGGTATAAATTATCAAAAAAATTAAAGCTACAAGGTTTTAAAAACCTCGAAGCATCCAAACAATTCTTTAAAAATCAACAATTTATTAATCGAACTTAGATTACAAAGATCTTAGTCAGTTCGAGCTTATCGAGAACTTAACTTCTAGATACGCTTCACTGCGTTGCACTACTCGAAGCGACGTTCTACATACAATATTAAAATAAATCTGTGAATCTGTGGTATTATAGAACAATTATCGAATAATTTTGATCTAATGGATTTAACTTTTCAAGTAAAATATCAATCATTTCCTGACCAAATTCTGCGTATAATGTAGAAAAATTATCCACGCGTTCTTGTAAACTGTTATTAGGAAACAGTGCAATTTTTAAATCAAGCATTCGTTCTAATTCGTCTTGATTTTTTAATCGTTCGGCTTTAAAATAACGTTTTTCTAAATTTTCTAACCCTTTGATTTGCTTTTGTTCTTGCGCTTTTACAGCACCCAGAAATGACGGATGCGTTTTTTTGGTTAACGCTGACAAATCGTTAAATTGTTTTCTTAAAAAAGCTTTTTGTTGATCAAAATCAAATGCTTTTTCTGATAAATCGTGTGTTTTCTTTTGGGTGAATGGTTGTGTTTTTAAGAATAATTCTTCCCATGTTAGGTCTAATTTTTCTCGTTTGTTATTTTGTTTTTCAGTTGCTAATAAAACCGAGTTTCTTAACAACAACATCGGGAAAGTTGTATGATGCAGTTCGAATACTTTTTTTAATTCCAGCCAATATGCCAGTTCGCCGCCACCGCCGATATAACATAAATTGGGTAAAATAACTTCTTGATACAACGGTCGTAAAATGACATTTGGACTGAATTTTTCAGGATTGGAATCAACTAAATCTAAAATCTCTTCCCGACTGAATTTTAAATCCGTATTTAAGACTTTGTATTGATGCTCTTCAAACACAATGCGTTCTCTCAAATTGTTTTCTATATAAAACAGATTGATTTCGCGCGGATTGACCTGAATTAAATAATCGTTCAAAACAGGATAAGATTTTTCTACTTCTTTAATAGCAGATTGATGTAATAACTCTTCTTTTACGTGAGGTGTAAATAATTTTTTTAACTGGGCATCATCTCCATCAATAATAACCAGACCTTCATTTTTAAATAATTCATTAGCTAAAAATCGGGTGGCATCGGTTAAATTATTGTGTTGTAAATACGCTTTTTCAAATAAACTGGCCAGTTTTTTAGCATTATTTCCCAACGGAAGGTGTTGTTTAAACTGTTCAAAAACGGCTTCTAAACCATCAGTGTTTAATCGCCCTACAGGTCCTGAAGCTTCTTTATTCCAGTGGAACTTGATCCGGTTAAAATTAAAAAAGTTTATTTCTTCAAAATCGTGGTCTTCGGTAGCCATCCAATATACAGGTACAAAATTTTGTTCGGGATAGGTCTTTTTTAATTCCTTACACAAATTAATTACAGAAATAATCTTGTACAAAAAATACAAGGGGCCGGTAAATAAATT
Organism: Paenimyroides marinum; assembly: GCF_900108395.1. GTDB lineage: Bacteria > Bacteroidota > Bacteroidia > Flavobacteriales > Flavobacteriaceae > Flavobacterium > Flavobacterium marinum. The sequence continues at coordinate 600 of NZ_FNXE01000001.1, read as the reverse complement.
TAACTGATGTCCGGTAACAATGGTAAACGAATTTTCGTTTTCAAGAGTACGGATGTGTTGTAAAGTTGAATGTGATGTGTCAATTGATTGGTATTGAGATACCAATCTTTCAACCAATATCTTGCGTTTTTCAATGCTGAATGATTGCTTTTTGTCTTCGATCTGCAATTTAAAATGCTCCAGCGTAGGAAAACGATGGTATAATGAAGTTAACCGATTGTCTTGATTCAGATAATCGATCATCAATTTTGAAAAGTAGCCCGTTTGTGAATAGGGGATTGAAAACATAGTTTGTTTTTGATTTTTTCAAAGTTAACAAATATGTTATTAATCTATATACTATCTAAATTATAAATTATTGGTAAAAGTGAAACAGATTGTAAAATTATAAAGAACATCACTACTAACCGACTAACTTTTCAAAATTAAGGAGCTTCCCATTGTGGTTAGCTCCTTTTTTCATATTTTGGTTTTACGACAAATCAAAAATATGAGCAATAAAGATACAGAAAAGAAATTAGTCGGTCAGCCGATTTTCAAACAAATCATCAATTTTATTCCAAAAGATAAATTTGATATGCTTGTCTACAAGCATAGTTC
>NZ_FNXE01000049.1 GCF_900108395.1 Paenimyroides marinum | reverse complement strand
CGGGATTTTTGCGTTTTGTGACTTTTTAGACAGCCTCTTTTTACTTAATTTTCAAAGTAAGTTTTTCGATTTTTTCAGAAAGGTTGCTCATCCAAATTAATTGGTCAATAATTAATTGAGATTCTTCTAATTTTTGAATTTTCAGGGCATCGTCTATATCCATTTTTTCAACTTCTTGTCGGCGGATGGCTTTTAACTGCCCCATGCTTATTTTGAAATCTTCTTCTGTATCAGATGTAATTTCCGCCTCAAAATCAAGATTATGCAATGCCTGACTTAAATTGTTGTTAACGTAATCCATAACCAGTTTAAACGCGTCTGAAGCTTCGGTGGTTTTGTGAAACTGGATATATGTCCCAATACTTGCAGCCGATGAAACCAACGTTTGGTTTAAAACAGTTAATTCATATAATTCTGCACGATTAATTTGCTTGGTTTTAGGTTCCTGGATCATCCGTTGAAAGCTTGCCATTAAGTTTCCTACTTCGATAAACGCATTTTTACGGGCAAGCTTATACGATGTAGGTGGTTCACCTTTTTTTATGTAGTAATATTTAACTTCTATGATATATAATTTTATGACCCGTAATGATTTTTCTAAATACGTATGTACAGAATAAAGTTCCCAGGTAGGCCAAACAAATCTTGTGGCAAAAAATGCCAGCAAAGCCCCGATGACTGTATCTAAAATACGGAAAACAAGATGCGATTCCGCATTATTGGTAAGCAAACCGTAAATTAAAATAACGTAGAATGTTACAAAAGTTACTCCCACTTTGTAATCGATACCCGAAAACCAATACCCCAAAAGCATTGCAATAATTGCTAAAATACTTAAAACAACGTTGTTACTGATTAAAATTAAGGCGGTAATACCTAAAATTCCACCGATAACGGTTCCTATAATCCGGTGGGTAGATCGTTGTTTGGTTAAACCATATCCTGGACGCATGATTACCACAATGGTAAGTAAAATCCAGTAAGCGTTTTGAAAATCAAATATTTTCCCTATAATCAAACCTATAAACATGGTTAAAGTTAACCGCAACGAATAGCGGAATGTTGACGATTTAAAATTCAAATGTGCCGTAAGGGTCTTTAAACGGTAATGTTCCGGAGTGAAAAATTTTTCTAAATCGCGGTATTTTCCTCTCAATTCATCTGCATTAACACGCTCTTTATAAACTCTTTCTAATCCTTTAATTTTTTCGATCTGTTTATCGGCATAAAAAAGTAAATTACTAATATTTACGGCATTTTCATCATAAACAGGAATGTTCTGATGTTCCAAAAATTCATTCATTTTAAATTTAAGTTTTTTAAAATCGTTTAATAAACTCATTTTTGAATGATGCTTTTTGTTTGTTTTGATATTAAAAGCCAATCGTTTTAAGGTAATTGAAAAGTTTTTTGCCAACATACGGTATTCATCTAAAACAGCCTCATCTCCCTTAAAAAAATCAATAAATTCCTGATGATTGAATGTGTTTGCCATAGAAAGCTCTAAAATTTCAACCAACGAAGTCAATGCAACCAATAGCTTTCGGTTGTTGTTAGAATTCAATGTGCGTGCTTTGTTATACACCAGATACTCGCGAATGTGCTCGTGCAATTCGTTGATGCGGATCTGCTTTTGAAGCATTTGTCTGTTTATATTTTCTCTGTCAGCATCTTTTTGCCATAATTGTGCACGTAAATCAAGGTAGTCACCGGTAATTTCAATACATTCAGCTACTTCCAAATTAATATATCTGTTGGGTTTAATAAAATAAAATAAGATTGATACAAAAGTGTAAAACAATCCGCCTAACAACAGATACAAACAGTTGGTTAACAAAATCTCAGGTTTATCATGATGAATAAATGATAAACTTATGGTTAATAACAAAGTGAATGACAGTAGATTGGCCCGAAGTCCGTAAAGCGAAATAAACGCTGAAAAAAACACCAATACACAGAAAACAGGTACGAATATCCAGAAATAATTATAGGTATAGGTCAATATAAACGATAGCACAGGTATAAGAACCGATACCATTAACAAACCAATTACTTTATGTTTAAAATTACTCGAAATATCAATAGGTGCACACAACAAAGCGCCTAAAGTAACAGTAAAAGCCGCCGTGAAATCGGCAGAACTGTAAAAAATAAAAAACGAAACAATCGCAGTAAACGTTATTTTAATGGCGTTATAAAACTGATTGTCACCAAATTTCAAGATAAATTTATCAAACATTTTAAAAAGTGTATTAAATAAAAACAGTAAACCAATACAAGCATTAAAGTTAATTAATTGGCGGTAATTTTTACTATATTTTGTAAATTTGCAACAATATTTAAATACAAAAAAATGATTTTACCCATTGTAGGTTACGGCGATCCGGTTTTACGTAAAGAATGTGAAGAAATAACGAAAGATTATCCGCAGTTAAAAGAACTTATACAGAACATGTATGATACAATGGATAACGCATACGGTGTGGGTTTGGCAGCACCCCAAGTTGGTTTGCCTATTCGCCTGTTCGTTGTAGATACCAAACCTTTTGGTGACGATGAAGATTTACCCAAAAAAGAAAGAGATTTTTTAGCAACTTTCAGCTGTACGTTTATAAATGCCAAAATCTTAAAAGAAGAAGGTGAAGAATGGGCTTTTAACGAAGGCTGTTTAAGTATTCCGGGCGTTCGCGAAGATGTATACCGCAAACCTAATATTACCATTGAATATTACGACGAAGATTTTAAAAAACACACCAAAGAATTCTCTGGATACGCCGCACGCGTTATTCAACACGAATATGATCATATTGAAGGCGTTTTGTTTACCGATAAAATTTCTACCCTAAAAAAGAAATTAAATTCTAAACGATTGCAAAATATTATTGAAGGAAAAGTTTTCCCCGATTATAAAATGAAATTTATCAACAAAAAAGGCAGATAATTTTGGTTATTAAATTCAAATTATGATATTTGTGACCTTGAAAAAAATAAAGTAATGAGCGTAGAAAAAGTTTTAGCTATATCTGGGAAACCAGGATTGTACGAATTAAAAATCCAAACAAGATCAGGATTTATTGCAGAATCATTAATCGATGGAAAAAAAATAACCGTTGGATTAAGAAGTAATGTTAGTTTATTGTCAGAAATTTCTATCTACACAGAAACAGACGAGCTAAAATTATTCGAGGTTTTTGCACGCATTGCAAAAAAAGAAAATAACGGCCCGGCATTAGACCATAAAGCATCAAATAATGAATTGTTAGCTTATTTTAGTGAAATCATTCCAGATTTTGACCGTGACCGCGTATATGTTTCAGACATAAAAAAAGTGTTGAACTGGTACAATATTTTACAAAAAGCAAATTATGTAACAGCTTTGAATGCATCGGCAGTCACAACTACCGGAACAGTAACCATTAACAACGAACCAGCAATAGAAGAAGCGGTTGAAGTTGAAGCAGAAACGGTAGTAGAAAAACCAAAACGCGGCAGAAAGAAAAAAACAGAAGATAAAGAATAATTTATAAATCCGGCTTTTAGTCGGATTTTTTTATATTTTTAAGGTATGAATAACAGAGCAGAACAACTAAAAGCATTTGAACGTTTATTGGATATAATGGACGATTTGCGTGAAAAATGTCCTTGGGATAAAAAACAAACGTTTCAATCGTTAAAACATTTAACCGTTGAAGAGGTTTATGAATTAAACGACGCCATTTCAGAAAACAACACCAACGAAATTAAAAAAGAATTGGGCGATTTGTTACTGCACATTGTATTTTATGCCAAAATAGGTAGCGAAACCAATGATTTTGATATTGCCGATGTGTGCCATGCCATTTCAGAAAAACTGATTTCCCGCCATCCGCATATTTACGGCGATGCAGTTGCTAATGACGAACAAGCTGTAAAGGAAAACTGGGAAAAACTAAAATTGAAAGAAGGTAATAAATCCGTTTTAAGCGGCGTACCACAATCACTTCCGGCAATTATAAAAGCATATCGAATTCAGGATAAAGTAAAAGGCGTGGGATTTGACTGGAACAATAAAGAAGATGTTTGGCAAAAAGTAGAAGAAGAACTCAATGAATTTAAAGTTGAGGTTGCTAACAATGATTTTAAAAATCAGGAACAAGAATTTGGAGATGTATTGTTTGCCTTAATCAACTATGCCCGTTTTTGCAACATCAATCCCGAAGAAGCTTTGAATAAGACCAATAATAAGTTCATCAATCGTTTTACGAAAATGGAAGAACTGATTAAAAACGATTCAAAAACCATTGGAGATTTACCTTTAAATGAATTGGATAGCTATTGGAATGAAGTCAAAAAGTTTGAAAAACGATAAATTTCCCCTATTTTTAAAATAAAATTAAAATTCTATGAAAGATTTATTAAGAGCCTTGTTAGCAGGCTGGGGTGCAAAGAAAGCCGGTTTTGGTTGCTTTGGAACCATAGTTGTTTTCATTATTTTGTATTGGTTATTGGGTAAGTTTATGTAAAAAACAAAAGCTGTCAAATAATTTATGACAGCCTGTATTTTTTATTCCTTAATAACTTTGGTTGGGTTTTTATCTTTATCTAAAGCAACAAAAGTAAATTCACCGTTTATGGCTAAATAACGTATATCACTATACATTTCTTCAATAAAAATTTCTACAGAAACTTTTAAACTTTTATTGCCTACGTGGGTAACTCTTCCTATCAATTCTACAATGGTTCCTGCAGGGATTGGTTTGTTAAAATCAATTTTATCTGATGAAACAGTTACCATAATTTGCCGGGAAAACCGGGTGGCGGTAATAAAAGCCACTTCATCCATCATGTGCATGGCAGTTCCTCCAAAAAGTGTATCGTAATGATTGGTTGTGTTTGGAAAAACCGCTTTAAAAATACGGGTTTCCGAGTTTTTGATTCGTTCTTCTATTGTCATTTTAATAATTAATTTTGTTATGCTTCGCAACTTGCACAAGTCACTAAATTATTTACAAATTCTTTTGATACACTTTGGCTTCGTTGATAATATAATGTTTTTACGCCCAATTTCCATGCTTCTATCATTAATCTGTTTACTTCTTTTATAGGAAGATTTGATGGGATATTGATGTTTAAACTTTGTGCCTGATCGATGTATTTTTGACGAATAGATGCCTGTAAAATAATTTCGTACTGACTGATTTCTTTAAATGTTTTGAAAACGTCTTTATCTTGTTGAGAAAGTTCTGCAATGTGCTGTACACTTCCGTGATTTAACATAATGCTTCTCCAGGTTTCTTCTGTATCTAATTCTTTTTCTTCTAACAATTTTTTCAAGTATTTGTTTTTACGCATAAAGTTTCCTTTTGCCAAACCTGCTTTGTAATAATTGCTGCTGAACGGTTCAATTCCGGGCGATGTTTGTCCCAGAATAGCTGATGAAGATGTAGTAGGAGCTATGGCTAACAAAGTGGTATTTCTGCGTCCGTAACCTTTTAAAACCTCAGGCTCACCATAAATTCTTGCTAAATCTTGTGATGCTTTTAATGATTTTTCCTGTAATTCATTAAAAATTTTGTTAGTCAACATTTTAGCATCCAGACTTTCAAAAGAAATATGATTTTTTTGCAGGTACGAATGCCAGCCCATTACTCCCAACCCCAATGCACGATGGTTTTTAGCAAAAGTATTTGCTGATTTCAGATAATAATTCCCTTCCGTTTTTTCGATAAATTCACTCATTACGGCATCAAGAAAATACGTTGCCAGCTTTACTGCTTCGGTATCCTTCCATTCGTCATACAATTCCAGATTCATTGATGATAAACAACAAACAAACGATTCATCTTTAGAAGATGGTAAAGCAATTTCAGAACACAGATTACTTGCGTAAATCTGCATTTCTTTGTCTTTGTAAACTTCCGGTTTGTTGCGGTTTACATTGTCGGTAAAGAAAATATAAGGCAATCCTTTTTGCTGACGGCTTTCTAATACTTTTGCCCAGATTTCACGCTTTTCCTTATCGCCGTCAATCATATCCTGCATCCAGTAATCGGGTACACAAACACCATAAAACAAATTTTGAATAGGGTGACCAATATCTTTTATCTGCAAGAATTCTTTAATATCGTCGTGATCAATATCTAAATACGATGCAAAGGCACCGCGGCGTACACCACCTTGTGAAATGGTATCCATTGCGGTATCGAACAGTTTCATAAAACTCACGGCACCACTGCTTTTTCCGTTATCGGTTACGGCACTTCCACGTTCGCGCAGTTCACCAAAGTAACCCGATGTTCCGCCACCAATTTTGGTCTGCATAATTACTTCGCCCAATTTATGGGTAATTCCTTCGATATGATCCGGAACATACACGTTGAAGCACGAAATGGGTAATCCACGCTCAGTTCCCATATTTGCCCAGATAGGCGATGATAAACTCATCCAGCCTTTTTCGATCATTTCAATAAAGGCTTCGGCTAATTCGGGTTTGTACAATCTTTTAGCAGCTGCCGTAGCCACGCGCTCAATGGCTTTTTGAGTGGTTTCGCCTTTTAAAAGGTACCCTCTGTTTAATATTTGTTCGCTTTCTTCGTTAAGCCACCATAATCTTTCCATAGTTCATTTTATTTAAGATTACTTGAATTTGTATTTAAGTGAGTCAGTTGTCCTACAAATTCAAGTTTTCATACTTATTTCATTTTAATCGTTTTGTTTGATTTTATCAATCATCCTACTATCAATACCAGCAACCTCTACATAAATTTCATTAAAACCTTTTATATCAGTTATGCCAATTCCTCCTTCAGCCTTTAATTTGCAATTATCAGAAAATAAAACTTTATAATTAAAATCTGTGATATTTGAAATACCTTTTTCTTCACAGTCTTGTTGAATTCGATCTTTAAACTTTAAATAATTGTTATTTGTTATAAGCTGTCCTGTAATTGCTCCCATACTTTCATCTACGATCTCAAAGTTAATTTCTCCAATATTTTCATTCTCTATGTATAAATATCCTGTCATGTAAAGTATTGATTAAATTTTGGAATTTATTTAGAATAAATCTTCGGCAGTAATACTTTTGTCGTGTTTGGTGTAATCAACCGGACGTTTTGCAAAGAAATCATCCAGGCTGTTTGCAAAAATTTCTTCTTCGAACCAAATCATCGGTTGGTAGTCGGTCTCTGAAATATGGAATACTTTTTCCAAACCAATTTGTTTTAAACTTTCATCTAATCGGAACTTCATGAAATTCAACAAATCCTTTTTAGAAATAGTGTCTAATTCGCCAAATTCAAAAATCCAGTCCAAAATTTCGCTTTCAATTGCAATGGAATGTTTAACAATTTCGTTGATTTCTTCAATAGTAGCGGTATCAAAATAATCAGGAAATTCTTCTTTAATTTTGTTGATGATATAAATACCCGCATTGGCGTGAATTTGCTCGTCAACTGATGTCCAGGCAATGATATTGCTCACGTTTTTCATTGCACCTTTAAAACGGGTAAACGATAAAATAATGGCAAACTGACTGAACAATGAAACGTTTTCAATCAAAATGGTAAACAAAATCAATGATTTCAGGTAATCCTTTTCATTTTCTGCCTTTGAATGTTTTAAAGCATCTGACAAATAATCGATGCGTTTTTTGATGGCAGGAATTTCAATGACTTTTTCAAATGCATTGTTGTATCCCAAAACTTCCAGTAAACGGGAATAAGCTTCAGAATGGCGGAATTCACATTCGGCAAAAGTACTTCCCAGACCGTTAAATTCGGGTTTAGGCAAATGCAGATACAAATTTCCCCAAAAGGTTTTTACGTTTACTTCTATTTGTGCAATTGCCAATAAACTGCGTTTCACAATTTCTTGTTCAATAGGTGAAAGATGCGAATGGAAATCTTGAATATCGGCAGTAAAATCTACTTCAGAATGTACCCAGAACGATTTGTTTATTGCGTTGGTAAACTCTAAAATTTCAGGGTATTCAAAAGGTTTGTAATTGATGCGTTTAGTGAAAATACTCATATATTTAATTTTTTTATTATGGAACAATAGAAGTAAATTTTAGAAAGCATCCATAATAAAAGAAGTTCTCAGCAATTTACTTTAAGTGCGAAAGCAACGCTGTTTTTACAAGAGGTCTGACTCACAAGTTTCACAAACTTATTTACAGTTGCGCAACAGTTCAAGGTTTACACTTGATTCTCTTATTGTTGTAAAAACTATGTCAAAAGTATCGTATTTTATTTAAATAATCATCAAAAAAATCTCATAAGTTATGAACATTTTTTGTTGATAATATCTTTAAAAAAATGATTAATGTTTTTTAATAAATTTAATTCGTTATTTCTTAGTTGTTTTATTTTTTTGTAAACTTTTTGTTAGTAACAAATAATTAAATTATTGATTTTTAATTATTTAATTTTATTTTTTTGTAAACTTTTTAAATCTTGCAATTTTTATTACTTGTTAATAACTTTTAATTATTTTTTTAATAATTTGTTTTTTGTGTAAAAAAAGTTTGTATTTTTATGTTTGAAAAAAAATAAAATAACAAGCTCTTTACTTCGTTGTTTTTGAAAGAATTAAAAAAGTAAAATTTAAAAAAATATACTATGGAATTAGCACCTCAGGTTTTAGACACAAAGAAAACTTACAGTAATGAGGAAGCCGTAAAAGCATCTACAGAATATTTTAAAGGAGATGTTTTGGCTGCCACTGTTTTTGTAAACAAATATGCTCTGAAAGATTCGGAAGGGAATATTTATGAAAAAACGCCGGACGATATGCACCGTCGTATTGCATCGGAAATTGCACGCGTAGAATCTAAATACGCAAACCCAATGACCGAAAGTGAGCTTTTTGATTTAATAAAGGATTTTACATACATTATTCCGCAAGGAAGTCCAATGACCGGAATCGGGAATCCGTTTCAAATAGCTTCACTGTCAAACTGTTTTGTAATTGGAAACAATGGCGAAAGTGACTCGTACGGCGGTATTATGAAAATTGATCAGGAACAGGTTCAGTTAATGAAACGTCGCGGTGGAGTAGGACACGATTTATCACATATCCGTCCGAAAGGTTCGCCGGTAAAAAACTCGGCTTTAACTTCTACGGGTTTGGTTCCATTTATGGAGCGTTTTTCTAATTCCACTCGAGAAGTAGCTCAAGACGGGCGACGTGGTGCGTTGATGTTATCGGTTTCTGTGAATCATCCCGATGCGGAAGGGTTTATTGATGCCAAGTTAGAACAAGGCAAAGTTACCGGAGCAAACGTATCGGTTCGTATCGACGATTCGTTTATGAAAGCTGTTCGCAATAACGAAACATATATTCAAAAGTATCCGATTTTTTCAGAAAACCCTAAATTTTCTAAAGAATTGAACGCTGCCGATTTGTGGAAAAAAATTGTGCATAACGCATGGAAATCTGCAGAACCGGGTATTTTGTTCTGGGATACGATTATCCGTGAGTCACTACCTGATTGTTATGCCGATTTGGGTTATAAAACGTTATCTACAAATCCTTGTGGAGAAATACCTTTGTGTGCGTATGATTCATGTCGTTTGCTGGCGATCAATTTGTTTTCTTACGTGGTAAATCCGTTTACAAAAGAAGCTTATTTTGATTTTGAATTGTTTAAAAAACACGTGGCTGTTGCACAGCGTATGATGGACGATATCATTGATTTGGAATTGGAAAAAATCGATACCATCATTCAAAAAATCGACGAGGATCCGGAAGAAGCCGAAGTAAAACGTATTGAACGCAATTTATGGATTGAAATCCGTAAAAAAGCAGAAGAAGGCCGCAGAACAGGAGTTGGAATTACGGCAGAAGGCGATATGCTGGCTGCTTTGGGAATCCGTTACGGATCTAAAGAAGGAAACGAATTTTCGGTAAACCTGCATAAAACCTTGGCATTGGCAGCTTATCGTTCATCAGTAGAATTAGCAAAAGAACGTGGTGCTTTCTCAATTTATGATGCAAAACGCGAAGAAAACAATCCGTTTGCATTACGCATCAAAGAAAACGATCCAGCGTTGTATAATGATATGCAGGAATACGGTCGTAGAAACATTGCCTTGTTAACCATTGCACCAACCGGTTCAACATCTATTTTATCGCAAACCACATCGGGTATTGAGCCTGTGTTTATGCCGGTTTATAAAAGAAGAAGAAAAGTAAACCCGAACGATAAAGATGTCCGTGTTGATTTTATTGATGAAGTTGGCGATTCTTGGGAAGAATACGTAGTGTTCCACCATAAATTCAAACTGTGGATGGAAGTAAACGGAATAGATACTTCTGTTAATTATTCTAATGAAGAAATCAACGAATTGATTGAAAAATCGCCTTATTACAAAGCAACATCAAACGATGTAGATTGGCTGAGCAAAGTAGAAATGCAGGGTGCCATTCAAAAATGGGTAGATCATTCGATTTCGGTAACCATCAACGTTCCTAACGATGTAACCGAAGAATTGGTTGGTCAGTTATATATGAAGGCTTGGGAAGTTGGTTGTAAAGGAGTAACGGTTTATCGTGACGGTTCTCGTTCAGGTGTTTTGATTTCTAACGATAAAAAAGAAGATAAAACAGAAGAAGTACAAAAAGAAACATCGTTCCCAACCAAACGCCCGCAAACATTGGCGTGTGACATTGTGCGTTTCCAAAATAACAAAGAAAAATGGATCGCTTTCATTGGAAAAATTGAGGATCGCCCCTATGAAATCTTTACAGGATTGGCTGATGACGAAGACGGAATCTTGCTGCCACGTTGGGTAAACGATGGTTTCATTATTAAAAACCGTGATGAAAAAGGAAACTCTCGCTACGATTTCCAGTATGTAAACCAGCGTGGTTATAAAACGACTATTGAAGGGTTATCGTATCGTTTTGATCCGGTTTTCTGGAATTACGCTAAGCTGATTTCCGGAACATTACGTCACGGAATGAAAATTGATAACGTGGTCGATTTAATCAACTCGTTACAATTAGATAACGAATCAATCAATACCTGGAAAAACGGTGTGGCACGCGCATTGAAACGATTTGTTCCTGATGGAACCGAAGCAAACGGACAAAAATGTACCAACTGTAATTCAACCAATTTAATGTATCAGGAAGGCTGTTTAACCTGTAAAGACTGTGGTTCATCTAAATGTGGATAATTAAATATTAACATTTTTTTATACTTCAAACAGTACAGATGCAATACATTTGAAAATAAAATTAAATAAAAATGAAAAAATCAATTTTAGCTTTGGCTTTAACTGCAACCGTATTCGTAGGTTGTAAAAAAGAAGAAGCAAAAAAAGCAGAAGATCAAACACAATTAGAAGAAGTTCAAATAAGCGAAAAAGTACATTACCTGCACAAATTGGAGTGGGTTGCTTACAAAACACCTGATAAAATTGGAGTTCCGGGAACGTTTAACGATATTGAATTAAGCGGAACAAAAGATTCAGGAAATATAGAACAAGATATTAAAGATGCAACTTTTAAAGTGGTTACATCAACAGTAAACTCTAAGGATCCGTTACGCGATGAAAAACTTTTTAATGGGTTCTTTAAGTTGATGGCAGGTGATATCACCGGAAAATTTGTCGATTTTAAAGAAGGAAAAGCAACCATTGATATTACAATGAACGGTGTTACCAAACAAAAAGAGTTCACTTACACATTTATTGGTGATACTATGGTTTTAAAAGGAACGATAGACATTCTTGCAGATTTTAACGGATCAACGGCTTTTAACAGCCTTCACGAATTATGTAAAGATTTACACGCTGGTAAAACCTGGACAGAAGTTGATATCAATGTAGAAATCACAAAACAATAAACCGTTTTTTTTATGGTGTCTTTAAAAGGAACTTTTATTAATGAAAGTTCCTTTTTTGTTTTATAAAACCTGAAAACATCTTTTTAACTCCTTACGTAACATTTGCATCTGCTTTTTTCGTAACTTTGCAAATCGAAAAAATTTTAGCATTATGATGTTAGATCGTTTACAATATGTAAAACAACGTTTTGATGAGGTTTCGGATTTGATTATTCAGCCCGATGTTATTGCCGATCAAAAACGTTACGTACAATTAAACAAAGAATACAAAGACCTTAAAGCCTTAGTTGAAAAACGCGAGGAATATATAAATATCGTAGGAAATATTGACGAAGCCAAAGAAATCATTGCAGATGGCAGCGATGCCGAAATGGTTGAAATGGCTAAAATGCAGTTAGACGAAGCCCAGGAACGTTTACCGCAACTGGAAGAAGAAATTAAGTTTATGCTGATTCCTAAAGATCCGGAAGACGCTAAAAACGTAATGGTTGAAATCCGTGCCGGAACGGGCGGGGACGAGGCGTCTATTTTTGCAGGAGATTTATTCCGTATGTACACTAAATACTGTGAATCAAAAGGCTGGAGAACTTCGGTTGTAGATTTAAATGAAGGAACATCAGGCGGATTTAAAGAGGTTATTTTTGAAGTTACTGGTGAAGACGTATATGGAACCTTAAAGTTTGAAGCCGGAGTACACCGTGTACAGCGCGTACCTCAAACCGAAACCCAGGGACGTGTACACACATCGGCTGCAACAGTAATGGTGTTACCCGAAGCCGAAGAGTTTGATGTACAAATTGATATGAACGATGTCCGTATCGACTTGTTCTGTTCATCAGGTCCCGGAGGTCAATCGGTAAATACCACCAAATCGGCGGTTCGTATGACACATATCCCAACAGGGTTGGTAGCACAATGTCAGGACGAAAAATCTCAGCACAAAAATAAAGACAAAGCCTTATCGGTTCTTCGTTCACGTTTATATGAAATGGAACTGGCTAAAAAACAGGAAGAAGATGCTAAAAAGCGTAATTCACAGGTTTCTTCGGGCGACCGTTCAGCAAAAATCCGTACATACAACTATCCGCAAGGTCGCGTAACCGACCACCGTATCGGCTTAACGATCTACGATTTAGACGGGGTAATGAACGGAAACATTCAAAAAGTTATTGACGAATTGCAATTAGTAGCCAATACCGAAAAATTAAAAGAATCTGAAGTATTTTAATTTAATATATTTGTAAAGCCTCTTTTTTAGAGGCTTTTTCAATTAAAAATTATAATCGAAAGTAACGAACCAAAAACTGAAATATGACAACACAACAATTATACAACCAGATTCAACAAAAAAAATCCTTTTTATGTATAGGTTTAGATGTTGATTTAGATAAAATACCACAACATTTACTGCAAACCGAAGATCCCATTTTTGAATTTAATAAAGCCATTATCAATGCCACGCACGATTTATGTGTTTCGTATAAACCTAATACTGCTTTTTATGAAGCGTATGGTTTAAAAGGGTGGCAGTCGTTAGAAAAAACAATCAGATACATCAACGAAAATTATCCGGATATTTTTACCATTGCCGATGCCAAAAGGGGCGATATTGGTAACACGTCGTCAATGTACGCCAAAGCATTTTTCGAAGATTTAAAGTTTGATTCGGTAACCGTTGCACCATATATGGGTAGAGATTCGGTAGAACCTTTTTTAGCGTTTGAAAATAAGCACACCATTATGTTGGCATTAACATCAAACCAAGGTGCTTTTGATTTCCAAACAATACAGGCAAACGATAAACCGTTGTATCAAACCGTTTTGGAAACATCAAAAAACTGGAAAAACAGTAAAAATTTAATGTACGTGGTAGGGGCAACCAAAGCAGAATATTTTAAGGAAATTCGTTCTATTGTCCCCGATGCGTTTCTTTTGGTTCCCGGAGTTGGAGCACAAGGCGGAAATTTGGTTGATGTATGCAAATTTGGAATGAACAACAAGGTTGGTTTGTTAATCAATTCTTCGCGTGGGATCATTTACGCTTCAAACGGAACAGATTTTGCCGAATCAGCCCGAAAAGAAGCTTTAAAATTGCAGAGTGAAATGGCATTAATTTTAGAACAAAATTAAGATGTTTACAATTACTGACGATTTAGGTACGCAGCATACATTTGGTCAAACGCCGAAACGAATTATTTCATTGGTTCCTTCGTTGACCGAAACGTTGTATGAATTGGGTCTGGAAGATGAAATCATTGGAATTACCAAATTTTGTGTGCATCCGTATCATTTAAAATCGGTAAAAATCAATGTAGGTGGAACCAAAAAAGTCCATATTGAAAAAATAAAGGCTTTAAACCCCGATATTATTATTGCTAATAAAGAAGAAAATACGTTGGAAGTTGTTGAAAGTCTGCGGGATATTTACCCGGTTTTTGTTACTGATATTGTTACTGTTGAGGATACTTTAAAGACAATTACCGATTTTGGAAAAATCTTTAAGCGTACCACAGATGCAAAAAAATGGACTGATAAAATTGAATTTGCCTATAACGATTTCAAGCATTTTATGCAGGATAAAAAGTGGCAAAAAGCAGCGTATCTTATTTGGCGTGAACCTTATATGGCAGCCGGAGGCAAAACGTTTATCAATGAGATGCTGAAACTGAACAAGTTTAAAAATATTTACGAACTGTTCGAAGGACGGTATCCTGAAGTTGAAATTAGAAAGATGCGTATTCAGGGTGATCCCGAATTGGTATTTTTATCATCAGAACCTTATCCGTTTAAAGAAGAACATGCTTTTGAAATAGGCAGAGCCACACATCACGCCAAAACCATTTTTGTAGACGGCGAAATGTTTTCGTGGTATGGTACGCGATTATTTAAAGCGTTTCAATATTTTAAAGCTTTACAAAACAGAATTAAAGAATAAATAAAAACTGAATCTTTTAAAGATTCAGTTTTTATTTTAAAGATGTTCCGGCCAAACAAGCTTATCGGTATTGTATCCAAAACTTTCAGCTTTTAGTAAAAAGAATTGTTTTACGGTATCTGGAATGGATTTTTCACGCGATAAGATCCACATATAACCGGTATCTTTACCAAAAACCAAAGCATATTGATAATCGTTTAAAATTTCAACAACATTGTATTCGCTGTAAAAAGGTCCCCAGAATGATACTTTTAATGCACCGGTGTTTTTAATGCGGGGTTTAGCTTTTCCTTCTGCGGTTTCCCATTCTTCTTTAATATAATTCCAACCTTGATTAACTACTTTTACGCTGTTATTTTTGTTTAAACTGTAATGTGCCGTGGTGTTACTTAAATTTTTTTCAAACCTGGAATCTAAACGTGCAATTTCGTACCATCTACCTAAATACCGGTTAATATCAAACGGAGTAACAACAGTTACATCATTGTTTTTTTCTTTTCTTTGAAATGCTAAATACGCAAGAGAACCTATGCCTACCGCACCTGCTGTCAATAAAATTTTCTTTTTTTGCATAGTTTTTCTTTTAAAGGTACAAAAAACTTACTAAAAAGTATCTTAAAATTTTAAAAGAGGAGTGGTTTTTCAGAAAGTCCTAAAAATAGTATAACTTCATAATAAAAATATAAAACGATGAAAAAAGATTTAATTTTAAGAGAAAAATTAGTCATAAAGCATACACAAATGGCAAATCAAACAACTCTTTTAGCTTTTTTTGCGAACATCTATGTATTTTTTTGTAGCAGGGTTATCTATAAATGAATTTTTAGATTTTGATAAAGACCATTTAGTAGCTGTTATCTTATTTTTTTTTCAGGTCTTTTATTGATTGGAGGAACAATAAATTTTCTAAAACAACGCAACTGGATTTCAAAACAAAAAGTACATATAGGTGCTTATAAAGCAGAATATGAAAGCGATTCTAAGATGTAAATATAAATGAATTTTTGAAAATGATTCCGTAACAATTATTCGTATATATCAGCCAATTAATTGAATAAATTTACAAAAAAAGTCAATGTAATTGGCTTTTTGCGGAATAGAAAGCCGAAACTTCAAATTTTAGCCTTAACCCGCCATTGCGCCAAGCCCTTGTTAGCGGCTGTGCTTTTTATTTTATGTTATTTTTATGAATCCATTTTACAAGCCTAGAATAAAATGCAGTTGAAATGTCTCTATAACTATTTAGTGAATCATTAGATTCAATATCAAATTCTTTAGTTTCATTCACTAATTTTTCTACAATTGTAAATAATTCAACATCTAATTTTTTAAATTCAGAAAGTTGAATGTTATAAATATGTTTTTCGTTTGGGTCACATAACATAGCAATTAATTTACCAATATAAAAATCTATCGCTAAGGGATTTACATTCCTTTTTATTTTGAAATTGGCTTTTAAATTCGCTAGTTCAAATGTGTTGCATTTGTTTTCTTCAAAATCTAAAAGAAATAAATTTTTATCAAAACCTAAATCATTGTAGATTTTAAACATTTTAAGATGATCTAGACAGTTTCCAATATGTTCAAGTAAATTTTCAGATAAGTATTTTCTTAAAATATTGCTTTGCTGTAATGTTACCTTTAGCGATGAACCTAAATAAAATTCTTTATGCTTAAGATAAATATGAAGCAATTCATGTGTAAATGAATCTTTAGAAATATTTTGATAATCTACATAAATTATAGCTTTATCATTTTGTGTAAAACAGCTATATTCATCGTTAAAAGAAGGTTCAATTTCAATGTTATAATCTTCATTGAGTTGATTCCATAATTCAACATTTCTTTCGTCGATAAATTCTTTCATACGCTTTTGAGTAGCATTGCCGCTAACGTCAGTCTGTGAAAAAAGCACACAAACTCCTTTCAAATATAGTTAATATTTCATAAATTCATTAGGTATTCATAATTCACGGTTTTATGCCTATAATCAATGGTTTAGATAGACACCAACTTACATTCTCTAGTTTAGAAGCTACTATTGCTACCGATAATGATGTCCGATTTATAGATGTTTTTATAGATAAGTTAGATCTTCAGCAACTAGGCGTTCGCTCTTTAACTTCCTCGGATAAAAAGAAAGAAGGTCGGTCATCTTTTAGTGATTCTTTATTTCTCAAACTCTATCTTTATGCTTACCTCAATGGCATTCGCAGCAGCAGAAAGCTT
>NZ_FNXE01000010.1 GCF_900108395.1 Paenimyroides marinum | reverse complement strand
CCCAACTGCGGACACAAGAAAGAAGAAACAATGCCGACAGACGCTTGTCAATATTTTTACGAATGTGAAAAGTGCAAACATGTTCTTAAACCAAAGCAAGGCGACTGTTGTGTTTATTGTAGTTATGGAAATGTTCCTTGTCCACCTATTCAGCAAAACAAAAAATGTTGCTAACGGGTATAAAACAAAAGAAGGTCGATATAACTAAAGTATTTTTATTTTACTACCTATAAATATTACTATATAAAAGGGGTATAGAAGCTATACCTCTTATGACCCAGCCGAACCCTGCCACTCACCGCCATCCACTACCACTTTTCCAAAGCCAATCTTTATAGTCTTTAAATTCACGCCCGAACATTAAAATTAAAAATAATGCAAGGAGAAGACGATTTAAGAGGTTTAGCCAAAATAATGGCTTTTATGAGAGCAGTTAGTATTCTATTAGTACTGATGCATCTTTATTGGTTTTGTTATGGTTTCTTTATGGAACGTGGCTGGACACTAGAAGTAATCAATAAAATATTAGGGAATTTTGACCGAACAGCCGGTTTGTTTTCGCATACTTTATATACCAAAGTATTTGCAATCGTGTTATTGGCTTTAAGCTGTTTGGGAACCAAAGGCGTGAAGAACGAGAAGATAACCTGGTCAAAGATTTACGTGGCTTTGGGAATTGGTTTTTTGCTGTTCTTTCTGAATACACCACTGTTAAAGTTGTCGCCCATCATTGGCACATTCTTTTATATACTGACTATCGGACTAGGTTATATTGCTTTGCTGATGGCTGGGGTTTGGATAAGCAGGTTATTGAAAAACAACCTGATGGATGATGTTTTCAATATGGAGAACGAAAGTTTTATGCAGGAAACCAAATTGATGGAAAATGAATATTCCGTAAACCTGCCTACTAAATTTTGGTACAATAAAAAGGAACACAAGGGCTGGATCAATATCGTAAATCCTTTCAGAGCAACGATTGTTTTGGGGACTCCGGGTTCTGGTAAATCGTATGCCGTCGTTAACAATTATATCAAGCAACAAATTGAAAAAGGTTTTTCGATGTATATCTACGATTTCAAGTTTGACGACCTTTCTACTATTGCTTATAATCATTTATTGAAACATCAGGATAAGTACGAAATAAAACCAAAGTTCTACGTCATCAACTTTGACGATCCACGCAAGAGCCATCGTTGCAATCCGCTCAATCCAGATTTTATGACTGACATATCCGATGCTTATGAAGCCGCTTACACGATTATGTTGAACCTCAACAGAAGCTGGATACAAAAACAAGGAGATTTCTTTGTCGAATCTCCAATTATTCTTTTAGCGGCTATCATCTGGTTTTTAAAAATTTACGAGAATGGTAAGTATTGCACCTTTCCACACGCCATTGAATTGCTGAATAAAAAGTATTCGGATGTATTTACCATTTTAACTTCGTATCCTGATTTGGAAAACTATCTTTCACCATTTATGGATGCTTGGCAAGGCGGAGCACAAGACCAGTTGCAGGGACAAATTGCATCGGCTAAAATCCCTTTGTCACGAATGATATCACCGCAGTTGTATTGGGTAATGACAGGCGATGATTTTTCATTGGACATCAACAACCCCAAAGAACCTAAGATACTTTGTGTAGGTAATAACCCCGACAGACAAAATATTTACTCCGCAGCTTTAGGACTCTACAATTCGAGAATTGTCAAACTCATTAATAAGAAAGGGCAGTTAAAGAGTTCGGTTATCATAGACGAATTGCCGACGATATATTTCAGGGGCTTGGACAACCTGATAGCCACTGCCCGTAGTAATAAGGTTGCTGTGTGTTTGGGCTTTCAGGATTTTTCGCAATTAACCCGAGATTATGGCGATAAGGAAAGCAAAGTAATTCAAAACACCGTAGGTAATGTATTCAGTGGACAGGTTGTAGGAGAAACGGCAAAAAGCCTTTCGGAACGCTTCGGAAAAGTATTGCAGAAACGCCAGAGCATGACCATCAACCGTAACGATAAATCGACCTCTATATCCACACAATTAGACAGCCTTATTCCGGCTTCCAAAATTTCAACCTTAACGCAGGGTATGTTTGTCGGTTCTGTATCGGATAATTTTGACGAGCGTATCGAACAAAAGATATTTCACGCAGAAATCGTGGTCGATAATGAAAAGGTAGCCGCCGAAACAAAAGCCTATCAAAAGATACCGCAAATCCTATCCTTTGTAGATGAGCAAGGCGAGGATAAAATGAAGCAGGAAATTGAAAGCAATTACCGTCAGATAAAATCAGATATTCTGCATATCGTCGAAAGTGAAATGGAACGGATTAAGAATGACCCGAACTTACAGCATTTGATACAGCAAGAGTAATAAAGGTACAAGTGGAAATTTTTAGTATAGACTAAAAAATATTGGCGATACTTCTTCTTAAATTTAGTATGGAGTGTCGCCAATATTGTTTTGAACAGTATGTAAAACAAATATTCAGAATGAAAAAGGATATTATATAAAATAGTAATTATTCAAAACAATGCAATGGCATTGCACTACTTTTTTACTAACTTTGTAAAGTAGTATGAAATATTTTTCTTCCATATTGGCTCTATATATGATGGCGTTATTTGTGACGCCATGTGCTGATAAGTTTGACGAAGAAGTGTATCATAATCACGAACATACAACAGAAACATCCCATCATCACCATGACCGAGACCACTCAGATACTACCGATTTATGTACGCCTTTTTGCATTTGTGGTTGTTGCGGAGCTATTTCGGGCATAGTGCTCCAAGAAAGTTTATCTGATTTAGGTAAGTTGATTGATTTAGACCTCTCAACGTTTGTGACGTATTATAAACCTGTTTTTATACCCCGCTACTTTGGGGAAATTTGGCAACCGCCAAAGATTAATGCATAATTTTTAATGCTATTGGTAACAACAATTTGATGCAGAAAAGTATCAGACTTGTTGATTTTGGGTTACTTCCGTCGCTCAAATCCGTTACCCTTATGATTTACATTTTAAATTCATGATTAATCAAAAAACAAATGAAAAAAATACTTTTGGGAATCTTTGTGCTTGTATGTCTTTTTTCAGCATGTGATTCTACCAATAAACAATCTGATAATAAAGCAACAAATCAAAATGACCATTCAGGTCACGATGACCATGACCACGACCATGACAATGAAGATCATTCTGGTCATGACCATTCCATCCAAGGAAAAGATGGCCATTCGGGGCAAAGCCATGACGAGGAGGAACTTGGAGATAACGAAGTAGCTTTTTCTGATGAACAGGCAAAGCGGGTAAATCTTACCCTTGAAAAAGTTACTCCAAAACCGTTCTATCAAATCATCAAAACATCTGGTCAGCTCATTGCTCCTGTTGGCGAAGAAAGTACTATTGTGGCTTCAACTAGTGGTATCATAAAATTTACTGGAGGTGGACTGACTCCCGGAAGTGCAATCAATAACGCACAAAGGTTAGCAATCGTTTCCGCTCGAAATATCGCAGATGGAGACCCTGTAGTAAAAAGTAGACTGCAATATGAAACGGCAAAGAAAGAATTTGAGCGGGCTGAACTTTTAGTAAAAGATACCCTGATATCTATGGCTGACTACAATGAGGCAAAGCTCAACTACGAAAGCGCACAGGTCGCATACAGTGCACTCGCCAACCAGTCAGCAGGCAACGGTGTGAACATCACGAGCAATACGCAGGGCTATATCAAAAACATACTGGTTAACGATGGCGAATATGTCAGCGTGGGACAGCCCATTGTTACCGTGACCAAGAATAGACGGATTCAATTAAAAGCAGATGTATCTGAACAAAATGCAGGTATTATATCCCAAATTACCTCAGCCAACTTCAAAACAGCCAACGGCAAGGAGAGTTACTCCGTAGATGGGCTGAATGGAAAATTAGTGTCATACGGAAAACTTTTGGATGGCTCTTCCTTTTATATTCCAGTAATTTTCGAGTTTGACAATACTGGTCATTTCCTGACGGGATCGTTTGTTACCGTCTATCTCAAGACGAGTACCATAGAACAGGCTATTACCGTACCTTTAACAGCCATCATAGAAGAACAAGGGTTGTTTTTTGTCTACGTGAAAGACAGGGAACATATCTATAAGAAAAAAGAAATTAAAAAGGGCGCAGATGATGGCAAAAGAGCATTGATACTGTCGGGGCTGGAGGTTGGAGAGGAATTGGTAGCGACCAATGCCTACCATCTAAAACTGTCCAGTATGAGTTCAGCCATTCCACACGGTCACAGTCATTAAGGAGGGTAAGTTATGCTAAATAAAATCATTTTATTCTCCCTTAATAACAGGTTGGCAGTTCTTTTAGGCTCGCTCCTGTTGACACTTGCAGGTGTGTATGTTGCGTATAATATCGAAGTAGATGTTTTTCCTGACCTAAATGCTCCTACGGTTGTAGTCATGACCGAAGCAAGCGGGATGGCTCCTGAAGAAGTAGAACGAATGGTCACGTTTCCTTTGGAGACTGCTGTCAATGGAGCGACCAATGTAAGGCGTGTCCGGTCTTCCTCTACCACAGGCTTTTCGGTAGTTTGGGTTGAGTTTGATTGGGGAATGGACATCTATCAAGCCAGACAGGTAGTGTCAGAAAAACTCGCAACCGTTGCCGAATCATTGCCCGAAAATATAGGGAAACCGACGTTAGGTCCACAATCTTCAATTTTAGGAGAAGTGCTGATTATCGGACTGACTGCCGATACGACAAGCCTGATGGATTTACGAACAATTGCAGATTGGACGATAAGACCAAGATTACTTTCCACCGGAGGTGTAGCACAGGTAACCGTTTTAGGGGGCGACATCAAAGAATATCAGGTGCTTCTTGACCCATTTCGGATGAAACATTACGGAATAACATTGGATGAAGCCCTTGCCGCTGTGGACAACTTCAATCAAAATGAATCCGGTGGAATTATCTATGAGTATTCCAATGAATACATCATTAATGGTGCGGTTGCTTCCAATGATACAGAGCTGTTGGGCAAGTCTCTCGTAAAATCCGTCAATGATGAGTCCATCCTATTGGAACATATTGCAGATGTACAGATAGGAATAAAAGCCCCTAAAATGGGATTGGCCTCTGAAAAAGGAAAACCCGCAGTACTTCTTACCGTGACCAAACAGCCTGCAACCAGCACCTTGGAACTGACAGGCAAATTGGATGAAGAAATCGAGAACCTAAAGGCAAACTTGCCCAAAGATGTGAGTGTATCGACAGACTCGTTCAGGCAGAGCCGTTTTATCAACAGTTCGATAGGCAACGTGCAATCTTCACTTTACGAGGGATGTCTATTTGTGGTTATTGTACTTTTCTTCTTTTTGATGAACGTTAGGACAACGGTCGTTTCCCTGTTGGCCATTCCTTTATCACTGTTGTCCTCGATATTGATATTAAAAGTGTTGGGACTGACCATCAACACGATGAGTCTAGGCGGTATGGCGATTGCCATCGGTTCATTGGTAGACGATGCAATCGTGGATGTGGAAAATGTCTTTAGACACTTACGAGAAAACCGATTGAAACCTCCTGCAGAACGTTTGTCCGTCCTTAAAGTGGTCTACGAAGCATCCAAAGAGGTACGTATGCCGATATTGAACTCTACACTCATCATTGTAGCTTCGTTTCTTCCCCTTTTCTTCCTATCAGGAATGGAGGGCAGGATGCTAGCTCCGCTGGGTGTGACGTTTATCGTTTCCCTCTTTGCTTCAACGGTCATCGCACTGACCCTAACACCCGTGTTGTGCAGTTATCTATTGTCCAAAGACGCAAAAAAAGACAAAAAAGAAGATAAAGAGCCTTTTGTGGCAAGACACCTAAAGTCGGGATACAGTAGGTTGCTCGGATGGATATTGAACTATAAAAAAACTGTGCTTATAGTGTGTGCAGTAGTTTTGGTAGCATCCATTGCCCTATTTACCACCTTTGGACGGTCGTTCCTACCACCGTTCAACGAGGGTTCCTTTACCATTAGTATAGCAACTACGCCAGGGACTTCATTGGAAGAGTCGGATAGGATCGGTCGGATGGCAGAGGAGATTATATTGACCATTCCCGAAGTACAGACTACCGTGAGAAAAACAGGTCGAGCTGAACTTGACGAACATGCCTTGGGGGTTAACGTTTCCGAAATTGAAGCTCCTTTTGTACTGGACGAGAGAAAACGAGATGTGATTGCTAACGAACTTCGGGAAAAACTCGAAGATCTATCGGGAGTTAATCTTGAAATTGGACAACCGATATCTCATAGGATAGATGCGATGCTGTCGGGGTCACGAGCTAATGTAGCCATCAAGATATTTGGGGCAGATCTGAACAAGCTGTTTTCCATCGGAAATCAAATCAAATCTGCCGTGCAGGATGTTGAAGGAATAGCCGACCTCAATGTCGAGCAACAGGTGGAACGTCCCCAACTGATGATACGTCCCAATAGGGAAATCATGGCAAAGTTCGGAATTACCGTTCCTGAATTTAAGGAGTTTGTAGGAACAATGCTGGCGGGGCAAGTAGTTTCCCAAGTTTTTGAAGATGGAAGAACTTTCGACCTGACCGTCAAGGTCAATGATGAACAACGGACATCCATTGACGATATAGCCAATCTGATGATTGATGCCAACGGTAAAAAAATCCCGTTGTCACAGGTAGCCGAAATCAAATCCGTAGTCGGACCCAATACCATCAACCGTGAAAATGTACAGCGAAATATCGTAGTTGGGGCGAATGTAGCGGGTAGAGATTTGCGGAGCGTAGTCAATGAAATACAGGAACGGATTGCCCACCAGGTTGAGCTGCCAGAGGATTATTACATCCAGTACGGAGGACAGTTTGAAAGTGAAGCCCAAGCATCCCGCACGTTGATGACTGTGTCTGCCTTTGCTATACTCATCATCTTCTTGCTTATTTATAACCAATTCCGAGATACCAAGCAAGCCGCAGCGATTATGCTCAACCTACCGTTGGCACTTATAGGTGGCGTAATCATTATATGGCTATCCTCGGGAGTGATCAGCATACCGGCCATTATAGGTTTCATTTCCCTTTTTGGTATTGCAACCCGAAACGGACTATTGCTTGTCGAGCGTTATAACGTCTTGGTAGCCGAGGGTAATACGGTCAACGAAGCCATTAGACAAGGTTCATTAGATAGGCTCAATCCGATACTGATGATGGCCATTTCCACAGGATTGGCCTTGTTGCCCTTAGCGTTGAATGCAGATGCTCCAGGCAACGAGATTCAGAGCCCGATGGCATTAGTAATTTTAGGAGGATTGGTTACCTCCACATTGTTGAACATGGTCGTCATCCCAATAATTTATGGATGGATCGCAAAAGATAAAGATACTGCACATGAAACACTATCATAAAAAAACGTTGCATACTTGCATAACTGTATTCCTATTTTTGTCTGGCTGGGTCAGCCAGACAAGGGCACAGGGAGACTATGCACCACTCGTACAGGCTATTGACAGCAACAACACAGGATTGATAGCCTACCAAAAGAGTGCCGAAGCGCAAAAAATGTTGAACCGAACAGGGCTCACACCTAACAATCCTCAGATTGGGATCAATTATGTAAGACCCATTAGATTCACAAGAAGCCGATTGATGGATTACAATATATCGCAAAACATTGAGTTCCCGACCGTCTATGGCCATAAGAAAAATGTGTCGAACAAACAGAACGAAATCGTTGACACCGATTACCATGTCGTTAGAGCGGATCTTATCAATCAAGCTATCAATACCTATTTGAATTGGGTATATTTCAATCAGCTTGGCGAGGTGCTCAAACAGCAAAAGGAGTATGCCGAAAGTATAGCCGCATCATTCCAAAAGGCTTTCGATGCTGGAGGGGTAAATATACTTGACCGTAATAAAGCACAAGTAAATGCCGTAAATGCCCAAAAAGAGTATGAGCTCAATGTCATTGAAATGAATACAGCCTACCAAGAACTGATGCGTTTCAATCAAGGAAGGCCGTTTGGCAACCTTTCGGCAGATTTTCCCGACATCACCAATGATGTGGCCATGTTGTTTGCAGAAGAAAAACGGTTTATTACCAACAACGATGCACTCAAGGCTATTACGCAGGAGATCGAGTTAGGTGAAGCACAGGAAAGGTTGGCAAAAGCCCAAACCCTGCCTGAATTTAATGTAGGATATATGTGGGGGCAGGAATTTGAAGCGGACTTTAGAGGGGTGAGTTTTGGAATGACCATCCCTCTTTGGCAACAAAAAAACACGAAGAAGTATGCACGGATGAATATCCAAGCATTGAAAGAAGTACAGGAGAACTCTCAAAGCCAATACACCCTGCAAGTGAAGCTATTGCAGAACAGGGCAAGCGAGCTTTATAAAGTCATGAACGAGTTGGAGCGTACCATTTCGCAAACCAGAGGCCTTGAACTGTTAAAAAAGGCTCTCGACCTTAAAGAGATTACCATACTCGAATATTTAGTTGAACAGTCAATGTACTTTGAACTGACCCAAAAATATCTGCAAACTAAAATGAATTTACATATCACATTGGCCGACTTATATAGATGGGAGTATTGATAATCTATTTTTCATGAAAAAGAGTATTGAACAAAAATTATTGTCAAAGAACACCAATCCAACCAGTATGCGGATATTGGTATATGATTTCTTGGAGCAACAGCAAACAGCTTTGTCCCTATCTGAAATCGAAAGCCATTTTTACAAAGCAGACAGAGTTACAATTTACAGGACTTTGAAAACTTTTGAGGAAAAGGGCATTGTTCACAGTATCCAAGAGAACACTACGGTTAAGTATATTTTGTGCCAAGATGGGTGTGATGAAGAAACACACAATGACTGGCACTTACATTTCTATTGTAAGATTTGTAAACAGACAACCTGTAAGGAGGACTTTATAATACCGCGGAATGAAAGTCAGAATTATCGTATTGACGAGATAAAAGTATTTGGTAAAGGTGTCTGTGGGAACTGTTTAAAGGAGAGTTTGCAATAGCATTGCAGGCTCTCCCTCCGTAACTTTGCTATAAATATAAACGTGTTATGGACAACTATTTTAAAGAAACAAAAATCCTTGACTACTCAAACGTTTCTATACAAGAGCTATTGGAACAAAAAGGGTGGAAAGATTTGGGCATTGTTTCAAGAATTAAAGCCATTTATAATTTTGTAAGAGATGAAATAAAATTTGGCTATAATGTTTCGGACGATATACCTGCATCAGAAATTCTGAAAGACGGTTACGGACAGTGCAATACCAAAGCAACTTTGCTAATGGCGTTATTAAGAGCAACGGGAATACCTAACCGCATTCACGGTTTTACCATTGACAATGCCTTGCAAAAAGGAGCGATTACGGGTATTTGGTACAAACTTTCGCCTCAAAGCATCTTACATAGCTGGGTAGAAGTATGGGTAAATGAGCAGTGGTATTTTTTAGAGGGTGTGATTTTGGATAAACCCTACCTTACGGAACTGCAAAATCAGAACAGTGATTGCAAAACCACATTTTGCGGTTTCGGGGTTTATACCGATAATTTTGAGAACCCACCGATTGAATGGAACCTCAACAATACGTTTATTCAGGATAAGGGCATCAATCAGGACTTTGGCGTTTTTGATACACCCGATGAATTTTATTCTAAGCATCAGCAAAAGCTAAATGCGTTAAAGCGATTTGTTTTTCAGTATATCGTGAGGCATATAATGAATAATAACGTGGAAAGAATAAGAAATAAAAGTGTAACGAACCTAAAAAATTAAAGGTTATGATAAATACAGATAAAAATCATAAGCATACATACGATGCACAGGGCAGAATGACCTGTTGCACACAGGAAGAAAAAATTTACACTCAAGCAGGTGCAAAAGAATTAGTAAAAGAAAAACATCAACACAACCACAGCGATGATGACGGACACGACCACAGCCATAGCGAGAGCAGCCCAATGAGAATGTTTTTGCCGTGTATCATATCATTGATATTGATGCTTGTTGCCATTACATTTGATAATTGGCTTCCACAACAATGGTTTACAGGTTGGGTAAGGATTATTTGGTATGTGGTTGCTTATGCTCCCGTCGGGTTTCCTGTATTAAAAGACGCATTGAAAAGCATCAGAAAAGGGGAAATCTTTTCAGAGTTCTTTTTAATGGGTATCGCCACTATAGGGGCATTTGCCATTGGCGAATATCCGGAGGGGGTTGCAGTGATGTTATTTTATGCTGTTGGAGAAGTTTTTCAGACAATGGCTGTTTCTAGAGCCAAAGCAAATATCAAATCATTGCTCGATCAAAGACCTGATGAGGTAACGGTTTTAAGAAACAACCAACCCCTAACTGTAAAGGCGGACACCGTAAACATAGGCGAAATCATACAACTAAAACCGGGAGAAAAATTAGGTCTGGACGGAGAGTTATTATCTGAAACAGCCTCGTTCAACACCGCCGCACTTACAGGCGAAAGCAAACCGGACACCAAAGCTAAAGGCGAAACGGTTTTGGCAGGAATGATAAACCTTAATACCGTTGCACAAGTGCAGGTTACAACCGCATATACGGATAGTAAGTTGAGTAAAATTTTAGAATTGGTGCAAAATGCTACTTCACAAAAAGCACCAACGGAATTATTTATCCGCAAGTTTGCGAAAATATATACCCCTATCGTGGTACTGTTAGCGGTCGCTATCTGTGTGTTGCCTTACTTTTTCGTAGCAGAATATGAGTTTAAAGATTGGTTGTACAGGGCTTTGGTATTCTTAGTCATTTCTTGTCCTTGTGCATTGGTTATAAGTATTCCATTGGGTTATTTCGGTGGCATTGGAGCAGCGAGCAGAAACGGAATACTGTTTAAAGGAAGTAACTTTTTAGATGCTCTTTCCAATATCCAAAATGTGGTAATGGATAAAACGGGTACAATGACAGAGGGTGTTTTTAAGGTTCAGGAAGTGGTATTTGACAAAGCGTTCAATCAAGACGAAATCCTGCAATTGGTCAACGTACTGGAAAACCACAGTACGCACCCCGTAGCGACAGCTATTCACGAATACGTGGGGGAACCGGATAATACAATCCATTTAGAAAATACAGAGGAAATCGCAGGGCACGGGTTGAAATCAACCATAAATGGTAAAGACTTGTTGGTCGGAAATTTCAAGCTGATGAACAAGTTTGGAATACAATACGACTTAGACCCGAACAGCATCGTTTATACGACCATTGCCGTTGCTTACGATAACAAATTTGTCGGATACATCACTATTGCCGACAGTATCAAAGAAGACGCACAGGAAACCATCAATCTATTACATAAGCTCAATGTTAAAGCTACTATGCTTAGCGGAGATAAAAGTACAGTGGTAAAGTATGTAGCAGAACAGTTGGGCATAGATAATGCTTTTGGGGATTTGTTGCCCGAAGATAAAGTAAACAGGGTTAAAGAAATCAAAGCGAAAGACGAAAGCGTTGCTTTCGTCGGCGACGGCGTGAACGACGCCCCCGTTGTAGCATTGAGCGACGTAGGTATCGCAATGGGCGGTTTGGGAAGCGATGCCACTATTGAAACAGCAGATGTGGTCATACAAGACGATAAACCAAGTAAAATACCAATGGCAATCAATATTGGAAAAAAGACAAAGAAAATCGTTTGGCAAAATATCACATTGGCATTTGTAGTAAAAGGAATTGTATTGGTTCTTGGTGCAGGTGGATTGGCTACAATGTGGGAAGCCGTTTTTGCTGATGTGGGCGTGGCGTTATTGGCTATTCTTAATGCGGTACGAATACAGCGGATGAAATTTTAAAGGACGTCAATTTATAAGTATTGAAAAGAAAACAGAAAATACGCAAAAAGAAATATATAAAGGTATTCAACCGAAGCGACTTAATGTCTTTGGACATCAGTGACGACAACCTTGTTGATGTAAGAACCATTTATATAGGTTGAAGCATGCTTCTGAAAACCCCGTAACCGGGCGTATGGGTGTATTCGATATTATTGAGTGAAAGATTTAAAAGAACACTAGCAGGAAATGTAACTGACACTATAATGCTCATGGAATAAAAATAAATGGCGGATAAGAGAAACTTATCTGCCATTTATTTCAAAAAAAACGAACCGGTTTGAAAAATATCATTATCTTTGCAATAGTTTTTTTGTTTTTTACATGTTAAAAAGGATAAACATATTAATGATTATATGCTTATTGGGCTTTTTTATAATCCCAATGCAATCCTATACGTGTAAATCGCATTCCAAAGAAATTGTTATCAAGGAGAAGTCATGTTGCAGTGCCAACAAGCAGCATCATTCAGAAGATCAATGTGAGAAAGACTGCTGTAAGTCTAAGGATGACGCGAGCAATGAATGCTCTGGAAATTGTGGACCTACGTCCTGCCACAGCTCTTCTAATAGTTTTTCTGCAACACCCCCATTTTTTAGGAACGCTCAAAATCCTGTTTTTTCTAAAATTAAAAAATCATACCCTTTATACAAAGAACCCTTTTATTCTACAGGGGAATCTTCCATTTGGCAACCGCCTAAAATAAGTTAAATTAGTACTGTATAGCCATAGGTGTGCGAAATCGGTTGATTTTGCACCTATCCGCAATACATGTTTTATTAAAAGCCAGATCTGGCTTTTGATTATTTACCATTTTTAATACTTAATAAGGTTCCAAATGAAATCAATATCAAAAATATTGATGGTAATCACCGTATTACTATCCGCAGCAAACAGCTTTGCGCAAAACCAGAACGAGCAACATCACAACCAAGGTGGAACAGCTCAAGCAAAGAATATTCCATCACAAAATTTATCACAATTACATGCCGTATTTGACAAGTATTTTTCCATAAAAGATGCTTTGGTAAACGCAGATGTAAATATAGCATCTTCAAATGCTACTGAATTAGCCACAGTTATTAAAACAGTGGATATGGGTGAACTTTCTCCCAAAGAGCATACCGTATGGATGAAGGTCATGAAGGAACTGTCTTTAAACACAGAAAACATCTCGAAATCGAAAGACGTCGTAAAGCAACGGAGGGTATTTGCCCTACTTTCTAAGAATGTCTATGAATTGGCAAACGCATCAAAGCAAAAAACAACTATGTACTACCAAAACTGCCCGATGTACAACGATGGTAAAGGTGCAAATTGGTTAAGCAAGGAAGAAGCGGTTAAAAACCCATATTACGGCAATAAGATGCTGACATGTGGAAATATTATTGAAACTATCAAATAATTAATCACAATATGAAGATTATTTTATACGCTTTGATGATTTTAGCTACACTAACTTCTTGTAGCGGAAATTCCAATGAAGCCTCGAAAAAGAAAGAGCAAAACGTAACGGATAGCAATCCAAATGTTTTTAACAAAGGGGATATTGTGCCTAATGATTTGGTTTGCATGGTCAACAATGAATACATGGGCAAAAAACAATTTGAGGTAAATTTTGAAGGAAAAATATATTACGGATGTTGCCAGATGTGTAAAGAACGTATTCCAAAAGATCCTTCTACACGCGTTGCCATAGATCCATTTTCCAAAAAGCAGATAGATAAAGCGACTGCTATAATAGCAATTACGGGCAACAACGGGGAAGTATCATATTTTGAAAATAATACTACATATACAAATTACATAAATCAATTTTAATTATTAAAAACAGAAATCATGACAATGAAACATTTATTTGTAGGCTTACTAGCCTCATCCGTATTGACCTTGGCAGCATGTAATGGTACTTCTGAAAAAAAATCAGAAAGCGACGTCCATACTGAAACAACGGTATCCAACGAAAGCAACGCTGCAAGCGACCAGGGAACTTTTTCGGAACTTTTTTCCCATTACCAGCACCTGACTTTTGCTTTGTCTTCCGATAATGATAAAGAAGCCGCAAATGCAGCTAAAGGCATGCTGGAAGCACTCCCCAAGATTAATACCGAGGGCTTTAGTGCAGAACAGAAAAGCACCTTCGATGACATCGCTGCTGATATTCAGGAACATTCGGAGCACATAGGTGATAACATAGGCAATATAGCTCATCAAAGGGAGCATTTAGTGATCTTGAGCAAGGATTTTTATGATATAACAAAAGAATTCGGCACCGAAAAGCCCATGTACAAGATTTTTTGCTCGATGTACGATGACAACAAAGGAGCATATTGGTTAAGCGATAGCAAAGAGGTCAAAAACCCTTACTATGGTGCGGATATGCTAACATGCGGTGAAGTTCAGGAAGAACTGAAGTAAAAACTCTGATTAAGATTTGAAATTCAAATATCAGGTACCGGTCGATTTCTGTAGGCTGGTATCTGATATTAAAATGTAAACAATGTATATGTTATGCTTAAAAAAATTATCAAATATTTTTTGGAGAACCGAGTAATAACACTGTTATTACTTGTGGTTGTCCTTATATGGGGGCTGATTACAGCGCCCTTTAATTGGCATCAAAATGCGTTGCCGAGCGATCCTGTGCCGGTCGATGCGATTCCGAACATTGGGGAGAACCAGCAAATTGTGGCGACCGAATGGATGGGGAGGTCTCCCAAAGATATACAGGAACAGATTACCTATCCACTCACGACCTCCTTACTGGGCATCCCCGGCGTAAAAACAATCCGGAGCAGTTCGATGTTCGGCATGTCCTTCCTCTATGTCATTTTTGAAGAGGATGTTGAGTTTTATTGGAGCCGTTCCCGTATTCTGGAAAAACTGAATTCATTGCCTGCCGGCACATTACCATCCGATGTAACGCCCACGCTCGGGCCGGATGCCACTGCTTTGGGGCAGGTCTTTTGGTATACACTGGAGGGACGCAATCCCGAAACCGGAAAACCTACAGGAGGCTGGGACCCCGATGAGCTGCGCACGATTCAGGATTTCTATGCCAAATATAATTTGGCAGCATCGGAAGGGGTTTCCGAAGTGGCTTCCATCGGAGGTTTCGTAAAAGAATACCAAGTCGATATCAATCCAGATGCGATGCGCGCATACAATGTATCCGTAATGGATATCATGTCGGCTATCCAAAACAGCAACCTGGATATCGGTGCAGAGACGATCGAAATAAACAAAGCGGAATATCTGGTGCGTGGATTGGGCTACCTTAAAAGTGTCCAGGATCTGGAAGATGCCGTAGTGGCTGTGCGCAATAATGTTCCCGTAAAGATAAAAGACGTTGGGTTTGTCAATTTGGGACCCTCCACACGACGCGGTGGATTGGATAAGGAAGGCGTGGAAGCAGTTGGCGGTGTAGTAGTTGCCCGGCATGGAACCAACCCCATGGAAGTCATCAATAATGTCAAGGCGAAGATCAAAGAAATGGAGGCAGGTTTCCCTCAAAAAACATTAGAGGATGGGACTATTTCAAAAGTCACCGTCGTTCCGTTTTATGACCGCTCGGGTTTAATCCAGGAAACCATCGGGACGCTGGAAAATGCTTTAGCACACGAAATCCTGATTTGTATTATCGTTGTCATCGTTTTGGTAATCAACCTGCGAGCATCCATTCTCATATCCAGTATTCTGCCCATTGGTGTGCTGGTGACCTTTATCATCATGAAACAAATGGGGGTCGAGGCAAATATTGTGGCTCTTTCGGGAATCGCCATTGCCATTGGGGTCATGGTGGATGTGGGGATTGTCTTTATCGAAAGCATACTACGCCATATGGATGAAGAAAAAGCCAAGGGTGTTGAGAGTCGGGGGAAAGCCTTTGTAAACTTGATTTCCACCGCTGTTGCGGAAGTGTCGGGTGCTTTGTCAACGGCGATGCTCACCACGATCATCAGCTTTTTACCTGTTTTTATGATGGAAGCACAAGAAGGTAAGTTGTTCGGTCCCTTGGCATACACCAAAACCTTTGCTTTGGTTTCAGCCTTTGTGTTAGGCATTATTATCTTGCCAACACTGGCTTATTATATATTTTCAATCCGTATCAATGGGAGTAAAGTTCGCCGGATAGCCAACTACGTTTTGGTAGTTGCCGGTATCGCTCTTTGGATCTATACAGGTGTTTTTGTCGCGTTCGCATTGACTTTGATCGGAGTCAACAACCTGTTTACACCAAGATGGAAAGGAGAAAAAATTGCCAACTACGTTAATGTAGCTATCACACTTTTTGTAGCGATGTATTACCTGACGGTTGAGTGGCTGCCACTCGGCACGCAGGCAAGCACCACACTTAACTTTGTGTTCGTATTCTTTGCCATTGGTTCCATCCTGGGAATGTTATGGGCATTGGTGATCTACTATGAACAGATCCTGCGTTGGTCACTTTCCAACCGGTGGAAATTCATGGCCATCCCTATCATTACTTTATTATTCGGAATGTTAGCATGGATGGGCGTAGAGAAGAGTTTTGGTTTTGTTGCAAATGGCTTCGAAAAGACAGGTTGGAAATCTTTCCGGGAGACGGCATTCTGGCAAAAATCAACGGAAACATTTCCGGGTATCGGAGAAGAATTTATGCCCAGCCTGAATGAAGGGGCTTTCTTGTTAATGCCTACCAGTATGCCGCATACTGGGATTGAACAAAACCTGCAATTGATCAGAACACTTGATAAACGTATTCAAAACATACCGGAAGTCGAACTAACCGTAGGTAAATGGGGGCGTGTAAATTCGGCACTCGATCCAGCGCCCACACAGATGTTTGAAAATACGATCAATTATATACCTGAGTATATTTTGGACGAAGACGGTCATAGAGAGCGGTTTAAAACCAATAGTGACGGGCATTTTGAACTGATTAACGGAGATACCTACCATATAGATCAAGGATTCAGACAAATTCCACGAGATAGCCTTATCATAGATAAAGGCGGCAAGTTCTTCCGCCAATGGCGTCCCGAGATAAAAACGGCGGACGACATTTGGCAGGAGATTGTCAATGTTTCGCATTTGCCGGGCTTGACCTCTGCACCCAAGTTACAACCCATAGAAACAAGAATGGTGATGCTTTCCACGGGAATGAGAGCTCCGATGGGGCTAAAGGTTTCGGGGCCGGATCTGGAGTCGATTGAAATCGGTGGCAAGGCCTTGGAAGCAGCCTTAAAGGATGTTCCATCTGTTATGCCATCGACCGTTTTCTACGACAGGGCTGTTGGTGCACCCTATATCGAAATCCATCTGAACCGGGATAGAATGGCCAGATACGGTATTACCGTTGCCGAGCTTCAGGAAGTAATCAGTGCGGCAGTCGGCGGTATGACGTTGACCACTACAGTCGAAGGCCGGGAACGGTTTCCCGTTCGCCTGCGCTACCCACGAGAATTACGGGATGACCCGGATGCGTTGCGAAAAATAATCATTCCGACAGCTACAGGAGCTCAGATTCCACTAGGGGATGTGGTGGATGTTGAATATGCCAAGGGCGCTCAGATGATCCAAAGTGAAAATACCTTTTTGTTGGGTTATGTCATCTTTGACAAAATAAGCGGTAAAGCTGAAGTTGAAGTCGTCCGTGAAGCCGATCAAATCTTACAGGAAAAAATCGCATCCGGAGAACTAAGTTTGCCTAACGGAGTGACTTATAAATTTGCTGGCAATTATGAACAACAAGAGCGTGCCGCAAAAAGGCTAATGCTTATTATACCACTGAGTTTGTTAGCCATTTTAGTAATTCTCTACTTTCAGTTCCGAACGGTTACAGCATCGTTAATTCATTTTTCCGGTGTTTTTGTAGCACTTGCAGGTGGCTTTATTTTATTATGGCTTTACGGGCAGCCCTGGTTTATGGACTTCTCTGTCGGAGGGACAAATATGAGGGATCTGTTCCAGATGCACAGCATCAATCTCAGCATTGCCGTTTGGGTAGGATTTATCGCCCTGTTCGGACTGGCGACGAGTGATGGTGTATTAATGGGAACATACATCCACGATACATTTGAAGCACGGAACCCCAGAACAAAAGATGAAATACGGGAAGCAGTCATATACGCAGGCTTAAAGCGTGTCAGACCGGCAGCGATGACCACTGCTACAGCACTGATCGCCTTACTGCCTGTCCTGACCTCTACCGGTAAAGGTGCGGAAATCATGGTACCAATGGCCATCCCGACTTTCGGCGGCATGCTGATCCAATCCATGACCATGTTTGTAGTCCCGGTATTCCAGTGCTGGTGGAGGGAATCTGCCACGAAAAAAGAAAATAGAAAAAATAATAAAAATATAGCGAATGAAAACGAATAAGATAAATCGGTATATAACCGTGGCTGTATTAACAAGCTTAAGCATTTTTTCGCAAGCTTTAGCCCAAGACTACCCCACCGATTCGCTGTCCTATTATATACAAGTCGCAATCGAAAATAATCCGGGTGTAAAATCACAAAAGTATGCGCATGAGGCATACCTTGAAAAAATTCCGCAAGCCGGAGCATACCAAGACCCGGAATTGTCCATGGAAGCATATACGATGCCTATGGAAATTATAGGAGGGCGTTCTATTGGAAATGTGAGCTTGATGCAAATGTTTCCATGGTTCGGCACGAGAAAAGCAGCTCGCACAGAGGCTACACATATGGCCAATATGCAAGATCAACAGTATCGGGAAGCCATAAATAATCTGATCCTTCAGGTCAGCACACAGTGGTACACGATGCAAAAATTAAACGAGCAACTCAAGAATAATCAAGAAAACAAAGTGTTTTTACAGCAACTGGAACAATTGGCTTTACGGAAATTCGCTGCACCGTCAAGCACCTCACAATCAAGTGCAGCACCCGTTGTAAGCAGCAATACGCCTTCCTCAACAACCAGCTCTAGCACTCCATCGGGTATGGGAGGGATGAGTATGGGAGGAGGCAATTCAGCTCCTGCTACTAATCAGAATATGAGTATGCCGTCCGGTGGTGGCATGGGAGCAATGGAAGGTGGCTCCGGATCGGGTATGTCAGAGGTGCTTCGTATCCAATTGGAAATCGCTGAAATTGAAAATAACATTGAAAGTTTACATGCCCAGATCAAAGCCGAAAAAGCGAAATTCAATGCATTGCTGAACAGGGAAGCCAATGAAGAAGTAATGTTGGGACAAGAGATCCACAAGCTGAATTTTTTATATAGCGAGGAAGAAGCGCTGAGGGTTATTGAGACAAACAACCCCATGCTTGAAATGATTACCGAAGAAGGATTGGCATTTAAGGCAAAAGCGGAAATGGATCGGAAAATGAGTTACCCTATGATTGGTATCGGTGTGGAATACATGGTTGTGGGAAAGACGAATAATTCAATGCTGGCCATGGACGGGATGAACGGCAAGGATATGGTCATGCCCATGGTTTCAGTGAGCCTGCCGCTCTTCCGTAAAAAATACAATGCCCAGCAAAACGAAAGCAGGCTATGGCGAAAATCAAGCGAAGAGAACTTTAAAAACACCTTCAACACTTTGAAAAGCGAGTTTTACAGTCTCAAAAGCCAACTGGATGATGCTCAGCGTGCCATCGAGCTGTACGAAAAACAAACTACGCTCGCCCAAACGACATATAACCTGATCGTAAAAGAGTTCGTTACAGGCAAAAGTGACTTGACCAACGTTATTCAGGTGCAGCGGCAATTATTGGATTATCAGCTTAGGAAAGCTGAGGCCCTTGCAAACTATAATACGATGGTTGTGTCAATAAAAAAATTATTAGCAGACCATAAATAATGCAATTATTTTAAAATTCTTAGCAATGAATAAACTGAAAAATATTTTTAGAAATAAGGCGGTAACTTACGGGGTTATATTATTGTCCGGACTACTGCTTGGCTGGGCGATATTTGGCGGGAATTCGTCCCATGATCACAGTCATGACCTTGAAATGGAAGTGACCGAGGACGGAGAAACAGTATGGACTTGCTCCATGCATCCCCAGATCAGAATGGATAAACCGGGGAAATGCCCGATATGTGCAATGGATCTAATTCCCTTGAAATCATCAGGGGGAGGTGATGATGTAATTGACGATGACGCCATCCAAATGTCAGAAGAAGCCATAGCATTGGCTAATATCCAGACTTCGATTGTCGGCCACCAAGACGCTGTTAAAGATGTCCAACTGTATGGGACTATTCAGGTGGACGAACGTTTACAACAATCCCAAACATCGCATGTCAATGGCCGTATTGAGAATCTATATGTAACCTTTACCGGTGAGTCGGTTAAGGAAGGTCAATTGATAGCCAGGATTTATTCCCCTGATTTATTGACAGCACAACAGGAACTGCTGGAAGCAGCAAAATTGCAAGATATGCAACCCTTATTACTTGATGCAGCTAAAGAAAAGCTGCGTTTATGGAAAGTGTCAGAAGAGCAGATAGATAAAATTCTACAATCCAACAGCGTTTCACCGTATGTAAACATCCACGCAAATACAGGTGGCGTGGTCATAGCGAAAAATGTGAACCAAGGCGATTATATCAGCCAAGGGAGCGTCTTGTACACCATTTCAAACCTTTCCAAGTTATGGGCGGTTTTTGATGCGTATGAAACAGATCTGCCATTTCTAAAGGTGGGAGATCAGTTGGAATATACTTTACAGAGTGTGCCCGGAAAAGTATATAAAGGTAGGATAGCTTTTATTAATCCAATTATTGATGCCAATTCGAGAACAGCAAAGATTAGAGTTGAAGCCGATAACCGGGATCGCAATCTCAAACCTGAAATGTATGCAACAGCAAGGATCACTGCTCCTTTAAAGGGCTACAACGATGAGTTGGTCATTCCCAAGTCGGCGGTTTTATGGACAGGGAAGCGCTCCATAGTTTACGTAAAACAGCCAAATACATCCACGCCTGCTTTTAAACTTCGGGAGATCGTCTTGGGC
Organism: Paenimyroides marinum; assembly: GCF_900108395.1. Lineage (GTDB taxonomy): Bacteria > Bacteroidota > Bacteroidia > Flavobacteriales > Flavobacteriaceae > Flavobacterium > Flavobacterium marinum. The sequence goes on along the minus strand of NZ_FNXE01000010.1, from coordinate 51,916 downwards.
CCCTCATTGGGCGACCAATATGTTGTTATGTCGGGGCTGGAAAATGGCGAGGAAATCGTGACCAAGGGAGCTTTCACCGTTGATGCAAGTGCCCAGCTGGAAGGTAAAATCAGTATGATGAATAACGATGGCGCAGCATCGGCTGCCGGACATCAGCATGGCGATGCTCAAACCAATGTCAATAAGACCCATGATATGTTGAAAGTATCAGGAAATTGTGAAATGTGCAAAAGCCGGATTGAGAAAGCGGCGAAAAGTGTCAAGGGGGTGATTTCCGCAAACTGGGATGTTAATGCCAAAGTTATCCATTTGGATTTCGATTCAAAAGTAACCTCAAAAAGTGCCATAAGCAAAGCTATTGCTAATGTTGGTCACGATACAGAGCTGGACAAGGCTTCTAAAGAGACTTATGATGGTTTACCGAGTTGTTGTCTCTATGACCGGAGATAATGGTACTTGATTAATATTAGATCATGAAAAAAAACCGAAAACGAACGAAAGCATACAAAGTAATTTTAACAGTTCTGTTAAGTGTGTTTGTGTTAATGCAATTTATAACCCCCCAAAGGAACCTATCCCCGGTTCCTGCGGGCCAGGTTTTTGTTGATTCATTTAAGGTCGATGCAAAAGTTAATGCAATCCTGTCGGTATCATGCTATGACTGCCATAGCAATAATACCCAATACCCTTGGTACACTAATGTTCAGCCTTTGGGTTGGTTCATGGCAGATCATATAACCGAAGGAAAAGAGAAATTGAACTTTGATGATTTGCCAAATTACAGCCCGAGAAGGATAAACTCAAAGTTTAGCCAGATTATTGAGCAAATCGAGAAAGGTAAAATGCCGTTGAGGTCATATATGTGGATGCACAATGGTGCACGATTAAACAAAGAGGAGCAACAACTGTTGATTAATTACTTTGATAAGCAATTAAATATAAAATAGTTATGAAAACGCCATCACACCAGCCGGAGAATCATGAGAGCATGAACAACGGATCAACAACTCCAAAAATAGAACATAAGAATTCACATCATTCAGGGAGCTATAAAAAACTTTTATGGATGATGCTTATTTCTTTTGTACTCATGTTTTTCCTTATGTACGCGATGATAGATCAGTTGACAAACATGGTTTTTAATATCAATCAATTTTACATGGCAGGACTAATGGCTTCTCCGATGCTTATTGTGGAGTTGGTTTTGATGGCTAAGATGTATCCTGACAAGAAGCTTAATTCAATTCTAATTTTAGTAGGATTCGGCACCGCATTAGCATTCTTTGTCAGTATAAGAAAACAAACCGCTGTGGGGGATATACAGTTTCTTAAATCAATGATCCCACATCATGCTGGAGCTATTTTAATGGTCGAAGAAAGCAAACTGGAAGATCCGGAAGTAAAAAAACTGGCAGAAGAAATAATTTCTGCTCAAAATCGAGAGATTGAATTCATGAAAGCTAAAATTAAACAGCTGGAAAACAACGAATATCAAAAAGATGGAGCTTTGAAATAAAGCAATCGATATCCATTATAATCAAAAATTTTCAGCAATTTAAAATACTAACTCAAAAGAGAAGAGAAATGAAGAAAATAGCAGTAATAGGATATGGAGTCATCGGCAAAAGGATAGCCGATGCTATAGTAAAACAAAATGATATGACCTTAGTAGGGGTATGCGATGTCGTTAGTGATTGGCGAATTCAAAATGCTGTAAACAAAGGCTATGCTATTTATGCATCGACACCAGAAGCCGAAAAAGAAATGAACGCCTGCGGAATTTCAGTAAAAGGTAGAATTGCTGAACTTCTCACCAAAGTAGATTTGGTGGTAGATTGCACCCCTAAAAAGGTGGCAGCCAAAAATGTGCAGGCCTATAAGGAAAGAGGAATAAAGTTTATCGTTCAGGGTGGTGAAAAGCATGAAGTAACCCGACATTCTTTCAGTGCCGAAAATAATTACCAATCGGCATTAAATTTAGATGCTACGAGGGTGGTTTCCTGTAACACCACCTCGATCTTAAGAACACTCACCGCCTTAAAGAAAGCGGGTTTACTTGATTATGCCAGAGGAACACTCTTAAGACGAGCCACCGATCCTTGGGAAAGTCATTTGGGCGGTATCATGAACACTATGGTACCCGAAAGAGAAATTCCAAGTCATCAGGGACCGGATGCACAAAGTGTAGATCCTGACCTGAATGTTATTACCTCAGCTATAAAGGTTCCGCAAACCCTTAGCCATCTGCACTACTGGAACATAAAAATGACCAAAGCAGCTTGCAAAGAAGAGGTTTTGGAAGCTTTTAGAACATCATCTCGAATTAGACTGATTCAATACGATCAGGGATTGGTTTCAAACAACACGATAAAAGAGATGTTCCTGGATATGGGAAGACCTTGGGGCGATATGTATGAGGTCGCCCTCTGGGAAGATATGCTGAAGGTGCAGGGTGATGAACTTTTTTATGCCTATGTGGTAGATAATCAGGCTATCGTAATTCCTGAAACCATTGATGCGATAAGAGCACTGACAGGGATTGAACCCAGTGCTGAACAGTCGATTATCAGGACAAACAAAAGCCTTGGAATTAATTAAAGAACAGGTATTATGGACATGTATAAAAATATTGTTGGTCATTTAGGCGACAACGCCTCTTATTATTTAGATCATATTAGTAAAAAGATTACGAAGGATAAATTGCATTTACCTGATAATAGTTCCATTGATAAGGTATTTGTGAATAGTAACCGTAACTTACAGGTATTACGAAGTCTCTCTCAACTTTATAACCACGGAAATCTTGGCGGAACTGGATACCTGAGTATCCTTCCTGTTGATCAAGGTATTGAACATAGCGCAGCTTTTTCGTTTCATAAAAACCCCGATTATTTTGATCCTGAAAATATCATCAGGCTCGCCGTTGAATCAGGATGCAATGCCGTAGCATCAACCTTCGGTGGACTTGGTCTTTACGCCAGAAAGTACGCACATAAAATCCCTTTTATTGTCAAGATCAATCATAACGAGCTCTTGACCTATCCGAACACTTATAATCAGACCTTGTTTGGAACGGTTAAGGAAGCGTGGGATATGGGTGTCGTGGCGATTGGCGCTACAATTTATTTTGGCTCTCATGAAAGTGATCGGCAAATAAAGGAAATAGCAGAAACCTTTGCGGAAGCACATGGTTTAGGAATGGCAACTATCCTTTGGTGTTATACCCGCAACGAAGCATTCGAAACCGATGAAAATGATTATCACAGTTCAGCGGATCTGACCGGGCAGGCCAACCATTTAGGGGTAACAATACAAGCAGATATCATAAAACAAAAATTACCGGACGCTAATTATGGTTTTAAGAACCTGCAATTTGGCAAATATAACGATGAGATGTACGATATTCTTACAACGGATCACCCTATTGATCTTTGCAGATTTCAGGTTGCCAACTGTTATATGGGAAAAATTGGACTCGTCAATTCCGGGGGTGGTTCAAAAGGAGCATCAGATATCGTTGACGCTGTCACGACAGCAGTAATTAACAAACGTGCAGGAGGTTCGGGATTGATATTGGGAAGAAAAGCTTTTCAAAGACCTTTTAGTGAGGGGGTCGAACTATTACAAACTGTCCAGCAAGTATATTTGGAAGATAAGATTACGGTTGCATAAGTTTTGACCCAAATGCTCATCTTCATCCAGAAAACCTAAACAGGAATGATGAAAACAGTAAAAATAAAAAAATACTCAGGGGAATTGCAGGATTTCGATATGAACAAGCTTATTAATTCTCTTCGGCGATCGCAAGCAGATGAGAATCTCGTCCAGCATGTGGCTCGTAATATCGTGGATCAAGTTGAAGAAGGGATGACCACCAAAAAGATCTATCAGATGGCTTTTAATATGCTGAAAAGCAGATCCCGGATAAGTGCTTCAAAATATAATCTGAAGAAGTCCCTGATGGAATTAGGTTCAACGGGCTTTCCTTTTGAAAAATTGGTAGGTAAACTGATGGAATTCGAAGGTTTTAATACTCAGGTTGGTGTTATTGTTCAGGGGGACTGTGTTTCACACGAAATAGATGTGATCGCAGAAAAGGAGAACAACCATTATATGATTGAATGTAAATATCACAATAGTCAAGGACGATTCTGTAATGTAAAGACCCCGCTATATGTTCAATCGAGGTTCGTGGACGTAAAGCAACGATGGAAGAGTCAAGTTGGACATGACACTAAACTCCACCGGGGAGGGCTTTATACCAATACCCGTTTCACCACCGATGCAATTCAGTATGGAACCTGCGTTGATTTAATGCTTGTTAGCTGGGATTATCCCCCGCAAAATTCATTGAAGGCGAGAATTGATAAAGCTGGTCTGTATCCTCTAACAGCATTGGCTACTCTCACTAAAACTGAAAAAAGACAGCTGTTGGACAAAGGAATCGTACTTTGCAAAGAAGTATACGAAAATCCAATCTTGTTAGAGCAATTGGGGATAAATGAGTCAAGGCAGAGGAAAATCTTAGATGATTCCCTAAAATTATGTAGCGCCATTAACACTTTAATATAATGTACAACTGTTATTTTAAACTCTAAATCATATAATATGAAAAGATACACATGTCCCATGCACCCGCAGGTGATGAAGGACGAACCAGGGAAATGTCCGCTTTGCGGAATGGATTTAGTTCCGATGGGAGGAGCAAAAAAAGAAGCTCACAGCCATCACGGACACCACCAACATCACGACCACAAAGAACATTCGCATCATAGTGAAAACCATAATCATCATTCCGATAGTGGCTACGACAAACACGAAGGACATCACACCCACGATTTCCTCAAACGTTTTTGGGTAAGTTTAATCATTACCGTTCCCGTTTTACTCTTATCGGAAATGATACAGCATTGGTTCGGTTTTACGATTGCTTTTCCGGGAGATAAATATGTACTGCTGACATTGGGAACTATCATTTACATCTATGGCGGAATGCCTTTCCTGAAAGGAATGGTAGGCGAAATCAAAGCCAAAGCCATCGGTATGATGACCTTGGTAGCCATCGCTATTTCGGTTGCTTACATCTATTCAGTTGCCGTTGTTTTTGGATTGCCCGGTATGGATTTCTTTTGGGAATTGGCAACCCTTATCGTGATTATGCTTTTGGGGCATTGGTTAGAAATGCGTTCTACAATGGCGGCTTCAAAAGCCTTACAGTCTTTAGTCGCTCTATTACCAAACGATGTTACGGTGGAACGACACGGAGAAGCTTTGAAAATAAAACTCGAAGACCTAAAAAACGGTGAAACCATTATCATCAAACCCGGTGAAAAAATTCCTGCCGATGGAACCATTGTCGATGGAGTTTCTTATGTGAACGAAAGTATGCTCACAGGCGAAAGTGTTCCGGTGAAGAAAGAAAAGGACGGAAAAGTAATTGCAGGTTCTATCAATGGTGAAGGTGCTTTGCGGGTTACGGCAACCGGAGTGGGCAAAGACAGTTACCTCAATAAGGTAATCAATTTAGTTCAGGATGCACAAGCAGCAAAATCGAATACGCAAAACCTTGCCGATAAAGTAGCCAAATGGCTCACTTATATCGCTATTGCGGTTGGGGTTATCACCTTTATTTATTGGTTTGGCAGTAGCGGAGATATTGCGTTTGCATTGGAAAGAATGGTTACGGTAATGGTTACGGCTTGTCCCCACGCCTTGGGTGTGGCTATTCCGCTGGTGGTTGCCATTTCTACAACGCTTTCGGCAACCAATGGTTTACTTATTCGCAACCGCACCGCATTTGAGACCACACGCAACTTATCCACCATTATTTTTGACAAAACAGGAACGCTTACCAAAGGTTCTCACGCAGTGGAAAAAGTTATCCCATTAACCGATAAATATGCTGCCGATGAAATGATACAATATGCAGCAGCCGTTCAGCAATATTCCGAACACCACATTGCAAAAGGTATTTTAAAAACGTTGAAAGAAAGAAACCTTGAACTATGGAAGTCGGAAAACTTCAGCTATATGGCAGGTATAGGTGTAAAAGCAGTTGTAAACGGAAAAGAAGTTGTAGCGGCAGGACCTAATTATTTCAAGCAGAACAACCTTACAGAACCCGAAACTCCAAAAGAAATCAATCAAAGCATTGAAACAGTCAATTATGTTTTTATTGACGGTGAAGTCATCGGTATTATCACGTTGGCAGACAGTATTCGTGAGGGTTCGCAAGAAGCCATTGACCAGTTAAAAAAGATGAACATCAAATCCATTTTGCTTACAGGCGACAATGAGAAAATTGCAAAAGCGGTTTCTGAACAATTAGGAATGGACGGTTATATCGCCAATGTATTGCCTCACGAAAAACAGGAAAAAGTAAAGGAATATCAAGCCAAAGGTGAAGTGGTTGCGATGACCGGCGATGGCGTGAATGATGCACCTGCATTAGCACAGGCAGATGTAGGTATAGCAGTAGGTTCGGGTACGGATGTAGCAGCCGAAACAGCCGATATTATTCTGGTAAACAGCGACCCAAGAGATGTAGTAAAAATGATTGACTTCGGTAAACGGACATATAAAAAGATGGTGCAAAATCTGCTTTGGGCAGTTGGCTACAATGTGATAGCCATTCCGCTTGCAGCAGGTGTGCTTTATCCGGATTTCGTTCTAAGTCCTGCAATGGGTGCGGTTTTGATGAGTGTAAGTACAATTGTGGTTGCGATTAATGCAAGCCTCTTAAAATTAAAACCGCTAAAATGATGGAGGTAATCAATCTCTTGTCGAACAGTAACAACAACAATATGTTATGAGATATAATTTAATAATGCTACTTATGCTTATTACGATAAGCAGTAGCGCGCAGTCAGCACATTCAACCCATAAGCATAAAATGGATAATCCACAAGTAAATGTAAATGAGGAGGAAAAGGAACAACAAAAGGTATACACCTGTCCAATGCATCCAGAAATACTCTCCGATAAACCGGGAAACTGTCCCAAATGCGGGATGAAACTTGTCCCTAAAAAAATGGAGGGTAACGAAAGCCACGGAGAGATGAATATGAACAAGCAAGCCCAAGAAAATGTCCCAATGCTTCCAGAGAAGATAATTGGTGGCGGAAAGGTTGTAAAATACCATCTGTATGTAAAAGACACCGTTGTTACCTATGGCGGAAAATCCAAAAGAGCTATCGCAGTTAATGGACAGATACCGATGCCCACATTGACATTTACGGAAGGGGACACGGCAGAGATCATGGTACACAACCTTATGGACGAAGCCACATCCCTGCATTGGCATGGTGTAATGCTGCCCAACAAAGAAGATGGTGTTCCTTGGCTGACCCAAAAGCCCATTGAGCCAAATTCTACCTATACGTATCGCTTTCCGATAATCCAACATGGTACGCATTGGTACCATTCGCATTCCGGCATGCAGGAACAGATAGGTATGTATGGTTCTTTCATAATGAATAAACGTGAGGGTGATCCCACATTCAGGAAAGATATTGATGATCTGCCTACAGTTCCTTTGATTTTAAGTGAATGGACAAATTTAAATCCAGACAATGTCCACCGGATGCTTCATAATGCCAATGACTGGTTTGCAATTAAGAAAGGGACGACCCAAAGTTATCTGGAAGCTATAAAAGAAGGACATTTTAAAACGAAAGTTACAAACGAGTGGAAACGTATGCTTGCGATGGATGTCAGTGATGTTTATTATGATAAATTTTTGATCAACGGCGCAGATGGGCAGCAACTCTCACAATTTAAGGCGGGAGACAAAGTTCGGTTGAGGATCGCTAATGGTGGTGCTTCATCCTATTTTTGGATCAATTACGCAGGTGGAAAGATTACCGTCGTTGCCAGTGACGGGAATGATGTCGAACCGGTTGAAGTGGATAGGCTGATCGTAGGGGTTTCGGAAACTTACGATATCATCGTTACCATTCCTGAGCCAAATAATTCCTATGAGTTATTGGTTACCCCTGAGGATCGCACCGAATCTGCATCGATTTATATCGGCGAAGGAAGGAAAGTACCACATCCCCCACTTCCGAAACTTAAATACTTTGAGGGCATGAAGATGATGAACGATATGATGAAAATGAACGGGGACATGAAGGACATGGGGATGAAAATGAGTCTCCAAAAGATGGACATGAATTCGGTAATGTATCCCGAGATCACAGGTGATAAAAATGGTAATAAAGCGATGGGTAAAATGGAAATGGACTCCTCAATGGATCACTCAGCCCATGATATGTCAAGTTATGACATCGTTACCTTAAATTACGACATGCTTAAATCACCGTACAATACCGAACTGTCAAAAGATCAACCGGTAAAACAAGTGACCTTTACGCTCACAGGGAACATGAATAGGTATGTCTGGAGCATGGATAACAAGGTTCTTTCCGAAGTGGATAAGATTCCTGTCAAGAAAGGAGAAATTCTCAGGATTAAACTGTTCAACAACTCCATGATGCGGCATCCAATGCATCTCCACGGATTTGATTTCCGTGTCCTAAATAGTAATGGAATACAGTCCCCGCTAAAGAATGTCATTGACATCATGCCTATGGAGACGAATATCATTGAATTTGCCGCCAATACCGAGGGTGACTGGTTCTTCCATTGTCATATTATGTATCATATGATGGCAGGTATGAACCGGGTTTTTGCAGTAGGTGATTATCAAAACCCAAATCTGCCTAACAAAGAAAAAGCATATAAAAAACTGCAAAAAGAGAGCAATGGATGGCATTTTATGGCTGAGAACGACTTTGCTACAAATGGTAACGACGGGCAGGCAATGCTTCAAAATACACGCTGGAAACTTAGTACCGAATGGAGATTAGGTTATAATAATCGCCATGGATATGAAACTGAAACGCACTTCGGTCGATATATCGGAAAAATGCAGTGGTTTATGCCTTTCGTAGGCTTCGATTGGAGATATCGGGAATTTGGCAGCCATGAGATCGAAAAGAATATGTTCGGACAGAAAAACACGAAAAATAAAAGAGCCAAACTAAGTGCAGGTTTCGTTTACACTTTACCTATGCTGGTCGATTTTCAAGCTGAGGTATATTCAGACGGTATTATCCGCCTCCAATTAGCAAGGGAGGATATCCCTTTGACCGCAAGATTGAGAGGGGCATTTATGGTAAATACAGACAAAGAGTATATGGGTGGTCTAAAATACATTTTGACCAGAAACATTGCCGCTACTACCCATTATGACAGCGATATGGGCTGGGGGTTCGGATTGAATTTGTCCTATTAAGTTTGACTTTCTATGAGGTCGGATTTAGAATCCGACCTCTTTTGATGAATTAAAAATGTTACTTAATGAGCAATTATTACGAGGAAATAATAAAGAAACTAGAAGATGAAATAAAAGAGGTGTCTCTTGAACTGGATGGTTCCATAGCTTTGTATGAAGTTATTATCGAGTTGATATTATCGAGACTTTCCGAAATAAAGGAATATACACTAAAAAATGGCTTTGATAGTATAAATGAAGAGATCCACTTTTTCAAATATCAAAAACCAGTCATTGTTGCAAAACTCATTTACTATAACGCTATCTATAAAATAGAGACAAAAAAACCTAATGATATAAAAGCTATTAGGAAATACATTAATGGTGAGCTAAGGAAACTCAAACGGTATTTTGAGAGTAACCTTGAATTCTATAAATATTACCGAACAGGCAGTTCATTTGTAGATGAAAAGTTATTTGTTCGGGGCAAACACGATATAAAGTTAAGTTTGGACACGGTTTATTTTGAAACCGACCACCGGTTTTCTACATCCCACGATTATAAGGCGGCAAAAATAATTGCCAATGACCTGATTCAAGTTTATCTCGAAGACCAACTTCACAACATAATCTATAAAGATAAATCAATAGACCTACCAACATTAAGTTGGACGGGAAGCAAAGCGGCTTTAACGGAATTGATTTACGGACTGCATTCTCAAGCCGTCTTCAATAATGGGAATACAGATATTATAACCATAGTCAGATTTTTTGAAAACAGTTTTAATGTTGATTTGGGCGATTTTTACCATACATTTTTGGAACTCAAAGCAAGAAAGCTGAACCGAACGAAATTCCTTGACAGCTTACGTGATGCTTTGATTAAAAAAATGGAAGAACAGGACGAAATATAAAATCAAAAGACGATTTTGTCGATCATTATTCGGCGAAGGAGCCAGTCCATGAGATAGAATTAAAGCCTTCGGCAACCCCTTTTAGGGTTCGCACTCGAGGCTTTCAGCCTCTGAGCACGAACCCTAAAAGGAGTGATGTGACACAGTTCAGTTTACACTACCGTCCATTTTCCTCTTTCCCTAACTATCGTTTACAAATGGAAACGGTCCTGAAATTCTTTACCCAGTTTGAATTCATTGGAGGTTTTTAGACTTCTACCAATAATGAGATTATACCGCCGTTGCCATTTGCTCACAAGCTTCTGCGCATTTGTAGCAAGCATCCGCACACTCTTTGCAATGTTGCATATCATGCTTAGCACATTCATCTCCACACGCTCTACAAATCTCCGCACATAGCTTGCAAAGGTGACGGCTATATTGGCTTCCCAAACTCATGAGTTCGGCTGCGGCTCTACATATGGCTGCACATTCCAGATCAAGCTGGATACATCGAGCCATCATTTTTACATTGTCCTCTTGCAAGCAAGAAGCTGCACAATGGTTACAAGCTACAGCACAGGCGTAGCATTCGTCAATACATTTTTGAAATTGTTGATGTGACATAATTTTATTGTTTAAAGTGAGAAATTATTTATCTATTCTTATTAGCTAATAACCAGGTTTGAATCTCCGAGATTTCCTGATCCTGTTTTTCAATAATATTTTTTGCCATTGTCTGCATAGCACTTTCGTGTCCGTAAATAAGTTCCAATGTTGCGTTTTCAATTGCATTTTGATGATGCTGAATCATCAACATGGCAAAATCGTGATCCGTGTCTCCATTAATGATTTGGAGGTCTGTCACTCTGCCTGAGCGTTCCATATTTTTCATCTGCTCTGTAACAAATTCGGGAACATTTAGATGCGGTACGTGACCATTGAGAAATGTGGTTAATTCTTGAATCTCAGCCTTCTGGTCTTTAATCATTTTCTGGGCCATCTCCCTCATTTGCGCATCATCGCCGGATTGCAGTTCCTTATTTGCCATGTCGATCGCTCCCTGATGATGCATTCGCATCATCAGACCAAAAGCAATATCAGGGTCGGGGGGCATTTGCATGGCCATCATCTCATCCACCATGTTGTGCATGATAGTCATCATTTCATTGTCATCGTGATTCTGGATTTTGATTTTGTTGATATCGTCCTTATCTCACGCTTGGATAAATAACAGTATTCCTGCCATTGCCATTATTTTTATCGCTAATTTCATAGATGTATATTATTATTATCAATTTCCTTTTCTCTTTTAATAATGAAATGTTAAAGGCTTTTTTTGATAGAACACATAGACAGAACAACATACAATTCAATTTGTTTAATTTTTTGGATTCAAAACGAGCTACAGATAAGATATGTGGGTGTAAGATTATTTCTGTAATGTAGTGGTTTATGCTACTATTTATTCATCAATTTTGAAATGAATCACAGTCCAGAAATAAATTGAACGAACCTGAGATGTTGTGATTAGGAAAATGTATGAATGGGTAAATGTTTTTACAATACTCCCCGTGACATATAAATACTTTTTGTCGGTACTACGCTTTCCATAGCCTTTGGATTTTCTTGCTGCTTTTCGACTTGTTCTGTAGACTTTTCTATTGGTTCCGGAGTGATAGATAACTGTATTTTCCGCTCAATTGCCGCCAACTCCGTTTTGAGTTCGCTAAGTCGGTTTTCTTTTGTCCACGTACCATTGATTACTTCCTTAAGTATTGGAATGTTTTTTTGGAAATCTGCCATATTCTCCTGTTCTTTTCTGATATAGGTGGGCAGCTTTTCCAATGCTTTAATAAAATTTAGTGAAGCTGTTTCGGGATCTTTTGCCATTACACCATTGTTGAATGTATATTTGATAGTACCCTCACCTTGAATAAAAAAACGGTTTACACGAATATCCACCCCCTCTTTTTGCGACATTTCCGTTTTTACCAAAAGTTGAAAGCCATACAGATTACCGATTTCTTCATAATCCCCACCCGTTCGGGATTTGTCGGCAAGCTGATTGAGCTTTGCACCGATTTGTTTTATATCCGCATTGGGCGACAAAACGTCTAATTTAATAAGGTTGGCAACGGAACCGTCAGTGTTTTTTTGGATACGTCCCTGCAAATTATTCCAATCAAGGCTCATACGGTCATAGCGGGATTGGGCTTTTCCAAGTTCTGCCTCATAATCTTCCAGTTTGTACTTGGCACTTGATTTTGAACGATTGAACGATTGCCTTTCGCTTTCCAATCCGGCAATCTGTTTCTCTATTTTAGCTTTGTCCAAAAGGTCGGTATTGCCCATAAGGATAGCTACATATTCCGAGAAATTCATACCCGACTTTTCATCCATACCACCTTCGTCAATCGTCCGTTTACCAAGATTGTTGGATTTTAATTGGTCAATAAATAGCTGTTTGTTGTGCAGCAGGTTGAACTTATAACTATCCAGCGATTTTTCAACGGCATAGATGATTACATCCACTTTATTGTCGTTAAAATGCTTGGCAATCTCATTGCCTTTGCGGATAGCCCTACCGTCCCTTTGCGCAAGGTCGGACGGTCGCCACGGCGTATCTAAATGGTGTACGGCAACGGCTCTTTTCTGTGCGTTCACACCTGTACCGAGCATACTCGTAGAACCGAAAAGGACACGGATTTTGCCCTCGTTCATTCCTTTGATTAGCTCTTTTCGTTGCTTGTCATTCTTCGCTTCCTGTATAAAGCGGATTTCGTGTGCAGGTATGTCGTGGTCTTCCACGAGCTTACGTTTGATTTCGGAGTAGATATTCCACTGATTTGGCTTGTATGTTCCCAAATCCGAGAAGATGAACTGCGTGCCTTTCTGTGCATTGAATTTATTGTAATATTTAGCAATATTATCTGCACAATGGGAAGCTTTGTTATCGACGTGGTCTTGGTAATGGGGGTTTACCATTCGCATATCCAAAGACATCTTTCGGGCGTAGTCCGTAGCGATAAGCATTTTTGCTTTTTCTTCTTTTTTAGATAGCGGTTCTCTGCCAAGTAATTCCCCTTTGCCTGATTTGGCAAACTCCATCAGCTTTTCAATAAACTTCTCCTGGTCTGGAGTTGGAGGTATGTTGTAAAATATCTCGTTCTTTTCGGGACGGTCTATTCCAATCATTTCGGCGGTACGGTAATCCGTGATTTCGGAGTAGAATTGAGCGAGTTCCGGCACTTTGATAAAGTAGCGGAAACGCTCTTTTGCCACGATATTATTGGCGACCGAAAACTCATAATCGGTTGTTTTCTTTGCATAGATTGCCGCCCACGCATCAAAGGAATTAATTCCTTGTTTTTCCAATGCTCGAGGTCGCAGGTATTTGAACAACAGGTACAGTTCCGTCAATGAATTGCTAATGGTGGTACCCGAAAGAAAAGTTGCACCCATATCCGCATTGGTTCGTTCTTGAATGGTGTGGATAGCAAAAAGCAGGTTCATTGCCTTTTGGCTTCCCTGTTGATTGCCCAATCCCGCAACTCTCGAATGCCGTGTGTTGAACATCAGATTTTTGAATTGGTGGCTTTCGTCCACAAACAAGTGGTCAATACCCATCATCTTGAAATCCACTATGTCATCTTTGCGGTTTTCAATATCGTGCGCGAGGGTTTTAAGCTTTACTTCGAGGTTTTCTTTTTGTTTTTCCGCTCCGGCAAGCATCCCCCTGGTTATTTCATTGCCTTGGCTCCGTAGGAAGTCAAGGTTTTGTTCTACACTGTCCAGTTCGATTTGGAGAATTTCCTTTTGTATTTCGGGCGATTGGGGTATCATTCCGAATTGATCATGTGTGAGTATTACGCAATCCCAATCGTTGTTTTTAATATCACCGAAAATCCGTAACCGCTTTTGGGGGGTAAAATCATCAATGCCCGGATAAAGTATTTTGGCGTGAGGATAGGCGGTGCGGTAGGCTTCGGCAATTTCAGGTATATTCGCTTTCAGCCCGATAATCATCGGTTTGTGGACCAGTCCCAAACGCTTCATTTCCTGTGCCCCTGTACACATTATCAACGTCTTTCCTGCACCTACTTCGTGGTCGCAGATAGCACCGTTGTTCAGCTTTATCATCCAAACGGCATCCTTTTGGCTCGAATACAAGTCTTCAATACCTAATCCCTTACGGTCTAATCCCGGAAATTCCTGATGTGTACCGTCGTAGTTAGGGCGGACGAAACAGTTAAACGTATCGTTGTATTGGTCGGTCAGCCTTGTTTTGAACTCATCGTTCTGGGCGTGGAGCCAGTCGGTAAAGGCGGTTCGGATTTCGTCAATCTTGGTATTCGCCATCTGTATGGCTTCCATATCCCGCACTTTGGCATCTTTGCCATCTATCGTTATGGTTTTTGAAATATCGGGCGTGGTATTGACGAGGGCGTGTTTGAGCAGGGCAATCCCATCGTACGTCCGGCTTTGGGCTTTGACCGCATATTTATCCCAGATATGTACGTTCTTCTGTTTGCAGGTTACCGAAAAGTCATCGGCACTATCCGAATAATGTACACGGACTTCCGCATCGAACAGGTGCGATGCAAACCGGGCATAAATACCTGCGGGTATCCAGCGTTCACCCAGATTAAAATCGAGTTCCTCAAATTCGATACGTCTTGGTCGGGCGGCTATTAATGCTTCATAACTCTCAACAGCCTCTACATCATCATTGGGGTTGGTGTCGATATAGTCTTTGACGGCTTTGGCTTTTTCTACAACATTGCCCGCAACCCAGCGTTCGGCTATTTCATATTCCTTTTGTAAAGGGTTATAGTAAATACGACCGTGTAATACAGCCGTCAGTTCCTCAATGGGCATACTGCTGATTTCGGACATATAGTCAAGATTGACTTTACCGTATTTGTTCAGCGAAGCCGCTAACGCTTCATCGGGATTGTCGGTTGCTATGGTTGCGGTGGAAAAACTAACAGGACGGCTGAATATATCTGCCTTATGGATTACACCGCCAACGACACGCTCCAGATAGGGTGTTTCTTTACCTGCACTGTCCGCTTTGATGAGTTTGATATTGTCTGCACTGTTGAGGTTTCCGTACTTTTTGACAAAGGCATCATATAAGCGGTTAAGGGTTTCCCTTTCTTCCTTATGCTCGGTTTGTAGTTCCGCTTCTTTGATGTAAAGCTGTTGGTAAACATCACGTACCCCGATATACGCTTCGGCTCGTGCTTTCTGTAAGGAAGGCAGTTGTAAAGGGTGGAACACAGCCTTACCGTCCTGCGTATCCACATCTTGCAGATGACCGACCCAACCGTTATCCACGACAAGGCAGTCGTTTCGGTGGAACGGTTGCAGTTCGCCACTGTACGGAGCAGGCTCTGGAATGGTGTTGATGGCAATATTGGTAACGATTTGCTTATCCACGTGGCCATTCCGACCCAAACCCGAAAACAGATCGCCGACAGCTTCCTGTTTTTTGCCGTTTATTTGAGTTGTGCCGTTTGTAGTTCCGTTAGGTTTTGGCGGTATATAAGGCTGTTGCATCGCACCGCCGAACAGGTCGGTTTGAAGACCTATTGTACCTCGTCTTTTTTTAGCGGTTTGTCTTTTGGCTTGCGTAGTTCTTTTGGGTGGAGCAACCACCATTACAGGCTCGTTCGCATTTTCAAACAGGTCAAAAATGCTCAGCTGCTTCGGTTCCTGTAGGCTTTCCAGACGGATTTCGGGTTGTGGCTTTTGGGGAATGCTTACAGGGGTTACATCTACGACCGGAGGTGTAACCGTTGGTGTTGGCGTAACAGGAATTTGTACCAATGGCTCATCGTTCCGTTCGCCTATGTATAAGCTCAAGTCCAAACGGTTTCCAAAATCTTCGGAAAGCATTTGCTTCAAATCTTTGGCAATGCCCTCAGCTCCGTCCTTATGTGTATAAATGATTGCAGGTTGTCCGTAGGGGTCGGTATCAATTTTACGGTCGGTATGTATGACCCTCGTACCATTCTGAAAGAAAGCATTGCTTGGCGTACCGTATTTGGTCTGTTTACTTTGGCAAAACAGTTCTTCCGTTTCGGTCAGATTTTGTTTTGCCGTATTCTTTTGTAGGATGATCAAATCGCTTCCGACCTCCGTACCTGCATATTCCGTAAACAGGTTGTTGGGCAACCGGACAACCGAAACCAGATTATTGTTTTCCATCAACACCCTGCGTATCGGTTCATTCTTCGGACTGTTTAAAACGCCTTGCGAAGTAATGAAAGCCTGTAAACCGCCCTCACGGAGCATATCGTTTCCTTTCAAGAAGAAATAATTATGAATGCTTCGTGCTGCCTGTACTTTTGCACTGTCCTTGCTTCGGGAAAAGGATAAATCGAATACGGAAGTATCGCCAAACGGAATATTGCTGGCAACTACATCATAGCTGTTTTGTTCCTTTTCGGGAATTTCCTCAAAACCGCTTACACGGATAGTGCTTTCGGGATAAAGGTGTTTTAGGATTTTGCCTGTCAGCAAGTCCTTTTCGTAGGCGGTAACTTTGGTTTGTTGGTTTTCCGAAAAGGATTGGATAAAAGACCCAATCCCTGCGGACGGCTCTAAAAATTTCTGAATATTTACACCGCTTTCACGCAAAGTTTCAGAAATCGCATCAATAACCTGTGGTGGTGTATAAAAAGCCGTCAGTACGGAGCTTTTCATACTGTCCACGTATCGGCGGTATTGCTTATCGTCTTCGGAGTTTTCTTTGAGCAGTCGGTGGAGTTCCTGCGTAATGGGGAATAAATCGTGTTCGGTTTTTCGCCAATGGTTGATGTCTGTTTCGTTTTCTACGGGGTTCAGAACGAATTTAAGACCGCCAAATCCGCTGTAACGCATCAATGACAGTCTTTCGCCTACGGTGGCTTGTCGTTTCTCCTTTTCCAATGTAAAAGCAATCCGCAGGGCATCAATATTCTGTTGGAGGTGTTGGCGTTTACTGAAGCCCATTTTCCTCTATCCATATTGCGATTGCTCCGGTTAGTTCGGTGTAGAGCAGGTCAAACTCATAACCATATGCGAAATCATCGGTTAGTGTATATCTTGAAAAAACAGGCTCACAGACAGGGAGCATTTTAAGGGCGAACGGTCGTAGTTCCTCGTCTGCCATCAGGGTATCAAACTCATTGCATACTACTTGGAAAACTGTATCAAACTTGGAGAAATGCAAGCCCTCAAAAAGTATGTAGTTGGCTATCTCGTTGCATTGCTCAATCGGGTTTCCCGAACGGAATGCACCCTCGTAAGCATTGGCAGCCCACGAAGAACGCTGGTCGATAAATTTTTGGTCGTGAGCTTTTTCAGGAAAGCTACCGTTAAGGTGTTCCTGCAATCGTAATCTGAAATACGATAGATCTTTTTGCTGTGTACTCATACTATGATTTTGTTTAGAATTTTACTGAAAGCCTAAAATTATAGCGGTAGATAAGTTCCTTTGAAGATGTGGCACGGTTTGGCGTTGAGAGGCAGGATTTGGCGTATTAAATTAATAGTAAAGGATTTATTGTTTACTTTTGTAACCATAATTTACCTATAGAAATGGGTAATAATTATTCCTAACCTATAGGCAGATAAGATGAATTTTGAAATATTAATAAACAACCCTTTTACAGACTTTTGTTTCGACAAGAGTTTAACTCCTGTAGAGAACAAGAGTGTGATTAGTATGATAAATAACTTTGAGGATAAAGAATGGAGATACAATCATTTTCAGAATTTTATATGGGATAATATAGCCGAAACTTCTTTATCTCATAAAGAGAGAGAAAGTCTGGTTAATAATCACCATTCTTTATTGACTTATGCTGCAAAAAACTTGAGACTTTCCGATAAATCAGGCGATATTAGTAAAGGAAGTGAGATTGCAGAAATTATTCTTTATGCTATAATGAAACATCATTTCAAGGCATTGCCAGTCGTTCCTAAAATATTTTATAAACAGAATGCCCAAGACAACGCTAAAGGTGCTGACAGTGTGCATATAATTATTGAAAATGGTAATGATTTTTCTATATGGTTTGGTGAAGCTAAATTTTATAATAGCATAGAAGATGCCAGACTCGCTGAAATAATCACATCTGTAGAAAACTCACTATTAACGGATAAATTAAAAAAGGAAAATAGTATTATCACAAATGTATCTGATATTGATTCATTAATTGGTGACGAAAAATTAAGAAATGAAATAAAAACCTCTCTTTCTCCAAGAGAATCTATCGACCTTATAAAGCCAAAGTTACATATTCCAATATTGCTTTTACACGAATGTGAAATAACACAAAAGCAAACATCTCTTTCTGATGACTATAAAATTGAAATGATAAATTATCACAAAAACAGGGCTGAAGCATTTTTTTCTAAACAAATAAATAAGCTGGGGGCTATACCACATTATTCTGAAATTAAATTTCATTTAGTTCTTTTTCCTGTACCGTTAAAAAAGACAATTGTAGATAGATTTATTTCTATTGCAGACTTTTATAAAAACTCTTGACCTATGGAAATATTTGAATCTTGTCACATAATAAACGACCTCTTGAACTCAAATCAAGAAGTTCAGGCAAGGAATGAATTAATTAAACTTCTTGATTATCACGAAAGAAACAATGTTGAATATTCTCCATTGGTAAATCACTTGATTCGTCATACGGGATTATATCCATATTTAAAAGCAGAAACGGCTAATTGGGAAGACAGATTTGTTTATGAAATCTTTAAAGTTGATACAGGAGGAAAACAGTCAACGCTACACAGAGAGCAATCTTCATTATTAAAAAGATTAGTTAATGGAGAGAATATTGCGGTAAGTGCACCTACCAGTTTTGGGAAAAGTTTTGTAATTGATGCTTTTATTTCCATTAAAGACCCTGATAATGTAGTGATTATTGTACCAACTATAGCACTGACAGATGAAACCCGTAGGCGTTTATACAAGAAATTTGCCCATAAATACAAGATAATTACAACGACTGAGGTAGAATTGGCGGAAAGAAACATTTTTATATTTCCTCAAGAAAGAGCAATGAATTATATCAATAAGATTGACAGTATTGATATTTTAATAATAGATGAATTTTATAAGGCAAGTTCCGATTACGACAAATCAAGGTCTCCTTCGTTGTTAAAAGCAATCATCAAACTTGGACATAAATCAAAGCAAAAGTATTTTCTTGCTCCGAATATTACTTCAATAGGAGACAATGTATTTACGCAAGATATGGAGTTCGAAGATAAATTAGGATTCAACACGGTTTATCTGGATATATTTGAAAAGTACAAAGAAATTGCAGGGGACAAAATTGAAAAAGAACTCCAAAAAGGAGAAATTCTACTAAACATTCTCGAAGAAACAAAAACAAAATCTCTGATATATGCAGCTTCATATCCTCAAATTGATAAAGTTTCAAATCTTTTAAATGAACGGCTTCCTATTTCTGAAAAACCATTATTAATTGATTTTGCTAATTGGCTTACCACTAACTATGGAGCAAACTGGAAATTAACCAATCTTGTAAAAAGAGGTGTTGGAATTCATAACGGACAGCTACATCGTTCAATTAGTCAAATACAAGTCAAGTTATTTGAAGAACAAGATGGGCTAAATAATATTATTTCAACCTCTTCAATAATTGAGGGAGTTAATACATCTGCTGAAAATGTTGTTATTTGGAGAAATCGTAAAAGTGGAAGCAATAGTATTTTAGATAGTTTTACCTATAAAAATATTATCGGCAGAAGTGGAAGAATGTTTAAATATTTTATAGGGAAAATATATTTGCTCGAAGCTCCTCCTCAAGATAATGCAACTCAACTCGATATTCCATTTCCAGATACTATTTTAGGTGATTTGGATGAAGATATTTATAGTTCAAGTTTAAATAATGAACAGATTTCAAAAATAATAACATTCAAAGGTGAAATGTATGAAATTTTAGGAAAGGAAACTTATGATAGACTATTGAAAGAAAATATTTTCCAATCAAATAACTCTGATTTCATAAAAGAAACAGCAAGACAAATGAAAGCAAATCCTGAAGATTGGAATGGACTTTCATACCTAAACTCGGATGACCCTGAATCTTGGGATAGACTACTATGGAAAATCATCAGCTTACAACCAGGTGAATGGGGTGACGGAGCTTATGGTCTTCAACATAAAAAATTTGTAGAGTTCGTAAAGGTATTAGTCGAAAATTGGGGAAGTACAATTCCTGAATTGTTGGACGAATTAGATGAATTTGATATAGATATTGAACAATTTTTTAAACTTGAAAGAATAGCTGCGTTCAACTTATCATCACTAATTAGTGATATTAATATCTTGCAAAGAGAGATTCTTGATAATGGAACTGACGTTTCCCCCTTTGTATCCAAAGTATCTCACGCCTTTTTACCATCTGTTGTTTATCAACTTGAAGAATATGGACTTCCAAGAATGATTTCAAGAAAACTTTATCAGAATCAAATAATTAACTTTATGGATGACCATCTGAATATACATAATGTAATTGATAAATTTCACGAAATTGGAAAGGAAAATATCAAATCTTTTGATTTTATAGATTCTTTTGAAAAATATATTATTGAATATTTTTATGATGGTATTACAGTAGGATAATTAACCTTATTTATTCAAGAGTTGAAGCATTCTGCCGACTTCTATATCCATTTTCGAAAAAGCAAACCACTTTTTACCCAAATCTTTGAGCGATGCTCCGATATGGTACAGTTCTGTTTGGTCGATGATTAAAAAGCGGTCGTGCACATCGGAGAACGTCTTAATCTCAATCGGGGGATATTGGCTGTTGTAACGTTGCAAGTCCAACCGTAGCTGATTGCTGATGCTTTTGGTGTAAATAGTTGCGGTTACATTGTCATTGCGTTTGCCCAATAAGGTCAATACCGTATCGTCCACGTAATTATCAAGCAGGATGATGGAACTTTCTGCACTTCGGACAATATCGGAAACAAATGTATAGGCATCAAAAACCTGTCCGTTGTAGAAAATACCTTTTTCGCTGTGGAGCTTGTCGCTTTCCAAAGCCTTAAAGATTTCCTCAAATTTTTGGTCGGCTTGTAATTGTTTCAGTTCTATATTGTCCAGACGATGAAACAGCGAAGCGTTGCTGATAAGCATTTTCCGCATTTCTACAAACGCATTCATTATCTCAATGCTTACCTGTACAGCTACTTCACTCCGCAACAATGCGGACATCATTGCCACTCCTTGCTCACAAAATGCAAAGGGTAGCGTACGACGACCGCCCCGTCCAACGTTTGAAGTACCAAATTGGCACTTCAAAGATTTTGCTTCGTGTTCGGTAAGTTGAAAGCAAAAAGTTTCGGGAAAGCGGTTGTTGTTTCGCTTTACAACCCTGTTTAACCCTTTTGTTTCTACCTGATAGAGCATTGCTAAATCATTGTCGAGAATGACCTGTTTACCCCTAATGGTGTGGATAAGCGGAGCAATTTCTTTTTGGGATATGATAATATCGGTCATTTTTTTTTAGCTTTTTTATTATCAAACTCAAAGGTTGTTTTGCATTCATCATCCAATACGATATAAGCATCGAATTTCTTTCCGGCTTTGCTTTTCATTCCTTTGATAAGTGAAGTTTTACCATTATTGACAAGGCTTGTTATGTCGGCTATGCCAATCTGCACACCGCAAACATTTCTAAACTGTATCCATTTACAGCTTTCGTCAGGACATTTGGCAATCTTATCACGGATAATAAGTTGCTGATTTTTGCATTTCGGACAGGTAAGTTTCGGCAGGTTTATACTGGCGATGGAAGTTTGTAGCAGTTCTTCGGTAATGGATTTCGCATAGGTTTCCATTTCGCTTAGAAATACGCTTGCATCTACTTCGTTGATTTCGATTTTCTGTAAAGCCAGTTCCCATTCGGCAGTCATCATTACGTCCGAAATTTTTTTGTCTTTCACTAATCTATATACCAGTAATCCTTTTTCGGTCGGGATCAAGGATTTCCTTTCCCGTTGGATATAGCTACGGGTAAACAGCGTTTCAATTATTGCCGCCCGTGTCGCTGGAGTACCTATACCGATGTTTTGCAGGACTTTCCGTTCTTCCTCGCTTTCGATTTCTTTGCCT
The DNA here is from genome assembly GCF_900108395.1 of Paenimyroides marinum. GTDB lineage: Bacteria > Bacteroidota > Bacteroidia > Flavobacteriales > Flavobacteriaceae > Flavobacterium > Flavobacterium marinum. Next base: position 29,583 of record NZ_FNXE01000010.1, on the reverse strand, counting down.
GCGTTTTCCATTGCCGACAATAGTCCGGCTTCTGTATAAAGCACAGGCGGTTTGGTTGTCTTTTCCAAAACGGAGGCTTCTTTTATTTTCAACTCATCGCCCGTTTTCAGTTCGGGTAGATCTTGTATGGGTTCGTTATCTTCGTCCGAAAATGTTCCTTTGATCGAACGCCAGCCCGCTTCCAAAACTTTACAGCCTTTTAGCATAAAATCGTAGTGTGATACTTCCAATGCTATATCCGTTATTTCTTTAATGCAAGGCTGAGAGATAGCTTCGAGCAGTCGAAAGGCAATCATATCATAAACCTTTGTTTCGTCGGCATTGAGTGCAGACGGCACTTTGTCCGTGATGAGTATTCCGTGGTGGTCTGTTACACGCAGGTCATTCACGACACGTTTATTGAAGCGACCCCATTTTAATTTAGAAATAGCTTGCTTAAAGTTATCATTGTCCTGTAACGCTCTTACAAGATTAGGTATCTCACTCCACATATCTTCGGGTATATATTTGCTTCCGGTACGTGGATAGGTAATAAATTTCTTTTCATAAAGGTTCTGGGCAATATTGAGTGTTTGCTCTGCCGACAGGTTCAGCTTTTTATTGGCTTCTTTTTGCAAGCCTGTGAGATCAAAAAGCAAGGGGGGTTGCTCCGTGGTGTTTTTGTTTTCCACAGATATGACCGTTGCGGTTCCGTGTCTTTGGACCAGTCGTAATGTATCTTCCGCAAGCTTTTGTTCGTTCCATTTGGTTTTTGAGATACTCTTAAAATCAATATCCTCTTTGCGGTGCAATAGCTGAATTTGCCAATACTTTTTAATAGCGAAATTTTTATTTTCCAGATAGCGTTTACAAATCAAAGCCAATGTAGGTGTTTGCACCCTGCCCAGCGAATAAATGCCGTTGCCAGCGGCTATACTCAATGCCTGTGTCGCATTGATGCCGATCAGCCAATCGGCACGGCTTCTGCCTTGTGCAGCCTGAAATAAGCCGTCAAATTCTTTACCGTCTTTCAGGCTGTCAAACCCTTGCTTGATTGCTTTTTCAGTAAGCGAGCTTATCCAAAGCCGCTGAAAGGGCTTACGGCATTTCAGATATTCATAAATGTACCGAAAGATAAGTTCACCCTCACGACCTGCATCGGTAGCTACGATAATACTGTTGCTTTTATGGAATAGCTCCTTGATGACTTTCAGTTGCTTTAATGCTCCAGTATCGGCTGTATAACCTTTGTCTTTTTTGACCTTACGAACAGTCAAAATAAACGGATTCGGGAGTATCGGCAAGGAAGCCTTGTCAAATCCCGAAATCCCATAATCTTCGGGCATTCCCAAACCGATAAGGTGTCCGAATGCCCACGTAACGAAATAGCCATTGCCCGTTAGATAACCGTCCTTTTTTTCGGAAACACCCAACAAGCCGGCTATTTCCCTTGCTACGCTTGGTTTTTCTGCGATAATTGTTTTCATACCTAACTCACTTTCCTACCCTTTGATTTTGCAGGTGCTTTGGGTTTGTTCTGTTGCTCCTGTTGCTTTTCGTTTTTCGGTCTTTGCTGCCCTTTCTGTAGAGGCTCTTTGATATTCTTGGTCGCTTCGTTGGTCTTGCCCTCGGAATTGACGGCAATCTGCGTTTTATGGGCTTCTGTAGGTTTTATCCGTTCCTTGTATTGGTTGGGAAACTCAAAGTTGGTTTTTCCTGTTTCCTTGTTGAATGTGATATAGCCGTTATAAGTTTGCCCTTTCTTATCGACCAAATTCGGAATGTAAACTGTTTGACCGTCTTTGAACTTGTTGTATTGTTCATCCTCCAGTTCCTTTCCCCTAAAGGTTTTCGGGGCTTCCTGCGACCTGCTTTGCTGATTGTCCTGTTGGCTGTTTTGGGTTTGCCTGTTATTGTTGCTTCGGTCAAACAGAAATTCCACATACCGTTTATCCGCATTGAACTGTACGTTTGCATCAAAGGGAGTACCTTTTGTAGAAATCATTCCCTCAATGAACAGGGGTTTGCCCTCCACTAAGGTTTGTTTTTGTTCGTCATTTAGTTTTATACCTTTAACCTCATCGGGGATTTTGATGAAATCTGTTTTCAAAGCAATCAGCTCATTGGTAAGCCGGTCCACACTAATGATGGACGGCATCAATTCGCCTGTTTTGGAGTTTATCAGATCGACCACACGCCCCATATTGCCTGTTTGACGTAAGTTCTGTTTGTCCTCGTCCGAGAACTTGTGTCCGAAAAACTCAAAGTTTAAGTTGGGTTCACGCCTGATACCGTGTACCGCTGCCACAACGTCCCCCTCCGGGGTGGACTGTAAAGACAAGCGGGCATCTGTACGGACGACCGCACCGCCAAGATTAACGCTTATAGGTACAAGCTCATTGGTCTTGTAACCCCTCAATAGTGGGTCAAGGAGGTTCTTTTTCTCAAGGTATTCCTTGCTTAATCCGAGATTGTTCATTGTTTCCCAATCAATCTGTTCCGGCTGGAAGCGGTACTCGCTTGTTTCCGGGGTTGTCTCTGTTTTTGTCATATCATTTTTATTTTCTTGTTTTTGCTCTTGTTCGGGTTCATTTTTCACTTCATGCTTTTCCATTTTCTTTTTGCCTTCGGCAGTTGGATTGTTTATTTGATTCTGAAATTCTTTTGCTTTCTCTACGGCTTCGTCAGCCGAAACTTTGAAAAGAGCAAATTTGGTAGGGTCTTTTAACTGCCTCCAAAAATTGGAAAGGAAATTGGTCACGAAATCACCGTGTTTATCCACCCGCATGAACTCGCTTTGGTTCTTCTTCGTAGGGTCAACCGTTTCCATTTTTCCGCTTTTGTCAATACTTTTTACAGCTTGGATTTTCATTTTTTCTTTATCCAGCACTAAAAGTATATCCGATAACTGTTCGGAAGCAACCTGTTGGTTTTCTGTTTCTTTTTCTTCACTCATAATCTGAAAAGTTTAAAGTTTTATTGCCGAAAGTAAATGAAGCAATTACTGCATCGCCCGAAGTGGCAGTCAAAGGCAGTATTTGGCACGCATTGGCGTTTTACTTGTTAAAACTCTCCCTGATAAACTGGTGCACATCGGATAGCTTGTAATACAGTTTTCCGCTAATGGTATAGTAAGGTAGTTTACCTATGGAGCGGTAGCGTTGCAGGGAACGGTTACTGATTTTCAACATTTGCAGCAGGTCCTGGTTATCGAGCAGTTCTTCTCCGTCTATGCTATTGCGTTTCTTTTTTAAATCGTCAATATTGTCGCCCAACATATCAAACCTGTCCATGATGCGTTCCATCCACGCTATAAATTCCATTCTGTCAATATTCATAGTCGATAAGTTTTAATGTTCACCATGCAAAATTGGGAAGCGTGGCAGTGTTTATCAGCCAAGCCCTGCCAATTGGTTTGGCTGTTTTTTGAAAATTTTTGCAATTGGGAGAAACCCTTGTTTGGTAGGGCTTAAAAAGAATTTCGAGTATTTAGGAGATGGTTTATACCATCATTTGCCAATTGACATACATTGGCTTATGGTATAAACAAAAAAGCAGTACACAACAATGCACTGCCCTGAACAAAAGACCTGCATTGGGTTAAAGGTCTTTATCCATATATTCTTCCAATGAAGTTTTAAGCTGGTCCAAGAATGCCGTTCGGGAACCGCTTCGGGTTTTCATTCTGTGGAATGCGTGGTGCAGGTCACCGAGCGTAATGCCAAAAAGTATCTGGAACATCAAACTGATTTTTCGGACACCGGTTTTTACCGTGCGAAACTGCTGCCGAAGCATACAGGGCATATATCAATTCGACAAGTGCGTTTTTGCTTTCTGTCCAAAAAATATCTTTGGCGTTTTCCGGCTTTTGTAAAATAGCATCGGGATTTTCATCTGGATTGATTTTCGTCAGCAGATAGGTATAAAGCAATTCGTTGGCGATAATCCTTGCGGTCTTGTAATCGTAGAAAGTAGAAAATTCGGGATCAATTTCAAAGACGATACTGTTCAGACCGTCGTGGTAATTTATGTTGCCTCTTTTGAAATAGGTGTCGTCACGGTCCGTACGCCCCGAACGATAGTACCTATAAAAATCTGAATTGCAGATATGCTCAATGTACTCTCTTTTAAGATTGGCTAATTGAGTCGAAAAGTAACTGTAATACATTTTGCCGTTGCTGACCGGACAGGTCGTTTCAATCCGGTAAATTTTATTGTAGTAGATGAGTTTTCCAAGTATTTGGGGTTTGATGGTTCGGAAGAATTTTATTTCTTCCCCATCATTTTGAAAGCCCTTTTTAGCAATATATTTCTTGACCTCAAATAACAGGTCTTGTAGATACAAGGTCATTTCATAAGCCTCATCAATCAACCTTTTGCTCTGTGATAAAATCTTATCTTCCTTATTATGTATCTCTAAAATAATGGTGTGTAAAGAATGCTGCATAGCCCATAATTTTTGTGATCAATACCGAATTTCAAATTCAGTTTATCCCTAATTAATACACAAACATCATTATATTAAGTGATACCTTTACCCAAGTTCACCCCACCTGTGGGAAGATTTTTGCCATAAATCTCACCCAACTGTGGAGATTATTTTATAAATATTCAGTATGAAATGACTTTGAAAAGCCCCTTTAGTAAACGCAAATTTAACGGATATAAAGAGACTTTAAGTCTGATTGCTTTATTATATAACTTTGAACCTTGTTAATCTTTTTATTTGAAAAAATGAGCCAGAAAAATCGCTTTAGTGATTTTGAGGTTTAAATCAAAAATCACCAAATTGTATTGCTCAATCAAATTAAATGATTAAATTTGCAACATCGAATCACAAATTATATGTGAGTTAAACGGTGAGTAGTTCTTTTTAAAGAAAGTCAACATATTGACATATAGATATTTGAGTGTGCGCAGATTCGTCCTGCCACCCCGACAAAAATCTGATTGCAAGAAGTAATCAGATTTTTTTGTTTTAACACTTTTCACAGAAATCTAAAGACATTCAAATAAAAAAAGATCCAACGAAACCGTTGAATCTTTTTCTAAAATTTTATTTATTTTCTTATCCCAAGAAAGGATATCTATAATCTGTATCCGGAACAAATGTTTCTTTAATGGTACGTGGCGAAACCCAACGCAATAAGTTAATCATTGAACCTGCTTTGTCATTGGTTCCTGAACCTCTTGCACCACCAAACGGCTGTTGACCTACTACCGCTCCGGTTGGTTTGTCGTTGATATAGAAGTTACCTGCAGCATTTTCTAATACTTTTGTAGCTGTTTCAATTGCGTAACGACAACCAGAGAAAATAGCTCCTGTTAAAGCGTATTGGGAAGTTCTGTCCACTAATTGTAAACTTTCCTCCCATTTGTCATCTTCATACACATAAACTGTTAAAACCGGACCGAATAATTCGCGTTCCATAGTATCGTATTTAGGGTTTGTGGTAACAATTACCGTTGGCTCAATAAACCATCCTTTTGATTTATCATAACCACCACCTACAATAATTTCAGCCTCATTTGACGCTTTGGCATCATCAATAGCTTTTGCTAATTTATCGAAAGAAGATTCTGTAATCACTGCAGAAATGAAATTCCCCATATCTTCAGGAGATCCCATTTTAAAGGATTTGACGTCTTCGATAACGAAATTTTTCACATCGTTCCATAATGAAGCCGGAATATATGCACGAGATGCCGCTGAACATTTTTGTCCTTGATATTCAAAAGCTCCGCGAGATAAGGCTGTAGCAACCTCTTTCGCATTTGATGATGGATGTGCCCATACGAAATCTTTTCCACCTGTTTCTCCTACAATTCTTGGATATGTTTTATATTTACTGATATTTTGACCAATTGTTTTCCAGAAATCGTTAAAAACACCTGTTGAACCTGTAAAATGAATTCCTGCAAAATCAGGTGATTCTAAAACGGTATTGGTTATCATAGCAGAATCGCCATAAATCACATTGATTACCCCGTCAGGAAGTCCTGCTTTTTTGAACACTTCTACAATAACATTTGCCGAATAAATTTGCGTAGCTGCCGGTTTCCAAACAACCACATTCCCCATCATGGCAACACACGAAGGAAGATTTCCTGAAATTGCTGTAAAATTAAACGGGGTAATGGCATATACAAATCCTTCTAACGGACGTTGCTCTACTCTGTTCCAGATTCCTTTTGAAGAAATAGGTTGTTGTTTGTAGATTTCAGTCATGTATTGTACATTGAAACGCAAGAAATCTATGAATTCACATGCTGCATCAATTTCTGCCTGATGAACCGTTTTTCCTTGTGCAATCATGGTTGCTGCATTAATTTTTGCACGGTACGGACCAGCAATTAGTTCGGCTGCTTTAAGAAAAATTGAAGCTCTGTGCTCCCAAGCCATTTGAGACCATTTTACACGTGCTTGTAATGCTGAATCAATCGCATCTTGAATTAAGTCTTTTGTGGCTGTGTGATAAACCCCTAAGTGATGTTGATGATCAAACGGGGGAAACAAGTTTTTTGTTGCTCCTGTTCTTATCTCTTTTCCGCCAATATACAAAGGAATATCAACCGTGGACTGATACATTTCTTTAAAAGTTTTTTGAACTTCTTCGCGCTCAGCTGTTCCCGGAGCGTATGTTTTTACGGGTTCGTTCACGGCAACCGGAACATTAAAAAATCCTGTAGACATTTAGTTATTTTATTTTAGTTAAATATTTTTGGAATACTCATATTAAACAGTGGTATTTTTACGTGAAAAATTTCTGAAGTACTTAGATCGACAAAAGTAAAATATCCTTGCATACTGCCTGTATATCCCATAATGGAACATCCGGAAGTGTATTCAAAAATTCCCTCTGGATTGATAACAGGTGTTTTTCCAACAACACCCTCTCCTTCCACAGTCACATCGTTATTTAAAGAATCTTTAATCAACCAATACCTACGTAAAAGCTGCACTGTATTGTTATTTCTGTTTTCAATACTAATTTCATAGTTAAAAAAATTTAAAAGGGTATTTAAACGCAGGCTTTGTCCGGCATAACGCACTTTTACAACTACTTTTATCCCTTTTGTGATTTTTGAAACCATTTTTTAGAATTTATCCAAATTTACGAATTAATTTTTAATTAGTTATCAATTTACTGTCTGCCTTACCCAAACCAATAATGCGGTCGTATCGGTCAGAGTCCGTTTTATAGTAAACCAACGCATGGTATTGATTTTCGGTTTCAAAGTAATTTCCATCGGGGTTTAGCTCTTCTAAAACGGTTCCGTCGTTTTTTGCGATCACGTATTTATAATTTGTAAAACCTTGCTTTAACAAAAGGGCTGTTTTATAAGATTGTGAAGCCTCATCGAACTTTAATTCAGAATCATTGTTCAACTGATAGTCGTTAAACATTCCCACAACATGCAGTTTTTGGTTATTGGGCAATTTATCTAAATGATAACTAAAATAAACCCAGACATAATCTGCTTCTGTATCGCCATTGGTTTGCAATGCATTTCTGCTTTTAAAAGCTCCGTTAACATCTTGATAATATGTGTAGAAATTACTTTCTTTTAACGGGTATTTATCTCTCAAAAAAACTTCAAACAGATCGTTTCTGGTTATTTTTCCAATGGTATTATTTACTTGTTTTATATCGCTGTTATCAAAGTAAAGGAATTCGTTTCCCGCCCAAAAATTTGTTTCTTCATCATATCGATAAACAAATTGGCTACCTATAATATATTGCGGCTTTAAATTATTTAACGCATTGTACCATTGACCATTTTGCAACAGCACAACATTTACATTTTGCTTTGGGTTTTGAAGTTGCATAGAACCAAAATCAATTGTCAGATAAAGATTCTGTTTAAAATCTGTTACTTTCAAATCCCGTGTTTTTTTTACTTCCAATCCAACGGAAACCAAATCTTCATACAACACAAACTTTCGTTGAATAACTTTTTCATCATCAACGTTGTAAATTTCCAACATGTAATTTCCCGATAATAAAATCCGGGTATTTCTGTTAGGCAACGTCAATTTATAATGTATAAAAGCCTGAAAAGTATTAAAAGATGTTTCGGTGTTTGAAATTCGAATATCCTGCACTCCGTTTATATATTCTGTTATATTTAAGCCAGACGGTTTCCAATCTCTGTTACAATGCACAATTTTATAATAATAATCAGATTCTGTTCCGGTTAAATCATCAAAACTAAACTGAAAAGATTCGTTTAATCTGAAAATAGGAATTAAAGATTCACTTCCCTGGTTAAAAGAAACCGATTTAATATAGTAAGGATCAGACACCGCAAAAGCCGAAATAAAATGCACACATAACAAGGTAAGAAATACTATTTTTCGCATAAGAACATGTTTCTGTTTCTTGTAAAGATAGTAATGATTTATAAAATGTTCAATTTTAAAAGTTTTTTTTACGTTTTCTTAAAAAGAATCCGTAAAATTGTTTTATTTTGCATATTAAACTCAAATAAAATTTTTATAGTATGAAAAAAATCGTTTTATCAATGGCAGTAATCGGTGGATTGGTATTCACATCTTGTAAAAAAGATGCTGCACAAGAAAATTTAGACAACAAATTAGATTCAATCACAGAACAAGTTGAAGATACTTTAAATGTTATTGAAGAACAAGTTGAAGACTCAGTAGAAGCATTAGAAGCCAGAATAAAAGAAGCTCAGGCAGAGTTTGACAAAGCTGTAACAGTTGAAGAAAAACAAGCTGCAACTAAAAAATTAAACGAAGCTAAAGCTGCTTTGGCTACTTTAAAAGGTGAAGCTATCTCTACTGCAGAAGAAGTAAAACAAGAAGCCAACGCTGCCGCTAAAAAAGCAGGAGATGCTGCTAAAAGCACTGTAAAAAATGCTGAGAAGAAGGTTGAGAAAACCAAAGGAGAACTTTCTAAAGAGGTAACAAAAGCTCAAGGTAAAATTAATACAGAAACTACTGATAAGGCTAGAGAATTAAGTAAAGAGGAAGCTGTACAAGTTAAAGGAAAACTAATTCCAAGCAGTAATAACTAATCTTTTACACCTTACCATTAAAAAAGTAAAATCAAAAAGCGAAGTAATATATATTGCTTCGCTTTTTTAACAAAAATTTTACTCATAAAAAAACAGAGTTTTCACTAGTCATGGTCGGAAGATATTTCTTCCGACTTTTTCTTTTTTATCCATTATAAATTATTAATTTAATTAGTTGATTTTTAGAGATTTGTCTTGTTTTAACGCTTGTTTTTTTGTATCTTTATTACTGATAATCAAATATTTATGTCTGTTTTTAAAGACCACAAAATTTCTCTTAAACAAGTTTTGGAATTTATTCCAGAAGCACTTTTAAGTCATCTTTCAACAACAACCAAAGTAGATTACTACAGTAAGGTTCTTCATGGAAAGAAAATGTTTTACTTACTTCTGTTCTGTATTTTTGATAATGAAAAATTGAGTCAGAGAACTTTAGAAGATACCTTTAACAGTAGTGGTTTCAAAGCTTTATTTGGATTAGGAGAAGAAGAAAAAATACGCAGAAGTTCAATTTCCGAGAGGATTTCAAAGATAGATTCCAATTATTTTAAAGAGATTTACGAACAAATGTACGGTCAGTTTTCAGCACTTTATTCGAAGACTGAAATCGAAAAATACAATTTAATTAGGGTTGATAGTACCATTGTTGCTGATACTTGCAACAAACTTAAAGAGGGAATTGATCAGAAAAGCGGTAAAAAACTGGTGAAATTTAATTTCTCGTTTGATGGAATTCTACCTTCGGGAGTTGAAGTTTTTACAGGTCAAAAGTATTCTTCTGAAGAATCAGCACTTCCCGAAGCTATTTTAAAACAAGTTAAAAAAGAAGAACATCACGATAATATTTATGTCATAGATAGAGGTTTACAATCGACCAGAACAATGAAACACTTTGAAGAAAAGTCTGTGAAATTCATTATTCGTTCAAAAGAAAATCGAAAATTTGAGGAATTAGAATCTTTTCTTGATGAAAAAGATCAGAAATGGGATGATTGGAAACTTATAAAAGACAGTAAAGTAAAGCTTTACACTGGAAAACCAATTTTGAATAAACGAGGAAATATTCATCATCGCGAAGAAAAAGTAGAAACAGATTTTCGGTTGGTAATCATCAAAAATGAAACAACAAGCAAAGAATTTTGGTTCCTAACGAATGAATTTGAGCTATCAGCTAAAGAAATTTCAGATTATTACAAAAACGCTGGGATATAGAGGTATTCTTCAGATTTATGAAACAAGAACTAAATTTAAGCCATCTGATTTCACTTAACAAAAACGGAATCGAAGTAATGCTTTACATGACAATGATTGCCGCTATGTTGCTTTTGATTTACAAAAAAGCAAATAACTTAGGTTACAAAACAGCCAAAAGACGCATTGCAATGGAACTTAGAGATATGATTACAGCTGTTTTAATCGTTTTCGCAGGTGGAAATCCCGATAAAGTGTTCAAAACTTAAGCATAAAAAATGGCCGGAATTTTATTCCGACCATGACTAGAGTTTTCACTCTGTTTTTTATTTAAAATGTTTACTATTTTACAACTTTTGTTAATTTAGTATTATCAATTTTTTCAACATTGTTTAAATCAACAGATTTTTTTGTCAATTGAGTTGCTTTAAAAGATGTAAAATTAGAAGCAGACTTCCCTCCTGATAATGTAAATCCTAATGGTCCATACATAAGTCCATCAAAATCTAAGTTAACTGTACCCTCTGCAAAAGTAGTTGAAGTTGTGTAGTTAATTTTCTCTCCTTCTTCATCCCACACAGCGATGTTAATATTAAACGCTGTGATTCCTTCTGGATCAGCAACTGACTCTCCACCAACTATAACTTCGGTTCCTAGTAAGAAAACCTCTTCAGCTTCTTGCGGATAAACAGGAGTATCTCCATTTACCGGAACAAATATTTGAGTCCATAGAGCATTCTCAGCTGTTTGCCAATCTGAAGTACCTTCTCCTTCGTGAGAAATAAAAATCCACCGAGTGGCGAGTACTGGTTCTTCTTCAGTTCCAATATTATAACCAATCATCTGATTTTCAGCATTAACGACTACTCCTGTAGTTGTCATATCCATAGTATAATCAGTACCAGCCCATGTAAATTTACTACCTGTTGTTACCGGTGGTTCTGGAGGAGTTGGATTAGAATCATCACTTCCACAAGAAGTCACCGTTAAAGAACCTACAGCAACAAAAGCAATTGCTGCCATTGATAAAAATACTTTTTTCATAATAATAGATTTATATTATTTTATTGTTAATTTATAACGCTAAATTAGGAATTAATTTTTAATAAACAACACCTCGTACAAAAAAATGTTTTTTTTAACATCTACCGGAATTAACACCTTAATATATCGAAAGTAATAAAAATACATTATTTTTGAAGATTATAAATTATAATAACATCATCCAAATATGAACGAGCATTTTGAAACCAATCCGCTAATTGATCGTTTACCTAAACACCTTAAACAGTTTATTAAACCACAAAACTACGAAGATTACACGCCTATAAACCAAGCGGTGTGGCGTTACGTAATGCGCAAAAATGTTGATTATCTATCTAAGGTTGCACATTCTTCCTATTTAGATGGTTTAAAGAAAACGGGGATTTCAATAGAAAGCATTCCAAGTATGTATGGCATGAACCGTATTTTAAAAGAAATTGGTTGGGCTGCAGTTGCGGTTGACGGTTTTATTCCACCAAATGCTTTTATGGAATTTCAAGCTTATAATGTATTGGTTATTGCCTCAGACATTCGTCAGTTAGAAAATATTGAATATACACCTGCTCCCGATATTATTCATGAAGGTGCCGGACACGCACCGATTATCGCTAATCCCGAATATGCTGAATATTTACGTAGATTTGGCGAAATTGGTTGCAAAGCCATCTCATCGGCTCATGATTATGAAATTTATGAAGCCATCCGCGAATTATCGATTTTAGAGGAGGCAGAAGGAACCCCGGAAAGTGAGTTAAAACGTATTCGTACAAAAGTTGACGAATTACAAGCGAAAACCACTGAACCATCAGAAATGGCATTGATTCGTAATTTACACTGGTGGACGGTAGAATACGGTTTGATTGGAGCTGTTGAAAACCCTAAAATATATGGTGCCGGTTTATTATCTTCTATCGGTGAAAGCGAATGGTGCATGACAGACAAAGTTAAAAAGCTACCTTATAGTATAGATGCCGCTTATCAAGGTTTCGATATTACAAAACCTCAACCTCAATTATACGTTACTAAAGACTTTGCCCAATTAAGCATGGTTTTAGAAGAGTTTGCAAATAAAATGGCTTTACGCACGGGAGGATTAAGCGGACTTAAAAAGCTGATTAACTCTAAAGCATTAGGAACAATCGAACTTTCTACCGGTTTGCAAATTTCGGGCATTTTCACAAATGTTATTGAACATGATGGTAAACCCGTCTATATTCAAACGACAGGAAAAACGGCGTTGGCTTACCGTGAAAAAGAATTGGTAAATCATGGAACAACCCATCATTCAGAAGGATTTGGCAGTCCGATTGGTCGTTTAAAAAACATCAATCTGACTATTGAAGATATGAGTCCGCGCGATTTACAGGCATATAATATTTACGAAGGAAATCATGTTGAATTAGAGTTTGAGGGTGATATTAAAGTTTCGGGCGAAATCATCACAGGATCAAGAAACTTACGCGGCGAAATCATCTTAATAAGCTTTAAAAACTGCACAGTTACACATAACAACGATATTTTGTTTCAACCAGAATGGGGAACTTACGATATGGCAGTTGGTAAAAAAATTGTTTCGGCATTCTCAGGTCCTGCCGATATTAATAGTTTTGATATGATTACGCACATTCCATCGACCAAAACTATTAAATCTAAAAAAACGGAAGAGCGAGAAGCCTTAGAAAAACTTTATAAAAGAGTAAGAGATTACCGTGAAAAGCAAACCAATGAAGATTTAAATCAAATCTTAGAAGAATTAATCAATCATCATCCGCAAGACTGGCTGTTAACTTTAGAAATCGTTGAGCTATCAAAACTCAAAAATTTACCAATACATGACAAATCTTTAGAACATTTGCAAAAGGTAAAGGAAAACCGACCAGAAGTTGCTCATTTAATTACCAACGGATTAAACTTATTATAACATTTTTATCAAAAAAGACTTTCAATCACGGAAGTCTTTTTATTTTTTAACAATTCATTATCAGTTTTGAATTTAATTATCTAACTATTTTATCTATTTTTATCAAAATTCAAAAACATCACAAATGAACTTAAAAAAAATTACTTTAGCGTTACTTGTGCTACCGGCTTCTTTATGGGCTCAAGTTGCTGATCTAAATCAAAAAATCCCTAATGACCCAGATGTTCGTATCGGAAAATTAGACAACGGCTTAACTTATTACATCCGCAAAAACGGAAAACCAGAAAAAAAAGTAGATTTACGCTTGGTTTTAAACGCCGGGTCCATCTTAGAAACCGACAAGCAAGTAGGCTTGGCTCACTTCATGGAACACATGGTTTTTAACGGAACCAAAACATTTCCTAAAAACGAATTAATCAACTATCTACAAAGTATCGGCGTTAAATTCGGTCAGCATTTAAATGCGTATACCAGTTTTGATGAGACTGTTTATTTCTTACCGATCCCGTCTGACGATCCCGTAAAATTAGACAAAGGATTCCAAATTTTAGAAGACTGGGCTTTCAATGCCAACTTGGATGCAAATGATATTGACGACGAACGCGGTGTGGTTATCGAAGAATACCGTACCCGTTTGGGAGCTAACGAGCGTATGATGAAAAACTATTTACCAAAAATGCTTCATAATTCATTATACCCGAAACGTTTACCTATTGGTACCAAAGAAAATCTGGAAACATTTAAACACGAAGAAATCCGACAATTTTATAAAGATTGGTACCGTCCTGATTTAATGGCAGTAATCGTTGTGGGGGATATTAATGTTGATGAAATGGAAGCGAAGATCAAGGATCATTTTGGAAAATATAAAAATCCTGAAAACGCTAAAGAACGTAAAACATTTGACATTCCTAACCACAAAGAAACTTTTGTTTCTATAAACACCGATAAAGAAGCAACCTCTTCAATGGTTCAGATTTTTTACAAAGACCACGAAAAAAGCACACCGTCAACAACTGTGGGCGATTACAGAACCGATTTTATTGAGGGATTATTTTCAAGAATGCTGAATGCCCGTTTAGAAGAATATACAAACGATGCCAACCCGCCATTTGTTTACGGTTACAGTTATCACGGAAGTTTGTTAGGGCGTGGTAAAGAGGCTTTTCAGTCGATTGCAATGACAGCCGAAGACAAACAGTTAGAAGCTGTGAGAACATTAGCTACTGAAAATGAGCGTGCACGTAAATTTGGTTTTACGCAAACAGAATTAGATCGTGCTAAGAACGAATATTTGGCATCGTATGAAAAAATGTACAATGATAGAGATAAAAATAACTCATCGGTATATTTAGGTCGATACCAAAACAATTTCTTAAAAGGTGAAGCAATTCCATCTATTGAATATTCATATAATTTGGTAAAAGAATTACTGCCAACCATTACCTTAAAAGATGTAAACAAGGTGATTCATTCATACATTAAAGATGAAAACAGAGTAATTATCTTAATGGGTCCTGAAAAAGACGGCTTAAAAACACCGACCGAACAAGAGGTTTTAGCGGCTTTAGATGTATCAAAAGTTGAAATTACACCTTATGAAGATGTAGCTGTTGCCGAATCGTTAATCCGTAATGAAATCAAACCGGGCAAAGTGGTTAAAACTTCAAAGAACGATAAATTAGGAACAACCACTTTAGAACTTTCTAACGGCGCTAAGGTTACTTACAAAAAGACCGATTTTAAAAATGACGAGGTATTATTTGACGCTGCAAGTTTTGGTGGATTTAATTTATTGGATACCAAAACATACAAAAGCATCAATTTAGCAACAAGCGCTGTACCACAAGCCGGTATTGCCGGTATGGATCAAAATGCGTTGTCTAAATTCAACACTGGGAAGCTTTATCGTGTTACACCTTATGTTGGAGGAATGACTGAAGGTTTCTATGGAAATTCTACACCAAAAGATTTAGAATTTTTATTCCAATCGATTTATGCTTACTTCACAGATTTAAATTACGATGAAAAAGCGTATGAATCTGAAAAAAGTAAATCAAAGTCATTTTATGCCAACATCATGTCGCGTCCGGAAACATATTTCTCTAAGGAAGTATCAGATTTTATGTTTGGACATAATGAGCGTTATATATCGTTTCCACCTGAAGAAAAAGATTGGGAAACCACCGATTACAAAAAAGCATACGAATTGTTTAAAGAACGATTTGCCGATGCAAGCGATTTTGAATTTTTCTTTGTTGGAAATGTAACCGACGAGCAAATGAAAACGCTGTCTGAAAAATATTTAGCTTCATTACCTGCCTTAAACAGAAAAGAAACGTTTAAAGATTCAGGTATTCGTGCCATTACAGGAGTTCACAAAAAAGAGGTTTTCAAAGGAAACGATGACAAGGCAACCGTAAGAATTTCATACACCGGAGAAACTACTTATTCTGAAAAAGAAGACTTGGCAATGCAAGCATTAGGTGAAATTCTGACAATTAAATTAATCGAAGAGTTGCGTGAAAAAGAAGGTGGCGTGTATGGTGCCGGAGCAAGAGGAGGTTTAAACAAATTACCGTATGGTTCATACAATTTCTCTATTTCGTATCCTACAAATCCTGCTGATGCCGATAAATTAATTGAATTAACGTTGAAAGAAGTTGAGAAAATTCAACAAAACGGGCCAGAGGCAGCTGATTTAGACAAATTTAAAGAAGGTGAAATGACCGATTACACTAAATCTTTAAAGGAAAATAAATATTGGTTAGATGTATTATCAGACGCTTACACTTCACAAGAAAACCCTGAAAAAGCGTTAGATTTTGAAAAAAATCTAAAAGCATTAACAGCAAAAGAAGTACAAGAGGTAGCAAAGAAATATTTAACTAAAAATCGTATTATCGCAGTATTAAAGCCAGAAACGGCTAAAAAATAGCAGTTCAACAAAAAACTCCGATTGAATATTCAATCGGAGTTTTTATTTATAACAAACAGGAATTATTTCTCCTTTTGTTAAACAATATCGTTCAATTTCTTCATTTGATAAAGCCTTTGTATAATCGACCTCATCAACTTTAAAACCAATAATTCTTAATTTATCAAAGAAATCGCGTCCGTAAACCCGAACATGATCGTATTGTCCAAAAATTTTAGCACGCTCTTTTTTATCGGTAATCGAATGATCTTCAAATGTTTTTTCTCTTGATAAATCTTGCGGAATCTGTAAAATTGCTATTCCGCCCGGTTTTAAAATGCGATACAATTCCTGCATAGCCCTGGTATCATTGGGGATATGTTCTAAAACGTGATTGCATAAAATCATATCAAATTCGTTTTCTTCAAAAGGCAAATTACAGATATCGGCCTTTACATCTGCCAAAGGCGAATTTAAATCGGTTGTTATATACTCCAAATTTTTTTGCTTTTTAAAACGATTGTAAAAAGCCTGTTCAGGTGCAAAATGCAGTACCTTTAAATCTTTTGAAAAAAAAGGGGTTTCATTTTTTAAATACAGCCACAATAAACGGTGACGTTCTAACGACAACGTGCTTGGTGAAAGTACATTGTTTCGTTGCGTGCCATATCCGTAAGGAAGAAATGTTTTAAACGACTTTCCGTCGATAGGATCTGTAAAACGATTTCCCTTTAAAGCCAACGCCAAAACAGGACGTATAACATAACTCGCCCTGATAAGCACGGGGCGAGGTATGGTATTCAATATCGTTTTAAATATGTTTTTTATCATTAGATTACGAATGGTTCTTTGCGAAACTCATCTTCTTCGGTTGATTCAATACCCAATGCTTTGTAAATATAGGCAAATGTAGAAAGCAATTCAGGTTTTCCATCAACCAAAGCCACATCGTGTTCAAAGTGTGCCGATGGCCTTCCGTCGCGGGTAACTATCGTCCAACCGTCTTTTAACTGTTTAATATTTTTTGTTCCCATATTAATCATTGGTTCAATAGCAACGGTCATTCCTTCCTGAAATAATTTTCCACGACCTTTTTTACCATAGTTTGGCATTTCAGGACCCTCGTGCATTTTTTTACCCAATCCGTGACCAACTAATTCTCGTACAACAGAGTATCCGTGACCTTCGGCATATCGCTGAATAGCAGACCCCACATCTTCTACCCTATTACCTGCTTTAAATTCGCGAATTCCCACATAAAGCGATTCTTTGGTAACCTGAAGTAATTTCTTGGTTTCAGCCGCAACTTCACCCACTTCAAAGGTGTAACAATGATCTCCGTAATATTCATTTACAATAGCACCTAAATCGCACGAAACCACATCGCCGTCTTGCAAAGGTCTGTCAGTTGGTAAACCGTGTACAATTTGCTCATTTACACTTGTAAGCAAGGTACACGGACAGCCATAAAGCCCTAAAAACCCAGGGATTCCGCCATGATCTCTAATATATTGTTCTGCTAATTTATCTAATTGTAAGGTTGTTATACCCGGTTTAATTTCTGTAGCTAACATTCCTAAAGTTTTAGAAACCAGCAACGCTGCCTTACGCATGATTTCTATTTCTTCTTTAGTTTTTAATACAATCATTTTATATTTTTTTGTTGTGCAAATTTACTGATTTATTTTTTGTAGTGCTTTTTTTCTTTAAAGAAAAGAGCCTCAGAAAACTGAAGCTCTTAAAAAATTATAAAAATTGAGATAAATTATTTTTTAATAAACTTAGAAGTCGCTTTACCTTCGTTTGTAGTAATATCAATTAAATACGTACCTGCTGATAAATTAGAAACATTTATAGAAGTTGCATCTTTTTGTACTTTAACCACTTTACCGGTCATATCTGTAATCTTGATTTCGTTTGCATTTAAACCGTTTTTAGACTCAATGTTTAACACATCTGTTACCGGGTTTGGATACATAGTAAAGTTTTCGATAAAGAAATCTTGAGTGGATAATATTCCAGATACCAAGTCAATAATAATTTTACCATCAGCACCTGCAACTAAAGTAGAAATATCATCAGGTGTTGAAAGACCACATTGAGTAGCTAGTATATACCCTATTGCTGTTTCATTAGCAGTAACACCCATAGTATAGGTAGCGCCGTTCACAGCTCCATGAAAAACCTCCGCTACAATAACGTCTCCGGAAGACACCGAAATAGGAGAAGAAAATGGGATGGTTACTAAGCTCATTGTGTCATTAATTGTCAAATTTTCAGTAACACCACCCGATGATAAGTCAGTTAATCCTGAAGGATAAGATCCTGGAAAAGCACCGCTACTTTTATATAATTTTACTGAAATCGGAAAATTAGTAATCCCTGATGCAAAAGCTAAATTACCAACACCTACTTGTATAGCTGGAATATCCGTATTAGCATTCATTGTATAAGCTCGAAAATAATGTGTTTCGAATATTCCTGTACGTTGACCTTGAGAGTTTGTCTGAAAACAACCCACAGTTCCTTCATTTGCATCAGGAGCAACACCATTTGTTTGAGAAATAATCGTTGTCTGAGCATTTAAACCGACAGAAGCAACAATAAATGCTGCTAAAAGTAATAATTTTTTCATAATTTAAATTTTATTAATTAATTCACTCTAAAATTAATCTTTTTTTTAATATAAAAAAATTATTACTAAAATTTTTATATTAAATAGTTAGCTGTCATTACATCTGGCTGGGAAATTCCCATTAATTTTAACACTGTCGGTGCCACATCACCTAAAATACCGTTATGAATTTCTTTAATGTCATGGTCTATTAAAATTAAAGGCACAGGGTTGGTGGTATGTGCGGTATTAGGACTTCCGTCTGCGTTGTACATGGTTTCACAATTTCCGTGATCTGCTAAAATAAGTACGGTATAATTATTTGCTATGGCAGCCTCAACTACCTGGTGTGTACAAATATCAACTGCTTCACAAGCTTTTATTGCCGCATTCATACTTCCGGTATGCCCCACCATATCTCCGTTTGCAAAATTAATCACTATAAAATCAGCTTCGGCTTTGTTTAGCTCTGGTATTAAAGCATCTTTTAAATCATAAGCACTCATTTCGGGTTTTAAATCATAAGTAGCTACTTTGGGCGACGGGCAAAGGATTCGCGATTCGCCCTTAAAAGGTTCTTCACGTCCGCCAGAGAAGAAAAAGGTTACATGAGGGTATTTTTCGGTTTCTGCCATACGGATTTGCTTTTTACCTGCAGCTTCTAAAACTTCTCCTAAGGTATTAGTAATATTATCTTTATTATAGACCACTTTTACATTGGTGTAATTTTCATCGTAATTTGTCAGGGTAACATAGTATAAATCTAATTTTTTCATACCAAATTCCGGCAAATTGGTTTGCGACAACACTTCGGTTAATTGTCTGCCCCGATCAGTTCTAAAGTTAAAGAAAATCACCACGTCGCCATTTTTTATCGTTGCAACCGGCTGGTTCTTTTCATCGACCATTACAATAGGTTCAATAAACTCATCGGTGATTTCATTGGCATAACTATCAGCCATGCTCAAAACGGCATTGTGCGAAGGCATTCCAACACCTTTTACCAATAAATCATAAGCTTTTTTAACGCGTTCCCAACGTTTGTCTCTATCCATGGCATAATAACGCCCTATAACCGAAGCCAATTTTGCATCAGTATCTTCGATATGTTTTACTAAATTGTTGATATGATCGGCACCTGATTTTGGATCCACATCGCGTCCGTCGGTAAATGCATGAACAAAAATATCTTTCAGTCCAAAATCTTTCGCAGCATCTAACAATCCAAATAAATGATTGATATGCGAATGCACCCCTCCATCAGAAACCAAACCTAAAAAATGTACCGGTTTGTTGTTTGCTTTGGCATAATTAAAGGCTTGTTGCAATTCGGGCTCTGCACTCAAAGTTTTATTTACTACTGCCAGATTAATTTTAGCCAAATCCTGATACACTATTCTTCCGGCACCCAAATTCATGTGTCCCACTTCCGAATTACCCATTTGACCTTCAGGCAAGCCAACATTTAAACCATCGGTACGAAGCTCTGCATGTGGGTATTTTTTGTATAAACTATCAATAAACGGCGTATTTGCATGATCTATGGCAGATACTTTGGGATCGGGCGATTTTCCCCATCCGTCTAATATCATTAAAAGGACTTTCTTGTTCATAATCGGTAAAAAAATATGGTTCAAATTTACTATAGAATTTTAGAAAACGGTCTGTTTTTTTAACATTTTAGTAAAAACAAATGTTAAATATGTTTCATAAACATTAAATTAAGACATTGATTTACAATAAAGTTATTATATTTACGCTGAGAAAATTAAAATAATATAATATAAGAACAAATGAATTTTAAATTATTGCCTATTATGATGGTGGGTCTGTTATCATTTAAACCAATGGTAATTAACGACCACAACGGAGACAACAATGGAAATGGAAACGGTAAAAAAGTTACGGTAGTTACAAAGTCTTCTACTTTAAAATCTAAGGATTTAGCCGCTGTAACTAAAACTAATTTAAAATCTAATGCTACCAGCAATTTAAGTGCTTTTGATAAAATGGTTTTGTCAGAATATTTAGATTTAGATGAAAAAAACTTTGCAAAACCCGAATTAGAAAGTTTTAAAGCCGCTTTTAAAGGATACAATAAACTGAAAGAGGAAGGGAAAATTAAAAACGAAATCCTTACAATTATAGATTTTACAAAATCATCAACCGAACGCAGAATGTGGGTTATTGATATGAAAACGCATGACATTCTTTATCAAACGGTGGTTTCGCACGGAAGAAACAGCGGTAAAGAATTTGCTAACGATTTTTCAAACGCCCGCGAATCTTACAAAAGCAGCCTTGGTTTTTATACCACTGCTGAAACGTATATGGGTAAACATGGTTTATCTTTGCGTTTAGACGGTTTAGAAGCCGGTATTAACAGCAATGCGCGCGAACGCGATATTGTGATACACGCAGCAGATTACGCTAATGAAAACTTAGGGAAGAACCAGGGATACTTAGGCAGAAGCCTTGGTTGCCCCGCCTTGCCAAATGCAGTAGCCCATAAAATCATCAACCTGATTAAAGACGAAAGCTGCTTGTTTATCTATCATGCAGATAAACAAGATTATCTAACAAAATCGGAATTATTAAAATAAACAGATTATATAACTAAAAGCCCTCTTTCAAGGGCTTTTAGTCTTTTTTAATGTTCTTGAATTACATTTGTTTATTACAAAAATCATTATGGATAAAAATATACAATCTCCCAAGCTTTTAAAATCATTTAATCTAAAAATGGCGATCATTATAGTAATGAGTGCGATCATTGGCTCGGGTGTATTCAAGAAAGTTGCTCCTATGGCAGATTTGCTTCACGCCCCCTGGCTGGTAGTATTAGCTTGGCTAATGGCAGGAATCATTATTATGTGTGGCGTTTTGAGTATTGCTGAACTGGGTGCAATGTTTCCTCATTCAGGTGGTGCATACAGCTGGCTGGAAAAAATCTACGGTAAAAAATTAGGATTCCTGTACGGATGGGCCTGTTTTACGGTCATTCAAACCGCTGCAATTTCATCGATTGCTTTTGTATTCTCCGGTGCTCTGGGTACTTTTATCGATTTGCCCCATCTTCCTTCCGAATGGGCAGATATAAACGTTCTCGGACTTCAGCCTTTTTCTAATATCGGAGCAAAATTTGCTTCCTGCATACTTATTATTGCTTTAACTCTTGTTAATATAAAAGGAACAAAAAAAGGAGGAAATTTAAGTCTTGTTTTTACCTTTTTAATTACAGTTTCCATTCTCCTTATAACTTGTGCTGCATTTACCAACGATGTAGGAAGCATTCACACATTTGAGACTGTTTCTAAGAATTATCCCATGGGTGGTTTTACGTTTATTGGATTCATCAGTGCCATGGTTTTGGCAATCCGAAACGCTTTTTGGGGTTATGAAGGCTGGATTGCTTTGGGTTTTATAGGAGAAGAAATTAAGAATCCGAAAAAGAATTTACCACGTGCGCTTATCATCGGTATTTCTTCTATTATTTTGCTTTATCTGCTTATCAATAGCGCGTATCTATACGTGATGCCGATTGATGAAATGATGGTATCTATTCGTGCCGATGAAAATAATATTGCCGCTGTGCTGGTAATTAACAAGCTGCTTGGACAAGGCGGTGCATACATCATCAGCGGAATGATTTTAATTTCAACTTTTGGTTGTACAAATGCTACGATTTTAGTTTCGTCAAGAATTTATTACGCTATGGCAAAAAAAGGATTTTTCTTTAAAAAAGCTGCATTGACGCACCCTAAAAACAAAACGCCTCACCATTCATTAAAATACCAATGCATCTGGGCTTGCATTTTGGTTTTCTCGGGATCCTTTGACATGCTGACCGATATGCTTATCATTGTTGGTTTTCTATTTTTCGGACTTGTTGTTTTGGGGGTCATTTTATTACGAATCAAAGAAAAAGATATTTCACGTCCGTACAAAATGCCCGGTTATCCAGTTGTTCCGGCAATGTTTGTGCTTTTTTGCATTTTACTATTAGGAATTTCTCTTTACGAATCTCCCGGAAAATCTTTGATAGGAATTGGTTTGGTTCTCTCCGGATTACCTTTTTATTATTATTGGAATAAAAAAAAGAGGAAAGAAAATAATTATTTATCTGAATAGGTTTCCTATTGGATCAATCGTTTGTACAATCTGTTATCTAACGCGTAAATATCATTAAGAATTTTCACAGATCCTGTAGAATCAATTACAGCCGTAAAATACACCTGATGAACATTTACTTTTTGGTTCAGTTTGAAATTTTTTGTCTTTTCATAATGTGCTAATGTATCCATTTCGCTACGCAATATGTTTTTACCCTCCAATTTAAAAATGGTTTCAGCCAAACCAAATGGATTTTCTACCCGTACACAACCCGAACTCAACGCCCGGTTAGCAACGCCAAACATTGCCCGGTTATTGGTGTCATGCAGATAAACCATGTGCTTGTTTGGGAAATCAAATTTTATTTGTCCCAACGAATTTAAACGTCCGGTTTGCTGAACGTATCGGTACGAGCCATAATTTTCAGGATTCCAGTTTTCAGGATCTACCTGTTTACCTGTTTTTTTATCGTAAATTGTCAATCGGTTTGATTCAAAATAGCCTCGGTTTGCTGTGGCTTTCGGAACCAGATCTTTCTTTAAAATGGTGGGCGGAACCGTCCATTTGGGATTAATAATAATACCGCTGAATGAAGACGAAAGCACAGGTGTTCTGCGTTCTTTTTTACCTACAATAACTTTGTGCGTTTCAACAATTTGATTGTTTTGAACCAGCTGCAACCGGTATTCGGGCAAATTAATCCAAACATAATTTTCACCTAAATCGGGCTGTAACCATTTGGTACGTTCAAAATTAACCCAGATTTTCTTTTGCATCAAACCTTCTGCCGAAAGCGTATCTTTTGAGATTATGGGAACATATTTTGCAAAGGCTTTCTTGTATTTTAGATACAATTCGCTTTTTGGTTTAATATCTTCTAACGTTTTATGGATGTTTTTTTCTACTAACGATTTTTCTAACAACGACACAAAGTCAAACTCTTGAATATAGGGTTCCCAATCGCCATATAATTTTTTGGGGTTGACCTTGCCCGATGCTAATTGATTGGCTATTTTGAAAAAATTTTCACTAAAATCAATATCTGCTTTTTTTAATTCGGGAATGCTTAGGTTTTTATAATCCCAATGAGCCTTTATTAATTTTGCTAACGGATAGCTTTCAGGTAAAACTCCGTCATATCTGCTATCGATAATTGCAGAAATCAATTCGTTGCGGTTTAAACTATCCTGCCATACGGTTTCAAAATCGTTGTTGGCATAAAAAGTTGTTATTTGTTCATTTTTTCCAAATAACAGTGGTTTTTCTATAAGAAATTTCTTCTCGGCGTTGCTCAATGAAACCCTGACCGTTTCAGGTTCGGAACAAGCAGAGAATAACAGTAAACCAACAACAATTTTTTTCCAGTTCATTCTAAAAATGATTAATCTTATTTGGGTACAAATTTAAACATAATTCTATGAGAACCTATATGCGGAATCACCACTTTCTGAACGTTTAACTGATAACCGCTTTTCTTATAAAACGGAACGGCATAATCACGGGCAAAACACCAAATCATCACGGTTCCTTTTCTGGAAATATTTTCTTCGGCAAAATGCAACAACCGTTTGCCAATATGCTTGTGTTGATGTTTCTGTTCAACAGACAACCCTGTTAAACGATACACCGGATGCACCTTATAAGTATTTGTTTTCTTTAGCATCATTGTTACCGCTCCTACTAATTCATTGTTTAGAAAAGCACCAAAATGCTTCGTTCCTTCGTCTAAATCGCCTTCAAAAGAACATGTTTCTATGGGTTGCCCCATTCTTAATACTTTATGGCGCATTACCACAACATTGTCAGGTTTTATTTGTTTAAATGTCAACATACCGATTTATATATTTTTAACAAGGTACTAATTTAAATAGTTCTAATCATAATTAATCATTAATTTTATAATTGTTAATTTCAGAATGTATTTTATGGAAAATCTGTTACTTCAAAATATCGCAAAACATGTTACGTTAACTCCCGACGAAGAAAAAACAGTTTTAAATGCTTTTGCATCAGACCGCTTTAAGGCAAAAACCATTGTAATAAAACCGGGAGATGAAGCACATTTTACTTATTTTGTTTTAAAGGGAATTTTGCGCAGCTACACCATAGACGATAACGGAAACGCACATATTTTAAGTTTCGCCACACCCGGTTGGTGGGTTGCCGATATGTATAGCTACTTAACCGGCAAACCCGCTATTTTATATGTTGATGTTATGGAAGACTGCGAGGTGTTAATTTTACAAAAATGCGACAGTGAACGTTTGTTTAAAGAAGTACCCAAGCTGGAACGTTTTTTCAGGATTTTAACCGAAAACAACTTAATTGCAAATCAACAGCGTGTTTTAGATAAAATGTCGTTATCTGCCGAAGAACGTTATGAAAAATTCCTTGCAAAATATTCAGACATTGTAAACTGTTTGCCGCAAAAATACATTGCATCGTTTATTGGCGTAACACCCGAATTTTTCAGTAAAATGAAAGCAAATTTATTGCGTAGGAAATAATTGTCAATTTCTTAATTTAGATTAATCGCCATTGATTCTCAAACACCTAACTTTGTACTATCAATTTATAAGAAAGGAAAAAAAAATGGCAAAACACATTATCCATAAAGCAGATACAAGAGGTTATGCCGACCATGGTTGGTTAAAATCTTATCACACGTTTTCATTTGCAGGATATTTTAATCCGGAACGAGTTCATTTTGGTGCACTTCGTGTTTTAAATGATGACTATGTGGCAGCCGGAAGGGGCTTTGGAGAACATCCGCACGAAAACATGGAAATTGTTTCTATTCCGCTTGAAGGAAAGTTAAGCCACAGAGACAGTACCGGATCTGCCGGTGTGATCCAAAAAGGTGAAATTCAGTTCATGAGTGCCGGAACAGGTGTTACACACAGCGAGATGAACGACAGCCAAACCGAAGCAGTGAAGTTTTTACAAATATGGATTATTCCTAACAAAATAAATATTACGCCGCGTTACGGTCAAATGGAATATCAGTTAAAAGACAACGAACTAAAAACGCTGATTCAACCTACAGCCACAGAAGGTACTTTACGGTTACAGCAAGACGCTTGGTTTAAAATGGCAAAATTTAATGCCGGCGAAGAAATTTCGGTCAATATTGAAAATCCTGACACGAACGGGATGTATATTTTTATCTTGAACGGATCTTTAGAAATAAACGGAAATCAGTTAACGACCCGCGATGCAATTGGTATTTGGGAAACGGATAAAGTACAAATTAAAATAAACCAAAACAGTGAATTTCTGATGATAGAAGTTCCAATGAATAGCAACTAATTTAAAATTTTATATTATGAAAAAATGGACAATAGATTCAGCACACAGCGAAATTGGATTTAAAGTAAAACACATGATGTTTACCAACGTTAAAGGGCATTTTAACGATTATTCGGCAGCTATCAATTTTAATGATGATTTAAAAGAGGCGAATTTGCAGTTTGAAGCAAAAATCAACTCCATTACCACAAACAATGCCGACAGAGATAACCATTTAAAAAGTCCCGATTTTTTTGATATGGATCAATACCCAACATTGAACTTTAAATCAACAAAAATTGAAGGCAACGGTAATGACTACGAAATTACTGGTGATTTAACCATTAAAGGCATTACTAAACCCGTTAAATTAAATGCAGAATTCAGCGGATTAATGACCGATCCTTGGGGAAACACAAAAGTAGGTTTAAATATAGACGGAAAAATCAACCGTAAAGATTTTGGTTTAACCTATAATGCAGCATTAGAAACAGGTGGTGTTTTAGTAGGTGAAGATGTAAATCTGAATGCTGAAATTCAGTTGGTTGAACAAAAATAAAACGAACCTTTTTAATTGTTTTTGTAAAGTACAATCTTTCAACAGATTGTACTTTTTTTATGCCAATAGATTTAGTAAATTGCGGAAAAACATAAAAATGAAGCGAAAAACAATCATTATGCTGGCCATTTTAGTAGGAGCCACCGTACAGCAATCGTGTAAAAAAAAGGAAAATACCGCAATGACATCAGGACAAGAAAACCCTTTAATTGCCGAATGGAACACTCCGTTTGAAGTACCTCCGTTCGACCAAATTAAAAACAGCGACTTTAAACCGGCTATTTTAGAAGGAATTAAAGAGCATGAAAAAGAAATCAAAGAAATTGTTGACAATAAAGAGCATCCCACCTTTGAAAACGTAATTGTAGCTATAGACAACGCCGGCGGAACGCTTAAAAAAGTCACCACTGTTCTCTACAATTTAACCAGTGCCAATACCAATGACGAACTGCAAAAATTATCGCAGGAAATGGCACCTACCCTTTCAGAACACAACGACAACATTTATTTAAACGATGCGCTTTTTCAAAAAGTAAAATCTGTTTACGATCAAAATATTGTATCAAAACCCGAAACTTTAAAATTAAACGCAGAACAACAAATGTTGTTAAACGAAACCTATAAACGTTTTGTGCGAAGCGGTGCTAATTTATCGGCAGAAGATAAAGAAAAACTAAAAAAGCTGAACAGTGAATTATCTGTTTTATCGTTAAAATACGGAGACAACCTTTTAAAAGAAACCAACAATTACGAGTTGGTTATCGATAATAAAGAAAACTTAGCCGGTTTGCCGCAAGAATTAGTTGATGCCGCTGCTGAAGAAGCCAAAAATAAAAGCAAAGAAGGCAAATGGGTATTTACATTGAGTAATGCCAGCGTTATGCCGTTCTTGCAATATGCCGACAAACGTGATTTACGCACCACAATTTGGGATGCTTATCAAATGCGAAGCAACCAGAATAACGAAAACGACAACAAAGAAATTGCCTTAAAAATCGCGAATTTACGTATGCAAAAAGCACAATTGCTGGGCTATAAAAATCATGCGGAATACGTATTAGAAGAAAGTATGGCAAAAACACCGGATGCCGTGAACGATTTATTAATGAAATTGTGGAAACCTGCACTGAACAAAGCAAAACAAGAAGCTTCGGATATTCAAAGCTTAATGAGAAAAGACGGAATCAACGAAGATGTAACACCTGCCGACTGGCGTTATTATGCTGAAAAAATCCGTAAAGAACGGTACAGTTTAGACGAGCAGGAATTAAAACCTTATTTAAGTTTAGAAAATGTTCGTCAGGGTATTTTTGATGTAACCAATAAGTTGTATGGCTTAACCTACAAAGAACTGACCAATGTACCAAAATACCACGAAGACGTTACTGTTTGGGAAGTTTTTGACCAAGACAAATCTACATTGGGCGTTTTGTATATGGACATGCACCCGCGTGCATCAAAACGTGGTGGTGCCTGGATGACTTCGTACCGCAACCAGCAAATGGAAAACGGCAAACGCAAAGTACCGGTAATTTCTATCGTTTGTAATTTCACAAAACCAACAGCTACCACTCCGTCTTTACTAACATTTGATGAAACAACAACGTTTTTTCATGAATTTGGACATGCATTACACGGATTGCTATCAAACGTAAATTATAAAAGTTTGGCAGGAACTAACGTTCCAAGAGATTTCGTAGAACTGCCCTCACAAGTTATGGAAAACTGGGCTGCCGAACCCGAAGTTTTAAAGATGTATGCAAAACATTACAAAACAGGCGAAGTAATACCTGATACTTTAATAGAAAAAATGAAAAAGGCAGGTACGTTTGATCAAGGATTTGCAACAACCGAATATTTGGCAGCATCGTTTTTAGATATGCAGTACCACACAGCAACTACAGAAATTAAAGACGATGTGAACACTTTTGAAATCAATGCCATGAAAAACATTGGTTTGATTGATGCGATAATTCCCCGTTACCGCAGCACTTATTTCAGTCATATTTTTGCAGGAGGATATTCATCAGGATACTACAGCTACATTTGGAGTGCCGTATTAGACACAGATGCTTTCCAGGCGTTTAAAGAGACTTCATTATTCAATCAGGAAAAAGCAAAATTATTCCGTGAAAACGTATTGGAAAAAGGCGGAACCGAAGACCCCGCAGCATTATACAGAAAATTCCGTGGTGCCGATCCAAAGATTGAACCGCTGTTGAAGAAACGTGGATTGGATAAATAATTTTTTAAATATAAAACGCTCGAAAATATCGAGCGTTTCTTATGCTATTTCAATTCTATATTTCGAATGTTCATTATACAACCATTAAACATACCAAAATGCCCCTTAATATTTCTATTAAACTGTCCTATAACTGTCGCATATTTATGTGTACATTCTCCCTCCAACTTATGAATATCTTTTTTAGACATCATTAACCAATATTTCAAGTTCGTTTTATTTTTTCTATTCCGATTTTTGGTATCATAAATTGCAGTTCCTTCAAATTCAATTATCATAAATCCTGTTACAGAAATAACCTTTCCATTATACTTCTCTGGATTATTATATAATTTTCTGAGACTAACTTTTATTGGTTTTTCTGTAGAATTATTAGCGTTTTCAATATTAAATTGGTCTAAAGCTGATTGTGCATTTAGTATCGTACAATTACTGATAAAAACAAAAATCAAAAAATATATTTTTTTCCACTACTAACCGACTAACTTTTCAAAATTAAGGAGCTTCCCATTGTGGTTAGCTCCTTTTTTCATATTTTGGTTTTACGACAAATCAAAAATATGAGCAATAAAGATACAGAAAAGAAATTAGTCGGTCAGCCGATTTTCAAACAAATCATCAATTTTATTCCAAAAGATAAATTTGATATGCTTGTCTACAAGCATAGTTC
>NZ_FNXE01000057.1 GCF_900108395.1 Paenimyroides marinum | reverse complement strand
TATGCTTGTAGACAAGCATATCAAATTTATCTTTTGGAATAAAATTGATGATTTGTTTGAAAATCGGCTGACCGACTAATTTCTTTTCTGTATCTTTATTGCTCATATTTTTGATTTGTCGTAAAACCAAAATATGAAAAAAGGAGCTAACCACAATGGGAAGCTCCTTAATTTTGAAAAGTTAGTCGGTTAGTAGTGATCAACAATATAACTTTCATTTTGTCCAAAACTTTTTAGACATGAGAAAATAATGAACATCAAGAAAATGTATAATCTTATCATAAAAATGGAATAAATTAGACTTTAAATATAAGTAGTTTTTTTATCTTTGTAAAATTATGAAATCAAATAAGCGGATCATATCGTTGTTTTTTAGCATTTGCGTTTTAGTAACGTTGATGTTTCAATCTGCGCATACCTATTCGCATTTAATTACTGATTTTTTCGATGCAGGTTCGCATCACACCAAAAATGATCCATTGGCAAACCATCATCCTGATAATTGTCAGATTTGTCATTTTACTTTAAGTCCGTTTACAACTGTAACACCAGATGTAATCGTATTTTATTCTTCAATAACATATCCAAAATTAAACGTAACGCACCACACTAGCTATGTTGATGCTTCGTTTGACGTTATTTCCCTTCGCGGTCCGCCTATTTTTGTTTAAATAGATTTTTCGATTATTTACACAAATTAAAAATTCACAAAATGCGTTTATTACTAACGGTTGTTTTGTGTATGTTTGGCTATAGTATATTTGCACAGCACCAATTGCAAGGTGTGGTAAAAAATACGATGGGCGAAACCATTGCAAACAGCCATATTGATTTAAGCAGTAATTGTGTGGATACGGATCCTTTGGGAAGATTTACGTTTAATAACCTAAAAAGCGGAACATATACGTTAAAAGTTTCTGCCGAGGGTTACGGTATCTATCAGGAAAAAATCATCTTAGACCAATCAAAACAACTAACAATTGTTTTAGAAGAAGAAGGAGAAGAAACCCTGGAAACCATTGTAATTCATACCGCACAGCAAAAAGCTTATAATCAGCAAAAAATTACACAGAAATATCTGCAAGATAATTACAGCAGCAGTTTGGCTAAAACCCTTGCGAACGTAGTGGGTTTAGATGCCGTTACAATTGGTTCGCAAACCGCAAAACCCATGATGCGTGGGTTGGGATTTACCCGCCTGGCAGTTACCGAAAACGGTATTAAGCAGGAAGGACAGCAATGGGGTGCCGATCACGGTTTGGAAATTGATGCGTTAACCACCGAAAGCGTTGAGGTAATTAAAGGTGTTGGAACCATTACACACGGTTCTGATGCCATTGCCGGTGTTATCGAGGTGAATAATGAGATCATTCCTGCCAATGGCTTTAAAGGGCAATATGCAACCACAGCTCAAAGTGTTAATAAATCATGGGCAAACGGATTGAATCTGTCTTATAAAAACGATAAGAATTTTTATAAATTTAAAACGTCTTATAGCATCTTTGCCGATTTCAAAGTTCCTGTTGATGAAATTACCTATTTGGGTACCAAAATTCCATTGACAAACGGAACGATGGTTAATACTGCCGGAAACGAATTTTCGGTGTATGGACAATGGGGATATGTCAATGATTATTTTCAAAGCATTTTAAGCATTAGCCAGTTTCAAAACAAGTCGGGTTTTTTTGCCGGAGCTCACGGTATTCCGTCAGTTAATGATGCAAAACCCGATGGTAGTGACCGAAACATAGGCATGCCTTATCAGCAGGTAAATCACACTAAAGTGACCTATCATGCCAAATGGCAAAATACGCACGATGCCTGGGATTTTAAATTAGGTTTTCAACGCAATCACCGTCAGGAATACAGTTTGTTTCATACACATTATTCCAATCAGGTGGCACCGGAAATCAATCCTGATTTAGAGTTAGATTTTAAACTAAATACCCTGAATGCCGAACTATCGTACAAAAAGGATTGGCTGTTAGATCATACTACTATTTTGGGTGTGCAAAGCCAGTATCAAACCAACGATATAGAAGGTTACAGTTATTTAATGCCGGAATACGACCGTTGGAACATAGGGATTTTTGGTAAGCATACCTGGAACATAGCTGCTGATTGGAATGTAGAACTGGGGGCACGGTATGATGCGGCACATTTAAATGTATCAGAATATTTCGATGACGTATTGTATGATTATTTAATTGGAAGAGGGACAGCTGAAACTGATGCCCAAACCAATGCGCAGCGCAGTATACCTTTGTCTAAGGATTTTTCTCGTGGAAATGCAGCCATAGGCGTATCGTACCAAATTTCCGAAGGTTGGGAAAGTACGTTTACAGCAGCGTCGAACTTCAGGTTTCCCACGGCAATGGAAGTAAGTTCAAACGGAATACATCACGGTGCGTTTCGTCACGAACAAGGAAACCCTGATTTAGATGTTGAAAAAGGTTGGGCTTTTGATTTAAGTCAGCATTTTCATAAAAGTAATTTAAAAATAAACGCAAGTGCTTATTTATATTATTTCACTAATTATATTTTCTTGAAACCAACAGGCGTGTTTTCTATTTTGCCACATGGCGGACAGGTATATCGCTATGAGCAATCGAAAGCCATGCTTACCGGTTTAGAGATAGATGCCTTATACCAATGGAACAAATTTGGTTTTCAGGTACAGGCAGCTTATTTGTACAATAAACAGATTAGTGACACAGGAGTTGATTATCCGTTGCCGTTTTCTACTCCTACAAACGGGCAGTTCAGCGTGCAATATCATTTTAACGAGAGCAAACTGTTACAGCAAAACCAGTTGCAGTTAACCGTTAAAACCGCATTGCAGCAAAACCGTATTGCCCAAAACGAAGAGGTAACGCCGGGATATACCATTGTAAACGTTCAATTTAGTTCGGCTCTTAATTTTAAAAACTTTAAGCCGCAAATTCGTTTGCAGGTAAACAATGTATTTAACACGGTGTATTACCACCACAACAGTTTTTACCGGGCTTTGGATATCCCTGAGTTTGGCAGAAACATTCAACTTTTTATAACAATACCCATTAATTAAAAAAAAGAAATCAAATCATGAAAAAAATAGCAAGTTTAAGTTTCGCACTAATTGGTTTATTAATAATCAGCTCATGTTCAGATGACGATAATATGGTAGCGGATACTACCAAACCAACCATTCAAATTATTACGCCAACAGACGATCAGGAAATAGAACCGGGATCTGTTTTAAATTTCAAAGCAGATTTGAAGGATAATATAGGTTTAGCAAGCTATAAGATCGAAGTACATTCGGCAGAAGATGGGCACCAACATAAGGCAAAACAATCAGAAGCAGAAGAATTCCACTATGATTTTTCAGCAGAGGTACCTTCTAAATCACCCGAATTTACAGTTGAAAAACCAATCAATGTACCGGAAGATGTAAAAGAAGGTCATTATCACGTAGGTATCACGGTTTTAGATGTTAACGGAAACCAGAACCAACAGTTTATAGAAGTTTTTATTGGCGATGAACACGAGCATTAATAGTAAAAAAGACACTTAGGTGTCTTTTTTTTATCTTAGTTTTCTTTATATACAGAATAATTTATTTAACCGTTTTATAACATACCGGTAATTATAGTTTCTTTTTGTAAAGATATTTTTGCCTAAACTAATTTTAAGGTAAAAACTATTAAAATGAAGAATTTTTACATTTTAGCCGCCTCTTTGGTAAGTGCCTTTACATTTGCACAAAGTGGGGTGATTTCTGGGAAAGTAATTGACGAAAGCAATAAATTTTCTTTACCCGGAGCTACAATAAAAATCGAAGGTTCAAACCGTTATACCATTTCTAATCAAAACGGCGGTTATGAATTTTTAAGTCTTCCTGAAGGAAATTACACGGTATATGTAGAATATATAGGTTATGTAACAGCTGCACAGGAAGTGATCGTTACTGCCAACCATACCACAACCGCAAACTTTCAGTTAATAGCCGGTTCTGAAGAGTTAGAAGAAATTGTAATTATAGGTGATTTTCTTCGCGGTCAGGCAAAAGCATTAAATCAACAGCGCAATAATGCAAACATCACTAACATTATATCATCTGACCAGGTAGGTCGTTTTCCCGATGCCAATATTGGCGATGCATTAAAACGTGTACCGGGAATTACTATGCAGAACGATCAGGGTGAGGCCCGAAACATTATTGTTCGTGGTTTATCTCCCGAATTAAACTCGGTAACTTTAAATGGCGACCGCATTCCGTCTGCTGAAGGAGATAACCGAAATGTTCAAATGGATTTGATTCCGTCTGATATGATTTCAACCATCGAAGTAAACAAAACCCTAACTCCGGATATGGATGCCGATGCTATTGGTGGTTCCGTAAACCTTATTACCCGTGCTGTGCCAAACCGCGAGCGTATCTCGGCAACGTTATCGGGTGGTTATGCACCTATACGTGACAAAGGTTTGTACAACGGTGCATTTATTTACGGAAACCGTTTTGCTGATAATAAATTAGGAATCATTGCGTCGGGAACATGGCAATCACAAAATTTTGGATCAGATAACGTAGAAGCTGTTTGGGATAAAGACGATAACGGAAATCCGTATATAACCGAAATGGATATTCGTAAATACGATGTACAGCGGGTTAGAAGAAGTTTCTCTCTAAGCAGTGATTATGTTTTTAACGAAAATAACAGAATAGATTTAACAGCTATGTACAACTGGCGCGATGACAGAGAAAATCGTTACCGTACCCGTTACAGAGATTTAGAGTTACAAGATGATGGAACTTATGTAGGAGAAATACGTCGTGAAACAAAAGGTGGTATTGACAATAGCCGCAACAAAAATGCCCGTTTAGAAGATCAGCGGATAATGAACATTTCCTTGCGAGGCGAGCATTTGTTAACGCCTAAATTAGACATGGACTGGTCTGTTTCTTATTCCAAAGCAAGCGAAGACCGCCCGAATGAACGTTACATGGATTTTAGACAGAAAGATGTAACCATGGGACAAAGCACAAAAGGAAAAAACGATCCGTTGGTTTATGCTGCTGGTGGCGAAGATCCTAATAATTTTGAATTAAGGTCCATCACAGAAAATCATGATTACACGCAGGAAGAAGAAATCGGAGCGAAATTAAACTTCCGTGTACCGCTTTCTGTAATTCAACATCAAAAAGGGCGTTTACGTTTTGGTGCCCGTCTGCGTTTAAAAGACAAAGTACGCGATAACATTTTTTACGAATATGAACCACTAAACCCTTGGGGAAGCCTTGCAAATGTTCAGAATGTGTTTTGGAGCGGCGACAATTTTAACCAAGGTTCGCAATACGTACCTGGATATTTTGCAAGCAATCAATTGTTAGGTTCGTTAGATTTAGGAAACCCTAATTTATTCGAATCTTCTTTACAACCGGCAGAATTTTTGTCATCGAATTATAAAGCTAAAGAACGTATCACTGCCGGATACTTACGTTGGGATCAGGATTTCAACGAAAAAACATCGTTAATTGCCGGTGTTCGTTTAGAACATACTGCTATTGAATATACCGGAAATTATATTATGGACGAGGAAGATTTAGTAGGAGAAATTAAAAATGAGAACGACTATTTAAACGTACTGCCAAGTGTTACATTAAAGCATAAGGTAAACGATAATTTCATCTTACGTGCTGCTATAACCACAAGTATTGCACGACCTAACTACTACAATTTGGCACCTTATGTAAATGTAATTCCTGCCGATTCAGAAATTGCCGCGGGGAATCCTAACCTGAAAGCAACCTATGCTACAAATTTCGATGTAATGGCAGAAAATTATTTTGAAAACATTGGTATTGTTTCGGCTGGTGCATTCTACAAAAATTTAGATAACTTTATTTATACGTACAATAACAACATTTATACAACCGATAATTTCTCAGCTGATTTTCCAACGGTTGCTAACCCAATACCGGCAGGTGAAAACTGGGATTTTACACAGGCAAGAAATGGCGATAAAGTAAGCGTTTACGGTTTCGAAGTTGCTTTTCAACGTCAGTTAGATTTCTTACCAGGTAGTTTCTTTAAAAATCTTGGTTTGTACGCAAATTACACCTATACAAAATCTGACGCAAAAGGTATAACTAATGAAGACGGCGAAGCACGTACAGGTTTAGGTTTGCCACGCACCGCACCGCACATGGTTAACGGATCGTTGGCTTGGGAAAATAACAAATTCTCAGCACGTATATCGGCTAATTACACATCGGCTTATTTAGATGAAATTGGTGGAAATGAGTTTGAAGACAGTTATTACGACAAGCAATTCTTTTTAGATTTCAATGCTTCTTACAAGTTTACACCAAACTGGCGCGTGTTTCTTGAGGCAAACAACTTAACAAACCAGCCGTTGCGTTATTACCAGGGCGATACCAACCGTATGAAGCAGTTAGAATATTACCAATCTCGATTCACGTTGGGTATTAAATACGATTTCTAATGAAGTGCAATTATTTTATACCAATAGTTGTTTTATTATTAAGTGTTAATTTTCATTCGTATGGTCAGGAGCGTCCTGATCATACGCTTAATAAAACAATTCATCAGCACCGCGACATTCAGCCTGTAAAAGACGGAATTTCGTTTTTAGCCATTGGCGATTTTGGTCGTCATGGTGCTTTCACACAGAAAGAAGTTGCCCGTGATATGGGAACCATTGCTGAAATTTTAGATATGAATTTTACTATTTCTGTTGGTGATAATTTTTACCCAACAGGAGTTCAAAGTACGCAGGATTATCAGTGGTTTTCATCGTTCGAGAACATTTATACACACCATTTACTGCACGAACCTTGGTATGTTGCGTTGGGAAATCATGATTATGAAGGAAATGTTCAGGCACAGATCGATTACAGTAAGATTTCGAGAAGATGGGAAATGCCCGACCGTTATTTTGAACGATTGATAGAAATTGATAAAGGCAAATATTTACAGTTATTAGTTATTGATACCAATCCGTTTGTTACAAAGTATAAGGCAAATCCTGAAAAATATTTAGGAATAAACGATCAGGATACCAAGGAACAATTACAATGGTTCGAAACAAAATTAGCGAATAACGATCCTAAAATTATATGGAAAATCGTAGTTGGGCATCATCCGCTTTACACAGGCGGAAAACGCAAAAGCGAGCAGGAAACAAAAGACACCGAGTTGATTTTTGAACCAATTTTAGAAAAGTATCAGGTTGACGCTTACATTTGCGGACACGAACACGATTTGCAGATTATTAAAAAAAACAACAAAAAAGTAATGCAGTTTTTATCTGGTGCAGGCAGTGAATTGCGTGAAACAGGAAAAATAGAAGGATCGTTATTTGCCCAGTCTGTTCCGGGTTTTATGGCATTCACCCTAACCAACAATATTTTGAAAGCTTACGTAATTCAATCAAACGAAAAAGATTTTAAAGTAATTTATCAAACCGAAATTAAAAAATGAAAAAAGTACTATATCTTGTAGCGGTTACTGCTTTAGTAACATCTTGTAATTCTTCAAAACTGACACCGGTAGCTAAAAACGCATTAAAACCAATAGTTGTCACACAGGAAACTCCGCATGATACCGACGATCCTGCTATTTGGATCAACAAAGCCAATCCATCACAATCATTAA
This sequence comes from Paenimyroides marinum, assembly GCF_900108395.1. Classification (GTDB taxonomy): domain Bacteria; phylum Bacteroidota; class Bacteroidia; order Flavobacteriales; family Flavobacteriaceae; genus Flavobacterium; species Flavobacterium marinum. The sequence continues at coordinate 5,646 of NZ_FNXE01000057.1, read as the reverse complement.
TTATCGGAACCGATAAAGAAAAAGAAACAGGAGGTTTGTATGTATTTGATTTGCAAGGGAACATTGTAGATAAAGTTTATCCTATGGATCGTCCAAACAATGTTGATATTGCTTACGGATTGATGCTAAACGGTAAAAAAACAGATATTGCCGTAGTTACCGAGCGTAAGAAAGATCAAATCCGCATATTTTCGTTACCCGGTTTAAAACCCGTTGATAATGGCGGAATTGCAGTTTTTGAAGATTCCGAACGAAAGGATCCTATGGGAATTGCCTTATACACCAATCCTTCGAACGGAAAAACCTATGCAATTGTTGGCAGAAAAGAAGGTGTTTCGGGCGAATACATGTATCAGTACGAATTAACAGATGCTAACGGAACGGTTACTGCAAAGTTGGTTCGTAAATTTGGAAACTATTCAGGCAAAAAAGAAATCGAAGCCATTATGGTTGACAACGAATTGGGATATATTTATTATTCAGACGAAACCGCAGGTATCAGAAAATATTATGCCGATCCTGAAAAAGGGAATGAAGAACTGGCATTTTTCGGTCAGAAAGATTTTAAACGCGATCATGAAGGCATTGCTCTTTATAAAACAAATGCTAATCAGGGCTATATTTTAATATCAGACCAGCAGTCAAACAATTTTGTGGTTTACAAGCGCGAAGGAGAAAATGGGAACGCAAACAATCATAAAATGATTGCTAAAATTCCGTTTTCTACCATAGAATGTGATGGGGCAGATGCTGTTAATTTTAATTTCGGCGGATCATTCACCAACGGGATTTTTGTAGCAATGAGCAACGGCAAAGTTTTTCAGTATTATGACTGGAACATCATTCAGCACGAAATTGATAAACAAAGTAACTAATTTTCTATCCTTAAGATGTTGATTTTTAACAGATAAGGCTGGTTTTATCAGTCTTATCTGTTTTTATTTACTTCTATGTCAAATACTAAAATTTGAAATTATTCGTTTATCTTTGAAAACTAAATTTTTAATTATGAAGTTTTTAAAACAAATAAGCGTGTTTTTTTTATTGGCAACTGCTTTTGTAAGTTGTAATGATGAAGATCCGGATACCGATGGTCCAACAATTGAAATTACAAATATTTCAGATAATCAAGAATTTAAGTTCGGGGAAGATTTAGTAATGAATTTTATGTTTACCGATCAAACAGGTGTATATGAATATGCATATGAAATTTATTCTAAAGATAATTTACCAAAAGAGTTCAAAGTAAATCAGAAATTATTTGATCTTCAAGGGTATTTTACTGAAATAAATCAAATTCAAACAGTGATTTTACCTGAAAAATCAACTAATGAAACGTATGCCGAAGGCGATTATTTAATAAAAGTACAAGCATCAGATATTAACCAAATCGTTTCAACTTATTACAAACCCATTCGGATTGTATATCCTGAAACTCAAGAATAAATTACACTAATTTTATGAAAAAGATGATTATTCCGTTTGCATTGGCAACATCGGTTCTTTTTATTTCATGTAAAGACGATGACAATGTAACAGAAAGAACAAAATTACCCAAAACCATTACAAGTACTTACGGTAAAATAGATTTTACTTACAGTTCAACCGGGCAACTGGTTAAAGTTGTCGATAAAGATTCTGATACAGAATATACCGAAACTATTTTTACGTATGATAATTCGGGTAAAGTAGTAAAACTTGTAACTATTTACAATGATCCAAGCGGAACTGAAACAGAATCGTACACTATAAGCTATCCTACAGAAAATCAGGCAAAAGTTACTGATGAGGATAATGATTATGTATTGGTTAATTTTAACGACCAAGGTCAGGTTTTAAACTTTAACAATTTTGACGAAGTAACTACGTTTACATACGATGACCGGGGAAATATTGTGAAAATTGTCGATGAAGACTCAACAATTACAGCAAGTTACAATAACGATAAAGGCATTTTAAGCGGTATTAGTTCAGCAAAATGGGTATTGTTGTTAAGTGATCTTGATTTGTTTTATTTCGGATCTAATAACCCTGTTTCAGTAAATTCGGTTTCGCAATATAACGGAAACACATATACTTCATCAGAAGCTTATTCATATCCCGCCGAACATATTATAAATGGTTATCCAACGCGAATGTCAGTGAACTATACCGAAAACGGATCTACCGAAAACGAAGTTTATACAATTACTTATTAGATCTTAAAAATCTTATAAAAAATAACTCCTTTCTTGTTCTTGAAGAAAGGAGTTTTATATTTGCACCAAATTAAAATTAATATTTATGAAAAAAATTATTTTATCGGCTTTTGTGTTAGCCGGAATGCTTTTTACATCATGTAATGACGATGATAATATAACAGATGACGGAACGGTTGATGTTTCTAAGATGTATTTACCTTCTAAAATTGTTTCAGAAGATTACACAACAACTTTTACCTATAACAACAAAGGTCAGCTAACTAAAATTATCGAAAGTGATGGGTATGAATATACTTTTACTTACAACGGAAGTCAATTGGTTGAATTTGTAGAAAAAGATAATTCTGGTAAAACTACTTATACGTTTTCGCAAAGTGGCACAACAATAACTTTAACTATGGTTGGCGAATATGGTACTCAAAAATATGAGGATACAGAAATATTAATAGTAGATGCAACCGGAAATTTAATTAACGATGGTTATTTTACTTATAGCTATGATGCTAACGGAAATATTACAAAAATGACAGGGGATGAGGGAGAAGTAACTTTCACATTTGATTCTAAAAACGGGATCTTTAAAAACTTAAATCTTCCAAAATGGGTTTCAACTTATATATTAGAGAATCAAACAAATTTGGTTAATAATGTTCTTAGTATAAGTATTATAAGTAAAGAAGATCCGGAAGATTATTTTTCTGGTACTGTAAAATATGAATACAATGCCGATAGTTATCCTTTGAAAATGGAATCGTTATCTTCATCTAATGAAACTTATTCACAAAGCATAGAATACACAAAAAAGTAATCTTATTATAATTCAGATAATTAAAACTTGCCAACCTCGGCAAGTTTTTTTATTTTGCAACTTATCAAAACTATTGACATGAAAAAATTAGTTAGCTCTATTTTTATTGCTTCGGTTATCTCGCAAGCTGTAAATGCCCAAACAAATCAAATGAATTATCCAATAACAAATAAAAAAGAGGTTATTGATGTTTACTTCAATACCAAAATAGCCGATCCTTATCGTTGGCTGGAAGACGACCGATCTGCCGAAACAGCAGCTTGGGTTACTGCCCAAAATAACGTGACTTTTGCTTATTTAGATCAAATTCCGTACCGCGATCAATTAAAAAAACAACTGACAGAAAAATGGAACTACGAAAAAATCGGAGCTCCGTTTGTAGAAGGCGATTTTACCTATTATTATAAAAACGATGGTTTGCAGAACCAGTCGGTTTTGTATCGTAAAAATAAATCGGGTAAAGAAGAAGTTTTTTTAGATCCGAATACCTTTTCTAAAGACGGAACCACCTCGTTAGCCGATGTTTCGTTTACCGAAGATGGAAGCCTGGTGGCGTACGCTATTTCAGAAGGCGGTAGCGACTGGCGTAAAATCATTGTTTTAAACGCAAAAGATAAATCGGTTATTGGAGACACTTTGGTCGATGTGAAATTTTCGGGAATCAGTTGGTACAAAAACGAGGGTTTTTATTATTCAAGTTACGACAAACCAACCGGATCAGAACTTTCCGCAAAAACCGATGAGCACAAATTGTATTATCATAAATTAGGAACATCACAAAAAGACGATCAAATTGTTTTTGGTGAAAAATACAAACGCCGTTATGTGAGCGGATATGTTACCAATGATCAAAAATATTTGGTAGTAACAGCTGCAAATGCCACATCGGGAAACGAATTGTACATTCAGGATCTAACTAAAGCAAACAGCCAGATTCAAACCATTGTTACGGGATTTGATAACGATTATTCTGTTATTGATTCTAAAGATGGAAAACTTTATATCGAAACAAATTTAAATGCTCCGAATAAAAAATTAATGGCAGTAAAGGCGGCAACATTAGTTAATAAAAGCACATGGGAAGACGTAATTTTGGAAAGTGATAATGTGCTTGATCTATCTAAAGCGGGCGGTTATTTTTTTGCCCATTATATGAAAGATGCCGTTTCGGTGGTTGAACAATTCGATTACTCGGGAAAATTGATTCGTAAAATTCAGTTACCGGGCTTGGGAACAGCAAGTGGTTTCAGTGATAAAAAAAATGCAAAAGATTTGTATTTTTCGTTTACCAACTACATTACGCCGGGTACGATTTATAAAATGAATATAGCTTCAGGAAAATCTGAAATATACCAACAGCCAAAAGTAAAATTCAATCCCGAAGATTACGAATCAAAACAGGTTTTCTATACATCAAAAGATGGAACAAAAGTTCCAATGATGATTACTTATAAAAAAGGGACAAAATTAGACGGAACGAACCCTACGATGTTATATGCTTACGGTGGATTCAATATTTCGTTAACGCCAGGTTTTAGTATTGCAAATGCGGTTTGGCTGGAAAACGGAGGGATTTATGCTGTTCCAAATCTGCGTGGAGGCGGTGAATATGGCAAAAAATGGCACGATGCAGGAACAAAACTACAAAAACAAAACGTTTTTGACGATTTCATTGCTGCAGCCGAATATCTGATTAAAGAAAAATACACTTCATCTGATAAATTGGCTATTCGCGGAGGTTCAAACGGTGGATTATTAGTTGGTGCAACCATGACACAGCGTCCCGATTTAATGAAAGTAGCTTTACCTGCAGTGGGTGTGTTGGATATGTTGCGCTACCATACCTTTACAGCCGGTGCTGGTTGGGCTTACGATTACGGAACGGCAGAAGATTCTAACGAAATGTTCAATTATTTAAAAGGATATTCGCCGGTACATAACGTAAAAGAAGGAGTTTCGTATCCGGCAACAATGGTTACAACAGGCGACCATGACGACCGCGTTGTTCCGGCACACAGTTTTAAATTTGCTGCAGAATTGCAAGAGAAAAATGCGGGTAACAACCCCATGTTAATTCGTATTGATGTAAATGCAGGGCACGGCGCAGGAAAATCGGTTCAGCAAACCATTAACGAAAATGCCGATATACAGGCATTCACCCTTTGGAATATGGGTGTTGAGAAGTTGTAAATTTAATATGATAAAACCCAAGCACCTGCAAGGTATAATTCCTTGTAGGTGTTTTTTATTAAATTAGCAATATGATGAATTTATTTAGATACAGTATATTATTTCTATTCACTACTAAACGGGCAATCTTTCAAATAGGGCAAAATTAGTTGTTAATCTATTGAATATCAATACATCTTTTTAGTTTCCCCCAAAACCCACCTCCCCCTTATTTTAGAACAAAGAAGTCTGAAGGCAGGGTGATTTATTTCGCTTTTTTCGTTTTTGGTATGTCCTTCGGCTATTTTGCACCATCCAAAACACATCAACGTGGCTGATCAGGTGTATTCTGACCAATGCAGCAATGGTTGAAAACGCTTTTTTGCTTTCCGATTTCACTTTCAATACCTGCATCAGCAATTGTGCGATGAGCGTACACCAGATTTGGGTTTTGATGCCGTTTTCGGT